>JAIYDJ010000083.1 GCA_027487575.1 Rhodobacter sp. | reverse complement strand
CCGCAGTCTTGCCGCTTCTTCGAAGTCGAGATTTTCGGCGGCTTTGCGCATGGCGGTGCGCAGCCCCGTCAGGTGGGCGGCGAGGTTGCTGCCGATCATCGGTTTGTCGATCTTGGCGGTGACGCGGGCCTGATCGGTGTCGCCCTGATAGATGCCGAGCAGGACATCTTCGACGTTCTTGCGGATCGTTTTGGGCGTGATGCCGTGGGCGGTGTTGTAGGCGATCTGCTTTTCGCGGCGGCGGGTGGTTTCGCCGATGGCGCGTTCCATGCTGCCGGTGATGCGGTCGGCATACATGATGACCCGGCCGTCAGAGTTGCGGGCAGCCCGGCCGATGGTCTGGATCAGCGAGGTTTCCGAACGCAGGAAGCCTTCCTTGTCGGCGTCGAGGATGGCGACGAGGCCGCATTCGGGGATGTCGAGGCCTTCGCGCAAGAGGTTGATGCCGACCAGCACGTCGAAAGCGCCGAGGCGCAGGTCGCGCAGGATTTCGATCCGCTCGATCGTGTCGATGTCCGAATGCATGTAGCGGATGCGGATGCCCTGTTCGTGGAAGTATTCGGTCAGGTCTTCGGCCATGCGTTTGGTCAGCGTGGTGACGAGGACGCGCAGGCCGAGGGCGGCCACCTTGCGAATCTCGTCCAAGAGGTCGTCGACCTGCATGTCAACGGGGCGGATTTCGATCTGCGGGTCGACGAGGCCGGTGGGGCGGATGACCTGTTCGGTAAAGACACCGCCGGTCTGTTCCAACTCCCACGCCGCCGGGGTGGCCGAGACGAAGATCGTCTGGGGGCGCATCGCGTCCCATTCCTCGAACTTCAGGGGGCGGTTGTCCATGCAGGACGGCAGGCGGAAGCCGTGTTCCGACAGCGTCATCTTGCGCCGGAAGTCGCCCTTGTACATGCCGCCGATCTGCGGAACCGAGACGTGGGATTCGTCGGCGAAGACGATGGCATTGTCGGGGATGAATTCGAACAGGGTAGGTGGCGGTTCACCGGGCGCCCGCCCGGTGAGGTAGCGCGAGTAATTCTCGATCCCGTTGCAGACTCCCGTGGCTTCCAGCATTTCCAGATCGAACGAGGTGCGCTGTTCCAGCCGTTGCGCTTCCAGCAACTTGCCGTTGGCGACCATCAGGTCGAGCGTCTGGCGCAATTCCTTTTTGATGCCCTGAACCGCCTGCTGCATGGTGGGGCGGGGGGTGACGTAGTGACTGTTGGCGTAGATGCGGATCTGCTTGAAGCTGTCGGTCTTGTGGCCGGTCAGGGGGTCGAATTCGACGATGGATTCAAGTTCCTCGCCAAAGAACGAGAACCGCCAGGCGCGGTCCTCCAGGTGGGCGGGCCAGACTTCGACGCTGTCGCCCCGCACACGGAAGCTGCCGCGCTGAAACCCGGCATCGTTGCGGCGGTACTGCTGGGCCACCAGTTCGCCGATCACCTTGCGCTGGTCATAGGTGCCGCCGACCAGCAGGTCCTGCGTCATCGCCGAATAGGTTTCGACCGGACGGATGCCGTAGATGCAAGACACCGAGGCGACGATGATCACATCGTCCCGTTCCAGAAGCGCGCGGGTGGCCGAATGGCGCATCCGGTCGATCTGTTCGTTGATCTGGGATTCCTTCTCGATATAGGTGTCGGTGCGGGCGACGTAGGCTTCGGGCTGGTAGTAGTCGTAGTAGCTGACGAAGTATTCGACCGCGTTGTCGGGAAAGAAGTTCTTGAATTCGCCGTACAATTGCGCCGCGAGCGTCTTGTTCGGGGCAAGAATGATCGCCGGGCGCTGGGTTTCCTCGATGATGCGGGCCATGGTAAAGGTCTTGCCGGTGCCGGTGGCGCCCAAAAGGACCTGGTCATGCTCGCCGGTGCGGATGCCGCCGGTCAGCTCGGCAATGGCCGTGGGCTGATCGCCCGCCGCCGAAAACTCGGATTTCAGGACAAACCGCCGCCCGCCTTCCAGCTTTTCGCGGCGGATGGGCATCACGCCCGACAGATCGGGCATCTGGGTGGGGGAATTGTTGTGCATCTGGCTCTCCGGAGTCCGTCAGCAGATTTGATCCGTTTTTGTTCCGATACAAGGGGGGCCCGGCGGATCGGCCGGGCCTTGCGCACCGATCAGTAGATTTCCCAGACGCTGTTGCCCGGAGCGGGATAGATCACGCCGCCCCGGCAGGTGCCCTCGAAATCGCGGGCGATCCACGGGTGTTCGGCCCAGGTCTCCACCGTCCAGTCCTCGCCGGGCAGAAGCGCCGCATATTCGACCGGCATGCCGTTGAAATCGAGCCAGTACAGCGTCACCGCCCGGTCGGTGGCGTTATAGAACTGCAGTTGCGCGGGGGTGCCGTTGCCGGTCGATGCGACGCTGCCGGGCGCAGGGCAGTCGATGCCGCCCCGCTGGGCGTCACTCTCGGGCGCTTTCACCACGGAAACGGCGGCCTTGGGCGCAGCGATGGCGGCTTTGGCGGAACCCTTGCGGGCGTAACATTCCTTGACCTTGGTGATCATCGCCGCCGATCCCAGAAGTCCCCAGGTCGCGGTATAGTCGTTATTCACCGCGACGGTCACTTCGTCGGCCTGCGCAAGCCAGCCGATCGCCTGATCGGTCAGATAGATTTCACCGGCGCCTTCGGGCAGAAAGCCGATCTGCGCATCGATCTGGCGGTTCCCGATGGTTACCACGGCACCCTCGAAGGATTCGGTCTGCTGGGTCGGCACCCGCAGCAGCCAGCCGTCGCGGCTCTGGATCACGCCAAGCACACCGAAGGGCTGGTCGGTGGTGCCCCCGCAGCCGAGGAAGCCCTGACCGTCGGTCAGCGCATCGACCTGCCAGCCCCGGACATCGGCGGCATAGACGGCGGCATCAAAGGACTGGGCCTGCGCCGTGCCCGACAGGCACAAGATCGCAGCACAGAGCAAGAAACGGATCTGGCGCAAGACAGCTTCCTTTCGCAAAAATCGGTTGTGACCAAAAACAGAACGCGGTTCTTGAAGCACAGGCAGAAGATTCGCAAAAGGGTGCGCAATGCGATGTTTCATCGAATTTCCAGCCGAAGCGATGGTTTCCGGAAACTGAACAAGGTTGATTCAGTTTTAGCGAATATCCGCCGGACCGCCGCATCTTTTGGTTGTCTGGTTCAGCCGGTTTCGGCAGAATGAAGGCGCAAGCAGCACAACCCCGCTGTCGGCGGATCGCACCACACCCCACCCACACCCCGTGATCCGTCGGCAGCACCTTGCCTTCCCGTCCCCGAAATGGGAAGTAACGGGTGGTCTTGCAGGAGGTTTGCAATGCGTGCCCGGATTTATCAGCCAGCCCGAACAGCCATGCAATCGGGAACCGCCAAGGCCAAGGGCTGGGTACTGGAATTCGCACCCGCCAGTTCCCGCGAAGTCGACCCGCTGATGGGCTGGACCAGCAGCACCGACACGCAGGCGCAGGTCACGCTGCGGTTCGACACGCGCGCTGCCGCCGAAGACTATGCGCAGGCCCGTGGCATCGAGTATGACGTGACAGAACCCAAGCCGCGCAAGCCTCTGATCCGGCAGCGCGGCTACGGCGAAAACTTTGCGACCGACCGCAAGGGTGCATGGACGCACTGATGATCCGCCGCGAAAGTCCTCTGGCGGATGACCTTGCGCTGTTGATGGCGCGGCACACGGCCGACATGCACCACGACACGCCACCAGAAAGCATCCACATGATGGACGCCGGGCAGTTGGCCACGGCCGATGTGGCGTTCTTTGTGCTGCGCGAGGCCGGCGCGCCCGTGGCCATGGGTGCTATCAAGCGGATCGACGACTCTCATGCCGAGATAAAGTCGATGCATGTTCTGGCCGAAGCGCGCGGGCGCGGCCTGTCGAAACGGATGCTGGATCATCTGGTCACCGAGGCTGCGCAGGCAGGATTCGTCCGGCTGAGCCTGGAAACCGGTGTGCAGCCGACCTTTGTCGCCGCGCGCGCGCTTTATGCCCGCGCGGGCTTCGTGGAATGCCCGCCGTTCGAAGGATACCGCGAAGACCCCAACAGCGTGTTCATGACCCGGTCGATCGCCTGACCCGCCCTGCCGGGCACGGACCGGCAGCATGTTGATTTCGATCAGGAATCGTGCCTGACTTTCGGGGCGCAGCGGGGGCTGGCCCGACACGCCGCGCCAGCCTCCCGTCGGATGAACCGGTACGCCCCGCCGCCGCCACCTGTCGTTGACATGGCGACCAGAGTGTTTAAAGCCTGCGGCATGCGCCGTTAGCTCAGCTGGATCAGAGCAGGGAACTTCTAATTCTCAGGTCGGGGGTTCGAGTCCTCCACGGCGCGCCAAACGAACCCGCAACTGCCCGTGGTTGCGCGCCTGCGCCGGTCAGCCTGCGGCGGTCAGCACCCTGTCCAGCGCGTCGATCAGGAAATCGGCATTCTGCCCGGTGAAAATCAGGGGCGGGCGAATTTTCAGGATGTTGGCCTGCGCCCCGCAGGCGGAAATCAACACGCGTTCATCGCGAAGGCCGTTCACGATCCGCGAAGCCTTCTGGCTGTCGGCTGTCTTTTCCGCCCGGTCCGACACGATTTCGACACCCAGAAACAGGCCCGCGCCCCGCACGTCGCCGATGGCCGGATGCCGGGTTGCCAGGTCTTCGACACCAGCGCGCAGATAGGCACCCACGGCCTTTGCGTTTTCCTGCAGCCCTTCGGTCTCGATGACTTCCAGGACGGCCATCGCGGCCTCGGCTGCCACGGCGTTGCCGCCGTAGGTGTTGAAATACCGCGCCGTGCGACCGAACTTCTCGATCACCTCGGGCCGCACGACGACACCCGCCACCGGAAAGCCGTTGCCCATCGGTTTGCCCAGGGTGACGATGTCGGGCAGCACCCCGTGGCGCTGAAAGCCCCACATCGCCTGACCGGTTCGCGCAAAGCCGGGCTGGACCTCGTCCGCAATGTAAAGTCCGCCAGCACGGTGGATCGCATCGACCGCGCCCTGCAGAAAGCCGGGCTGTTCGGACAGCACGCCGTCGCTGCTGAACAGCGAGTCGCAGATCAGGATCGACGGGGTGACCCCGTGGTGCCGCAGATCGTCGATGGCCCCTTGCACCGCCATGACAAATTCCGCACCGACATTGCCGGTCGGGCTGCGATAGCTGTCGGGCGCGGGCACGGTGCGGACATGGGCTCCGAGGTTGATGTTGGCCCCGAGCGAGGGCGAAAATGCGGCCACCGCCTGCGTCACGCCATGATAGGCGGTTTCGGTCACGATGATGCCGGTGCCGCCGGTATGGGCCTGCGCGATGCGCACGGCCAGATCGTTGGCGTCCGACCCGGTGCAGGTGTACATCAGGTGCCCAAGTTCCGGCGGAAAGGTGGCCAGCAGCTTTTCGGCGTAGGTCAGAACCGAGTCATGCAGATAGCGCGTGTTGGTCGCCAGCCGCGCCGCCTGACGGGTGATTGCGCCCACCACATGCGGGTGACAGTGACCGAGCGATGTGACGTTGTTGTAGGCATCCAGATAGGCCTCGCCCGAGGGGGTATAAAGCCACACGCCCTCACCCCGGTCGAACTGAAGGGGGCGTTCGTAGAAAAGACGGTAGGCCGGCCCCATCAGCGCGCGGCGGCGCGCGATCATCCGGTCTTCCTGCGGGCTGAGGGCCACTGCCCCCGGAATGAAGGCATTGACCATGTCGGTCGGGTTTTTCATCTCGGGGCTCCCATTCACAGGCTTCGGGCACTTTGCGCGCCACGGTCTCTGGGGGCAAGCCGGCGAACCGGGGCAGGGCGCGCCGGGCAGGTGCGTTGCTGTGCTCGGATACCCGGACTGGTTGCGATCCGCCCGCCAGAAGGCCCTGCCGATTGCGTTCGGCCTGCAGGTGTCTTGATCAGCCTGCCGCGTCGGGCATCGGTTCGTCGCGGTCTTCGAACCCGGTTGGGGTGCGGCGGGATTGCGGATGTGGCAGGCCCGCCTCTGCCAAAAGGTCGGTTGCCATGGCGTCCGCGTTGGGTCCTGCGGCCATCAGGTGCCGCCATATGCGGCGCAGGGCGGGCGTCATGCGCGGTTCGCGCACCGCGCGCGCCGTCAGCAACCAGATGGTCAGGCCATCGCTGCTGTCATAGGCGCGCTGCTTGCGCAGGGTTGCGATGCGGGCTTCGCTTGCCGACAGGAAACCTTTCAGCGCGGCAGGCTTCCAGCCAGACAGCGTGAAAAGGTCCTGCCCTTCGGCAAGTGCGCTGGCAGACCAGAAGCGGGAGTGCGCGCTGTAGCTGTCCACCTGATGCGGTTTGGCCTGCGCGAGGCGGTCGGCCAGCGCCTGCGCCTCGTCCACCAGTGCCGCGACGGCCTTTTCCTGCTGCCAGTTCTTGAACATCAAAGCTCCCCTTGCCCCCCTAGATGGCGGGGGACAGGGGAAAAGGAAAGGGTGGTCAGGCGATCCGCCCCGGCGCGGCCACCGCATCGGGTGATCGGTCCAGCAAGGCGATCAGTTCGTCGCGCATCGCCCCAAGCTGTACCACGTCTTCCTGCGGCAGGGGCTGCATCAGCGCCTCGCCGAAGGCGGTCAGCACATGCTCTTCGCCATTGCGGATCGCGGTCATGGTGTCGGCGTCGATCTCGTCGAAGAACGACCGCACGGCAACCACGGTGCGGTTGATCGCGCCCATCATCGAACCGTCGCCATCCACCATATGACCCTTTGCCGCCAGAATGCCCGCGATCCGCGCCGCGTGCGCGCTGTGCAGATCATAGAAGCCCTCGACGACGGGGCGGAATTCGGGTTCGGCCTTTTCCAGCATCTTTTCATAACCGGTCTGGGTGTCGACCGTGCGCGTGTGCAGGGCCATCAGCGCGTCGATGATGGGCTGGTCGCCTGACGGCGTTACAAGGGACGTCGGGGGCGGCATCATGGCAGCATCCTTTTTGTCGGCGGGTCGCGAGGCAAACGTGGTTTGCGCCGATCGGTTCCGGTGATGCGTCCGCCTTGTCGCCAAAAACTCGTGCAAACCGCCAGTCCCGCGGCGGGTACTGTTACCCTCTGGCCGCTGACCGCGCAGGCGTGCGGGTCGGTTCACGACCAACGACGCCAACGTCTTTCGAATGCCGCGACGCGTCAGGTTTCGCTGGGCGCGCCGCCTTCGAACCGGTTGCCGTGGCGGTAGTCGCAGGGGGCTTCCTGCATCTGCAGGTGCAGGCCGGTGCCGGTAAAGGGATGGGCGCGGGCCAGATCCTCGTCGAATTCGATGCCAAGGCCGGGTGTGTCGGGCGGGATGACATAGCCGTCCTCGAACCGGATCGAGTTCTTGATCAGCGCAAGGTGGAAGGTGCCGCCCGTCTGGATGGTTTCCGCGATCAGAAGGTTGGGGATCGACGCCGCAAGGTGGATGTTGGCCGCCCATTCGACCGGGCCAGCATAAAGATGTGGGGCCATTTCGGCGTTGTAGATTTCGGCGATGGCGGCGATCTTCTTCGCCTCCCAGATGCCGCCAACGCGCCCCAGTGCGGGTTGCAGGATGCGCACCCCGCCATGACGCAGCAAAGCGCCGAATTCGGTCTTGGTGGTCAGGCGTTCGCCGGTGGCCAGCGGAATGCGGACGTGGCGCGCGACCTCGGCAAACTCCAACAGGTTGTCGGGCGGGATCGGCTCTTCGTACCAGAGTGGCAGATAGGGCTCCAGCGCCTGACCCATGCGGATGGCACCGGGGGTGGTGAACTGGCCATGCGTGCCGAACAGAAGGTCTGCCTTGTCGCCCACCGCTTCCCGGATTTTCGCGCAGAACGCGACTGAACGGGTGATGTCGGACATGGCGGGTTCGTGGCCGCCCCGGATGGTGTAGGGGCCGGCGGGGTCGAACTTGACGGCGGTAAAGCCCTGCTGAACGCATTTCGCGGCGGCCTCGGCGGTCCAGTCGGGGTTGACCCAGAATTCGGACGCGTCCTGATCAGGCTCGGGGTACAGATAGGTATAGGCGCGGATGCGGTCGTTCATTTTCCCGCCCAGCAGCGCCCAGACCGGGCGGTTGCGGGCCTTTCCCAGAATGTCCCAGCAGGCGATCTCCAGCCCCGCAAACGCGCCCATGACCGTGGGATCGGGGCGCTGCGTGAAGCCCGAGGAATAGACCCGGCGGTACATCAGCTCGATGTTTTCGGGGCTGGTGCCCTGCATGTGCCGTTCGAACACGTCCTCGATCACCGCGCGCATCGCCTTGGGGCCGACGGTGGAGGCATAGCATTCGCCATAGCCGGTGATCCCGCAGGCGGTGGTCAGCTTGGTGAAGATCCAGTAGCGCCCGCCCCAGCCGGGGGCCGGAGGGGCCACGACGAAGATTTCAAGGTCCTGCAGTTTCATGATGTCCCCCTCGGCTTTCGCGGAAGGCTAGGGGGGCGGGGGGGTGGCGGCGCGCGGGGCGGCGACAAAGATTATGACGACAGCGACCATCAGGACCGCCGACAACAGGAAGGGCGCGCCCGGCAGAAAGACAGGCGCGGTGGGGGCGGTGAAGATCTCGAAGATCCAGGTCATCACCAGCGGGGCCACGATCATCGCCAGCGCGTTGAGCGAGGTGTTGATGCCCTGCAACTCGCCCTGCTGGGTTTCGGGGGTCAGACGGCTGGCCATCGCCTGCAGCGCGGGTCCGGTCACGCCGCCCAACGCGGTGACCGGGGTGAACACCAGCGCCCAGAAGCCCGAACTGATGAAGCCGAAAAAGGTGTAGGTGCCGACTTCGGCCATCATGCCGTAGGTTGCGGTGCGCCGTTCGCCGAAGCGCTTGATCATCGGGGCGACGAGGGTGGCCTGCGCTGTGGCCATGCAGATGCCGAAGATCGCCAGTGAAATGCCGATCCACAGCGGGTCCCAGCCGAAGGCGGCCTTGCCGTAGTAGGACCAGAGCGCGGGCCAGACGTTGAAGGTGACGGCATAGATGAAGGTCACCAGCAGCAGGATGCGCAGGCCCGGCAGCTTGCGGATCGCCGCGAACGAGGTCAGCGGATTGGCGCGCGACCAGCTGAACGGGCGGCGCAGTGCGGGCTTCAGGCTTTCGGGCAGGATGAACCAGCCGAAGATCAGGTTGGCGGTGGCCAAGGCTGCAGCGGCCCAGAACGGCGCGCGGGTGTCGATCACCGCCAGCAGGCCGCCGATCATCGGGCCCGCGACAAAGCCCAAGCCGAAGGCCGCGCCGACATAGCCGAAGCGTTTGGCCCTGTCATCGGGTTCCGAGATGTCCGCGACATAGGCGAAGGCGGTCGAATGGGTCGCGGCTGCCATCCCCGCGACCATCCGCACCGCCAGAAGCAGCCAGATGGTGGGGGCCAGCGCCATCATGACGTAGTCGAGCGCCATGACGGCCAGCGAGACAAGGAAGATCGGGCGGCGGCCGAACCGGTCCGACAGGTTGCCGACGATCGGGCCGAACAGGAACTGCATGACGGCAAAGGACGCCGTCAGCACCCCGCCCCAAAGCGCCGCTTCGCCCAGCGTGCCACCCGTCACTTCGGTCATCAGATCGGGCATCACCGGGAAGATCAGGCCGATGCCGATGCTGTCGAGCGCCACCGTGGCCAGAATGAAGGTCATCGCGAGTTTGTTCGGGCTTTGCATCGGCGGGGCTTTCGGGATTGGCGGCGGTTTGCGGCATCAAGGTCGACCGGGGGTTTCACACCCCCGGACCCCCGTGGGATATTTGGGGACAGAAAATGAAGGGGATGGTGTCAGTCCGGTGGCCGGGGCGCGAGATGACCTGTCCGGCGGAGGAAGTCGGTCAGGAGTGCGGCGTATTCGTCGGGTTTTTCACAGAAGGGCAGATGGCCTGCGCCGCGGATCAGGTGGAACGCGCTGCCGCGGATCAGGTCGGCGGTTTCGCGCACAAGGTCGGGCGGGGTGGTGCCGTCGCGGTCGCCCGCCAGAACGAGGGTCGGCAGCGTCAGGGTGGCGGTCGTGGCGTAGAAGTCGGTCCCGGCGATGGCGCGGGCGCAGCCGATCCAGCCGCGGGGGTCGGTCGAGACAAGGCGCGCGCGTGTTGCAGGCATCGCGGCGGCGCTGCGCCAGGTGCGGCCGAACATCCGTTCCATCGCGCCGTCCGCGTAGGGTTCCAGCCCGGTGGCGGCGATCTGTTGGCACCGGTCGTCCCACATCGCGGGCGACCCGATGCGCGCGGCGGTGTTGGACAGGACCAGAGCGCGGACAAGGTCCAGACGCTTGACCGCGAGGCCCTGCGCGATCAGCCCGCCGAGTGACACACCCAGCACCACGGCGTCCCGCAAGCCCGCATGATCCATCATTCGTTCGACGTCGCGGATCAGCGCGCCCATGGCATAAGGGCCGTCGGGCACATCGGATTGGCCGTGGCCGCGCAGGTCGACACGCAGGATGCGCAGGCCGGGCAGCAAGGCAACCAACCCGTCGAACAGTGCAAGGTCCGTGCCGAGGGCATGCAGCAGCACCAGAGGCGGCGCGGTTTCTGGCCCGTCGAGGCGGATGTTCAGGCGGATGTCGGGCAGATAGACCAGCGGCATGGATCAGACCGGGAAACGCTGCAGGGCGGCAGTGAAGGTGGCGGGGTCGACGTTGCCGCCCGAGGCGGTGCAGATGACCGTATCAGGCAGGCCCTGGTCGAACAGGCAGGCAGCCAGCGCCACCGCACCGCCGGGTTCCAGCACGATGCGCAGATGGGCAAAGGCCAGCGCCATCGCCCGGAGCGCCTGATCGTCGGTCACCACAAGGCCCGGTCCACAAAGCCGCTGCAGGATGGGAAAGGTGATCGCCCCCGGCGTGGGGGTGACGATGGCATCGCAGATCGACCCGCTGGCGGCCGCGTTGCGCTGCGGCGTGCCGCTGGCCAGCGACCGTGCTGTGTCATCAAAACCGGCGGGTTCGGCGGGGCGGACGCGGAACCGGCCTTCAAGTGCCAGCGCGATGCCCGCCGTCAGACCGCCACCGCCGCAGCAGGTGACGACCTCGGCCGAGGCGATCCCGGCTTCGGTGGCCTGATCGGCGATTTCAAGGCCCACGGTCCCCTGTCCGGCGATCACCTGCGGGTCGTCATAAGGGCGGATCAGGGTCAGGTTGCGGTCTGCCGACAGGGCTGCGCCGATGGCATCACGGTCTTCGGTCGCGCGGTCGTAGACCACCACTTCGCCCCCGTAGGCGCGGGTGTTGGCGAACTTCACCGCCGGCGCGTCCGAGGGCATGAGGATGACCGAAGGCACGCCGTGCAGGCTGGCGGCAAGCGCCACCCCCTGCGCGTGGTTGCCCGAGGAAAAGGCGATGACCCCCCGGCTGCGCGTTTCATCGGGCAGGGCCGACACCGCCGACCAGCCGCCGCGAAACTTGAAGCTGCCGGTCCATTGCAGGCATTCGGCCTTGACGAACACCCGTCGCCCCGCGATCCGGTCCAACAGCGGCGCGTTCAGCAGGGGCGTGCGGCGCACGCGGCCGGACAACCGCAAAGCCGCCGCATCGATCAGCGCGCGCGAGGTCATTCCTCGAGTTTCTCGAGGAAGTCGTCGAGCAGGCCGATGCTTTCGGCCTCGTCAAGGAAGGGCACATGGCCCCGGTTGGGCACGACCGCTGACAGAAGGGCGGGATGGCGGCGGGTCATCTCTTCCAGGGTTTCGGCGGACAGAAGATTGGAATACTCTCCCCGCAGAACGGCGACCGGCAGGTCGGCCAGCGCGTCGAACTGGCGCCACCGGTCGGGGGGCGGACCTGCCCAGGCCAGCACCGCCTCGCGCAGCGCCGGGTCATAGCGCAGGTCCAGTCCTTCCCAGGTCTGGCGGTAGATGCGCCGGGCAAACACCACCCACTGCGCATGGCCGACGTCGGGGAAGCTTTCGGCATTGGCCCTGAGCAGACCGGCCGCCGCTTCATCGAAATCGGCATAGGCCGGGGGAAGGCCGATATAACCCCTGATGGCGGCAAGGCCGGTTTCTTCCAGCACCGGCCCGATGTCATTCAGAAAGACGCCCGACAGGCAGTCGGGATGGATTTCGGCAAGGTGCATTGCGATCAACCCGCCGCGCGAGGTGCCAAGGATCGCGACCTTGGACAGCTTCAGATGGTCCAACAGTTCCAGTACATCGAGTGCCTCACGCTCGACCGTGTAGCTTTGCCAGTCGGGCGCGTGGTCCGAAGCCCCCCGGCCGCGATAGTCTAGCCGGATCAGCCGCGTCTTGCGCGCCAGCCCCAACACGGTGTCGAAATCTTCACGGTTGCGGGTCAGTCCGGGCAGGCACAGCAGGGGCGGACCGCTGCCCTGGTCGTCGAAAGCAAGCCGCAGTCCATCGGTGGTCTTGAAATGTCTGGTCACAGGTCACCTTTCAGGTAGCCGCACGGACGGGACTGAACCCGCCGCAAGGCCGGGCAAGCGTCGGGCGGGGTTCGGCCGGACCGGGCAGGGGCAGGGCGCAGCCAATCCTGCCTTTCCCCCCGACGCACCTTCCGTGCCACGAAACGAACCGCAGCGGCGGCGGTTCCCGCAAGCGGAGTTTCGGGCTCTGCCATGATGCTGCGCCCGTTCGGCAAGGCCACGCCGCGCGACGTGGCGGCAGGGCGGGGGGCGGTGCCGGCGGCGCGGCAGAAGTGAGGAGATCTGGCCATGGCGGCACCTTGTCACAGGCCCGCCAACCGCGAAAGGGGGCGCGGCGTTCGCGACGCTTGCAGGGGCGCGGCGCAGGGCCTATCACCGCGCGGACCTGCAGATGGAACATTTGGATGACCGATACCAGCGTGCTTGCGGCCCAGCGGACCCCGTCCAAGCGGATCGGCGCGCTGCGGGCGCTGGCACCTTTCCTGAAACCCTACCGCAAGACGGTTGTGTTTGCGCTTCTTGCCCTAGTTCTGACGGCGTCGGTCTCGCTGGTTCTGCCGCTGGCGGTGCGAAGGGTCGTGGACGGGTTTTCGGCCGAGGATACGCTGCTGGACAGCTATTTTGCCGCCGCCCTGGGAATTGCCGCGCTGCTGGCGGTGGGGACTGCGGTGCGCTACTACTTCGTCACGCGGCTGGGGGAGCGGGTGGTCGCTGACATCCGCCGCGCGGTGTTCGACCGGGTGCTGGGCCTGTCGCCCGCGTGGTTCGAGAACATCCTGACCGGCGAGGTTCTGAGCCGGATCACCACGGACACAACCCTGATCCTGTCGGTCATCGGGTCTTCGGTGTCGATTGCCCTGCGCAACGCGCTGATGCTGGTGGGCGGGATCATCCTTCTGATGCTGACCTCGGCCAAGCTGACGGGGCTGGTGCTGCTGATCGTGCCGGCGATCGTCGTGCCGATCGTGGTTCTGGGCCGCAGGCTGCGCGGGTTGAGCCGTGAAAGTCAGGATTGGATCGCGAATTCGTCCGGGTCGGCCTCCGAGGCGCTGCTGTCGGTGCAGACGGTGCAGGCCTACACGCATGAGGCGCTGACCCGCGCGGACTTCGGCACTGTCACCGAAAAATCCTTTCAGGCGGCACTGAAGCGGATCGGAACGCGGGCGGTGATGACCACCATCGTGATCTTCCTGGCGTTTTCGGGTGTGGTCGGTGTGCTGTGGATCGGGGCGCATGACGTGCGGGCGGGGCTGATGACGCCGGGGCAACTGGTGCAGTTTCTGATCTATGCGGTGATGGTCGCCGGGGCGGTTGGGGCGCTGTCGGAAATCTGGGGCGAGTTGCAACGGGCCGCAGGCGCGACCGAGCGGCTGGTCGAACTGCTGCAGGCCGAAGACAGCGTGCAGGACCCGGTCGTGCCGGTGCCGTTGCCGCGCCCCGTGAAGGGGGCGCTGGTGCTGCGGGATGTGGTGTTCCGCTATCCGTCGCGGCCTGCCACATCGGCGCTGGACGGCATAACGCTGTCGGTTCTGCCAGGGCAGACGGTGGCGCTGGTCGGGCCGTCTGGGGCGGGAAAATCGACCGTGCTGCAGCTTTTGATGCGGTTCTATGACCCGCAGGCCGGGCAGATCACGCTGGACGGGATCGACCTGCGCGACATGGCGCGCGCCGATTTCCGGTCGGCCATGGCGCTGGTGCCGCAGGACCCGGTGATCTTTGCCGCCTCGGCGCGCGAGAACATCCGATTTGGCCGGCCCGATGCGACGGACGCCGAGGTGCAGGCGGCAGCCGAGGCTGCGGCGGCGGCAGAGTTCATCGACCGCCTGCCGCAGGGCTACGAAACCTGGCTCGGCGAACGGGGGGTGATGCTGTCGGGCGGGCAGAAGCAGCGGATCGCGATTGCCCGCGCCATCCTGCGCGACGCGCCCGTGCTGTTGCTGGACGAGGCGACATCGGCGCTGGATGCCGAAAGCGAACAGGCGGTGCAATTTGCGGTGGACCGGCTGGCCGAAGGACGCACGTTGGTCGTCGTGGCGCATCGGCTGGCGACGGTGAAACGGGCGGATGTCATTGTGGTGTTCGATCAGGGCCGCATTGCCGCGATGGGCACGCATGACGCGCTGGTGGCGGAAGGCGGGCTTTATGCGCGGCTGGCCCGGCTGCAATTCACCGACGGGGCGGCCTGACCGCCGCCGACTGACGTTGCGTTTCCGGCCATCACAAATCCTTGCGGGATGCGGCAAAACTGCGCATCCTTGGCCATTCCGATCTGCCGGACAACAGGCAGCGGGTCAGGGGAGGATCACATGGGAACTTTCGCAGCGCTTGCGGATCTGAAGGCGATCGAAGCAGAGCAGCCTTGGGCCGATCGCGACATCGGCCGGTCGATGCATGACTTTCTCAGCCGCGCCAAGGCCGCCCACGGCACGCGTCCCGCCATCAGTTTCCAGTTGACCTCGGGGCCGGGGGACAAGGCCGAAACGCTGACGTGGAATGGACTTCACGCGAAGGTCACGCAGGCGGCCAACCTGTTTCGCAGCCTTGGCATCGGCGAGAAGGATGTGGTGGCCTATGTGCTGCCGAACTGTCTTGAAACCGCCGTCACGCTGTTGGCGGGGTCGGTGGCGGGGATCGTCAACCCGATCAACCCGCTTCTGGAACCCGAACAGATCGCGGCCATCCTGCGCGAGACGAAGGCCAAGGTCGTCGTGACGCTGAAGGCGTTTCCGAAGACTGACCTGCCGCAGAAGGTGGCCGAGGCGGTCAAGCATGCGCCGAACGTCAAGACCGTGCTGGAGGTCGATCTGCTGCGCTATCTGACGCCGCCGAAGTCGTGGATCGTGCCGCTGATCCGCCCGAAGAACCCGCGCAGCCACAGCGCCAACATCTGCAGCTTTACCGCGGAATGTGCGAAGCACCCGTCGGACCGTCTGACCTTTGCCGATGCGACCCATGACAGGGTGGCGGCCTATTTCCACACCGGCGGGACGACGGGCATGCCCAAGGTCGCGCAGCACAAGGTCAGCGGGATGGTCTACAACGGCTGGCTGGGCGCGCGCCTTCTGTTCAAGGAAACCGACATCGTCATCTGCCCGCTGCCGCTTTTCCACGTCTTTGCCGCCTATCCGATCCTGATGTCGATGATCGCATCGGGCGCGCATGCGGTGTTTCCGACGCCGCAGGGCTATCGGGGCGAAGGCGTGTTCGACAACCTGTGGAAGCTGGTCGAACGCTGGAAGGTGACCTATCTGGTCACGGTTCCGACGGCGCTGTCGGCGCTGATGCAGCGCCCGGTGAATGCCGATGTCAGCACCCTGCGCGGGGCGTTTTCGGGGTCTGCGCCGCTGCCGGTCGAGTTGTTCAACCGGTTCGAGAAGGCCACCGGCGTGCAGATCGTCGAGGGTTACGGTCTGACCGAATGCACCTGCCTCGTGTCGGTCAACCCGCCGGACGGCAACAAGAAGATCGGGTCGGTCGGGCTACCCTTCCCCTACACCCATGTGCGTATCCTGCACCGCAACGGCGAGGGGTTCCGCGAATGCGGCGTGGACGAGGTGGGCGAGATCTGCATCGCCAATCCGGGCGTGTTCGAGGGATCGACCTACACCGAGGTGGACAAGAACAAGGACCTGTTCGCCGAAGGGCGTTTCCTGCGCACCGGCGATCTGGGGCGGCTGGATGCGGAGGGATATCTGTACATCACCGGGCGGGCCAAGGACCTGATCATCCGCGGTGGCCACAACATCGACCCTGCGATCATCGAAGAGGCGATGATGGGGCATCCGTCCGTGGCATTTGCCGGGGCCATCGGCCAGCCGGACGCCCATTCGGGCGAGTTGCCGTGTGTCTATGTCGAACTGGTCAAGGGGGCCGAGGTCGGGGTGGACGAGTTGATGTCCTATGCCCGAGACCATATCCACGAACGCGCCGCAATGCCCAAGCATGTGGAAGTGTTGAGCGAGTTGCCCAAGACGGCCGTCGGCAAGGTGTTCAAGCCCGATCTGCGCCGCCGTGCGATCATCCGGGTTTATGATGCCGCGCTGCGCGACGCCGGGTTGCCGCTACGGGTGACCGAGGTGGTCGAGGACAAGAAACGCGGGCTGGTGGCCAAGCTGGCGGCGTCGGGACCGGTCGATCCCGAGGCGGTGAAGAAGGTGCTGGGAGAGTTCACCAGCGCGTGGGATATCGCCTCCTGACTACAACGTCGCGGTATCCAGCCAGATCGTCACCGGGCCGTCGTTGGTCAGCGTCACGGCCATGTCGGCCTCGAAGATGCCGTTTGCGGTCCGGATGCCGTGCGCGGCGATGTCGGCGGTGAACTGCTGGTAAAGCCGGTTGGCGTCTTCCGGGCTGGCGGCAGGAGAGAAACCGGGGCGGTTGTCGCGCAGGTCTGCGGCAAGGGTGAACTGCGACACGATCAGCGCGGCGTTGCCGGCCGCCGGAAGGGCCAGGTTCATCTTGCCCTGATCGTCCTTGAATATCCGCAGCTTGGCGATCTTTGCCGCAAGTTGCGCCGACTGCGCGGGGGTGTCGCCCTGCATCGCGCAGATCAGGATCAGCAGGCCGGGGCCGATTTCCCCGACCGTCTGGCCGTCCACCGCGACGCGGGCCTCGCTGACCCGCTGGACCAGCGCCCTCACAACTCGTGCGCCCAGGGCGGGTTGGCTCCGGCCCGGCTGACGGTGATGGCGGCGGCGCGGTTGCCGAGGACAAGCGCTGCGTCCAGTTCGGCATCGGTCACGGCGGCGAGGCCGGCCTTGCTCAGCGCGCCGGCCCTATGCAGAGCAGCGAGTGCGCCTGCGTTGAAGGTGTCACCAGCGCCCACGGTGTCTGCGACCACAACTTTCTGCGCAGCGACAAAGCGGTTCTGCGCAGCGGTGATGGCCCGCGCACCGCTGCTGCCTTCAGTGATGAAAACGATTTTCGGTCCCCTGGCGATAATCTTGAGGGCCAGCGTTTCCAAGTCGCCCGTCCCCAGCAGCCAGTGCAGGTCTTCGTCCGACAGTTTCACGATATCGGCCCGGGCGATCATCCGTTCGATGCGGGGACGGTATTCGGCTTCTTTTCCGGCAATGAAACCGGGGCGGATGTTGGGGTCGATCATCGTGACGCGGGTCGGGGCCTCGCGCGCCTGCAGGGCTTCGTAGGTGCTGGCAGCCGGATCGTTGACCAGCGAGATGCCGCCGAAGAAAAGGGTTTTCACCGCATCTGGGAGCGCTGGAAGGTCGTCGGTCGACAACAGCCTGCCTGCGGTGTTTTCGTCATAGAAGGCATAGGTCGCCTGCCCGTCCACCAGCTTGACGAAGGCCACAGTCGTGGGACGGTTCGACCGCGCGCACAACGAGGTATCCACCTTCGACGCCTGCAGCGTGTCCGCCAGAATCTCGCCCAGCATGTCGGTCGAGACCCCCGAAAAGAACCCCGACGGCGCGCCAAGACGCCCGAGTGCGATGGCGGTGTTGAACACGGCACCCCCCGCATAGGGCGAAAAGGCCGGCTCGCCCAGCGTGGTGGTGCGGGGCAGCATGTCGATCAGGGCTTCACCGCAACTGAGGATCATCGGGGGCTCCGGGGTGGCGGTCGTCGTCAGACGAACCAGGGGGCAAGGTTGGCGCGGACGCGGGCCAGCGGGGTTTCGCCCGCCAGATCGGGAACGAAGGTCTGGCCGGTGATGGTTTCATAGGCGTCGATGTAGGTGCGCGACGTCGCCTCGATCATCTGTTCCGGAATCGCGGGAATCGGGTCGGTGTAGGGGTTGCAGCGCGCCGCGACCCAGGACCGGATCACGTCCTTGTCGAAAGAGGGCGGACGGTCGCCCGCTTCGAACGCTGCTTCATAGCCCGACGCGATCCAGTAGCGCGAGGAATCGGGGGTGTGAATCTCGTCCGCCAGAAGGATGCGGCCGGTGTGGTCGATGCCGAATTCGTATTTCGTGTCGACAAGGATCAGCCCGCGATCCGCCGCCATCCTTTGACCCCGCGCGAACAGCGACAGGGCGTAATCCGAAACCTGATCCCACTGGTCGGGCGTCAGCAGGTGCTGTTGGGTGATCTGGTCCGGCGTCAGCGGTTCATCATGGCCGCCGTCGAATGCCTTGGATGTCGGCGTCAGGATCGGGGTCGGCAGCACCTGATTGTCGCGCAGCCCTTCAGGCAGCGTATGGCCGTACATCTGGCGGAACCCGGCCCGGTATCTGGTCAGCACCGAGGTCGATGTGGTGCCCGCAAGATAACCGCGCACGACGATTTCCACCGGCAGGATCGTGACACGGCGGCCGATCATGACATTGGGGTCTGGGTAGGCCAGCACGTGGTTGGGGCAGATGTCCTGCGTGCGGTCGAACCAGAAGCGCGCCATCTGGGTCAGCACCTGGCCCTTGAAGGGAATGGCCGTCAAAGCGCGGTCAAACGCCGAAATCCTGTCGGACGAGATCAGGATGCGGCGGGCCGGGTCGGTCTTCGTTGCGGGCAGGTCATAGCAGTCGCGCACCTTGCCGAAATAGGGATTTGGCAATTCGGGGATGTGCGCATGGTCCAGAATGCGGGTCGGGTCGGTCATCGTCGGTCCTTGCGGGGTCACCCCTGTTTCGGGTGTGCGGGCCGGACTGTCAACACGCCCCTGCGCAGCATCAGCAGGCTGGGATGCGGTCAGACGGCGGCGCGGGCGTCAAACGCCGTGCGGGCTACGTCGATGCGTTGAAGGTTCGCCTCGGCCCAAAGCCAGACACCGCAGAACGCCGCGCCGAGCCCGAGGCCCAGATCGGTCAGCGCATATTCGACGCGCGGCGGCACGACGGGAAAGATGGTGCGGGTGATCAGCCCGTCGCGTTCCATCTGCCGCAGCGTCTGGGTCAGCATCTTCTGGCTGATGCCCGGAACGGCCGTACCGATTTGGGTGAACCGCAATGTGCCCTGCTCGGCCAGCACATCGAGGATCAGCATGGTCCATTTGTCGGCCACCCGGCCGATCAGGTCATTGACAAGGGCCTGAACCCGGGGGTCGGCGACGGTCTGGCAGGAGGACATGCATACTCTCTTTCCGGTAAGTATCATTCTTTGGGGTGCCTACTTCCCGACGGTAACCAAAGTGAGGGATAACGCAAACTGAAATTTCAAACTAAGAGGGGACGCAGCATGACACCGAACGGCAACACCATCCTGATCACCGGCGGCACGTCGGGCATCGGTCTGGCGCTGGCACAGACGCTGGCGGCGCAGGGCAACAGGATCATCATCTCGGGCCGCAGGCAGGCCCTTCTGGACCGGATCACGGCAGAACATCCGGGGATCACCGGATACGCGCTGGACGTCACGGACGCAGCGGCGATCCCGGCATTTGTGGCGCGGGTCGTGGCGGCGCATCCCGACCTGAACGTGCTGGTCAACAACGCGGGCATCATGCTGGGTGAAGACCTGACCGACCCGGCACATCTGGCGCAGGCCGAGGCGATGGTGACGACCAACCTGCTTGGGCCGATCCGGATGACGACGGCGCTGCTGCCGCATCTGAAGGCGCAGGCGAGGGCGACGGTGATCAACGTCACTTCAGGGCTGGCCTTCGTGCCGCTGGCGCGCACGCCGACCTATTCGGCTACCAAGGCGGCGCTGCATTCCTACACGCAATCGCTGCGCCACCAGATGCGCGGTTCTGCGGTCGAGGTGTTGGAACTGGCCCCCCCGGCGGTGCAGACCGACCTGATGCCCGGACAGGCGACCAGCCCGCATGCGATGCCGCTGGCCGATTACATCGCCGAAGTGGCGGGTCTGCTGGCCCAGGACCCCACCCCGCCGGAAATCTGCGTGCAGCGTGTGGGATTCTTGCGCCGGGCCGAGGCGGAAGGCCAGTTCGACGCCGTGTTCCGGATGCTGAACGGCTAGGGGCTTGGCGCGTCCCGCAGCATCCGGCGTGACGTCGAGGCAAACTCGCGCCGGATCAGGACGGCAGAGGTCATCAGGGTGGTGACGATCAACGCTTCGGGTCCGATCAGCCAGCCGAGCGCGCCGAGCGAATAGTAGATCGACCGCAGGCCCCGGTTGAAACCGCGCGCGGCGGTGATGTTGATTTCCGCCGCCTGCGAGGCGCGATGAAACGCCGTCGGGTCCGACGGGTCATTGGGCACCGCGGCCATCAGGATGGCGCAATAGCCGAACAACCGGTGCGCCCAGACATACTTGAGCAGGGCGTCGGACAGAAACGCGGTGACCAGCAGAAGCTTGATCTGCAACAGCGCCGGCGTGCCGACCATCAGCCCCTGCGCAAGGCTTTCTGCGGCGTTGATGTTGCCGATCAGCGCAAGGCAGCCGCCGATCGCGATCAGACAGGTCGAGGCGAAAAACGCGGTTCCGGTGCGCAGGGAGTCGATCAGGGTCGCATCGAAAATGCGCGGCACCCGTGTCACGAAAACCCGCATCCAGTCGTGCCGGAACTGCTTCATCAGCACCGACACCGAAGGCAGCGACCTGGGCGGATGTTCGATCACGAACCCCGTGCACAGCCACGCCGCGACGATCAGCGCCAGCGCAACCGTGTCAAGCAGGGTGAAAGCCGGGTTCAGATGGGCAAGAAGGTTCATTCCTGCAGGGTAGCGCCATGCATCCTGTCTTGCCTATGGGCAAAATTGGTCATATAAGTTTACCAACAGGGGGTACTGTCATGGATATGCCGATACCGAATGCCGCAATCCTGGGTGGCAAGGCACGGATCGTGGCGCGGCTGGCGGCGGTTCTGCCCGCCGATGCCGTTATTTCCGACCCTGCCGAAACCCGCGCATACGAGTGTGACGCGCTGGCGGCCTACCGCTGTGCGCCGCTGGCGGTGGTGCTGCCCCGCACGACGGCCGAGGTGGCGGCGGCACTGCGCGTTTGTCACGAGTTGCGCGTGCCGGTGGTGCCGCGCGGGTCGGGGACCAGTCTGGCGGGCGGGGCGATGCCGACGGCGGATTGTGTGGTGCTTGGCATCAGCCGCATGACGGCGGTGCTGGACACGGACTATCCCAACCGGTTCGTCCGGGTTCAGGCGGGGCGGACCAATCTGGCGGTCACCGGTGCAGTGGAGGGCGAGGGGTTCTTCTATGCGCCCGATCCGAGCAGCCAGTTGGCCTGTGCGATTGCCGGAAACATCGCGATGAATTCGGGCGGGGCGCATTGCCTGAAATACGGTGTGACGACTAACAACCTTCTGGGCGTCACGCTGGTGCAGATGGATGGCACGGTGGTCGAGTTCGGCGGACCCTGGGCCGATGCGGGGGGCCTTGACCTGCTGGGGCTTGTCTGCGGGTCCGAGGGGCAGTTGGGCGTCGTGACCGAAGCGACGCTGCGCATCCTGCCAAAGCCCGAGGGCGCACGCCCCGTCCTGATCGGGTTCGACAGCAGCGAGGTTGCGGGGGCCTGCGTTTCGGACATCATCAAGGCTGGCATCCTGCCCGTGGCGATCGAGTTCATGGACCGCCTGCTGATCGAGGTCTGCGAGGATTTCGCCAAGGCGGGCTATCCCGATTGCGAGGCGCTGCTGATCATCGAGGTCGAGGGGTCCGACGCCGAGATCGACGAACAACTGGCGGCGATCATCGGCATCGCCCGGCGGCACAACCCGGTCGAGGTGCGCGAAAGCCGGTCCGAGGCCGAGGCGAAGCGCATCTGGCTGGGGCGCAAGTCGGCGTTTTCGGCGATCGGGCGCCTGTCCGACTACATGTGTCTGGACGGCACGATCCCGGTGTCGGCGCTGCCGCTGGTCCTGAGGCGGATCGGAGAGCTGGGGGCCGAGCATGGTCTGCGTGTCGGCAACGTGTTTCATGCGGGCGACGGCAACATGCACCCGCTGATCCTGTATGACGCGAACAAGCCCGGCGATCTGGAGATTTGCGAGGCGCTGGGGGCGGCGATCCTGAAGCTGTGCGTCGAGGTGGGTGGCTGTCTGACAGGCGAGCATGGTGTGGGGATCGAGAAGCGCGACCTGATGGGGGTGCAGTTTTCAGGTCCCGACATGGAGGCGCAGATGCGGGTCAAGGATGTGTTCGATCCGGGTTGGCTGTTGAACCCGGCCAAGGTGTTTCCGCTGGAGATCAGCGCCGGGCGGCGGGCCGGATGAAACCGCCGGGGGCTGTCTGCCCCCGGACCCCCGAGGATATTTAGGGACAGAAAATGGCGATGCGACCCTGCAGCGAGGCGGACCTTGCCGAATGTGTCCGGAGTGCCGCGTCACCCTTGCGGATCGCGGGCGGCGGAACGCGGGCCATCGGCGTGACGGCCGGAGAGGTCCTGGAAACGGGAGGGTTGTCGGGCGTCTCATTGTATGAGCCCGGTGCGCTGACGCTGGTGGCGGGGGCAGGAACGCCGCTGGCCGAGGTGGAGGCGGTTCTGGCGGGGGAGGGTCAGCGGCTGGCCTTCGAGGTGCCGGACCTGCGGGCGCTGCTGGGGCGCACGGGTGTGTCGACGCTGGGCGGCGTGGTCGCAGCCAACGCCAGCGGGCCGCGCCGGGTGCAGGTGGGGGCCTGCCGCGACTCCTTGCTGGGGGTACGGTTCGTCGATGGCCGGGGCGACGTGATCAAGAGCGGTGGGCGGGTGATGAAGAATGTCACCGGCTATGATCTGGTCAAGCTGATGGCCGGGTCGCGCGGGACGTTGGGCGTGCTGAGCGAGGTTTCCTTCAAGGTGCAGGCGCGGCCCGGGGCCGAGGCGACGCTGTGTGCCGAGTTCGCTCTGGCCCCGGGTGTGGCGGCGATGGGCCGGGCGCTGGGGTCGCCCTATGACGTGTCGGGCGCGGCCTGGGTCGGCGGCGAGGTGCGCGTGCGGGTCGAGGGGATGGCGGGGTCGGTCGCCTATCGGTCGGCTGCGCTGGCGGCGGTTCTGGGCAACGAGGTGCGGGTGGTCACCGGCGCGCAAAGTGCCGCGCTGTGGCGCGAGGTGCGGGATGTGGGGCCGCTCGGCGGTCTGGACGGGCCGTTGTGGCGGGTGTCGGTCAAGCCGTCTGACGCGCCGGCGCTGGTCGAGGGGCTGGAGGCGGCGGTGATGCTGGACTGGGGCGGCGGGCTGGTCTGGATCTGCGGGCCGGGCGATGTGCGGGCGCGGGTGGCGGCATTGGGCGGTCATGCGACCTTGATGCGGGGGGAGGGGGTGGTGTTTCCCCCCGAGTCCGCTGCGGTGGCGCGGCTTTCGGCGGGGTTGCGGGCCCGGTTCGATCCGCGCGGCATTCTGAACGCGGGGTTGATGGGCTGATGCAGACCTTGTTTACGCCAGAGCAGTTGGCCGACCCCAAGCTGGCCCGCGCCAACGAAATCCTTCGGTCCTGCGTGCATTGCGGGTTCTGCACCGCGACCTGCCCGACCTATCAGGTGCTGGGCGACGAGTTGGACAGCCCGAGGGGCCGCATCTATCTGATCAAGGAGATGCTGGAAACCGGGCGGTCGGCGGATGCGAAGACTGTCAAGCACATCGACCGGTGCCTGTCCTGCCTTGCCTGCATGACGACCTGCCCGTCGGGCGTGCATTACATGCATCTGGTCGATCAGGCGCGCGACTATATCGAGCAGACCTACCGGCGGCCCTTCATGGACCGGATGTTGCGCGCGGTTCTGGCGGCGGTGATCCCTTATCCGATGCGGTTCCGGCTGGCGCTGCTGGGGGCAAAGGTGGCGCGGCCGCTGGCGTTCCTGATGCCGGATGCGCGGTTGCGGGCGATGCTCGCCATGGCGCCGAAGGTCATTCCGCCGGTCAGCCGCAACGACGATCCGCAGACCTTCGCGGCGACCGGGCCGCGCCGGATGCGGGTCGCGCTGATGACCGGCTGTG
>JAIYDJ010000091.1 GCA_027487575.1 Rhodobacter sp. | reverse complement strand
GGCGCGGGCATCGGGGGCCTTCAGGTCAGGGTCAGGCCCGGGGCCGGTCAGGGCCCCGGGCAGGATCGTGGCCGCCTCAGCGGTAGAGATAGGCGATGCGGAACTGTAGGAAGCCCGCGCCAACAGCGTCCGCGGCGGCATGCGCGAACAGGCTGATCGGCCGCTCGGGATCGGCGGCAAAGCCCAGAACCTGCCAGACGGGGTTCTCGAACTTGGTGTCGCCGAAGGCGACGGGCTGCACGATGTTCGCGGTGGCCTTGGTCTGGTTGACCAGCGCGCCGATCGAGGCGCGGGTGCCGATGCGGATGCCCGCAAAGCCCCAGTCGGTCACGTCGAAGGCCATCGACGGGTCGAACAGCGCGTCCGACGGGATGGCGCACATCTCGTAGCGGCTGCCGCTGCTGTCGCTCGCAGCGTTGGTCAGGCGGCCGGTGGCGACGATCAGCTTGCCGCGGGCGCGGACCGGATCGGGGCCGGGCTCGAGCTGGCGGGGGTCGGTCACAAGGCCGGAACGAAGGGAAACGATGGGCATGGGTTTCTGTCCTCGATGGGATGTGGGGGAAAGCTCCGGCCCGGCGCGTCAGCGCAGGGCCAGCGCGATTACTCGAGGCACTCGATGGCGATGACGCCCTTGTCCTCGACGCGCACGGCGTCGATGTAGGCGGACACATAGACGTAGGGCTTGTTCTTGGCGGACGTGTCGTTCCACATTTCGCCCTTGATGTCCTGCCAGATGCCCACCTGGATGTTCCGCTTCGAGAAGATCGGGATCAGGCGGTGCGTGCCCGCCGCGTTCAGCGGCACCCGGTTCGTCATGATCCAGGTGATGCCCAGAAGCGTGCGCGGCTTGCCCGTCTGCAGCTCCTGGATGTTGAAGGCGTTCAGGGGCGTGGTCGAGGCCTGCGCGATCGCGATCAGGTCGTCCGACTGCTCGGGGGTGATGACCGCGTACAGCGGGTCCTCGTCCTCGATCCCGAAGTCGGCCTTCTGCAGGGCGAGCTTCGCCGCGCGCAGCTTGTCGATCGTCAGGCCGGTGCCGCCGTGCGGGATGATCTGCCCGGCGGGCAGGGCCGTCGCGGCGCCCGGGCGCTTGCCCTCGATCGAGGTGCCGAGGATCCCGCCGTCGGTCACGGTGAACACGTTGTCGACACGGCGGATGCCCAGGATGCGGTCGGCCTTGCCGCGCACCACGCGGGCGGTGTGCACCTCCACGAAGGTCGACGTGGGATCGGTCGCCATGGCGAACTTGTCCTCGTCGTCGATGTATTGCCCGCTTTCGATCACCGGCGGGCGGACCAGCCAGCGGCGGGTTCCGGACACCGGCATTTCCGGGTTGCGGCGGCTGCGGTCCTCGCCGTAGGCGTATTCGCCCGCGTTCACCAGGTCCGCGGCGCTCTGCGCCTCGCCCTTGGCCATGACGGTGGTGACGGCACCCTCGAGCGGGTTCTTCTTCTGCTGGGCGACCATCTGCACGCTTGACGCGTACATCAGCTTGTGGTGGTCGGTGACGTTAAGCGCGTAGTCGGGCATATGCCCCTCCATTGAAAACTGACGATGAGGTGAGTTTTCGGAAGGGGTGCCCACGCGCAGGTGGACCGATCCTGGGCGTTATCGCGCGCCGTGGTCGCGGCCGTCTTTCCGGCTGTCGTCAGGACCGAGGCTTGCGCCAGGGGTGCCCCTCATCTCCTTCAGGGAAGACACAAGATCGGGGTCAGGTCAAGGGGGCACATACAGGATGTGCCCCCGAACTTCACTGTTGACAACCCGCCGCTACTGTGAAGCCAGCTTCGCCAGATGCTCGAACTTGGGCTTCAGCCGTGCGATCGCCGCCTGGTCGCGCTCACGGCTGGCCTTTTCCCACTCGCTGCCCGGCTTGATGAACTCCTGCAGCTGCGCCCGCGCCTCGACCGGCGTGGTGGTCAGCGGTCCGCCGCGGTTCAGCGCCACCGCGGCATCCTCGCCCATCGCCTCGGACAGGGCCGCGAACAGGCGCACCACGTTGGCGTCGCCCACCCCCGGCTTGCCGTCCGGCCCCTTCAGCCCGTCGATCATCGTCTGCGCGGCGGCCGTCACCTGGTCGGTGGACAGGCCCGCCTTCTCGGCCAGGAACTGCAGCCCCTGCTTGGCGCGGGTGATGACCGCAGGGGTCTGCTCGCCGAAGTCGCGCTTCAGGGCGGCCATCATGCCGTCCTTCGCCTGCGCCATGCCCTCGGCAGAGGCGCGCTCCAGCTCCAGCACCTTCTCGGCGTAAAGCCCGACATAGGCCTTGTGCGCCTCGGGCGGGACCCCCGCCTCGAAAGCGATCCTGCGCGCCTTGACCTCGAACTCGGCATCCCACCTGGCATCCTTCGGCCAGGTCTCGGGCGGGGTCGCGGTGTAGGCGTCCTCCTTCTCCGGCAGGCCCAGGGCGGCGCGGTTGGCCTTGGCCCAGTCGGCAAAGCTCTGCCCCTGCGCGGGCCTGTCGAGGATGCTGTCCAGCCCCTTGCCGATCCGCTGCTCGGCCGCGCGGTGGCCCTTGACCATCTTCGGGATGGCCTTCACCGGATCGTCGTCGGTCAGCCCGCGCGCGGCCAGCCACTGGCGTTCCTCGTCACTGTAGTCGGGCGTCTCCCACCACTTCGCGGTGCCGGTGCCGCCGCCGGTACCAGCTCCTGCTGCAGCGGCTGCAGCGGCGGCAGCTGCAGCCGCCGCAGCGTCACCGCCACCGGCACCGCCGCTGTCCGCACCGGCACCGGCTCCGCCACCTGCACCGTCATTGGGCGCCCAAAGGGGTTGCTTGAACTTAAACATCGTCATCCTCCGAAAGGGTGTTGAGCTCGTCGATCGTCAGGCCCGTCAGCGCCAGAAGCTGCAGGGCAAAGTCGCGGCGCCCGGCCTCGTAGGCCAGGCGCAGGGGATCGGGGGTTTCCACCTCGGGCAGGCCGTCGCGAACCTGCACCGGCTGCAGCACCATCACGCCCCCCAGCCGGATCAGGTCCTCGGCAATGCCGGGCGAGGCGGACCTGGCCTTCGCCCAGCGGCGGGCCACCTGCAGCGCCGCGCGGCGGGCCGGGAAGAGGGACCGCAGGATGTCCAGGCGGGACCAGATCACGCGGGCGCCCCCTGCGGCTGCTGCAGCGCCTGCGCGGCCCCGGCGGCGTCCTTCATCGCACCGGCCCCCTGCTCGGCCATCGCCATGGCCTGCATGGCGCGCTGCTGTTCGTCGCGCGCCTCGCCGATCGCGTCGGCATCCTCGCGGCTGCGCAGCACGCGGGCGGGCACGCCCCGGGCATCGGCCAGCACCTCCAGCAGGCCGTCCTCGTCGATCCGGTCGGCCAGCCGCGGCTTGATCTGGATCAGGGGTGCGATGTCCTGGATGATGCGCAGCACCGCGTTGCCCTCGACGCTGCGCTGTGCCGCCGCCGCCGCCGACTGGTAGTCCACCTGCAGCGCCGCACCGGCCATTTCCGGGGGCGGCGGGGGCAGCTGGCCCGCCCGCCACAGCAGGCTGAACCGGCGCGCGATCTTGGGCGCCAGGAACTCCTCCTGCACGCGGCCCTGGTGCGGCGCCCAAAGGCGCTGGCGCTCCTCGGTGATCGCCATGACCTCGGTCGCGGTCATGCCCGTGCGGCCCGCAAGGTTCATCAGCGTGTAGTGGAAGGCGTCGCGGATTTCCTCCATCTTCTGCTGCTTTTCCTGCAGGGTCAGGCTGAACCCGCCGGTGATCTCCAGCGGGCGCAGCATCGCCTCGCCGCGCGGGTTCACCCCGCCATAGACCACCGCGCCGGGCCGGATGCGCCCGTTCAGCGGCCAGTCGCCCCGGTCGGGCGCAAGGATCGTGGGGTCCGCCTGCCGCTGCGCCGCGCGCAGGGTGGCCTCGTCCATCCGCTGGTGGGCCCGGGCCGATGCCAGCGCGATGAAGCCGGGGCCGATCCCGTAGACGCGGCCGGTGTCCACTTCCCACCGGGGGGCGAAGAACGGCATTTCGGCATAGCCCCGCTCGCGCACCAGCGCGTGGCCTTCCTCGCACACATAGCGGCTCGCCCAGGCCTTGCCCTTGACGCCCAGCATGCCGCGCCGCCAGCCCTCGTTCTTCAGGACGTGGTGATAGAACGTGATCTGGGTCTGGTCGCCCGCGCGGGCCAGCTCCTCGATCTTCGGGGGCAGCGCGCCCTTGAACATCGCCATGGCGGCGCCGGGCTTCAGCCGGAACTTGCGCACCACCTCGCACACGCGCCCGAAACCGTCGATGTCGAAGCATACTTCCGCCAGGGAAAGGGTGACGTCGAGGATCTTCCGTTCCTCCTCGACAACCTCGTCGTACTGGGCGGCATTGCCGAAGGCGGCCAGGTCCGCGAACACCTGCGTGGTGGCGGTGTAGAACGGGCTGACGGCGGGCTGGAAGCTGGCAAGGATGCGCTCGGTCACGGTGTCCAGCCACAGCTTGCCCTTGTGCCAGCGGTTCAGGTCGCCGTCGTTGGTCTTCAGCCCGAACCACCGGTTCGCGGGGTTGGTCAGCGTGCCGTAAAGGCCTGCGGCGAAGTTGGACTGCGCCATGATCGGCGCGCTCGACAGGGGCCGCTCGTCGGTCCGTTTCGCCGGATCGTCGAGGCTGAACCCGCCGCGCGACGTGCGCATCAGGCGCGCGATGTCCTCCCAGTCGCGCTCGTCCTGGGCGCGGTCGGATTTCATCTCGGTCCAGCGCCGCTGGGCCTCGTCCCAGGCCGGGTGCTTCAGGGTGATGGCGCGGGCGTCGCTCATGCCACACCGCCCATCGTCGCCGTGAAGGGGATGCCGGTCGGGCTCGTCAGGATGTCGGCCGCGACACCGGCACGGCGCTTGCGCAGCCGCGCCTCGATGTCGGCCTGCGTGGTGGCCTCCTCGCCGTCATAGGCCGCGATCTGCGGCTGGCGGGCGCGGGGTATGCTCGGTCTGTTGCACATGGTCAGGGCTCCTCGGGGCTGGCGGTTTGGGTCGGTTCGGGAACGGCGGGGGAAAGCCAGGCGAACTGGTGGAACACGGCACGGCCATCCGCCCCGAAACCGGGCAGCGGGGCCTCGAAGATGAAACCCATGGCCGACAGCAGGCGCGAGGCCGTGGGGTGGGCGGCCCAGGCGCGGGCCTCGATGCGGTGCACGCCGCGCTCGGCACACCAGGCGGGCAGGGCGCGGCGCACGGTGACGCACAGCCGCGCCAGCGCCACGCGGTGGCGGCGGTGGTCGCAGGCCAGAAGGCAGGCCGCACCGACGCCCGCCTGCCCCGTGTTGGCCAGCGCAAGCAGGGCAAAGGGACGGCCGTCGCGGGTGGCGACGATGGACGCCGCGCGCGCCACCTCCATCGCCCGCCACTCTGCGAACAGCGCCAGGTGCGTGGCGCCTGCGCCCCTCACCAGCTCGGCCTCCATGTGGTCATGGGGGTCCAGCCGCGACAGCACGGCCATCGCCGCCATGTCGTCGTAGGGGCGCAGGGCGATCATCAGGCCGCGGTCTCCAGCAGGTGGCGCCGCACCGCCTCGCACCAGCCCTGCATGGCGACCAGGCCGCCCATGGTCGAGGTGTTCTCGATCCCGGCCAGTGCCACGGTCACAAGGCCCGCCTCTTCGGTGATCTTCAGGGCCTCGCGTGCCTGCAGCGTGGCGATCGTCTGCCCCATCAGCGAATGGTGCATCCCCGCCTCGATCTCCTCGATCAGGGCCTGCAGCTGCGTGGCGCCCGCGACCGGGCCGGTCGCGGCCTTGCGCGGACGGCCGCGCTTCCTGGGGCCGGTGTCGGCATCTGCGTCAGGCGCGGGCGTGGTCTCGTTGGGTTCGGTCATTGCCGGGGCTCCCGTCAGGTCAGGTTTTCAAGGCGCATGATCGCGTCCTCGAGGCGGTTCAGGCGCAGGTGCAGCGCATGCGTCATGTCGACGGCCATGGGCACCTGCCCCAGCGTTGGCGCCGGGGCGCCCTTGACGGGCGTCGGCCCCTCCACCACCGGCGCGCTTCCGGTGATCCTCTGCACGGTGTCGTCAAGGCGGCCTTGCGCGGACATCAGGCGCGCGTGCAGGCTGCCCAGCTCGTCCAGCAGGCTGTGCAGGGTGCCGGGGGGGCATGCTGCAACCTCGACGTTGCTCGCCAGGTGATGGCCGATCCCGCCAGGGCGTGCGCGGTCGGTCAGGTGAACCTCGTTCATGTGTAAGCTCCATAGGGGTTGAGAACATCATAGCCGGTGGCAAGGCCGCCCTCCGGCTCCATCGGGCGGCCCATCTGCCGCCCGCCGTCGATCCCGCCCGCGCCAGCTGGCCCGCGCGGGAAACTGATCTGCGACATCCCGTTCGCGCGATGCTCCGACAGCAGCAGGTACTGCAGGCTGTCCACCACGTTGGCCTCGGTCAGCCGCTTGTCGGGCACCTTGCGCTTGTCGCCGCTGGCGTCGATCTCGTCGGTCCACACATACCGGGCCTCGAAGCCCCGGATCAGGAACCGGCAGGACGGGTCGATCAGCAGGCCGGGCCGGCCGCCGTGAACGTATTCGAGGGGCGCGCGCACCGCCTCGAGGCGGGGCTGGATGCGGTTCGTTCCGATCCGCTGGGGCCGCACGCGGAACCCGCCCGCCTGCCCCACCAGCCGGTTCCAGGTCGCGTTCTCGTCCGCCGCCTGGCTTGCCCCATGCTCGCCCGCCATGTCGCCCCAGCCGCCCTCGATGCGCCACCCGGGGAACCGCCGCTCCAGCAGGTCCGCCAGCCGCCGCCCGAACTCGGCCGCCATCAGCCGCTCGTTCGGGAAGTGCAGCTCGGCCAGGATGACCCAGTGGAACGGCGGGTCGAACTGCCCGATGACCGCCGCGCCCTTGAAGCCCTGGTCGAGCCCGATGCGCAGGGGCAGGCCGCCGATCGGCGGGATCGTCGCCTCGGCCACATGGATGCGCCGGTTGAACTCGCGCCCGAACACCGGGTCGCCCGCGCGCAGGTAGACGATCTTGTTGAAGACCAGCCGGTCGATCATGTCGCCCCGCCCGGTCAGGCGCATCGCCGCGATCTGGCGGGGGTAGTAGGCCGCCGACAGGTTCTGCAGGTTCTCGGTCCCGGGCTCGCCGTAGCCCGGCTGGTTGTAGAACTGCACGCGCAGGGGCCGCGCCTTGTCAGGAAGTGCTGCGTTCAGCAGGTCGATCACCTTGGCCCGTTCCGCCTCGTCGTGGAACAGCCGGAAGGTCCAGTTGTCCTCGTCGGGGGCGTTGAAGTCGCCCACGATCTGGCCATAGCTCTGCAGCTCGGCGGCATAGCCCGCGAAGTGTTCCCGCGCCGGGTGGCGGTCGATCCGGCCGATGCCGACGGTCAGCACCTCGACGGGCACCGTGTCCGCCTCGTTCAGCCAGATGTCCGTGGTCTGCACCCCGCGCATCGAGGCGATCACGTCGTCGCCGAAGGCCATGAAGATCGCGGCGAACTCCACCGGCCCGTGCCCGTCGTCGAACTGGATCAAATGCTGCACCGGCGCGCCGCGCCCGCCCGACCAGTCGCCCAGATGCTTGGGGAAGGTTTCCAGGTAGCTGGGGATCGTCGTCGCCCAAAGCTGCCGGTAGGTCTCGCGGATGACCAGCAGCTTGTAGCGCCGCACCCCGTCGATGGTGGACCGGGGCATCATCAGGGCGCGGCGCAGGCGCGATTTCAAGAGGGTCGTGGTCTTGCCCGATCCGACCGGCCCCTGGATGCCCAGGATGTCCGCGTCGTCCCAGTAGAACGCCTCCGCGATCGGGCCGGGGAAGGCTGCCGCCGCTTCGGAAATCACATCGTCGATCTTGCGCTCGTCGCCCGCGGGGCCTAGGCTCGCCACCGCTGCCGCCGCGTCCATCGCCGCCAGCGCCTCGGCCGGATCGGCCGCGCCCGCCACTGCCCCGCGCTGAACGCCCTCGGGCAGCCAGAGGCCGCACCCCGTACCCCTGCTCAGGTTTCCCGGTTTCGCGATCATGCCCCGGCCCCCGTGGCGACTTCGGAAACCCCGTATGGCCTCTCAGAGGGGGGCAGAGGGAAGGCGCGCGCGAGGCCCCCCCGGGGGTCGCGGGCGGCGCGGGCGCTGGCCCGCAAGGCAAGGGGGGTGGGGGTCGAGGCGCGGGCCGGGCCGGGGCAAGGGCTGGCCGGTTGATTTTCGATCAACTGGTCGATACCCGATTTCCCCTGCGCTTTCATGCACTTGCCCATCACGTCCGCATCCCTTCGTCCGCATCGCCGATCCGCGATCCCGCAAGCCCTTGATCTTGCACGGTTTGTCCCGGCATCGGCGGCGGGGCGATCCGGCGCGGGCCGGGCGTCACGTCCCGCGCCTGGTCGGCGCCCCGCGGGGCCTGCGCCACCGATCCGCCGAACACGTTGACCTGCACCGGCGGCGGCGGCGCATCCTCGGGCGTGACCTTCGCCAGGCCGTAGGGCAGCAGGGCCTCGGCGCTGCGCAGGCAGGCCGTGAACACGAACTGGAACGTCGCCAGCCGCTGGCCGGTGGTCGCCCGGTTGTCGAGCTCCTTCTCGATCAGCACGCCGTCCTTCACGATCTGCACCACCTGGCGCCCGCCGCTCTCGGCCCAGCCCAGCACCCGCTCGGTCATCGCCATCGCCGTCAGCACCACGTCCTCGCGGCTGGTCAGCCCCGCCATCTCGGCCAGCACGTCCTCGGGCATCCGGTAGCCCCGGCTGGCCAGCCACTCGCGCATCTGGCTGGTCGCCTTGCCCTTGCCGCGCGGCGCCCGCGCCTGCTCGACCGCGCCCGGCTCGTCCGGCAGGAACGTCAGCTGCGCCCCTGCCGCCCGCGCCGCCTCGATCCGCTCGGCAGCCTCGCGCGCCTCGGCCTCGAACAGGGAATTCGGCCTGACCATCGTTCAGAACCCCCTCATTTGCAGCGATTTCAATGGCTTGGGCAGGGGGTACACACGCATCCGGGCCGGTGTGTACCCCGGTGTGTACCCCCGTGTGTCTGCCGATTTCCTTTTTATCTCTTTAGGATCAAAGAGATAGAGATAGGGGTGCACACGGACACACGTGAAACCCCCGCGCATGCGTGATCGCACGGGCGGGCGCATGCACATGCGTGTATGCGGGGGAATTCGGTGTGTCCGTGTGTACCCCCCGGATTTTCCCCAACCCCCGTTGGGCGCAAGGGGTACACACGGGGGTACACACGGGGGGTACACACCGAAAGGCACTTGCGGCGTCCGTGTGTACCCCTGACCCGGGGCCGCTGGCCCGCCGCGCCGCGAACATTCTGGCACAAACCGGGTGCGGGCGCGCGCCTGAATGCGACGTCCTGCCCCTGTTGGTGCCGTGATGTGGCGCGGCTGCGTCATGCGAAGCCCTCCAGATCGGGTGGTGTGGCGGGCAGCGGGCCCGATGCAGGCACGCGGTCGGCCGGGAAGGACAGAAGGCCGGGGATCGAGGTCACCGGGATCTCGGTGCCTCGCGTCCTGATGCCCTGCAGCTTGCGCGGCTCCACGTCGCGCCCACCCTTGGCACCGGGCACGCGCATCGCCGACTGCGACCACACGCCATTCGCCCACTGCGACCGCTGGAACAGGTCCTTCAGCCCCTGGATGGGCTGGGTGGCGATGAACAGCACCGCGTCCTGCCCGGCTCCGATCATCCGCAGCCCGGCCTTCGCCAGCTTGTCGTTGGCCATCCTGGCCGCGTCCGCGCGGTCCGCGGGCGTGTCGCTGCCCATCAGGCCCGACGGCGCGCCGGGCAGCTGGGCCGCCACCATCAGCCATTGGGCGATCGTGTGCTGCTCGCCGCGCCGGTAGATGTCGAAGGGCTGGCTCAAGAGGTGCAGAAGCATCGCGTCCGCGTCCGACCCGATGTCGTCGGCATCCGCCTTGACGTACTTGGCCACCTTCTTGGCCCAGCCTGACAGCGTGTCGCCCTCGGGCAGGCCCGCGTGCAGCGCCATGTCGGCCATCGCCAGCGTGGTCGCCCAGTTGTCGCCGTTCCGGCCCGCCAGCCCCTCGAGGGCGAAGGCCTCGCGCCAGAGGTCGAGGCGGCGGGCCCATGTCGGCCAGCGGTCGATCAGCAGGCGCTTCAGCCCCGCCCCGCGCCTGCGCCACGTCTCGGCGCGCAGGGTCAGGGGCGGGGTGCCTTCGGGGAAGGCGCCCAGGTTCAGCGTGATCAGGCGCGACAGGTCCTGCGCCTTCAGCTCGCCCGGGATCAGGATCGAGGAGAACAGGAAGCTCGAGTAGACGTTGCCGCCGGTGCCCTTCTGGTCCGAGGATCCCCGGAACCACTGGCCGCCCGAACTGGCGACGCGCGCCAGCGTGATGATGTCGCGCTCCTTCGACGATCGCTCGTCGCCTGGCTCGAGCTCGTCCAGCGCCACGGGCAGCGACGAATGGCCGATCCGGCTGGTCAGGCCGGACTTCGTGGCGTCGTTGGACTGGATCAGGCCCGAGGCCCCGTGCAGGTGTCGGATCAGGTTCTGCAGCTGGCTTTTGCCGCTGGCGCGCGATCCGGTCAGCCAGAACGTCGGGCGCCAGTCCAAGGCGCCGCCCAGCATCTGCACGCCCACCATCCCCAGCGCGATCATCGCGTCGATCTCGGGGCGCGACCACTGCCAGGTCTCCAGCGTGTCCAGCAGGACGGCCGCGGGCGCGTCGGCCCCGGCGGGAACCTTCTCGGCCGCCGCGGGGTGCGGGATCGGCGGATAGGCCGGATAGATGCGCGCCTGGTGCGCCTGCGGCTCGCGCGGGCCGTCCGCCATCAGCAGGCGGTCGCCGGTGTGGTAGATCAGCTGGCCGTCGTCATCCGTCCAGGCGCCGACACCGCGCACCGCGCCGTCGGGGTTGAACAGGCCCAGCTCGGCACAGGCGGTGATCATCGTCAGCGCCGCGACGTCCGCGTTGAAGTCGTTCTTCTTCGGGCTGAAGTCGCCGGTCTCGGGGTCCTTCACCAGGCGCGGGAAGTGATGGGTCAGAAGCGGGGTGCGGGCCCCGAACATGTGCATGATCACCTGCCGCTCGTGCTTGGCGATCGGCCGCAGCTGCCCGTGAACGTCGAGGTAATAGGACAGCGCGCCGTTGACCCCGAGGGGCTTGACCGGGCAGCCGTCGAAAATCTCGCCATGCGGCCGCGGCGGCTTGCCCCGGCGCGGCGGGGGCTTCGATCCCTCGGGGCCGGGGTCCCGGGCGCCGGTCGGGCCGTCATCGCGCGGGCCATCGTCACGGGGGCCGGTCTCGCCGGGCGGGGCATCGCTGTCGGGCGGGGCGTCGCTGTCGGGCGGCGGGGCGGCGTCCGGCACGGCCTGGACGGGCTTGCGCCCGCGCGCGGGCCTCGGCGCGGCCGCCACCGGCGGATCGTCCAGCGCCGCGCCAAGGGCGGCCAGCGGGCGCGGTGTCTCGCTGTTCACGACGACGCCCCCTGATAGTCGCAGCGACAGCCCACGGGCACGCCGGGGCGCGCCAGCGACAGCGCCTCGGTCATCGTCGCCCCGGCCAGCTGGCACGTCGCCTCGTTGACCATCAGGCCCGACGGCACCGGCCGGATGTCGCCGTTGTCGAGCACAAGGAACAGGGTCAGCAGCCATTCCATCACGCCGCCCCCTCCTGCCGCACCGCTTCCGCCGCCAGCGCAGCCTGCAGCCGGTCGTTGAAGTCCTGCCCCGCCACCGGGGGCAGCACGCGCACCTCGCGGCCGCGCGCGGCGTGGCGCTCCACCGCCCGGGCAAAGGCCGCCTGCGCCTGGGCGCCCTCGTCGCCGTCGGGGATCAGCACCACCTCGGTCACCGTGTCGGGCAGGTCGATCTCGCCCATGTTGCCCAGGGACACCGCCGCCAGCATCCGCAGGCCCGGGCGCAGCATCAGGACAGACAGAGCGGTCTCGATGCCCTCGGCCACATGCACGCGCGTGCCGGGCGGGCAGGCCGCCAGCGGCGCGCCACGGCCGCCGCGCGGGCCGGTGCCGTTGCCCAGCCGGATGCTGCCGCCCATCATCTCGCCCAGCACCTTCTTCGCGTCCGGGACCGGCGCCTTGGCCCAGCGGCCCGTGGCGGGGTCGATGCCCAGATAGGTGCGGTGCGTGCCCACATGCTCTGACCCGCGGGTGATCGCGGTCACCATCGCGGGCAGCTTCAGGGGCGGGGCGGCCCGCGTGGTGATCTCTCCCGTCTCGGGGTCCACCACCTCTTCCTCGCGCAGGTACAGGCACTCGGGGTGATAGCGGATCGCGCGCGGCTGCCAGCCAAGCGCCGACAGGTCGATCCCGCGCCCGCGCAGGTAGGCGTCGACCGGCGTGCCCGCGATGCGCTCCTGCGCGCTCAGCCACAGCGCCTGCGCCGCCTTCCGGCGCCGGACAGCCCGCGCCTTCTCGGCCAGCGCCTCGGCCGCGCGCCGCTGCTTCGCCGCCTCGGCCGCCCGCTCGCGCGCGCGCTTCACCTCGGGGCTTTCGGTGTCGAGGCCGAGGAAGGCCCGCGCCTCCCTGATCGTGTCGACGGGCGAAAGGTTCAGCGCCAGCCCGATCAGGTCCAGCACGTCGCCGCCGCGCGGATGGCTGGCAAAGTCGATCCACCGCCCGGCATCGGGGCCCGACAGGGTGACGCAGAAACTGCCCACCCGCCGATCGGCGCGCCCGGGGTTCAGCGTGAAGTACCGCCCGCCCTTGCGGTAGGACCCGGGCGCAGGCGGCGCGTAAACGTCGAGCACATGGTCCAGCTGCGCCAGCAGCCGGTCCTTGATCTCGTCGATCGTCACGCTCTGCCGCATGTCAGGCCGCCGCCTCGCCTTCGGCCTCGACCTCTGCCAGCAGCATCCGCGTCAGCGCGGCCAGCACCTCGGCCCGCTTGAACCGGCGGTTGTCGGTCAGCACGGCAAAGCGCGCTTGCAGGTCCTTCACCGTCACGCGCAGCTCGAGCGCGATGTCGTTCATCGGCCACTGCAGCTCGGCCAGCTCCATCAGGTTGTGGTCGCGGCCCAGCGTCCAGTTGCCCGGGCGCGGCACCGCCGCCAGATGCGCCTCGAGGGGATCGGGGTCGGGCGCCTCGGCCACGCCTGCCGGTGGCGTCTGGTAGTCCGCCACCGGCAGGGGCTCGACCGCGGCGGTACGCAGCACCGCAGGAGGGGGATCGGCAGGCACCGGCGCTACGACCGGCGCGGGAGGGGGGTCAAGCGGTTCGGGATCACGCGCCCGGTCCAGCGCCTCCTCGACGCGGGTCCAAAGCTTGCGCAGCCGCTGCTCGGTCGCCCGGTGCGTCCGGTTGACGGCCTCCGCCGCAGCGGCATAGGCCGTGGTCTTGGACGATCCGCCCAGCAGCCATCCGACCGCCGCGGCGATCGCCCGCGCGTCGTCCTCCTCGGTCCAGGCGGGCAGCATCAGGTTCGATGCCGCCAGCGCGCTGGCGCTGCCCGGAAGGGGGGCGGGCGACACGGGCGTGGCCATGATCTGCGCCTCGATGTGCGCCCAGGCTTCGGCCTTCTGGTCCCCGGCGGCGGTCCGGTTCGCCGCCGGGGGCTCCCCCGCCTCGGGCACCGGCGGCGCATCTTCGGCGCTTTCCGTATCGCCTGCGTGATCATCAGGCGCAGCCTCGGGCCGGGGATCGGAAACCGGATCGGGGTGCCCGGCGGCGACAGGTGCTGCCACATCCCGCACCGCCGGGCTTTCCGCCACCGCTGCACCCTTGGCGGATGTCTGCATCGGCGGGACGGAAGGGAAAAGGGGCGCATAGATGGGCCCTGTCTGCGGCCCGAACAGGCCCGGCATCCTCGCGCCGATGCGGATCACGATGTCCGCGCCGGGCACAAGGCTGAAGCTCGGGAACAGCCCATGACACGTCAGCGCGGCGCCTGCGTCCACCGCCGCGTCGATCGACTGCTGCAGGTCCTTGATCTGGTCGAAGTCGAGGCTTGAAAGGTCGGGTCGGTCGGTCATGACGGGGCTCCCATGGCAGTGGTTGCGGTTGCGGTGTCCTCGGGGATCGGCGGCGACGGCATCATCGCCTCGCGCGCCAGCGCGGCCCGCCAGAACAGGAAGGCGGCCACCGCGATGTCGGCCTCCATCATCGCCCGGTTCCAGCTGTAGGGGTCGGTCCGGTCCGCGCGCAGCGGCCAGGCCGCCACCGCCGCCTCGGCCGCCGCCACCACCCGCCCGATGTGGCCATGCGCAGGCCGCGCCCGGGGCAGCGCCTCGCGCAGCACCTCGATCATCATCGCGGCGCGGCGGCCCTCGGGCGACAGGTCGACGCAGAACCACGCCAGCGTGTTGGCCACGATCTGCTGCGGCAGGGTCAGGCGGGCGGGGTTGAGCGGCTGCCTGCCCTCGGCTTGCGCCTCGGGCGTTCGCGCGGGCCGTCCTGCCACTGGCAGGCCGTCTTGTCCGCGCTCACCCATGGATGTCCCTCCGCTCCAGGTCGACGGGCGCGGGCCAGGTCGAGGGGTCCACCGGCTGGCGGCGCAGCGCCTCGGCCACAGCGCGGTCCAGCGCCTCGCCCATCGCCGCCAGCGCCGCCTTGTCGCGCCGGTGCACCTCGTACATCGTGGCAAAGGCCAGCACAGCCTGGCGCAGGGGATCGCCCTTGGGCAGCAGCTCCTCCGCCTTGGTGCGCAGGTCGTCCACCGCGTGCAGGGTGACCTCGCCCATGCGGGCGGACAGCGCGACGGCCTGCGCCGCGAAGAGGGCGGGCAGGCGCGCGCTCATGCGTCGATCCCTTCGGGCGCGGGCAGGGCCTCGATCAGCGTCACCAGCTGGCGCAGTGCCGCGGGCCGCTGCACGCGGTAGCGCACGATCAGCACCTCGTGGAAGCCGTCGCACATCACCGGCGGCACCGACCAGACCCACTCCGCCGGGCTGCCGTCGGACCAGAGCGTGCCCTGCCGCCAGGGCTGGCCCACGGTGAACGGTCCGCAGACGTGATCCTCCAGCGTGAACGGGTCATGCAGCGCCGCGATCACCACGGTGCCCACCGGCACCGGACAGCCCATTCCGTCATGGTCAAGCCAGGGACCGAAGGCGCTGTCGGCTTTCATGCCGCCTGCTCCTGCGAAAGGGCGGCCCGCGCGGCGAGGATCGCCGCCACCTCGGCCTCGCCCGCCCCCCGGATCAGATGCTCGGCCGTCAGGCCGAGGCCGTGACGGTCGGAGTGGTCGAGAAGCGCGCGCCCATGAACCGGCGGGAGATCACCCGGCGCTCTCTGTTCGGACACCTTCTGCCATGTGTAAGCCGCCTTCGGGTTCAGCCCGCAGATAGGGCCAAGCTCCTGTAGCGGCGCGATCAGCCGCTCGCATACCTGCAGTGGTGTTAGGTGCGCACTCATGCCGCAAGATATAGCTGCGCAATGCGCCGCTTCACAAGAAAAATTTTCGATCATCGCGCGCAAATGTTCGGTGCGAAGTGCTTACTTGCGACCGATGGATGACAAGTGGTTCAAGACACAGCAGAAACGGGTTGGCGTGACGGCGGATGTGATCGCTGCCGCCGCTGGAAAATCCCGATCGGCGGTCTCGAAAATCCTCAGCGGCCAGCAGCGCATGACGCTGGATTGGGCCACTGCGTTTGCCGAGACGCTGCAAGTGCCTGTGGCGACCGTTCTGGAAAAGGCGGGCGCTGCATCGCCAGCCACCGCGCAGCAGCTGACCCCCGGCTTTGCCGAAAGCGACGTGGCCCCCTTCGTGTCGAGGGGTGCCGAGGATCGCGCCACGCCCACGCTGGCCGCCGCCTTCGGCGCGCGGGCGGGCGTCGATGTCTGGACTGTCAAGGGGCGGGGCATGGCGCTGGCGGGCTACCTGCCCGGCGACTTCATCCTGGTGGATACCCACGCCGCCGAACGCGTGAAGGCCGGGGATGCCGTGATCGCCCAGGTCTATGGCCGCACGGGCGCGCGGACCGTGTTCCGCCGGTTCGAGCCGCCGGTGCTGGTGGCGGCGGGCACCGATCCGGACGGCGCAGGCGTGCATGTGGTGGACGGGGTGAACGTGGTGATCCGGGGGCGCGTGATCGCCTGCTGGCGAACGAACTGATAACTTGAATGGGGGTCACGAAATGGGCATGCAGTACCAGACTTTCTTTCTTCTCTACAGCTTGGCCATGGCCGCCTTCGGAGCATGGAGCCAGGCCAACCGACGCGCCAGCAGCACGCTTTACGGCACTGTTCTGTGGCAGGATGGTATTGGCGTTCCGATGAGGATCTTGTCGGTTCTCGGGCAGATCGCATTTCCAGCGCTGCTCGTGATCGGCTTCCTGCTACTGAAGTGGTACTTGGTGGTGGCGGCCTTTTTGGGCGGCGGGTCACTCGCCGGGATACTCTACACGCTCCTGACTGTGCGCCCGAACCGTGACCCCGGCGTGCTTCACCACGTGGCTGCAGGGTTGTTCGGTAGTGTTGTTGCTGTCGTGACCCTTTATCTCTGGGCGCAATACCTGCTCTGAACTCGAACTTCAATTTTCGATCATCGCACATTTTGCCTTGACAGTGCGCGGTGCGCACCCCTAACTTCTGTGCACAACCCATGCACAGGAGCCGACCGTGAGTTATCCCCTTCCTGCCGTCGCCTATGCGCGGCCCCGTGCGGTCGATGACCGCTGCCTGGCCACCCTGCGCCGCGTGGCGCATGACGCGCCGCAGTCGCAGGCCTCCGAGGCCGAATGCGAATGGCTGCTCTCCACCGTCGGCCCCCTCCTCGACGAGCTGGCCGTCCGCCGCGCCTGGATGGCCGCCCACGCCCCCGCGGTCGACCTGTCCAACGTCATCACCCTGCCCGCGGTGCGGTGATGACCGCCGCCCGCCCGATCCTCCCCCACGACCGCCCGATGACCGCCGCCGAACGGCGCGGGTTCCGCATGGCCTGCGCCTGCTTTGCCACCTGGGGCCGCATGATCGAGGTGCAGGGCTTCCGCCTCGGCGGCGAGCCTGCGGAGGTGCCCCGCGTGCGGCTGATGTCGCACGCGGGCCGGATGATCGTGGGCGTGGCCGAAAGCCTCGACCTGACGCTCGGCCGCGCGCCGGTGCTTCCCCCTACCGGTGCAGGGCGTTCCTCCTCCCCGCCCTGACACCGGCTGCCCCGGGGCCGCCTCTGCAGGGTTCTGCCCCTGCGGCCCGGAACCGCAACGCGCCCACCGCAGGCGGCCGGTGGGGGCCATCACCAACAGAAGGGACAGATGACCATGACCACGGCTTTCCTGATCGGCTGGGTGACCGGCCTCTTCAGCGGCGCCGCCTGCGCGGTGTGCCTCTCGGCACTCCGCGTCGCGGGCACCCGCGCCGCCGACGACGGCGACGGCATCCAGGACGACTTCACCCCGGCGATGGTCCGCTGGAACCGCATGGGCCGCAAGTGGGGGTGGCTGTGACCACCCGCCCCTTCATGACCATGGCCGAGGTCGCCGATGCGCTCGGGCTGACCTATCAGGCCTTCGTCCTGCGCCGCGGACGCATGGTCGCGGATATGGGCTTCCCCGAACCGATGCCGCACTGCCAGCGCCCGCTCCTCTGGCGCCGCGATCGCGTCGACCACTGGATCGCGCAGCAGGGCCTGCCCCGCGCCGTCCAGCCCGCCCGCCCCTCGGGGCCGAACGTCTACCTCTTCGAGAAAGCCCAGGTCGCCTGATGGCACGCACCCCCCAGCCGCTCCTCAACATGCCCGACCGCGTGCGCCAGCGCGCCCGCGCCGACGGCACCCTGCGCGTCTGGTGGGAACCCCGCGCCGAACACCGGGCGCTCGGCTTCAGGGCGGTCGAGCTCGATGCCGGCCGCCCCGACTGGTGCCGGAAGGAGGCCCGCCGCCTGAACGCCGCGCTGGACAAGGCGCTGGCCACCGGCACCCGCGCGCCCCGGGCCGCCTCCCGCGGCAGCCGGATCGAGGATCTGATCCGCGAATACAAGTCCAGCCCCGAATGGGCACCCGGCCTCGCGCCGAAGTCGCGCGACAGCTACGGCAAGCTCCTCCTCGTCATCATGGACAAGTGGGGGCAGGACCTGGTGGCGGATTTCGACAAGCCCACGATGAAGGCCTGGTATCAGGCCTGCTACAAGGCCCGCGGCGTGACCATGGCCGCGCGCCTGATCCGCATGATGTCGATCCTCTTCAGCCATGCCGAAGGCCTCGGCTGGCGGGCCGAGAACACCAACCCCTGCTTCCGCATGAAGCTGCAGACGCCCGCCCCGCGCGAGAGGAACGTCAGCTGGGACGAGTACGACGCCCTGCAGGCCGCCGCCGCCACGCTGGGCCTGCAGGCGGCGGGCGCGGCGATCGCGCTGTCGATGCTGCAGGGCCAGCGCGAGACCGACGTGATCACCGCGCCGCGCTCGGGCTTCCGGCTGGTGCCGGTGGCCGACAAGGGCGAGACGCGCCCGACCTGGCTGTGGTTCCTGCGCCGGTCCAAGCGCGGCAACCTCGGCGCCATGCCGCTGCACCCCGAGGCCGTCCCCTTCGTCCGCGCGGCCCTCCTGCCCGCCCGCCCCGACGACACGCCGCTCTTGGTGGACGAGGCGACGGGTCGGCCCTACGACGAACACCTCTTCGCCAAGCGCTTCTCCGCCGTGCGGGCCGAGGCCGCGAAGGTGCTGCCCGCCTGCGCCACGATCCAGTTCCGCGACCTGCGCCGGTCCTTCGGCGCCCATGCCCGCGCGGGCGACGCCACCGTCGACGACATCGAGGACGTGCTGGGCAACTCGGTCGCCTCGAACGCCCAGCTGCGCGAGACCTACCTCGCCGCCCAGTTCACCACCGCCGCCCGCGCCGTCGCGGCCGTGCAGCGCCCCGCCCGGAAGGAGACGAAAGGATGACCAAAGTCCGCAAGGTGGCCAGCCACGCAATTGGGGACCTGCAGGGTGCCTGCCTCGAGGTGCTGCGCGCAGAGGTGGGCGCCACCGCCGGGCTGCCCGGCGCCGCCGACGGCCCCGTCCTGATGCTGGTCGGCTTCGATGCGCCGGGCGGGCAGGGCGTGGCGCTGCTGGCGGACGGCGAGTTCTCGCCGGAATGGGCCGGAAAGCTGGACGCGGTGTTCCACGAGTTCCTGCGCAACCTGCCGCAGGGCGACACCGAAGCGGCGGCGGGGGCGGTGCACTGATGCGCATCGCCGACATTCAGCTTGACCTGCAGGGGTCCGGCCAGTCCTGGGTGATTGTCCACGATGGCCGCGCGGTCAGTCGCCACTACCGCTGCCACCACGTCGCCACCGCCCGCATGGCCGGGCTCGAACGCCAGCTCGCCGCCCCGTCCTTCCGGCGCCGCGCCTGCCTCAGCTGCGGCACCGCCTTCACCTCCGAAGGCGCGCACCACCGCATGTGCGACCGCTGCCGGGCGCAGGCATGATCTTGACGCCGCTGTCCGCCGAAACGGCCGTGGTCTCTGCGCCCGGACGAAATCATGCGCGCCTGCGCGCCGCACTGGAGCCCATGGAATGAACGAGCCCCCGGAAATGACCTGGATCGAATACGGCATCCTCGGCGCCGAATACGTCCGCAAGGATGTGTCGGATGCGAAGGTCGCGGCGGCGGTGAAGGCGGAACGAGAGGCGTGTGCGCAGTTGGCTGACTTCATGAGCAGGATCGGGCCGGGCGAGTTTATCGCAGCCGCCATCCGCGCGAGAGGGGGCGACAATGCCTGACGACCCGTCCGCGGCGGACGCATGCGGACGCGCGGACGGTGCACCACCGTGCACCGAAAAAACCAAGCGATTTCAGGAAGTTTTGGCTCCGGCGGTAGGGATCGAACCTACGACCAATTGATTAACAGATGACCGCGGCCACAACAATATCAATGGCTTGGGAATCGCGCATCAGGGCCTTTGTGCCTGATCTGTTCTTGGCTTGGGTCAGCGCCGGAACTGGCTGACGCCCAGCACCCCGAAGATGCTGACGACGATGGCGCCTGCCCACTGGTCCAGCGGCGCGGGCAGGGCGGCGATGGTCCAGCTTGCCGGGAAGGCGCAGCCCGCGCACCAGAACACGCTGTAGACCAGGACGGCCGCCCACCAGAAGGCCAGCGGCAGGGCGAAGATCAGCATCAGCCAGAAGCCCCCGGCGCGCATCCTGTCGGCCTGGGTGCGGTAGGCCTCCCTGATGATCTCGGCCTTGACCGCCTCGCGGTCGGTCTGCGCGTCGATCGAGCGGTCGACCGTGGCCAGCACCCGGTCGAGCGCGCCGCCGGTCAGCCAGCGGATCAGCGCACCGATCACTTCGCCCTCGGGTCGATCGAGTAGGGCCGCGCGGCGCCCGCCCGCTGCTGCGCGATCACCAGCGCGAAGAGCGGCGACAGCGCGCGCATCGTCGTCTCGACCTTGGCGGCGTCGGCGCCCAGCAGCCCGGCGATGGCGCCCGCGATCGGCGGGCCGACCGTCGCATCGGCGGCCAGGTTGAAGAGCTGCACCATCACGTCCAGCAGGATCAGCAGCGTCGGCAGGATGCCGAACCAGAAGGACCGGGCATAGCCGATGAACAGCGGCTCCGGCGGGCCGGGCGGCGGGACGAAGGTGTCAGACATTGCTCTGCTCCCTGTAGGCCTGCGCCCGGTGCTGCTCGTGGCGCCGCTGGCCGATGAAGATGACGATGACGGCGATGATGGCGACGGCCGCCAGCGCCATGCCCCAGTCGGGCAGGTCGGCCAGCGAGACGCCGCCTGCGCCCGCCCCGCCCGCGCCTGCGGCCTTGACCGTGTCGGACCTGGCACGCCCCTCGGCGCGCTCGGCCTCGATGGCCAGCGCGACCTGCACGGGGGCCGCGCGGGCCGCCAGCGCCATGCGCACCGCCACGGCCTCGATCGAGGCCACGCGGCGCGACCAGCCCTTGCCGAAGGTGCCCCAGGTGCGCAGCCCGCGCAGGAAGCCCATGCGCGCGGCACAGGCGCGCTGCACGGCCTCCACCGGCGGCGCGGCCTGCGCGGCCGCCAGCGTCTGCTGCCCCATCACGCCGTCGGCCTTGACGCCCAGGGCGACCTGCAGCCACCGCACGGCCCGGCTGACGCCGCTGTTCACCGCCGGATCGAAGGCGGCCAGATCAAGGCCCGCGGGCAGGTCGTCGCCCCTGACGGGGCTCCAGTAGCCCTGGCGGTAGATCGCGCGCAGGTCGGCGTCGCTGATCGCGCGCAGCTCGGCCCTGGTGACCTGCCGCCCCTTGAACCGGGCGAAGGTGGCGATGGTCACGCCCTTCATCGTGGCGCCGCCGGGGTCCTTCGGATGGTCCGCCCAACCGCCCTCGTGCGACAGGGTTTCCGCCAGGCACGTCTCGAAGTTGTCCTTCACAGCCAATCCCCCAGAACCTTCACGATCACCAGCGCCATTGCCAGGATCACCCCGACCGCGATCCGCGCCCGGAAGGCCGCGAGGTCGCTCTTGTTCCGCTCGAACCACAGCTTACGCATCGGGGTCACGCTCCCCCGGCAGCTGGCCCCGCTTGATGCGCGCCATCACCAGCTCGAAGATCGCCGGGCCGAACACCCCCGCCAGGAAGGTCGCCGATGTCGCCAGCCCCGCGACCGGGGCCGCGCCGGGCGGCAGGTGCAGCCAGGGCGTGACGACCGCCACGGACAGCGAACCGCAGCCCGCCGCAATCAGCATCCCCATCGCGATCTGCCGCACAGCCGCGCGCGGCGTGCTCTTGGCCACCATCGAACTGGTCAGCCCGCCGAGGCCGCCCCAGAACAGCAGCACCGCAATCGCGCTTTCGGCCATCGACCGGTAGGCGTGATCGAGCCATTCCCAGAAGGTCATCACGTCACCGTCAGAATGACTTTGGTGGAGGTGTAGCTGACCGACCCGCTGCCGCCCGTGATGTTGACCGTCCCGAAGGTGCCGGTCACGCTGGCGGCTACCAGAAGGTCATGCACGCTGCCCGGCGTCAGCCCCGTCACGTCCAGGTTCAGGACCGACGAGCCTTGCAGCGTAACGGCGGGCGCGATGTTCGGGTTGGCGATGTTCGCGCCGTAGATGCCGCTGTTGAACTTGGCAATCTTCGGCATGAAGTAGGTCGGAGTGCCGCTTACCACGGCGATCTTGCCCTCGGGCCGCTCGATGTAGAACTCCTTGCCGATGCCGATCAGGTCCTCGCCCGCCTGCGGAATATCCGTCCAGTATTTGACGTAGATCGCGCCGTTCGACTGCGAAGCGTTTTCAACATCAACCACCGTGCCCGAGAACGTGGTCGTGCCGCCACGGATCGTCTTGCCGGGGAAGAAGTCCTTGCCGGACTGGACGCCCTTGGACGGGTCGCGGTCGGTCACATCGCGCCCGGTGAAGCCCAACCGCATCATCGACCGCATGTTGACCGTGCCACCGATGGTCTGCGTCGGCGCGGCACCATTGTCGCCATCCCATCCGACAAGCGCAGGCTTGTTGGGATGGGCCCAGTCAATGGTCAGACTACGGCCCGCCGGGATCGTGACGTTTCCGCCATTGGCCGAAAACAGCAACTCCCCCGGTCCGCTGACGATGAAGTCCATGCCCTGCGTGATGTTCCCGGTGTTCCTAAACCGCCCGCCGCCGACCTCGACCGTGATGACGTTGGCCCCGGTGTAGCCGTTCATGTAGAACTGCCCGGCGCCGTAGATCGAAATCTTGCCCGCCGACGACAGCGACACGACCTCGGTGCGGCCACCATGAAGGATCAACTCGCCCCCGCGCATGTCGAGGTCGTTCAGCGCCGACGCCTCGCCGGAGTGATGGTTTTCAAACTTGTTCACCCGGTGCCCGGCCAAGTTGATGCTGTCGCCCGGCTGCGGCACCACACTGCCCGCCCAATCGAAGCGGCAATCCCAGCGCATCCCCGGCGTCCGACCATCTGGACGGAAGGTCCGCGTGGTGATCGCCCCCGCCGCAGGCAGGTTCGCATTGAACAGCGGGCGATAGTTGCTGAACAGGTTGTTCCGCGCATCCCATGGCGCGGTCAGTGCGCGGATGTAGGCCATCAGGGCGCGTCGATCCCCCGCGGAGCCGATGTAGGACGGGATGAACGCCTCAAGCGTGGCCGCGTCGATCGCTGCTGTGTCCAGACCGGAAAGGTTGCGGTCCTGACTTGAGTTGATCCACGCGCGAACCTTGGTGTCGTCGAAGATGACGCTGCCACCTTGAGTGGTCTCAATCTTGAATGCCTCGAACTCGCTGGGGACCGACCCGTCAACGGTGCCGTGCGCCGTCACGCCGTCGTTGCCCGGGCCGCTGTGGCAGACGAAGTTGTTTATGGCAGCCACCAGCTTGCCCTGAAGCGTGATGCCGCCCGCCATCATGCCTTTGGACTGCAGTATCTTCTGCCCGGCCCAGATCACCATGTTGTCGAAGATCGCGGAGTAGTTGCCCTGCTTTGAAACCGCGTCGGCTGTATTCGGGGAGCCGCCTCCGACAAGGAGCCCTGTGTTGTTGCCCATGAAAATCGTGTCGTAGCAAAGACCGCCGGGGCGGAACTGGAAGCCGGTCAGCGATCCGCGCGAGAAGATGCATCGACGGACAGTCAGGTCATTGTTCACAACCGCGCGTACATAGGGCGGCTTTGCCGTAGCAGCGCCTGCCAGATAGGCGCAGTGGGAGTAAATCTCCGGGGGCTTGGGGTAATACTTCGAGAAAGTGAGCAGATAACCCTCCGCCCACCCTGCAATGTCCACGAAAACCTTTTCGACAAGGTTGCCGTCAAAACCGCCAATGAAGAAAGCTTCGTGCCGATCGCCCTTGTTGCTCCACGTCAGGTCCGGCTTGTTCCAGTTGACACTGTGTCCGATGGGGGGTGCCATGTCTGTGAACTTGGCGCGGCGCAGGGTGAAACCATAGCCGGGCACAACGGAGCCGCTGTCTGCACCAAGGGACTCTTCCCCGCTTGCTGTCAGGCCGTCGATCAACAGGCCGTCGATGAGGAAGAACTTGTAAAGACCGGCAGGACGCAGGTTCTGGAGAACGATATTGCCAGCGTTCAGAAACCCGCCGACCTGCGGGAATTTGACAATCGGCGGGGCACCCGTGCCGTAGGCCGTGAAAAGCACGGGGTGGATGCGGCTTTCCCCCCGGCACCTTCCCTGCACGGCCCAATCCCGGCTGGAGAAATCATCGCCCCGGCGGAAAAAGACATGGTCCGACCGTCCGGGCGAGTTTGCCGGGTAAAGCCCTCCCCAGAGAACAGAGGCAAGTTGCCCGTCAAGTGCGACAGCCGGGTCTTCGCCATACTTCCAGGTGCCATTCCCACCAAGGCCGCCGGGAACAGTGGTATCCCGAAGATAGGTGGCGGTCACTGTCACCCCGCCGCTCAGCGTCGCTCCTGATGGAGTGCCGTTCGATGCAGGCGAACCGGATGCAGCCATCTGGAAGGTGTTTCCGGCTGTTCCCTGCCCGTCATGCACGATGTTCAGCGCCGCCGCCGCGGCCGTGTAGGTCGCCTTGTTCAGCGTCAGATCTTCGCTGGCGTTCAGCATCGTGGCGAGGTTGGTCATCGTCGCCGCGAGGTTGGCTCCGATGTTCACCTGATTGCCCGTGGCGCCCGAGGCGACGAAGGTGACGACAACCGGCGGGACCGTCGTGGTCACTCCGCCAACAGTCACGTTTCGGGGCGCGCCAAGCGTGATCGTGCTGCCAACCTCGGGCTGTGCCGAGAACGCAATGGACCCGATCGAATAGGGCAAACCTCCAAGAAGGGTCGCAACCTGTGTGGCGTTGATCCCCGCCGCCGACACATAGACCTTTCGGTGCCGCTGTCCCGGCTCCGCGATGACTTCATCCGAGCCGTTGACCGGCAGGTAGTAATGTCGCCCGGCGCCCCAGCCCTGATCCTGCGCCGACTTCGCCACTGTGATTGTGGCCGTGCCTGCGATGTTGGCATAGGTCGCCTTTACGGCGGTGTAGCTGACCGTGATCGTCTGCGCCGCGCGCAGGTCGGCAAGGTCGAGGGTGTATTTTCCGTCCGAGCGGCGCAGGATGCGACCGGCGGAAATGCTGTTGATCGTCAGGCTGTCCTCGGTGCCGAAGGCTTCCAGATCGAGAACCGACACCCGCCCCGCGACGGCGTTCAGTTGCAGCGATGCGGGGAAGAACCTGGCCGGGTCGAGGATCAGGAAGGACGTGACCGGATCGGACAGCACATACCCGCCGCCCCCGTTCGTCGCGCGCACCACAAGCGTCATGGTGCCGCCCTGCAATTCGCCCGTGGTGTTCCACGACCGGGTGCCGCCTGAGCCGGTCAGCGACCCGGCGCGCGTCTGCCCGGCCAGCACGAAGCTCTCCACCGTCAGCGTGTTGCCCGGCGACGAGCCGAGGTTCAGCGTCACGGTGTTGCCCACGTTGTAGGTGCTGGCACCAAAGCTGGGCACGGGCTTCTCCGGCAAGGGATAGGTCACGGCAGGCCCCGTCACCTCCACCCATTCGCTTGAGGCATAGGGTCCCACCGCCTGCTTGCCGAGCACGGGCACCTTCCCGGCATAGCTGGAAAGGATTTCAGCCGGGAATGACGTAATCCCCGGTTCAATCGTCCCAACACCACCCGACACCAGCTTGAGGCGGTAATTGAACGACGAGACCGGACCCGCCCATTCGTCATCATCGGACAGATCGAATGCCCCGCCGATGAGGCTGCTGCCGACAAAGACGGGCGGCACAACGTTGATCGGGGCCGGGGCAACGCCCCAGGTGCTTGTGCTGTAGGTGGAACTGCTGGCCCCCTGCGTGGCGGTCTTGTTGACAGCCGCGCCTTCCGCGATGCCGATGGTGCGAAGTGCTGGCATGTCTCTTCCTCAGATGCTGATGGCGAGGCCGGCAGAGACAACGGAGCCGGTCCATGTTGCGCTGACGGTGAGCGGTGAGGCCGCAGCCCCGGCCTTGAGTGAATGGGCCTGCGTCGTAAGCAGGTTTGTGGGAACGGAGCCGGTGCGCCTGGTGGTGCCGACCCCCGTGATTGCAAGCGTGGCGCCGGAAGCACCCTCTGCGCCCGCAATGGCGAAGATGAGGTCGTCCGCCGCGACGGGCAAATTGAGGCTTTTCGGGCTGGCCGAACTCGCGTTCGCGAAGGTGGCGCTGCTGATGACCGCGCCCGTGGTCCCCGTGACCGTCCACACATCAATGCTGGAATAGCTGTTCACCGTGCCAGATGTCGTGAGGACAAAGACCGGGTTTCCACCGGGGTGGACAACCGAGAAGAAGGCTTCCTTGCACCGCGACAGCGTTGTGTCCGATTGTGCCCTCAGGGCGCAGGGCTGCCCTCCGAAAGCTGCAGTCATCGTTCCCGCAGTCGAACTCGATCCGCGCAGCGACACACCGATGATGAGCAGCGTGCCCGCCGGAATGGCCGAGAAATCGAATGCGAAGGGAACCGGAACGCCCGAGTTTCCGCCCGTGGTCTTGGTCTCGCCCCCGAGGTAGGTCTGGGTCTTGCTGACAGCAGTTACAGTGATCGCGTTGGAAGTCGCCGTCTTGCCGCTGACCGTATCCCTCTCGCGCACGGTCAGCGCCTTGCCCGCATCCGCGTTCTGCGTCGTGTAGGATGCGGGGTCCGTCCCCGTGACCACCGCGCCATCGCGCAGCAATTCGGAGATTATGTTGGCGTTTCCAGCAGCATCCGCAATCCAGAGACCCGGAACGTAGGTCATGGGCTGACCCTCGACCGCGCTCGGCACCGAGATGACGGGAGCCTTCGCATTGTAGGGCAAGTCCGCCAGAATGGCCGGGGTGTAGGTGTAGGTTCCGGCATAAGCAGCCGGGGCCGTGTAGACCTCCACCACGTTCGACCCGGCGGAATACTGCAACAGGGCGGTGTTGTCGGGCTGCGCGAGGTAGCCGAAGGCCGTAGTGGCTATGACGGGGATCGCGATGTCCCGCTCCTCCACCACGCGCACCCGGCCCGTGATGGTGCCTTCGGACAGCGGCGTCGCCACCTTTACGTCGGCCCCGTCGAGGACCAGCTTGCCGCCGCCATCGTTCAGCAGTTCAAAGGTCGTGATAGGATCGGCCATCAGATTGCACTCACTTTTCCAGCGATGTCGCCCACGGCGGCATCCTCGGTGATCGGGTAGGCGGTAAAGCCGAACGGGCGGCGAATGATGATCGCCCCGATGGTGTCGCCCACGGCGGCATCGGTGGTCGTGGCGGACGGCGAGAGGATGATGCGGTCGCCGGTGCGGACCGGCGAATGCCCTCGCGGCCCGCCCCTGCGGACATGGCCGGTGCCGTGGCGCAGGGGCGCGGTCATGCCGGGTTGCGCCCGATCGCGGCGATCCCGGCGGTCGGGCCGGTGGTGCGGTAGTTGACGGCCGTGCCCGCCTTGACCGTGATGCTGTCGAGGTAGCGCAGGTCGGTGCCCTGGCTGTCCACCATCGGCCCCAGCTGCGCATCGGTGGCCACGCTCAGCGCGGCCTGCACCACCTGCACGGTCTGGGTGTGGGTCTGGTTCTGCAACAGCTCGTCGACCGTCGGGGTGTAGGACTGCCACGCGGTCGTCGCCTTCAGGGGTTCCATGGATCAGCTCCTCGAATGGGGGGTGGAACGAGTTTCCAGCCGCCAGGTGAAACCGGCGGCCAGCAGG
>JAIYDJ010000005.1 GCA_027487575.1 Rhodobacter sp. | reverse complement strand
TGTCCATCGACAGGCCATGCAGCGCGTATTCGGGAAACACCACCAGGTCCATGCCCGCGTTGTTGCGCCGCGCCTTGCCCACCATCTCGACCACCCGCGCGGTCTGCGCGGCAAGGTCTGCAGGCGTCACCACCAGCGGCAGCTTCAACTGCACCAGCCCGATCACAACGCCATTCGCCGATTTGTTCAGCCCGCCCAACCCGTTCATCGCATCCTCACTTTGTGATCGACAGTTCGCCCGGTGCATCCTGCCCCGCCGCCAACCGCGCAGAGGCGATCATGATGAACAGCGTCAGGATGTAGGGGGCGGCGTTGAAGAAGTAATAGCCCTGGCTGATGCCCACCGACTGCAGCGCCGGGCCGATCGCCCCCGCCGCTCCGAACAACAGGGCAGCGGCGATGCAGCGCAGCGGGTTCCAGCGGGCAAAGATGACCAGCGCCACCGCCATCAGACCCTGCCCCGACGACAACCCCTCGTTCCAGCTTCCGGGATAGGACAGCGACAGGAACGCCCCGCCCACCCCGGCCAGAAACCCGCCCGCCGCCGTCGCCAGCACCCGCACGCGGATCGGATCAACCCCCATCGCGCGCGCCGCGGGTTCACTGTCGCCGGTCATCCGCAGGATCAGCCCCGTCCGGGTGTTGGCCAGCCCCCACCACAGGAATACCGCCACCGCGATGCCGATGAAGAACAGCGGGTTGATGTCCAGAGCCTGCCGCAACGCCGGATTGTCCGACCACCCGCCGACCGGCCACGCCTCCAGCCTTGGGGCCGAAGGCTGGATGTAGGGCTTGCCGAAAAAGAATGCCACGCCGATGCCGAAGGACATCATCGCCAGCCCGACGGCAATGTCGTTGACCCGCGGCAGGCTGCAGATCACCCCGTGCATCACCCCCAGCATCAGCCCCGACCCGCCCGCCGCCAGAACCCCGAGCCAGGGCGAGCCGGTGTGATAGGACACCGCATAGGCCACCATCGCGCCCAGCACGAGGTTGCCTTCCAGACCCAGGTTGATCCGGCCCGACTTTTCGGTCAGCGTCTCGCCCAATGCGACGAACAGGAAGGGCGTGGATACCCGGATCGCGCCCCCCAACATCGCGATCAGGATGGTGGTCAGCATCTCGGCGGTCATTTCCCATCCCCTTTCGGTTGGAAAATCGCAAGCCGCCCCTGCAGCGTGTCACTGGCCAGAAGCACGACAAAGATGATGCCCTGTAACACCAGCGCCGTCGCATCGGGCATGTCCATCCGCCGCTGGATCAATCCGCCCGACGCCTCGATCGCCCCAAACAGAACCGCGACCGGCACGATGACCAGCGGATTGTGCCGCGCCAGAAACGACACAAGGATGCCGGTGAACCCATAACCGGCCACCAGCGAGGCATTGGCCTGCCCCTGAATCGCCGCCACCTCGTAAAAGCCGGCCAGCCCGCCGCACGCGCCAGAAATCAGGCAGCAGGCCACCACAAGCCCGCCCACCGGCAATCCCTGTGCGAGTGCTGCGCGCGGATTGCCACCCGTCACCCGCGCGGCAAAGCCGAAGGTCGTCCGCCGCATCAGCACGAACAGCCCCACAGCCAGCACCAGCCCCGCGACAAAGCCCCAGTGCACCGACGTGCCGGGGATCGCGCCCACCATGTAGTCCTTGCCGATGGGCATGGTCGACGGCTTGTTGGCCGACCCCGGATCGCGCAGCAGCCCTTCAACGAAGAAGTTCATGATCGCAATGGCGATATAGGTCAGCAGCAGCGTGGAAATCGTCTCGTTCACGCCGCGCGTGTGGCGCAGCCAGCCGGCGATCGCGGTCCAGGCCCCGCCGACCACCATCGCGACCACCGCCATGACCACCAGCGTCACCCCGACAGGCGCGGCCCCGGTCACCAAGGGTATCGCAACCGCCGCCGCCGCGAAACCGCCCAGCACCAGCGCGCCTTCCGCACTGATCATCGTCAGACCGATGGCAGCGGGGATTGCAAAGGCCAGCCCGGTCAGAACCAGCGGTGCCGCCCGCTGAAGGCTGTTCTGCAGCGAAAACGAAGTGCCGAAGCCCCCCTGCCAGACCAGCGCGAAATACTGCACCGGGTTCTTGCCCAGAACCAGCAGCACCACCGAAAACAGCAGCGTCGCTACCACCAGCGCCCCCACGGGAATCGCCACCTGTTCGGCAACGGGCCGCCAGCCGGTGGACCCGAGCGTGACGACAGGCATGGCGGAAGTTGAGGCTGGCTGCATCGGGTGCTGTCCCATGAATTCGTTGGGGAGCGCGGTGCAACCCGCACCCCCCGGGTTTGCCAAAGCTAGGTGATCGAACCGATCACGCCCTCCAGCAGAAAGCCCATCCCGTCCAGCACCGGGTCATAATTGTCGAAGGTCTTGTCCAGAACGACATTGCCCGCGTTGTCCTTCAGCGGACCGACATAGATCGGTTTTTTCGCCTTCAGCCCGGCAATCGCCGCATCCGCCGCCGCGATCGCCTCGGGCGTGGCACCGGCCCCGTAGGCGGTGTTGCCGACCATGTCGTTGTCATAGCCGCCAATCACCACGTTGGGCAAAGGCTCGCCCTTGCCCAGAAGGTCGGCGTACAGGGCATAGATCGTGGCCCACTTGTATTCCGCGCCGGTGATGAACCCCTTCGGGGCCAGCGCCGCCTGCGATGTGTTGTGCCCGCAGGACTTGATCCCGCGGCCTTCCGCCGTTTCGATCACCACCTTTGGCCCGTCCACATGGCAGGTCAGCACGTCACAGCCTGCATCGACCAGCGCGTTCGCGGCTTCCGCCTCGCGCACCGGCATCGACCATTCGCCGGTAAAGATCACCTGCACGGTTGCCGCCGGATTGACCGACCGCGCCCCCAGAAGAACCGAGTTGATGTTCGACAGAACGGTCGGAATGGGCTTGGCCGCGACGAACCCGATCTTGCCGGTGGCCGACGACAATCCCGCCGCCACCCCGTTCACGTAATGCGCCTGATTGAGATAGCTGAAATAGCCGCCGAGGTTCATCGGGTGCTTGTCCGCACTCCACAAGGGTGCTGCGTGGCGGAACTGGACGTCCGGGTACTTGGTCGCAAGGTCGATCATGAAGGGATCGAAATAGCCGAACGACGTGCCAAGGATCAGGTTCGCCCCGTCCAGATTGATCATCGATTCCATCGACTTCGACACGGCATCGGTTTCGGCGACGTTCTCTTCCTCGATCACGGTCACGCCGGGCACGGTTTTCAGGATTTCCATCGCTACCGCATGGCCCTGGTTCCAACCGAAGTCATCCCGCGGGCCGACATAGACGGCCCCCAGCACCACCTCGCCCGCAGCGCGGGCCGGGCGCGCCCACCCCATGGGCAAGGCCGCTGCGGCAAGGCCCGCTGCCCCCGCTTTCAGCATCCCACGCCGAGAAAAATTCCGCGTCGTCATTTCCATCTACCCCCGGTTTTGTTCGACTTCGGGCCATTCGGAAGACCGGATGAAATTTCCGTCAACAGCCGCAAAAAAAGCCGAAATCAGTCACGATGATGGAAACCCGGGTAGATCGTGAATTTTTATAATCGGTTAGCTGGCCTTGCCGATCCGCACCCCGCTCGCCAACCGGGCAGCATCATGGACTGTCCGGCATGGTTTCAAGGCAGTTGGCGATTTTTCGCGCATTTGATGAAAAGCGGCATCGCCGCAGCGCAGCGTGTCACACGACAGTCATCGTCCCGGATGGAAAGGCGCTGTGTCCGCGCGACTCAGGCCATGCAGCTTTTTTTTGCCAGTGACTGCGGATGCAAGCAAAGCCGATCCCCGTGCGCCTCATCGCCCGGTGCCGATCCTGCGCGCCGCCGACAGCAATCCCGCCACATCCGCGTCGGTGATTCCCAGCACGTCAAGCTGCGCGGCCAGCGTCTCGATATAGTGCAGGCTGGTGCCCAGAACGCCGCAGCCCGTGGCCAGCAGGCGGGCCTGCTCGCTGCGCGGAAGGTCGGCGCGGATCACCGCCGCAGTGTGATCTGCAGCAAAGGTCAGCGCGGTGACCGGCCCCTGCGCCGTGTCCACAGCCACGAAGGCCGCGCGGTAGGCATGGGCGATCATCTCGCGTCGCCACAGAATGCCCGTTTCCTCGTCGAATCCGTCCGCCGCGATGCGAAAGGCCAGCCCTTCACAGGC
>JAIYDJ010000010.1 GCA_027487575.1 Rhodobacter sp. | reverse complement strand
TCATGAACATCGGACAGTCCTTTCATCGGGAACGAGCCTGCAATCCGGTCACGGGATGAAACCGGATACGACTAATGGCCCAACCCGCCGCAAACCGCGTTGTTCCATCTGATCGGCAGTCAGAGCGCCGGATGTCGCCGGTATGGTTCTTGGAAAGTCAGGACTGGCCTGCCTGATCGGCCGGGCCGGGGTGCGACGCGGCGTGCGGTGTGCCCGACGGCCCGCGGCTGCGCCGTCGGGCCGTCGGGCCGTCAGCACCGAACCGGACTCGGCCCAAGTGACGCAAAAGGGGCGTGGCGGGGTTACCCGCGCGCGGCCACGCTGGCCTGATACGTTTGCAGACCGTTCAGGATCGCAACCCCCGCAGGCGTGTCGGCCCGTGCGCAATGTTCGGCCCAGACGGCACCATATGGCACGTCGCGCGCCTCTTCGGTCAGCACCAGCCGGGCGGTGAAATCCAGTCCGTGTTCCAGTGCCTTCAACCTTGCTTGCGGCATCAGGAACGCGCGCAGCAGCGCCTTCTGCATGTTGCGCACCCCGATGACCCAGGCCGCGGTGCGGCTGATCGTGGCATCAAAGAAATCCAGGCCGATCCGGGTGCGCGGCAGAAGGTCGGCAAAGACCAGTTCCTGTGCCATCGCCAGAAGATCGTCGTTCAGCAGCACGACATGATCGCTGTCCCAGCGCACCGGGCGCGAGACGTGCAGCAAAAGGTCCTGCACGGACATCGCAACCGCCGACAGCTTGTCGGCGACACTTTCGGTCGGATGGAAATGCCCCATGTCGAGGCAAAGCGCGGTCCCCTTGCGGATCGCGTAGCCCAGATAGAATTCGTGGCTGCCCACGGTCATCGATTCAACCCCGATGCCGAACAGCTTGGCTTCCACCGCGTCGATCAGCTCGGTTCTGGGAAAGCTGTCGGCGAACATCGTGTCCAGCGATGCCTCCAGCCTGCGCCGCGCCGCCATCCGGTCCACCGGCGTGTCCTTCGATCCGTCGGGCACCCAGATGTTGTTGACCGCCGCCGAACCAAGATCGCGGCCGATCTGCGCCGCGATCTCGCGGCAGCGGCGGCCATGTTCGATCCAGAAATCGCGGATGGCCGCATCGGGATGCGACAGCGTCAGGTTGTCGTCGGCCTTGGCGTGGGCAAAGAAGGTCGGGTTGAAATCAAGGCCAAGACCCTGATCGCGAGCCCAGTCCACCCAGGGCGTGAAGTGGCGGTACTCGATCTGGTCGCGTTCGGGTTGCTCGGCCGTGTCAAGATAGCAGGCGTGCAGGTTCAGCCGATGCTTGCCGGGAATCTGCGAGAACGCGAATTCCAGATCGGCGCGCAACTCGTCGGGGTTGCGCGCACGGCCGGGGTGGTTTCCGGTCGCCTGTATCCCGCCCCCGCTGGTGCCCGACTTGCGTTCGAACCCGCCGACGTCGTCGCCCTGCCAGCAATGCACCGAAATCGGCACCCAAGACAGGGCGCGCAACGCCGCCTCGGTGTCCACGCCCCAATCGGCAAACTCCTGCCGCGCCAGATCATAGCTTTTCGTCACAGCAGTCCCCCCAAGGCCTTGCTACCGCGTGAAGGCTTCCTTGTTGCCCGCGTCCACGTTCAGGATGTTGCCCGTCGATTTCGCCGACAGGTCCGATGCAAAGAAATAGACGCCCTCTGCGATATCTTCCGGCAGAACCGACCGTTTGAGCAGGGACCGCTGGCGATACATCTCTTCCAGCCCGTCCTTGTCGGTCTTGTAGGTGCTGGCCCGCTGATCCAGCCATTCGCCCGACCAGATCTTCGATCCGCGCAGCACCGCGTCCGGATTGACGACATTGACCCGGATCGCGACTTCGGCGCCTTCCAGGGCAAGGCACCGCGCCAGATGGATTTCGGCCGCCTTGGCCGTGCAATAGGCGGCGGCGTTCGGACTGGCGGCCAAGCCGTTCTTCGACGCGACAAAGACCACCGATCCGCCGATGCCTTGCGACCGCAGCATCCGGAACGCCTCGCGGCTGACAAGGAAATACCCGGTGGACAGGATGTCCATGTTCCGGTTCCACAGCGCCAGCGAGGTGTCCTCGATCGGTGCTGACGAGGCTATCCCGGCATTCGACACCAGAATGTCGACCCCGCCGAATTCCAGCGCCGCAGTCTGATACGCCGCGATCACCTCGGCCTCGTCGGTCACGTTCATCCGGACGGAACGGACGACATCCGCGCCGTAGACCTTGGCAAGCCCTGCCGCGACATCCTGCGCGGCCTGTCCGTCGATATCGGCCAGCATCACGCAGGCACCATCCTTCAGCAGCCGTTCCGCCGTGGCCGACCCGATGCCCCCCGCGCCGCCCGTGACAAGGGCGATCCGCCCGGCCAGCGCCTTGGGCTTTGGCATTCGCTGCAGCTTTGCCTCTTCCAGCAGCCAGTATTCGATGTCGAAGGCTTCCTGTTCGGGCAGTCCCCGATAGGTCGAAACCGCGCTGGCCCCGCGCATCACGTTGATCGCGTTGACATAGAACTCGCCCGAGATGCGGGCCGTCGCCTTGTCCAGCGCAAAGGTGATCATGCCGACACCGGGCACCAGATAGACAACCGCGTTGGGGTCGCGCAGCGCGGGGCTGTCCGGATGTTTGCAGCGGTCATAATAGGCCGAATACTCGGCACGGTAGCCTTCGATCGCGGCAGGCAGCGACGCCAGCGTCGCGGCCAGATCGGCCTGCGCCGGATTGAAATCGACGACCAGCGGCCTGATCTTGGTGCGCAGGAAATGGTCCGGGCAGGACGTGCCCATCGGGGCCAGCGTCTCCATCATCGCAGAGCCTGCAAACTCCAGCACCGCAGGGCTGTCGTCGAAATGCCCGACCTTGTGCCTGTCCTTGGAGATCAGCCCCCGGATCACCGGCATCAGCCGCGCCGCAACCGCCCGACGTTCGGTCGCGCCAAGCGTGGGTCGTTTCACGCCGCCAAAGGCCGGTTTGCCACTCGACCGCGCTTCCAGCCAGTCCGCCGCCGTGTTGATGATCTCCAGCGTGGTCAGATAGCAGCCCCGCGCGTCATCCGCCCAAGTGAACAGCCCGTGGCTTTCCAGAACGGCGCCGCGCATCTGCGGGTTTTCCGTTGCCAGCTTGCCCAGCCACAGGCCCAGTTCATAGCCCGGCTTTTTCCACGGCAGCCAGCCGATGTCGTTGCCGAACACCTCTGCCGTCAGGTCCCGCGAGTTCACCGAGGCCGCGAGAGCGATGATCGCATCCGAATGGACGTGATCGACATGCTTGCGCGGCACATAGGCGTGCAGTGGCGTGTCGATGCTGGCGGCGCGCGGGTTCAGGTTGAACGTGCAGTGCGGCAGGTACGCCACCATCTCGTCCTCATGCGCGACGCCCCGGTACATCGCCTTCAGGGCATGCAGCTTTTCCATGTACAGCGTTGAAAAGCCGTCCATCTTCATCGACCCTATATCGCCGCCGGACCCTTTGACCCACAGCACTTCAACGGGCTTGCCGGTCAGGGGGTCACGCTCCATCACCTTGGCGCTGGTGTTGCCCCCGCCAAAGTTGGTCACCCGTTTTTCCGAACCCAGAAGGTTTGATCGGTACAGCAGCTTTTCCGCTTCGGTCATCCCTGCGGCACGGGCGTCATCCCACAGGTTCTTCAGGTGATTGTTGCCCGCTGCCATGGTGCCCTCCGCCATTCCTTTGCAAAACTGCTCTGAAACCGGAGGCCAAGTCAATCATTTTCAATCATCATCAGTCATGCTGCACCGCAGAAAGTAGAGTGATGATCGAAAATGATTGACAGCGCGCGTTCCCGCGTCAAAACTCGGCGTCGGAGGATGTCATGCACGAAAGCGAACGCCACCGGATCATTCTGTCGACTGTCGAGGGGCAACCTGTCGTCAATGTCGCCGATCTGGTCACGCTGACCGGGGCGAGCGAGGCGACCATCCGCCGCGACATTGCCGCGCTGCATGTCCAGAAAAAGCTGCGCAGGGTGCGTGGGGGGGCGGAGTCGATCACCCCGCCGCAGTTCGTCAGCATCAACGCGCGCCCGTTCAGCGTAAACGAAGGCATCCGCCTTGCCGAAAAGCGCGCCATCGCCCGCGCCGCCGTCGATCTTTGCAGTGACGGCGAGGCGATCATCATCAACGGCGGCACGACGACCTTCCAGATGGTGCATCTTCTGACGGCCAAGCGGCTGCAGGTGTTCACCAACAGCTTCCCGATTGCCGAACATCTGCTGAAGCATTCCAAGAACACCGTGCTGCTGCCCGCGGGCGCGATCTATCGCGAACAGAACATCATCCTTTCTCCGTTCGACGAGGATGGCAGCCGCAATTTCTATGCAACGCGCATGTTCATGGGTTGTCGCGGCCTTGGCCCGCTGGGGCTGATGGAAGGCGACCCGATGCTGGTCCAGGCCGAACAGAAGCTGATCGGTCAGGCGGACGAATTGATCGTGCTGGCCGACAGCAGCAAGTTCGCCGCCCGGTCCAGCCTCTTGCTGTGCCCGCTTTCGCGCATTCACACCGTCATCACCGATGACGGGATCGACGACCGCGCCGCCACGATGCTGGAGGCGGCGGGCGTGAGACTGATCGTGGCGCGCATCGGCGCCGTGGACAAGGGAGAGGACCGCGCAGGCCACGCCTGACGCGGAGGGACAACAGCTCATAAGGGAGGAATATCATGAGCATCTGGAGGAAGGCACTTACGACCGCCGCACTGGCGAGTGTGCTGATGGCGACGACGGCCGCGGCAGAGAACGTGAAGATCGCGCTGGTGGTGAAGGCGCTTGGCATCGGCTTTTTCGAAGCCGCCGCAAAGGGCGCGGAAGAGGCTGCAGCGGAACTCGGCGATGTGGAGATCATCTACACCGGCCCGACCAGCACCACGGCGGAAGGGCAGATCGAAGTGATCAACGCCCTGATCGCGCAAGGTGTGGACGCGATAGCCATTTCGGCCAACGACCCCGACGCCGTGGCGCCCGCGCTGAAAAAGGCGATGGACCGTGGCATCACCGTGATCTCGTGGGATTCAGGCGTGGCCGCCGAAGGTCGCCAGATGCACCTGAACCCGTCGTCCAGCGCCCTGATCGGGAACACGATCATCAAGCTGGCCGCCGATCACATGCCCGAGGGCGGTGACGTGGCCATCCTGTCGGCCACCTCGACCTCGACCAACCAGAACATCTGGATCGAGGAAGCCACCAAGGTGCTGCCGAACTATCCGGGCATCAACCTTGTCGCCACCGTCTATGGTGACGATCTGGCCGACAAATCCTATCGCGAAGCCCAGGGCCTGATGTCGACCTACCCGAACCTCAAGGCGATCATCGCGCCGACGACCGTGGGTATCCTTGCCGCGTCGCAGGCGGTGACCGATGCCGGCAAGATCGGCCAGATCAACGTGACCGGTCTGGGGCTGCCGTCCGAAATGGCGGGGGCCGTCGATTCCGGCGCGACCATCAGCTTTGCGATCTGGAACCCGATCGATCTGGGCTATGCCGCCACGATGATCGCCTACAACCTGAACAAGGGTACCGCGAAAGCCGAGCCGGGCGCGTCGATCCCGATGGGCCGTATCGGTGCGGCGACGCTGGACGACAACAACGAAGCGGCCATGTCGGACCCCTTCACCTATGACAAGTCGAACATCGAACAGTTCAAGTCGATCTTCTGATCTGCCACAGCCCCGGCCTTCATGGCCGGGGCACCCTTTCCCGAAGGTGACCCCATGAAGCCCGTCCTGTCGCTGCGCGGCATTTCCAAGTCATTTCCGGGCGTAAAGGCGCTGCAGGGCGTGCAGATCGATCTGTTCGCAGGGCAGGTGACCGCGCTGATCGGCGAGAACGGGGCGGGAAAATCGACCATCGTCAAGGTGCTGACCGGCATCTACCAGCCCGAAGAGGGCACGATCGAAATCGACGGCAAGCCCGTTCGGTTCGCCACGGCGCAGGATGCGCAGCGCGCGGGCGTCACGGCCATCCATCAGGAAACCGTGCTGTTCGATGAACTTTCGGTTGCCGAAAACATCTGGCTGGGCCACGCGCCGCGCACCCGTCTGGGGCTGATCGACCGCCGCGCGATGCGGGCCGGGGCACAGCGCCTGCTGGCCAGCATCGGGGCAACGCTGAACCCCGACCTGCGGCTGGGCGATCTGGGCATCGCCTCGAAACATCTGGTCGCCATTGCCCGCGCGCTTTCCACCGAGGCGCGGGTCGTCATTCTGGACGAACCGACGGCGGCGCTGAGCCACAAGGAAATCAACGAGCTTTACGATCTGGTCGAGACGCTGAAGGCGCAAGGCAAGGCGATCCTGTTCATCAGCCACAAGTTCGACGAGGTGTTCCGCATCGCGGACCGCTACACCGTGTTCCGCGACGGGCAGTTCATCGGGGCGGGCGCGATTGCCGATGCGACCGAAGGCCAGTTGGTGCAGATGATGGTCGGCCGCAGCGTCGATCAGATCTTTCCGCAGCGCAGCCACAACATCGGCCCGCCGGTTTTGACCGTGGTAGGCTACAACCACCCCACAGAGTTTGCCGACATCGGCTTTACCCTGCACCGTGGAGAAATCCTCGGGTTCTACGGACTGGTCGGTGCGGGCCGGTCCGAGGTGATGCAGGCGCTGTTCGGCATCACCACCCCGTCGAAGGGCGCAGTCCGGATCGACGATCAGGTCAGGGTGATCCGGTCCACGCACGAGGCGATTGCAGCGGGGATCGTCTATGTCCCCGAGGATCGCGGGCGGCAGGGGGCCATCCGCGGCCTGCCGATCTTCCAGAACGTCACGCTGCCATCGCTGACCCGCACCAGCCGCGCGGGGTTTCTGCAACTGGCCGAGGAATTCCGCCTGTCGCGCGAATACACGCAGCGGCTGGACCTGCGCGCCTCAAGCCTTGATCAGGAACTGGGGCTGCTGTCGGGCGGCAATCAGCAGAAGGTGGTCATCGCCAAATGGCTGGCCACAAAGCCCCGTGTCATCATTCTGGACGAGCCGACCAAGGGCATCGACATCGGATCGAAAGCCGCCGTGCACGAATTCATGGCCGAACTCGCCGCCGAAGGGTTGGCCGTCATCATGGTCAGCTCGGAAATCCCCGAAGTTCTGGGCATGTCCGACCGGGTGATCGTGATGCGCGAAGGCCGGATCATCGACGAAGTCACGGGCGCGCGCATGACGCCGGAAACGCTGGTGCGCGCCGCAGCCGGCCTTGCGGAGGCCGCATGACCCTTCTGAAAAACCGCGAGGTGCTGCTTGCGCTGGCCATCCTGCTGCTGGTGATCCTCGTCGCGGCGCGGTTTCCGGCCTTTGTGCAGCCCGGCAATCTGGTGAATGTCTTCAACGACACCTCGCCCCTGATCCTGCTGGCGATCGGACAGATGATCGTCATCCTGACCAAGTGCATAGACCTGTCGGTGGCGGCCAATCTTGCGCTGTGCGGCATGGTGGCGGCCCTGATGAACGGCGCGGGCGTGCCGCTGCCGGTGATCCTGCTTCTGGTTGTCGCACTGGGCGGAGTGCTGGGGGCGGTCAACGGGCTTCTGGTGTGGAAGCTGGGCATTCCGTCAATCGTCGTGACGCTGGGCACCATGACGATCTATCGCGGCATCATCTTTCTGATGACCAACGGCGCATGGGTGAACGCACACCAGATGACCGACGCGTTCAAGGCCCTGCCACGCACCTTGATCGCCGGTTTGCCGGTGATGAGCTGGGTCGCCATTGTCGCCATCGCGCTGTTCACCGTGCTGCTGACCCGCACCCCGTTGGGCCGGGCGTTCTATGCGGTGGGCGGCAATCCGCATGCCGCGGTCTATACCGGCATCAATGTGGGTCGGACCCAGTTCGTGGCCTTCGTCATCGCAGGTGCGCTGGCCGGGCTTACGGGGTACCTTTGGGTCGCCCGCTATGCCGTGGCCTATGTCGACATCGCGGACGGGTTCGAACTGTCGGTGGTGGCCGCCTGCGTGATCGGAGGCGTGGCCATCGCGGGGGGCGCGGGCAGTGTGGCGGGGGCGGTGCTGGGCGCGCTGTTCCTTGGCGTCATCAACAACGCGTTGCCCGTCGTCGGCATCTCGCCGTTCTGGCAACTGGCGATTTCCGGCAGCGCCATCGTGGTGGCGGTCGCCTTCAACTCTTCCCTCAACCGAAAGACCGGACGCATCATCCTCAAACCGGTGGAGACGAAATGACGGGCATCGCGACAGGCCGCACCATCCCCGACCGCCTGCAATCACGCACCTACCGCGCGCTGCGCAGTTGGGAGACAATCCTGCTGGTCGTGGCCGTGGGGGTCTTTGTGATCAACTCTTTCGCCTCTCCGCATTTCCTGAACGCTTGGAACCTCAGCGACGCCACCTTCAACTTCACCGAAAAGGCGATGATCGCCTTTGCCATGGCGATGCTGATCATCGCGGGCGAGATCGACCTTTCGGTAGCCTCGATCATCGCGCTGGTGTCCACTGCCATGGGACTGGCGATGCAGGCCGGGGCGGGGGTTCCGGTGCTGATCTGCGTCGGGTTGTTCACCGGGCTTGTGTGTGGCGCGCTGAACGGGGCTCTGGTGGCGGGCATGGGCCTGCCCTCGATCGTGGTGACCATCGGCACGATGAGCCTGTTTCGCGGCATCTCGTACATCGTCCTTGGCGATCAGGCGTTTACCGGGTACCCCGACGGGTTCGATTTCTTTGGTCAGGGCTATGTCTGGTGGGTGTTCAGCTTTGAACTTGTGCTGTTCGCGGTGCTTGCCGTCGTCTTCTGGCTGCTGCTGCACCGCACCAACTTTGGCCGTGCCGTCTATGCCATCGGCAACAACGCGACGGCCGCGCAGTTTTCCGGCATCCGGGTGGCGCGGGTCCGGTTCATCCTGTTCCTGCTGACCGGCCTCATGTCGGCCATCGCCGCGATATGCCTGACCTCGCGGCTTGGATCGACGCGGCCCTCGATCGCGACCGGGTTCGAGCTTGAAGTGGTCACGATGGTCGTTCTGGGCGGGGTCAACATCCTGGGCGGGTCAGGGTCGATTCCGGGTGTGGTCCTTGCCGCGCTGATCATGGGGATGGTCACCTTCGGGTTCGGCCTGCTGAACGTTCCGGGCATCGTGATGAGCATTTTCCTTGGTCTCTTGCTGATCGGGGTCATTGCGGTGCCGCGTCTCTTGCGGGGGAAGTGATGGAGAAATACGCCTTCAGGATGCAGCTCAACCCCGGGGCAGAGGCGGAATACAGACGCCGCCACGATGCGATCCGGCCCGAATTGCTGGCCCTTCTGCGCGAGGCGGGGGTCGAGGACTACTCGATCCATCTGGACCCGCAGACGAACATCCTCTTCGGCGTGTTGTGGCGCCAAAAGGATCACACGATGGCCGATCTGCCCGCCCATCCGGTGATGCAGCGGTGGTGGGCCCATATGGCAGACATCATGCAGTGCCACCCCGGCAACGAACCGGTGGCTACCCCCCTGATCCCCATGTTCCACATGCCATGAGGCACATTGCCGTCATCGATGTGGGCAAGACCAATGCCAAGCTGGCCCTTGTGGAAGAGGGCAGCCTGCGCGAGGTCGCGGTCGTCACGCGCCCCAATGCCGTGCTGCCCGGCCCGCCCTATCCGCATTTCGATGTTGAAGGGCATTGGGATTTCTTCCTGCACCACCTGCGGGCCTTTCATGCCGACTGGGGGATCGACGCCATTTCGGTGACGACGCACGGCGCTTCTGCGGCGCTTCTGGATGCCGCCGGGCACCTCGCTGTTCCGATGCTGGACTATGAACACAGCGGCCCCGACCATTTGGCCGCCGCCTATTCCGCGCTGCGCCCCGACTTTTCGGAAACCGGGTCGCCGCGGCTGCCGTGGGGGCTGAACCTGGGCGCGCAGTTGCATTGGCTGCTGGACACCCAGCCCGGATTGCGTGGCAACCTGGCCCATGTCCTGACGCACCCGCAATACTGGGGCTGGCGGCTGACCGGTGAAATGGCCTGCGACGTCTGTTCGCTGGGCAGTCACACCGATCTGTGGAACCCGGCGACGGGCGGGTTTTCGACGCTTGTTGATCGTCTTGGTCTGTCGGGCAAGATGGCCCCGCCGCGCCGTCCGTCCGAGGTTCTGGGCCATCTGCGCCCCGAGGTCGCGGCGGCCACCGGATTGGCGCTGCACACGCCGGTTTGTGTCGGCATCCACGATTCCAATGCGTCGCTGTATCCCTATCTGTCGGTGCCGCAGCGCGCCTTTTCGGTTGTCTCCACCGGCACCTGGGTGATCTGCATGGCAATCGGCGGCGCGGCCGTCCAGCCCGATCAGACCCGCGATGTGCTGGTCAACGTCAACGCCCTTGGGCAGGCTGTACCGTCTGCCCGGTTCATGGGGGGGCGCGAATACGAGATCATCCGTCAGGGTCAATCCCTGCCTGCGACCGCCACGGACCGCGCGGCGGCTCTGGCGCGTGGCGTGATGCTGCTGCCGTCCGTCGATGAAGGCTCCGGCCCGTTTCAGGGCCGCAAGATGCGCTGGACGGTGGAACCGGAAATCCCGGGCCAGCGGCTTGTGGCCCTGTCGTGGTATCTGGCGCTGATGACCCGCACCTGTCTTGATCTTGCAGGCGCGCGCGGGCCTGTCATTGTCGAAGGCCCGTTCGCCCGCAACGCCGACTATCTGGACATGCTGTCGGCCGTTTCCCCGGACGGGGTGCAGACGGCGGCTTCGGCCACCGGGACATCGGCGGGTGCCGCGCTCTTGTGTCTGGGTACAACGGCGCGGCCGGAGACCAGATCGCACCCCCCGCCCGCCGATGCTGAAGCGCTGCGCGCGGTGTCTGCGCGGTGGAAGGCCCTTGCAGGACCGGGTGCGGAGGACACCGGGGGGGTCTGATACAGCCGGTCAGTACCCGCCCGACAGGTCGGCGCCCATGCGGTGCGACAGCCGGGTGGCAATGCGCTGGACGCTGGAAATCACCTTGCCGCGCTCGCTGTCCGTCAGCGCCTCGGACGGGAGGCTGACGGCAATGCCCGCGATGGGGCGGTTTCGGCTGTCCAGAACCGATGCGCCAAAGCAGATGATCCCTTCGGCCACCTGCTGATCATCGACACTGAACCCGGAAATCCGCACCTGCCGCAGTTCGTCGATCAGGTGGTCGATCTCCTGCACGGAATTCGGCGTGCGGGGCAGTGGCAGGCCCTGGGCGAACAGACGCCGCACTTCGAAGTCGGTCATGTAGCTGAGAAAGGCCTTGCCGGTGGCGGTGAACGCCGCAGGCAGCCGCATGCCGGCGCGAAACTCGATCAGGGAATGGCTGACGTCGGAATTGCGCGCTGCGAGGTAGACGACCTCCGATCCTTCCAGCACCGACAGCGTGATCGTCGCGCCGGGCATTTCGGTTTCCTGATCCCAGATCGTTGCGAATTCGGTGGCAACATCCGATTGCTGAATGAAGGCATTCGACCACCGCATCACATGGGGGCCCACCTGATAGGTCTGGTCGCCCCGGCGGATCAGCAGGTCAAGCTGCACCAGAGTTTGACACAGGCCGTGGACCGTGCTGCGGGCGATACCCAGTTCGCGCGACATTTCCGAAAGGCTGGGAAAGGTCCGTGACCGGGCCACAAGGTCAAGAATCCGGGCGCCACGTTCCAGCGCGGGAGAGGGGTTGGGCTTCGTGGGTTCACTGGCCATGCAGGCGTCCCGACAATCTGGAAGGATGCGGCAATTTGCCTTGACAGTCATCTAGACGCAAGTCTAGCGTCCCGTCTAACGAAAAGTGTTCGGTATACTGAACAGAGGGCGGCCAACCGAACGATCTTCCGCATTCCACAGGGATGCCAAGGTCGCTTGCCGCTTTGGAATACTGCTCACGGGGGGGGGTGACGCATGGTGATGAGTGTGCGCGACTGGGCGGTCAGGTTCAGCGAAGCCTCGGACCGCGACCAGACGATCGGCGCCATGGCCCGGTACTACACCTGCACCTACATGTGGGACATGGGCACGCAGAAGGTCATCATCGAGATGATCGACGGCAAGGTCTACCGCATCAACACCGATCCGCAGCCGCTGGATGCCTACGACTTCGTCCTGCGCGCCAGCCCCGCCACTTGGCGCGAGTTCGCCCGCCCCATTCCAGCGCCGATGTATCACGGCATCTGGGCCGCCAGTTTCCGCCGCGATCTGAAGATGGAGGGGAACATTCTTGTCCTGATGCAGAACCTGCGCAACTTCACCGTTCAGTTCGAGCTTTTGCGCAAGGTCGGTGTTCCCGTCTGACGCGTGCGCTACCACAAGGGGTCGCCTCATGGCCAAACACTCACCCGTCATCGGCCGCTATGTCACCATCGAGGTGGATGGCTGCGAATACAAGGTGTTCTACCTGCGCAACGGGCACGGCGGCCAGCCTCTGGTCTGTCAGCATACCGCAGGGTGCCACAATCACCAGTGGCGCGGACTGCTGGAAGACGAGGAGATCTGCAAGACCTATGACGTGATCGCCTACGACCTTGCCCGGCACGGAAAATCCGACCCGCCGCTGAACAAGGAGTGGTGGAAGGAAGAATACCTTCTGACCGCCGACCACTACATGAAATTCATCGTCACGCTGTGCGACGCGCTGGACCTGAAACAGCCGATCTTCATGGGGTCGTCCTTTGGCGGCAACGTGGCGCTGCAACTGGCGCTGCACCATCCCGACCGGTTCAAGGCAGTCATTCCGGTGGAGGCGGCGGAAAACTCGCCCGGCTTCTTCCTTGACTGGTGGCGGCATCCGCATGCCAACGCCGCACAGGTCTGCGGGTCCGGCGTGTGGGACCTGATGGCCCCGCAATCGCCCGACATGGACCGCTGGCTGACCTGGCACTACTACACCCAGGGGTCCGAAGTGTTCAAAGGCGACCTTTATTTCTACTCGGTCGACCACGACCTGCGCGGCAAGCTGGGCAACATCGACACCAAACGCTGCCCCGTCGTGATGATGACGGGGACCTACGATTTCCTGACCCCGCCCGAGGCGACCGAGGCCACCGCCCGGCAGATTCCGGGCGGGATCTACATCGAGATGGAAGACATCGGGCATTTCCCGATGTCGGAAAACTACCCGCTCTTCGCCGTCTATCTGAAAGAAGCCCTGCGCCTGATCGAAGAGCGCACCTGAACCACGGGGACTGCCGCCATGAAGATCGTGGAGTTCGACGACAAGGGCCGCAGGGTTGAACGCGAGGCCGATGGGGCGTCGTCCAGAGGCGTGTCGTCGCTTGCGCCGCGTCCGGTCTTCGCCAAGCCCGCCGTCGAGGCCCCGCGCGAACGGCGCAAATCCTCGGGGATCGAGTTGCACATGTTCCAGACCGGGACGCTGCGCACCAAGACCAAATACATCAAGATGAACCAGGGCGAGGAACCCTACGAGATTCCAGTACCGTGGTTCCTTTTGAAGCATCCTCAGGGCAATGTGGTGATCGACGGCGGCAACGCCATCGAGGCGGCCATCGACAAGCGCGGCCATTGGGGGGCGGTTGTCGATGCCTATGACCCCGTCATGCAGGTGTCCGAAAATGTGGTCGACCAGTTGAAGATGGTCGGCGTGGCCCCCGCAGAGGTGCGGTTCGTGGTGCAAAGCCATCTGCATCTGGACCACACCGGCGCCATCGGCCGCTTTCCCAAGGCCACGACGATCGTGCAGCGGGCGGAATACGAATACGCGCAAAAGCCGCACTGGTTTTCCGCCGGGGCCTACATCCGTGCCGATTTCGAGCGTCCCGGCATCAGCTGGAAGTTCCTCGGTGGCGACTACACCGACAACTACGACCTGTTCGGCGACGGCGTGCTGCGGATGATCTTCACGCCGGGCCATTCGCCAGGCCACATGTCATTTCTCGTGACCCTGCCGAAAACCGGGCCAATCCTGCTGACGATCGATGCGGCCTATACGATGGATCACTGGGAAAACAAGGCTTTGCCGGGGCTCGTGGTGTCCTCGGGCAAGGCGGCCGACTCCGTCGCCAAACTGCGCCGCATCGCGGCCGACACTGGGGCGATGGTCGTCACCGGGCACGACCCCGACCATTGGGCCACGTTCCGCAAGGCTCCGATCGACTTTTACGACTGAACATCAACTCTGGGAGGAGACTGACATGTTTCGCAATCTGGCCCTGACCTCGGCACTGATCGCCGTGGCCGCGACCGCAGGCTTTGCCGAGGGGGTCGACGAAATCGACCCGGCCGTGGCCGAGCGTCTTTACAACCCGGCGATGCTGGACCCGATGCAGCCGGTGGGCCCGAGCGCCTGGCGCGATTTCGTGGCCAAGAATCCGCCGCCGTGGAAGATCGGCTATGCCTCGTCCTACGCCGGCAACACCTGGCGCGCGGCGGTGATGGAAGAGCTGCAGAACACCATCATCCCGGAATGGCAGGGTCTGGGCCTGCTGTCGGAGGTGGTCATCACCCAGTCGAACCTGAACGACAGCCAGCAGATCCAGCAGATGCGGCAGCTTGTCGATCAGGGCGTCGATGCGATCATCGTGTGCTGTTCCAACCCGACCGCACTGAACGCGACCGTGAAATATGCCGCCGACAAGGGCGTGCCGGTGTTCTCGCTGACCGGCTACCTGACCTCGGAATACTCGATCAACAGCTCGGTCAACTATCAGGTCGCGGGCTTCGAGATCGGCAAGGACATGGCCGATCAGCTCGGTGGAAAAGGCCGCGTTCTGGTGGTCGAAGGCATTCCGGGCACCTCGGGGTCGGACAGCCAGCATCGCGGCGTCATGGCCGGTCTGGCGACCGCGCCGGGCATCGAGGTTGCAGGTACCGTGGCGGGCATGTGGACCGATCAGGTCGCACAGGGCGAAGTGCAGAAGTGGCTGGCGACCAACCCCGGCCAGCTTGACGGCATCGTGGTGCAGTCGGCTGCCGAAATGGGCGTTCTGCGCGCCGTGCAACAGTCGGGCCGCGGCAACATCCCGGTCGCCATCGGTGGCGAACTGGGCGCGCTGTGCTACTGGCGCAACAACCCGGACTACATCCGCAACTCGTATCAGGTCTGGCCGCCGGCCGACGAAATCCAGCTGATCTGGAACGTGATGATGCGGACGCTGCAGGGGCAGGGCCCGAAGATCCAGTCGATCCTGGTCGACCCGGTCAAGATGACCCATGCCGACCTTGTCGCCGTGATGAACGAGGATTGCAGCGTCGACAGCGCCGAGTGGCTGAAGGTCGGCGCGGCACGCTGGGGGGCCGACCCGGCCTATCTGGACCAGTTCTTCCTCAAGCCCGCAGATCCGAAGGCCTACAAGCCCTGATCCGCGACGGGGGGCCGTGATCCGGCCCCCCTTTCCTTTTTTCACCCCGACAGGACGCCCATGACCGCCGCTCTTGCAACCCCCGTCTCTGCCCTACGCGAGACCGTACAGGTGCGGGGCATCAAGAAGTATTTCGGTCCGACGCGGGCGCTGGACGGTGCATCCTTTTCCGCGCGCGCCGGCGAGATTCATGCGATTGTCGGCGGCAACGGCTGTGGCAAAAGCACGCTCGCCAAGGTCATCTCGGGCATCCTGCCCGTGGATTCCGGATCGGTGTCGATCCTTGGCGAAGCGCCATCGACCCCTGCGGAAAGCCGGGCTCTGGGCATTTCGACGGTCTATCAAGAGGTGCTGGTGGCCGACGAAAGCTCGGTCGCCGACAACATCTTCATGGGGGCCGACAGGCTGTTCACCAAGACCCTGTCGGGCGAGCGCAAGGTGGCCCGCGCGGCCAGCCTGATGGCGGAACTGGCGGGCGAGCCGGTGGACCCCCACGCGCTGGTCGGAACGCTTCCCCTTGGCCTGAAACAGTGGATCACCATCGCCCGCGCGCTGGTGGCGGAACCGAAAATCCTGATCCTGGACGAAAGTTCCGCCGCGCTGGATTATGACAGCACCGAACGGCTGTTCGCCAAGATGCGCGCCCTGCGCGACGGCGGCACCACGGTTCTGATCGTGACGCACCGGATTGCCGAGCTGGTGCGGATTTCCGACCGCGCCACGGTGCTGCGCGACGGGCGCGATGTGGGCGTTCTGGACAAGGCCGACATCACCGAGCGCAATCTTTTGGCCCTGATGACCGGCGAAGACCGCGGCACCGGCCACGGCGCGCTGTCAGCCCCGCAACCGCAGGGGGCCGACCGGGCTATGAAGGCGCGGGGGCTGGTTGTCTGGCCGGGGGCGAAACCGTTCGATTTCGATCTGCGGCGCGGGGAAATCGTCGGTGTCGCTGGACTGGACGGGCAGGGGCAGGATGCTTTCGTGCGCGTGCTGGCGGGCGTTGCCCCGGCGGCGCAGGGCGTGGTGCAGGTGGCCGGGCGCGATGGCGCATGGTCGCTGGTCCGCACCCTGCGCGAGGCGGTGCGCGGGCGCATCGCCTATGTCTCGGGCGACCGCAAGCGCGAGGGGATTTTCGCCAGCCTGTCGATCTTCGAAAACATGGTGATGCCGCTTTACCGAGAGAAAAAGCGTGCTGGCATTCTGGCCATTATCGACACGCCGACCCTCTCCGCGATCTTCAAACGCGAGGCGGAAAACCTGATGATCAAGTTCGGTCTGAAAGAGGACCGGATCACCAGCCTGTCGGGTGGCAACCAGCAGAAGGTGCTGATCGGGCGCGGCTTTGCGATGCGCCCGGATGTGATCGTGCTGAACGATCCGGCGCGCGGGATCGACGTCGGTGCCAAGACCGAGCTTTACAAGCACCTGCGCACCTTCGCCGAGGAAGGCCGCGCGGTGATCTACATGTCGTCGGAACTGGAGGAGTTCATCGGCTTCGCCTCGCGCGTGGTCGTGTTCCGCGACGGCACCCCGTTCGATGCCTTCGACGGGCGGAGCCTGAAGCCGAAGACCGTGCTGGAGGCGATGTTCGGCCAGACCGACGGGTCGGGTCTGACGGCGCCCTTTGGCCTTCGGCCGCGGGCGGGTTCGGGAGATGCGCGCGGCGTGTCGGGGGATGGCGTGCGGGTGACCGTAACCGTGCCCGAGGCGCTGCGGCCCCGGATCAACACCGCAGGCCCCGCGCAGGTGCCGCGCGAACGGCTTGTGCCGGTGGCCGATACCGGAATCAGGTTGCAGCCCAAGGCGATCCGCATCGTCGAATTCGATGCCGACGGCCGCAAGACCGAAGGGCGTCGTCGATGACCGCGCTGCCGATGGCCAAGGTGCAGGCGGAACAGCAGGGCGGGCGGTCCAACCCCTATCTGCTGATGCCGATCACGCTGTTTTTCGCATTGCTGGCCTTTGCGGTGCTGCGGTCGCCCAACCTGATGACCAGTGCGGGGATCGGGGCTGCGATCATCGTGGCGACGCCGCTGATCCTTGCGACCTATGCACTGATGGCCTCGGCCATTTCGGGGCGGGGCACGGTCGATCTTTCGATCGGGCCGCTGATCGGGTTCGTCAACGTGACGCTGATCCAGCTGCAGGCGGCGGGGGTGCTGGAAAACCCCATCGTGGTGTTTCTGTACGCGATGGCGGCAGGGGCGCTTTACCAGTTCATCTTCGCGCTGATCGTGATCTATGTCCGGGTGCAGCCGATCATCGTGTCGTTGTCGGGCTATCTGGCGCTGAGCGGGATCAACCTTGTGATCCTGCCGCGTCCGGGGGGCATGGCCCCGGCGTTCATGGCGGAATGGGGGTATGGCACCTCAATCTTTTCGCCGATCCTGGTGATCCTGCTGATCGCGTCGGCGGCGTGGCTTTTGTTCACCACCACGGCCTTCTACACCCATCTGCGGCTGATGGGGTCTGACGAACGCGCGGCCTATACCAGCGGCGTGCCGATCACGACGGTCCGCATCGGGGCGCATCTGATTTCGGGGTGCTTCGCCGGGCTGGCAGCAATCTGCTTTACCGCGCTGATTTCGTCGGGCGATCCGTCGCAGGGCACGACCTACACCTTGATTGCCGTCACCGCGCTGGTTCTGGGTGGCGCGTCGCTGGCGGGCGGGCGGGGTGGGGTGTTCGGGTCGGCGCTGGGGGCGGTCAACCTTTACCTGATCACCTTCTGCCTATCGACCTTCAACTTCGGCGCGGTGCAAAGCTTTGTCACCAACCTTGCCTACGGCACGATCCTTGTGGTGTCGCTGCTGCTGACGCTGCTGATCCCGGTGATCCAGCGGTACATCCGCAACTTCAGCCCGCTGTTGTATTTCGTCGCGCTGTCGGTGGTCGTTCTAGGGATCATCCTGCACGCGACCTTCGATTATGCCGCACTGGGAGAGGCGGGTCAGTTCCTGCCGGGTCCGTTGCAGATGCAGGCGGCGCTGGTCGGCCCGCTGGAGATCGCGGTGGCAAGCGCGGAAACTGAGGCGCTGCGCAGGGCGGCGGGGCCGCTGGTGCTGGGGGCGGTACTGCTGATCGTCATCGCGGTGTTCCTGCGCCTGGCTTTGGGCCAGTCCGACCGGGGGACCATTGCACCCGCCGTCGTCGTGGTCGTGGCGATGATCGTGCTGGCCGGGGCCTGGGGCTTGCGCGAGGGCATCGCCATCCCTGACATCGAGGCCACGCAATGACCCCGCTGCCAGCACTGTCGCTGCCGGCCAAGATCCTCGGGCTGGTCATCGGCCTGATCCTGACGGGCATCGGGGCGGGGTTCGGCTTTGCCACCGGCGCTTCGGTGCAGATCGTCATTCTGGCGGCCATCGCCACGCTGGCGCTGTTCTTCTGGGGGTGGAGCTATGTGCTGGGCCAATTCACCGCGCCCACCTTGCAGAGCGACACGCCAAGCCCGTTGCACCGCGCCTGGGTGGCCTATCGCTGGCCGCTGCTGGGGCTGGCGCTGATCCTGTTGGCCTTCATCATCCTGTCGCTGACGGTGCCGGGGTTCTTCAACATCTGGAACGTGATCTCGCTGCTGATCCTGCTGGCCATCCTTGTGCTGACCCGCACGCTGGGCCGGCAGTTTCAGCAGAACCGGTCGGCCTTCATCGGCATCATGGTGCTGGCGGGCCTGTTTTCCGTGGGCTCGATGAACATCGAAGGCTTTTCGTCGGGGGCCAACATCAAGTCGATGCTGCTGTTCGCGGCCTTCCTTGGCATCGCATCCATCGGGCAGACGCTGGTTGCGCTGCTGGGCGGGCTCGACCTGTCGATCCCGTTCATCATCGGGGCGGCGAACGTGGGGCTTTTGTACCTGATCAGCCTTGGCGTGCCGCCGTGGCTGGCCAGCATCATCGTGCTGGCCATCGGCGCGGCACTGGGCACGATCAACGGCTTTCTCAGCTACCGCCTGCAGGGGCAGGCCCTGATCGTCACGCTGGGCACCGGATTTGCGATTTCGGGCGGGGTGCAGATCATCACCTCGATCGGGTCGGCTTATGGTGGCAACGTGTTCGGCACCGTGCCGCCGTGGCTGTCGAACCTGTCGGCGATGAACGGATCGACTTTCGGACTGCCGTTTCCGCCAGTCATCGCGATCTGGGCGATCATCGCGGTGATCCTGATCGTGGGGATGCGGATCACCGTCTATGGCCGGTTCCTGTATGCGCTGGGCGTCAACCGCACCTCGGCCAGCCGGGTGATGATTTCGGAAATGCGCTATTGGGTGCTGATGTATGCCGCGTCGGGATTTTTCGCCGCGATGACCGGAAGCCTTCTGCTAGGCTGGTCGGGCGGCGGGTTCATCGGGGTGGGGGACCAGTACCTGTTCCTGACGCTGGCGGCGGTGGTGGTCGGCGGCACGTCCCTGCTGGGCGGGGCGGGGGGCTACGGGTTCACCGTGATCGGGGTGCTGGTGCTGCAGGTGCTGTCGTCGTTCCTCGTGGGCATCGGGCTCGATTTCGAATGGCAGCAATTCATCTTCGGCCTCCTGATCCTGCCGATGGTGGCGCTGTACGCCCGGTCCCCGCACATCCGGACGCAGATATGACGGGAAAGAATAAAATGACATTCCGCGAAGGGAGACAGTGACATGGCGGTGTTTCAGACAACCGACCTGACCGCGGCAAGCTATTCGGTGGCGCTGTTCGGGCTGGCCGCGACCACGATCCTGCTGCTGATGGGGCAGGCTTGGGTCGGGCGGGCGTGGAAACTGCCGGTGGCCCTGTGCGCCATCGCGGCGCTGGTCGGCGTCGGGGCCGCCTACGAGGCGCGCGCCGCCTGGGCTGCGGGGGGCGGGGTGCCCGTCGTCTATCACTATGTCGGCTGGACGGTGTCGATGCCCCTGCAGATCATGGCGCTTTATTTCCTCGCCCATACGGCCGGCAAGCTGGGGGCGGGTCTGTTCTGGCGGCTGGTGGTCGTGTCGATCCTGATGGTCTTCGTGCGCTATCTGGGCGAAGCGAACTTCATGCACCCCACGCTGGCGTTCCTGATCGGTCTGGTGTTCTGGCTGTATATCCTGGGCGAATTGTTCTTCGGACGGATGGACGACGTGATATCGGCAGCCCCCGGCGACCATCTGCGGCGCGGCTACTTCTGGCTGCGGCTGATCGTGACCATCGGCTGGGCGATCTACCCGCTTGGCAACTTCCTGACCGCCTTTGCGGGCATCCCCGACGATGGCAGCCTGTCGGTTGCCTACAACCTGTTCGACATCCTGAACCGGATGGCCTTTGGCGTGGCGGTTCTCGCCACCGGCGCGCTGGTGTCCGCCGATCCCGCCCCCCCTGCAACCCTTGCTGACAAAGGAGCACGTTCATGAACGGCGCAGACGTCATTGCCATCATCATTCTGGCCGCGATCGTCATCGCCGTGGCCGCCTATCTGCTGCATTGGCTGTATCGTCGGTCCACCAAGGATGTCAGCTTTGTGCGCACCGGTTTCGGGGGCGAAAAGGTGGTGATGGGGGGTGGCGCGCTGGTGCTGCCGATCCTGCACGACATCACCGAAGTCAACATGAACACCCTGCGGCTGGAAGTGACGCGGGCGCGGGAAAAGTCGCTGATCACCAAGGACCGGATGCGGGTCGAGCTGACGGTCGAATTCTACGTGCGCGTGTCGCCGAACGAGACCGCCGTGGCCACCGCCGCGCGCAGCCTTGGCAACCGCACGATGAACGCCGAACAGTTGAAAGACCTGATCCAGGGCCGGTTCGTCGATGCGATGGGCGGGGCAGCCGCAAAGATGACGCTGGAGAACATCCACGAAAACCGGTCGTCCTTCGTGCGCGAGGTCAAGCAGGAAGTGGCGGAAAGTCTGGAACTGGACGGGCTGGAGCTGGAAAGCGTGTCGCTGACCTCGCTCGACCAGACCGACATCAAGCTGTTCGATCCGTCGAACACCTTTGACGCCGAAGGTCTGACCCGGCTGACCGAACAGATCGAGTCGCGCAAGAAAAAGCGCAACGACATCGAAAAGGACACCGCCGTCGCGATCCGCGCCAAGAACCTGGAGGCGGAAAAGCGGTCGCTGGAAATCCAGCGCGACAGCGAATACGCCCGGCTGGCCCACGAGGCCGAAGTCGCCATCGAACGCTCCAACCGCAAATCCGAGATCGCCAACGAAAGTGCCGCCCGTGAACGCCAGATCGAGGATGTGAAGCTGCGCGAACGCGAGGCCGTCGAACGCACCCGGATCGAGATGGAGCGCACGGTCGAAACGCTGGAGATCAAGCGGCGCGAGGCGGTGCAACTGGAGGATCAGGCGCGCGAGATTGCCGTGTCGATCAAGTCCAAGGAACGCAGCGAGGCGCAGGCGCAAGCCGAGAACGCCCGCGCCACGATGGTCGAGGCGCAGGAGCGTCTGGTGACGCTGCGCGATACCGAAATCGCCAACCGCCAGAAGGCGATCCAGTTGATCGACGCCGAACGGCAGGCGCAAGCCGAGGCTGCGGGCATCCGCATTCTGGCCGAGGCCGAAAAGGGCGCGGCGCAGGACCGGGCGGATGCCGACCGCATCGCCGTGGCGGCGCTGGAAGAACGCCTGCGGGTCGAGGCGGACGGCAAGGAAAAGCTGAACGCGGCGGAAAACCTGCGCTCGGACGCCAGCCGCAAATCGGCGCTGCACAAGGCGCTGGTCGAAAACCTGCCCGCGATCATCCGCGAAAGCGTCAAACCGATGGAGCGGATCGAAGGCATCAAGATCGTGCATGTCGAAGGTCTGCCGGGCATGTCGGGGGCCGGGATGCAGGGATCGGGCGATGGTAGCCCCGATGGCGGCGGGCGCGACGGCAATCTGGCCGAACAGGTGGTGTCCTCGGCCCTGCGCTATCGCACGCAGGCCCCGTTCGTGGACACGCTGCTGGGCGAAATCGGCCTGACCGCCGATACGGTGCACCGCCCCCATACGCTGCAGGATCTGTCGAAGGTGGTCTATTCCGAACCTGCCGCCCCGGTGCCCAAGGGCAAGTCCAACTGAAGTCATCGGGCGCTTCCCGCCCGATGAGCCTGCCAAGCGGAGAGTGCGATGCCTGACAAATCCCCTGACGTTGATCGCGGCATTCTGGTCTTTGCGATCTGGGCCGTGTTCGGCTTTCTGGGGTTGGGCCTGTTTCTGGAAGGGATGGCGCGCGATGTCTGGGGGCTGGCCGCTGCGGGCGTCGCGGTGGTGATCGTCGCCTTCATCGGCCACATCATCGTGAACGGCATCTTCGACACCGGCTTTGCGCCCGGCGAAACCGCGCTGGGGATCGGAACATACGGTCTCTTGGGCCTGCTGTTCGTGCTGGGCGCGCTGCGTGGCGGTATGACAACGTCCGACTTCCATGCCGGTCTGACTTTCTTCGGGGTGCTGGCCGCAGGATTTCTGGCCTACCTGTTCACCCGCCATGGCCTGCGCGGTGCGTTTTCGCGGTTCCATGTTCCCCGGGATGCCCCGCACGGCAGGTCCGCGCGATGATCTGGCTGCCGCTTTATCTGCTGTTCTACGGGATGGTGACCCTTTACTGGGCACGCATCGCGGCGCAGGCCAATGGCAACCATCAAACCTACTTTTCCGCAGGCCACTCGCTGCAGCCCTGGGTGTCGGCGCTGGTTCTGGCGGGGGCCAGCCTTTCGGGCTGGGTCATCCTTGGCGGCGCATCCGAAGTGGCCCGGCACGGGTTCAGCCAGCCTGCCCTGCTGCAGGCCGGTATCGCGCTGGCCCTTCCGGGCGTGTTCTTCTTCAAGCGGTTGTGGCTGATCGCGGAACGGCTGCGCCAGTCCTCACAGGCCGAGGTTCTACGCAGCTACTACCGGTCGGAATTTCTGGTGGTCGTCTCGACCCTGATCGCCGTGCTGTTCGCCATAGGCTTTGCCGGGATGCAGTTGCGCGCGCTGTCTGACCTTGTGGCGCATCTGACCGGCGGGGCTGTGACGGCGGCGGTTGCGGGCGTCGTCCTGTCGGTCGTGCTGTTCGGCTATGTGGTGATCGGCGGCATGCGCGCGATCGGCTATCTGGGGGCCATTCAGGCCGTCCTGCTGGCGGCGTCGCTGATCGGGCTGGCGGGCTTTGCCCTTGTGGGGCTGGGCGGCTTTGGCGCGCTGAACGCAGGGTTGCTGGCTTTGGCGGCCGACCCTGACCGCGCCGGGTTGTTCCGCGTGGCGGGCGTGATCCAGTTCACCGCGGGCATCGGTCGCGAGGCGGCGGCGGGGCATGAGGGAACCGCGCTGGCAAGCCTGGGCCTGTTCTTTGCGCTGCTGGGGTTTCAGGCCAGTCCGATGGCCGCCAAGATCGTGATGTCCACCCGCAGCCCGCGCGGGCTGGGGGCCGGACAGACCTGGGTTCTGGCCGGTTTTGGCGGTGCGCTGGTGGTCGGCTGTATGGGCGTGTCGGGTGCGGCGGCGCTGATCGACCCTTCGTTGAGCGTTCCGGCGCTGCTGGCGGCGATCTCGCCCTGGTTTTCGGCCTGGCTGTTCGTCGGGCTGCTGGCAGGTGTGCAGCTTCTGGCGGGGCTGGCCCTGCTGACGGCGGGCGAGGCGCTGGTGCGGCATGTCTACAAGCCGTGGTTCCATTCGGCGCTGGGGTCGCGCCAGACCGTGACGGTCACGCGTGTCGTGATCGGGCTGCTGGCGCTGATCTCGGTCTGCATGCAAGCGCTGACGCCGGTGACCCTGTCGGCGCTCGGCGCGCTGGCGCTGCCGCTGTCGGTGCAACTGTGGGTCCCGCTTCTGGGCATCTGCTGGCTGCGGTGGCTGGGGCGCGGGGCGGTGATGGCGGGGGTCGGGTTCGGCATTGCTGGCGTTTTGCTGACCGAACCGGCAGGCCACGCGGCGCTGTCGTTTCTGGGCCTTGATCTGCCCTGGGGGCGCTGGCCCTGGACGCTGCATTCGGCGCTGTGGGGTCTGGTGCCCAACCTGTGCGTCGCGTTTCTGGTTGCGGCCTTCACGCAGCGCCACAAGCTTAACGCCGAGGCGCAGGATGTGCGTCAATTGCTGGATGTGTCGCTGCGCGGTGGCCCGCGCCTGCGCGCCCTGAAAACGACCGCCTGGTCGGCGGTCATGGCTTGGCTATTTTTGGCTGCCGGGCCGGGGCTGATTTTTGGCAATGCGGCCTTTGTCGGGACGGACGGTTCATGGCTGGTCGGCATGCCGTCCTTGTGGGGCTGGGCCGTCCTGTTCTGGGCGGCTGGGCTGGGTCTGGTCTGGTTTCTGTCCTACAAGATGGAGATGGCCAGCCCGCTGACCGTTCACATTCCCCCCTACGCCCCGCCCCCCCGCCTGCGCCCCGATCAGACGCAGGCAGAAAAGCTGCGGCTGCGCGCGGCGCTTACCGCACTGGCCGTCGGCAGTGCAGCCGTGGTGCTGACGGTTCTCAGCTTTGGCGGATAGGAGATTGCGATGACACCTTTCGTGTTCAACACGACCCGAAGCATCCAGTTCGGGGCGGGAAGCCTGTCGCGACTGGGCGATCTGGCTCTGGCGCATCTGGGGATGCGCGTGATGCTGGTGACCGATCCGGGCATGATGGCGACCGGCATCATCGACCGCGCGCTGGCGCTTCTGGCCGGGGCGGGCGTCGAGGTGACGCTGTTTTCCGATGTGCAGGCCGACCCGCCCGAGGCGGTGATCCACGCGGCTGTCGAAGCGGCCCGGTCCGCCGGGGCGCAGGGGGTCATCGGGCTGGGCGGCGGGTCGTCGCTGGACGTGGCCAAACTGGTGGCGCTGCTGGCCGTGGGCGCCGAACAGTTGCGCGACATCTTCGGCGTCGGCAGGGCCAAGGGGCCGCGCCTGCCGTTGATCCTCGTGCCGACCACCGCCGGGACCGGGTCGGAAGTCACGCCGATTTCGATCGTGACCACGGGTGCGGCAGAGAAGATGGGCGTCGTCTCTCCGGTCCTTCTGCCCGATGTGGCCCTTCTGGACCCTGACCTTACGCTGGGGCTGCCCGCCCATGTCACCGCCGCAACGGGCATCGACGCCATGGTGCATGCGATCGAGGCCTATGCTTCGGCTTCGGCCAACAATAACCCGATCAGCCGCAATCTGGCGCTGCAGGCGTTGCGCCTGATGGGCGGATCCATCCTGAAAGCCGTGCATGAAGGGTCCGATACGGCCGCCCGGGGCGACATGCTTCTGGGGTCGATGCTGGCGGGGCAGGCCTTTGCCAATTCGCCCGTGGCGGCGGTCCATGCGCTGGCCTATCCGCTGGGCGGGCATTTCCACATCCCGCACGGGCTGTCGAACGCCCTGGTGCTGCCCCATGTCCTGCGCTTCAACGCGGTGACAGCGCCCGCGCATTACGCCGAGATGGCCCCCCATGCCTTTCCGCATCTGGAACGGTTGCAGGGTCAGGACAGGGCCGCCGCCTTTTGCGAGGCGCTGGCGGGCCTGTCGCGGGACTGCGGCCTGCCGCAGACCCTGCGCGAGATGAAGATCCCTTCCGACTGGCTGCCAAAGCTGGCCCGCGACGCGATGAACCAGACACGGCTGCTGGTCAACAACCCGCGCCCCGTCGCAGAAGCCGACGCACTGGCGATCTACACGGCCGCCTTCTAGACCATCCCGGCCCCGACCGGCCCCGCGCCGGACCGCACGGATTGGCCGGTCCGGCAAGCAAAACAAGGGCCGCAAGTTCGAAACAGTCTGTTGACCCGTTCATCGGCAAGGGCACCGCCGCGCTTCCGGAATGCCTTTATTCCGCCACCTCCTCTCCGCAGACAGACACCGAAAGCGCCGTACGCCACGGAGCCGCTTGCGAGTTGATCTGGAGAATGTAGATGCCGGTTTACGCGGGAACCACTGGAAACGACACCATCCTTGGGTCGACGACAGCCGACTCGATCAGCGGGATCGACGGTAACGATGTTCTCAACGGCGATGCAGGCAACGACACCCTGTTCGGCGGAATCGGAAACGACACGCTGATCGGCGGCGTCGGCAGCGACCGCATGGACGGTGGCACGAACTTCGACTGGGTGGACTATTCGGCCTCGTCGCTGGGCGTGACGGTCAGCCTGCTGAGCGGGGTCGGAACCGGCGGGGATGCGGCGGGCGACGTCATCGTGCTGAACACGATCGAGGCGATCCTGGGATCGGGGGCGAATGACAGTCTGACCGGTGACGGATTGGACAACGCCCTGTCGGGCGGCAACGGAAACGACAGCCTGTTCGGCGGTTCGGGCCTGGATACCCTGATCGGCGGCGCGGGTGTGGATCGTCTGGATGGCGGTGCCGGGATCGACATGGCGGACTATTCCACGTCAGCCTTGGCCGTCAACGTGACGATCAACGGATCGTCCAACACCGGTGGCGACGCCGCAGGGGATGTTCTGGTTGCGATCGAGAACCTGACCGGGTCGGCTTTGGATGACACGCTGACGGGTGACGGGGGCAACAACGCGATCCTCGGCGGGCTCGGCGCAGACCGCATTCTGGGCGGCGTCGGCAACGACAGCCTCTTTGGCGATGACGGCATCGACACCCTGCTGGGCGGCGCCGGGGCAGACAGCCTTGACGGCGGGATCGGCATGGATACCGCCGATTACTCGGCTTCGACCGTGGCGGTCAGCGTGACCGTCAACGGCAGCGCCAACACGGGCGGCGATGCCGCAGGCGACACTCTGACTGGGATCGAGAACCTGATCGGGTCAGCATCAAACGACACGCTGATCGGGGATGCCAACGACAACATTCTGGCCGGTGGCGCCGGACAGGACAGCATCACCGGCGGTATGGGAAGCGACACCGTCGACTACTCCGCGTCCGCATCAGGGGTCACCATCAACCTCGCAGACGGCAGCACCGCCGGCGGCGACGCCGAAGGTGATGTCCTTGCGGAAATCGAGAACGTTTTCGGCACCGCCTTTCAGGACAGCCTGACCGGAAGCCTCGGGAACAACCTGTTCCAGGGCGGGGCCGGGGCGGACACGCTGGTCGGCGGTGGCGGCATCGACACGTTGTCCTATGCGTCGTCCGCGGTGGGCGTGTCTGTCAACCTGTTGGCCAGAACCGCGTCGGGCGGCGATGCAGATGGCGACTGGTTTTCCGGAATGACCCATCTGATCGGTTCGCTGGGGCATGATCTTCTGACCGGCAGCGATGTCGCCAACCATCTGACCGGGGGCGTCGGAAACGATACCCTCTATGGCGGTGTTGGGGCCGATACCATGGTCGGCGGTCTGGGCAACGACACTTTCCGGGTCGACAATGTCATGGACGTGGTTACGGAGAACGCGGGCGAAGGCACCGATCTGGTGCTGTCCAGCGTCACCTGGACGCTGGGCGAGAATGCGGAACACCTGACACTCGAAGGATTTTCGGCGATCAACGGCACCGGCAACGGCCTGAACAACCTGATCACCGGCAATTCCTACAGCGGCACATTCGCCCTGTCGAACCTGGGCAACAACCTGCTGGCGGGGCTGGGCGGCAACGACACGCTGATCGGAAACGCCGGAAACGACACACTGGACGGCGGCACCGGGACCGACAGCATGGTCGGCGGGATCGGCAACGACACCTATTATGTCGATGCGGCGACCGATGTCGTGGTCGAGCTTTCCGGTGAAGGCGTCGATACGGTGATCAGCAGCCTGGCCTATGTGCTGACCAACGCCTCTGTCGAAAACCTGACGCTGTCCGGCCTTGCGGCGATCAACGGCACGGGCAGCCTTGCGGCGAACATCCTGACCGGCAACGAGGCGGACAACCAGCTATTCGGGATGGCCGGGCTCGACACGCTGAACGGCGGTGGCGGCAACGACTCGCTGGATGGCGGCACGGGGGCCGACAGCATGACGGGCGGGCTGGGCAATGACACCTATGTCGTCGACGACCTCGGCGACAAGGTGATCGAGGTCGCGTCGGGCGGTACCGACAGCGTGCAGTCCTCGATCAGCCTGACGCTGGGCCTGCATGTCGAGAACCTGACCCTGACCGGCGGGGCGGCGATCAACGGCACCGGCAACACGCTGAACAACCAGATCACCGGCAACGGGGCCTCCAACATCCTGACGGGCGGTCTGGGCAACGACAGCCTCTACGGCGGCGGCGGCACCGACACCCTCGACGGCGGCGCCGGAGCCGACCTGATGACCGGCGGCGCGGGGACTGACTTTTACTATGTGGACTCCACCGCCGATGTCGTGACCGAAACCGCCGGGGGCGGCACCGATACCGTGTTCTCGTTCATCGACTGGACCCTGGGGGCCGAATTCGAGAACCTTACTTTGGGGGACAGGATCGCGAAAGGGACCGGCAACGCCGTGGCCAACGTGCTGACCGGAAATGCCAGTGCAAACACGCTGTCGGGACTGGATGGCAATGACACTGTGAACGGAGGTGCGGGAAACGATACCCTGACTGGCGGAAACGGGGCCGATCATTTCGTCTTCAGGTCGGGTGTCGTGCAGGGCCTGGATACGATCACCGACTTCAACGCGCTGCGAGGGGGGGCCGCACAAGGCGACGTCCTGCACTTCCAGGGCATGCTGGTCGGAACCTTCGCCTATATGGGCGGTGCCGCATTCTCGGGCGGGTCCAACAATTCAGAGGCGCGCGTGTCCGGATCGCAATTGCAGGTTGACGCCGACGGCAACGGAATCCTTGATTTCTCGATCAACCTCACCGGGTTGACGAACGCCACACAGTTGAGCGCGCTCGATTTCCTCTGGACGTGACGCTTGGGCGAACCGCCCCGGCGCAGCCTGTGCCGGGGAATGGCATTCAAGCGGACGCAGGGTTGTACGGGGCGGCCAGTTCGTTAAGCCGCCTCAGGAAGCCCACGCGGGGTAAGGCCGCCGTCAAGGCGTTCTGCAGGCAGGATTGGAACAAGGTCTTCCCGCCTTTGGGTTGCGGCAAGCCTGATCAGCCCTGATCGGCGATGGCTTCGACGATCAGGGTCATGGCCAGCATGCCCGGGTCATCCATGCCCCGGCTTTTCTCGGCAAATATCCTTGCGCGCCCCACGGTGGCGGGTTTGTCGCGAAAAGCCTCCAGCGCGGCGCGAACGGCGCCCCGCGCAGCCTGCGAAACCTGTGCCGGATCGGTCAGCCCATCCGTGGCCAGTGCCACGGCGTCAAGACTGTCGAGAACGGTCTTTCCACCCAGTTCGGCCTTGCCGCGCGCGATCATCGCATCCCGTGCCAGGGCCACAAGGCCGGAGATGTCCGTGGCCTCGACCGACTCCTTCCCCTTGACGGCCTTGGCCATCGCCATGAGACCGGTCGCCATCAGCGTGCCGTAGGAAGACCCGGACGATTTGGTGAAGCTCTGCGCGCACCGCAGCAGGGCCTGTCCCAGATCGGCGGGCAGATCGGCGGCGCTCTCCGAGATGGCCCGCATGCCGCGCGTCATGGTCACGCCCAGATCGCCATCGCCCAAGGCGCCGTCCGCCGCGTTCAGCGTTTCAAACGCGCGTTCCATGGCGGCGGTAAGGCGCGTGATGCCGCCCAGCACGGCGGTGCGGTCGATGGTCATCCCACCCTCCAGAAGGCGCAGTCGCAGGGCGCCGTCAGCAACGATTCAAGCTCTGCGTCCAGCTTGATCATCGTGAACGAAACCCCCGCCATCTCCATCGAGGTGGCATAGCGCCCGACCAGCGGCATGACGATGCTGGCCCCGGCGCCTTCGATCCGCGCCTTCACGACGCGGTAGAGGATATACAACTCTTCCGGCGGGGTAGCCCCCAGACTGTTGACCATGATCGACACGCGGTCGCCCGGCCCGATGGGCATGTCGGCAAACAGGCGGTCCATCATCTCGGCGGCGATCGCATCTGCCGGGCGCAGCTTGTCGCGCCAGACGCCGGGTTCGCCGTGGATGCCCATGCCCATTTCCATCTCGTCCTCGCCGATGTGGAAGGTGGGCTTGCCGGCCTGCGGCACCGTGCACGAGGACAACGCCGCCCCGATCGACCGGCTGGCGTCGGCGGCCTTCTGCGCCACCGCCGTGACCGTCGCAAGGTCGGCCCCCGTTTCGGCACAGGCCCCGGCGATCTTGAACGCATAGACCATTCCGCCCACGCCACGCCGCTTTTCCCGTTCGGCCAAGGGGGCTGAGGCGATGTCATCGGCCAGAACGACCGTGGTGCAGGTGATGTCGTCGAATTCGACCAGATCGCCGGCCATGTCGAAGTTCATGATGTCGCCGCCGTAGTTGCCATACAGCCGCAGCACGCCGGCCCCCTGACTTGCGGCGCGGATGGCTTCGGCCATTTGTTCGGCCGAGGGCGAGGCGAAGACATCCCCGATGGCGCAGGCATCCAGAAGGCCGGTGCCGACATAGCCGGTGAAGACGGGCAAGTGGCCCGATCCGCCGCCGGTCACGATCCCGACCTTGCCCGCGCGGCCCGCCTTGGCCCGCGTCACGACGCGCCCCGTTTCGCCCTGCAGCGCATAATACTCCGGATGCGCCGCGATCAGGCCTGCCAGCATTTCATCGACGTAATCGGTGGGATTGTTCAGGATTTTCTTCACAGGCGATACTCCGGCAAGGGAAATGTCAGGAATTTGGCACGGGTTTGGCCTTTTGGCGAGGCCAGAGGCGCAGACCGGGGCGGGTGTTGACCAGCATGACGAAGATCAGCAGCGAACCCCAGATCAACTCGCGCGCGAAGTTCGACACCTGCAGCATGTTCAGCCCCGAGGACAGGAACTGCATCGACAGGACGGCCAGCACGACCCCGATCACCCGGCCATAGCCGCCATAGGGGTTCACCCCGCCCAGCACCGCGATCAGAACGGCCAGCAGCAGGTAGCTCGACCCGTAATCCGCCTTTGCCGAATTGGCCCGGCTCATCACCACCATCCCGGCAATGGCGGCAAAGACGCCGGACATCAGGTACACCTTGATCAGCAGCGAGGTGACGTTGACCGCGGCAAACCGCGCGGCCAGCGGGTTGGCCCCGAACATCTGTACCTTCAGGCCAAACCCTGTGCGGGTCAGGATGAACGAAAGCCCCGCCGCAAGAAGGGCGAACAGGATCAGCGGCACGGGAATTCCCAACACCAGACCGTTGCCCAGCCAGGCCGCGGCGGCCGGAAAGCCCATCACGGCGCTGCCGCCCGTCAGGGCCACGGCGATGCCGGTGAAGATCAGCCCCGACCCGAGGGTGGCAAGGATCGGCGGCAGGCCGAAGATCGCGATGGCGATGCCGTTGAACAGCCCGGCAGCCAGCCCCACCATCACGGCCGCACCCACCGACAGGACCAGCCACACCACCGCGTCGGTGCCGGTGGCGGCCGGGCCTGCAAACTGCGTCAGGATTGTGGCGGCCACGATGGCCGACAGGTTGGCGATGCCCACAACCGACAGATCAATCCCCCCCGTCAGCATGGTCAGCGTCATGGCCAGCGCGAGAATGGCGAATTCGGGAAACTGGAACGCCATCGACGTCATGTTCTGCGCCGACAGAAAGCGGTCCGGCGAAAGCACCGACATCACGGCGAAGACCACGACGGCGATCACCGCCAGACGAGCCTCGGTTGACGCGAACAGCGTGGTCAGGCGCGACGGGGTGTGAGAGGTCATGCGGTCATCCTCAGCTTGCGCGCGCTGCGGCGCGTTTGGCCTGCCAGGCGGGAAGCCCGGTTCCGATCAGGATCAGCACACCCACAGCAATGGATTGCCATGTGTTCGGAATTCCGATCACGATCAGGCTGTTGCGCACCAGAACGATCAGCGTGACGCCCAGCAGCGTACCGGTCAGGGTGCCATAGCCCCCCGCCAGCCGCGCCCCGCCCAGCACCACGGCGGCGATCACCGACAGCTCCAGCCCCACCAGATCGAACGGGTTCGCCACCCGCGCCATCGAGGCGTGGATCACGCCCGCCAACCCGGCCAGCACACCAACATAGACATAGACAAAGAACTGCACCGCCCGCACGTTCACCCCGATGCGGCGTGCGCTTTCCTCGGACCCGCCGATGGCAAAGATGGACCGGCCCAGCATGGTGCGCTGCAACAGGGACCACGTCACGACCACCACCAGCACGGTTGCGGCAAAAGCCCAGTGCAGCGAATAGAACGATCCGTCGGCGTTCGTGCCCCGGATCATCATCATGCGGCCAAATTCGCGCATCCCTTCGGGCAGCGTGGTGATCTGCTTGGACCCGATGAAGGCCAGCATGAACCCGCGAAACACCGACAGCGTGCCCAGCGTGACGATCAGCGTCGGCAGTCCGAAGCCCGCGATGAAGATCCCGTTGATCGCCCCCAGTGTGGCGCCCACCGCCATCGCCAGCCCGAACGCCGCCCACCATGGCACGCCCGGTGCCCATGTGTTCAGCATCAGCGCCGTCGTATACATCGCAAAGGCCGCAATCGCGGTAAAGCTGACGTCGATGCCGCCCGACAGCAGCACCAGCAGCGCCGCCACGGCAAAGATGCCCATCACGATGCCGCCGCGCAGCAGGTCTGTCAGCGTCGCCATCGACAGAAAGCCGGGGTCGCTAATCGCCGCGATGGCGCAAAAGCCGAGGATGATCAGTGCGACCAAAGTCTCGTTGCGGGTGAAATCAATCTTCATCAGGAGGCCAGCCGATGCGCGAGGTCGGTTTCCGATGTCTGGGTGCCGACGAGTTCGTCGGTGATGCGGCCTGCCTTCATGACCAGAATGCGGTGACAGGTTGACAGAAGTTCGGGCAGATCGTCGGAAATCACGATGACGCCCAGGCCCTGTGCCGAAAGATCGCGGATGATGCCGTGGATGTCGGATTTCGACCCGACATCCACCCCCACGCTGGGCCCGTTCAGCACCAGAACGCGCGGGGTCCGCGCCAGCCAGCGGGCCAGAACCACGCGCTGCTGGTTGCCACCGGACAGCGACCTGACCGGGGCCTCGATCTGCGGGGCCTTGACGCTCAGCTTGCGCAGCCAGTCGGCGGCCTCGCCCCACATTGCCGCCAGATCCAGCAGGCCGCCCCGGCCGTGCGCGTCCAGCCGCCCGATGGCGACGTTGCGCACGATCGACTGTGTCAGGAACAGCCCTTCGGTCAACCGGTCTTCGGGGACATAACCGATCCCCGCCGTCGCTGCGGCCAGAGGATCGCCTAAGGGAACGCTTTTTCCGGCAAGGTCGATCGCGCCCGCCTCGGGTGCCACAAGCCCGAACAGCGCCTTGGCCAGCGCCGTGCGGCCCGACCCGAGCAGCCCTGAAATCCCCAGAACTTCGCCCGCGCGCAGATCGAAGCTGACCGCGTCGAACGCGCCCGGCTTGGACAGGCCCCGCACCTGCATCAGAACCGGCGCGGTTGCGCCCAGCGGTTCGGGCGGCTGTTCCGCCACATCGCGCCCGGTCATGTGCCGGGTCAGCGACGCCGCGTCAAAGGTGTTGGCCGGGCCTTCGGCAACCTTGCGACCGTTGCGCAGGACGACGACCTTTTCGCAGACCTCCAGCACCTCGGCCAGCTTGTGGCTGACGAACAGAACCGCAACGCCATCGGCCTTCAGGCGCCGGATGATGTCCAGCAGGGCGCGCACCTCGCGTTCGGTCAGGGCTGTCGTGGGCTCGTCCATGATGATCAGCCGCGCGTCGGATGCCAGGGCCCGGCAGATCGCCACCAGTTGCTTGTGCGCGACCGTCAGGGTTTCCACGGCCGCATCAGGGTCGATGTCGACGCCGACCCGTGCCAGCGTGCGCTTTGCCACCTCGCGCACACGGGCCGCGTTGAAAAGTTTGCTGCGCCGGCCGAGTTCGATGCTGAATGCGATGTTTTCGGCCACGCTGAGGTTGGGAAACAGCGAGAAATCCTGAAAGATCACCATGATCCCCGCCGCCGCCGAGAGGCGCGGGTTCAGCGCGCCCTGAACCGTGCCACCGATCCGGATTTCGCCGCGGTCGGGTTGTTCGACGCCGGCCAGGATCTTGATCAGGGTCGATTTGCCGCTGCCGTTTTCGCCCGCAAGGCAGACGGCTTCGCCGGCGGCGATGGTAAACCCCGCATCGGCCAGGGCCGTGATCCCCGAATAGGTCTTGGTAATGCCGTTCAGGGCAATCAGCGGGTCAGTGGGGGCCATGCAGATGCTCGTGTTGCCAAAGGGCAATAGGAAGCGGGGGGAGGCAGATTTGCCACCCCCCGCACAGTCAGCCGCCGATCAGAACGGATAGTCGGCCATGTTCGCCTTGTTCACGTTGACCCAAGCCTGGCCGTAGATGACCTTGCCGTCCAGCTTGACCGCCTCGTAGCCCGGCAGGCCAAGGTCCATGCCGTCGGTGACCGTCTCGCCGGCCATGACCATGGTGGCCAGCTTGTTCATCGCATAGCCCGCGACCGACGGGTCCCAGAACCCGATGCCGTCAACCGCGCCGGTTTCCAGATACTGCCCGGCAATCGACGGCAGCGAGGTGCCGAACACGCAGGTGCCGTCCGCCGTGCCGCGCTCTTCGATGGCAAGGCCGATGCCTGCCACGTCGGTCGAGGCCGAACCCTGCAGACCCTTGACGTTCGGGTAGGCGCGCAGCACTTCCTGTGCCTTTTCATAGGCCTTCTGCTGGTCGTCGAAGGTTTCGTTCTTGTCGCCGACCAGAACCATGTTCGGATACTTTTCCTTCTGGTAGGCAATCGCGCCATCGACCCACTGGTTGTGCGTCTGGCTGGTCAGCGAGCCGACGAACACGGCGTATTCGCCGGTCCCACCCATGCAGGTTGCCATCTGTTCCATCAGGTTGGCGCCGAAATCTTCGTTCTTGAAGGCCTCGATGTCGTAGTTGACGTTCTGCTGGCTGGCGGCTTCATGGCTGATGACCACGATGCCCGCATCCATGGCGCGCTTCAGCACCGGCTCGATCGCTTCGGGCGACATCGGAACGACCGCGATGGCGTTGACGCCCTGCGCGATCATGTCTTCCAGCAGGGCGGCCTGCTGCTGCGGGTCGGCTTGTGCGGGGCCGACCTGGAATGCGTTGGTGCCGGTGTCGGCGGCGTACTTCTTGACGCCCTCTTCCATGCGGTTGAACCACTGGATGCCGGCGATCTTGACGACCGTCGCAATCGACTTGTCCTGCGCAGAGGCGGGTGCCCCGACCGCAAGCGCGGATCCGGTTGCCAGCAAGCAGGCCATGGTTGCAAGTTTCAACTTCATTGTCTTCCTCCCTGATCGCCCCGAACCCGAGGCCGTTTGCTTGTGCAGGGCCTGAACCCTGCGCTTTTGTCCCTTATTTCTTTCACGGCCCAAAGAGATTTCAACGCTTCCAAGGGCATTTCGCCGATACGCTGTCTGACGCCATGCGTCTGCCTGTTATCGTTCCGGCCAGTCCTCCCAAACTGCCCAACCCAGGATTGCTGCACATGCCATGCTGCGCTGCAATATTTGTGCGGGTCTTGCACATTTGTGGTAATCGTTGACGCAGGGTCCGGTCAAGGGCTAAATCAGGCGCAACCACGCAAGGCTGCCGCGACCGATGACCCAGTCCCGCCACGACATCGACGACATGCTGCAGGCCGCATGGCTTTACCATGTCGGGCAGATGAGTCAGGAAGAGGTCAGCCGCCGTCTGGGCATTTCCCGGTTCAAGGTGCTGCGGCTTCTGGCCGATGCGCGGGATCAGGGGCTGGTCCGGGTGTCGCTGGAACATGAAACGCTGGTCACGCTGCGGCTGGCCCAACGGTTGACGGACGTGTTCGGTCTGACCGAGGTGCAGGTGGCCCCGATTCCCGGGGGTGCAGCGGACGATGTTTTTGCCCGCCGCGCGGTGGGGATCGTCGCGGCAGGGTTTCTGACCCGGATCGGGCGCACGGAAGGGCCTTTGACGATCGGGCTGGGCTGGGGGCGCACTCTGGCGGCGATGGCCGCCGGGTTGACCGGTTTGCGCAACCCGCATCTGCAGTTCGTGTCGCTGATGGGGTCAATGTCGCGCACGGCGCAGACCAGCCCGTTCGACGTCTGTGTGCGGCTTGCCGCGCTGACGCATGGCACGGCGGTGTTTCTGCCCGCCCCGTTCCTGACCGACAGCGAGGCGGACTGCCGGGTCATCCTTGGTCAGCGTCTGGTGCGCGAAACACTGGAAGTGGCGCGGTCGGCGCATCACGCGATCATCGGCCTTGGCGCCTGTGCGCCCGATGCGCTGCTGTATACCAGCGGCATACTGACCGAAGCCGATGCCTGCGCGCTGCGAGAGGCCGGCGCGGTGGCTGACAGCACGGGCAAGTTCTTTCGCGCGGACGGCAGTCTGGTCGATACCGACCTGAACCGCCGCGCGCCGTCGATCGGCATCGATGATCTGCACCGGCAGGATGTCACGCTGCTGTCGGCGGGAGTGGCCAAGACCGAAGCGACGATTGCCGTGCTGCGCGCGGGTTTTGTAAACCGGCTGATCGTCGACGAGACATTGGCCGTGGCGGTTCTGGCTGCGACCGACGCAGCGCGGCAACTGGAATCTGTTTGAGAAACATCGGACGAAGGGGCGGGGCATGGAAGGTTTCGGGGTTCACACCAGCATGTGGACAATGAGTTGGGACAGGGCAGGGGCCGAGCGGGCCGTGTCCGCGGCGGCGCATCACAAGATGGATTTCATCGAAATTGCACTGCTCAACCCCGGTGGCGTGGACGTGCCACACACCCGCGCGCTGCTGGAGCGTCACGGATTGCGCGCGGTCTGCTCGCTCGGCCTGCCAGAGCATGCGCGTGCTTCGGTGCGTCCCGATGCGGCGATCGACTTTCTGCGGCTTGTGCTGGACAAGACCGCTGAAATGGGGGCCGAGGCGCTGAGCGGGGTGATCTATGGCGTGATCGGCGAACGCACGGGCCTGCCCCCGACGCAAGGCGAACTCGACAACGTGGTGCGGGTGATGGACGTGTCGGCAAAACACGCGAAGTCGCTTGGACTGCAGTTGGGGATCGAACCGGTCAACCGGTATGAATCCCATCTGCTGAATACCGGCTGGCAGGCGGTCGACATGATCCGGCGGATCGGGGCGGACAACATCTTTGTCCATCTGGACACCTACCACATGAACATCGAGGAAAAGGGCATCGCCCGCGGTGTTCTCGATGCGCGAGAGCATCTGAAATACATCCACCTGTCGGAGTCGGACCGTGGCACGCCGGGCGCCGGAAACTGCGGCTGGGACGAAGTGTTCGCGGCGCTGGCGGCCATCGGGTTCAAGGGCGGGCTTGCGATGGAAAGCTTCATCAACATGCCGCCCGAACTCGCGCATGGCCTGTCGGTCTGGCGCCCCGTGGCCGAAAGCGAGGCCGAGGTGATGGACAACGGTCTGCCTTTCCTGCGCAACAAGGCGCGCCAGTACGGGCTGATCTGAAGGAACGCGATCATGGCTTATACTCCCTTCACCGCGCAGACCCTGCCGGCCCGGCTGGCCGGGGTTGCCGCAGTGACCGACCGGCTGGGCCACGACCCCGCCGGTTGGCAGGTGCGCGAAGTTGGCGATGGCAACCTGAACCTCGTGTTCATCGTCGCCTCGCCGCTGGAAACACTGGTGGTCAAGCAGGCGTTGCCCTATGTGCGGCTGGTGGGTGAAAGCTGGCCCTTGCCGCTGAACCGGTCGTTCTTCGAATACAATGCCCTGACCCGGCACGCCCGGCGCGATCCGGGCCGGGTGCCCGAAGTTTACCACTTTGACGAGGAACAGGCGCTGGTGGTGATGCGCTATCTGCACCCGCATGTGATCCTGCGCAAAAGCATCGTCTCAGGCGTCGTGCATCCGGCCCTTGCCGGGCACATGGGGGTGTTTCTGGCGCGCAGCCTGTTTCGCGGGTCGAACCTGTCGATGCCGGCGGATCAGGCAAAGGCCGACATGGCGCTGTTCGCAGGCAACGGGGCATTGGCCGACATCACCGAAAACCTCGTGTTTTCGGACCCCTACTTCGAAGCCAAGCTGAACCGCCACACGCCGGGGCTGGAGCCGTGGGTGGCCCGGCTGCGGGCGGACCGCGACATGAAGGTCGCCGCGCAGGAACTGAAGCACGCCTTCGTCAGCAAGGCCGAAACGCTGGTTCATGGCGATCTGCATTCCGGTTCGATCATGGCGACGGACACCGACACGCAGGTCATCGACCCCGAATTCGCGATCTATGGTCCGTTCGGATTTGACATCGGGATGCTGCTGGGCAACTTCCTTCTGGCCTATTTCGCGCAGTCGGGGCACGAGGAAACGCCCGGCGCGCGCGATGGTTACCGGCGCTGGCTGCTGGCCGTGATCGTCGAGACGTGGGACAGCTTTTCGGCCGAGTTCCGCCATCTGTGGCGCACCGAAAGGACCGGCATCCTGTATCAGCACAGCCTTTTCGACGCCGATCCGCTGGGTGCTGAACAGGCGTTGCAATCCGTCATGGCAGGCATCTGGCGCGATACGCTGGGCTTTGCCGGGGTCGAGATGCACCGCCGCATTCTGGGGCTGGCCCATGTCGAGGATCTGGAGGCGATCCCCGACCCCGCGCGCCGCATCATCGCGGAACGCCGGGCGCTGGCGCTTGGCAGGCAGCTTGCGGTAATGCGCGGCACTTTCAAAACCACGGCGCAGGTCTGCGCCCTGGCCGAACACATCGAAATCGGGGATTTGTCATGAAGGTGGGCAGCCGTCACTACCGCTCGATCTGGCTGGGGGCCGATGGCCGCACGGTGCAGATCATCGACCAGACCCGCTTGCCGCACGAATTCGTGGTGGTGGACCTGACAACGCTGGATCAGGCGGCGGTCGCCATTCGCGACATGTGGGTGCGCGGTGCGCCGCTGATCGGGGCGACAGCGGCCTATGGGATGGCGCTGGCGATGGCGGCCGATCCTTCGGACGCCGGGCTGGCCCGCGCCCATGACGTACTGTACGCGACCCGGCCGACGGCGGTGAACCTGCGCTGGGCACTGGACGAGATGCGCCGCGTGATGGCCCCGTTGCCCCCGTCAGAACGGACGGCCGCCGCCTATGCCCGTGCGGCGGAGATCTGCGACGAGGATGTCGAGATCAACCGGCGCATCGGGGCGCATGGCCTTTCGCTGATTCAGGAAATGGCGGCCCGCAAGGACGGTCCGGTGAACATCCTGACCCACTGCAATGCGGGTTGGCTGGCCACGGTGGACTGGGGTACCGCCACATCGCCGATCTATCATGCCGTGCAGCAGGGCATTGCCGTGCATGTCTGGGTAGACGAAACCCGCCCCCGCAATCAGGGTGCGCATCTGACCGCGTGGGAAATGGCCAGCCACGGCATCCCGCATCACCTGATCACCGACAACGCCGGGGGGCATCTGATGCAGCACGGGCAGGTGGACATGGTGATCGTCGGTACCGACCGCACGACAGCCTCGGGCGATGTGTGCAACAAGATCGGGACCTACCTCAAGGCCCTGGCGGCCAAGGACAACGGCGTGCCATTCTACGTGGCGCTGCCGTCGCCGACCATCGACTGGCGGGTGCATGACGGGGTGCGCGAAATTCCGATCGAAGAGAGGTCGGGCGATGAGGTGTCTTTCGTGCAGGGCAAGCTGGCCGACGGGTCTGTCACCCGGCTGCGCATCAGCCCCGAGGCGACGCCCGGCGCGAACCCGGCCTTTGACGTGACCCCGGCGCGACTGATCACCGGGCTGATCACTGAACGCGGCGTGGTGGCGGCAACTGCCGCGGGGTTGGCTGCGATGTTTCCGGACCGGACGGGCGGGTAGCACAGGATGGACAGCACAAGCGAAGAGAAGTTGCGCCACGACATCGTTGCGCGGTGTCGCGAACTGGACGCATCCGGGCTGAACCGGGGGTCTTCGGGCAACGTGTCGGCCCGCGCCGGGGATGCCATGCTGATCACCCCCTCGGCCGTTCCTGCCGGCGATCTGGACCCGGGGCTGATCGCGCGGATGCCGCTGGACGGGGGCGGCGGTTGGGAGGGGCCGATGAAGCCTTCTTCGGAATGGCGGTTTCATCTGGACCTGATGCGCGCACGGCCGGACGTCGGCGCGATCGTCCATACCCATGCGCCCTATTCGACCATCCTTGCGATCGCGCGGCGTCCGATTCCGGCGATCCACTACATGATTGCGGCCTTCGGGGGGCCCGACATCCGCTGTGCGGGATATGCCACCTATGGGACGGCAGAGCTTTCCGCGCAGGTGGTTACGGCGATGGAAGGACGCAACGGTTGCCTGATGGCCAACCACGGCATGCTGGTGGCAGGTGCAAACCTGACCCGCACCACCTGGCTGGCCCATGAGCTTGAGGCGCTGGCCCATCAATACTACCACGCGCTGCTGATCGGGGGTGGGGATGTTCTGACCGATGCGCAGGTTGCGGAGACCGCCGTCAGTTTCGCGGGCTACGGCGTGAACGAGCGCAAGGTCTAGGCGTCTGTGGCCACGATCTGCAGGGCCGTGTCGCCGTCCACGATCAGGCCGCGCGCCACCCCGCTGGCCAGAAACGCGCGGGCCGCCGCCGTTTTGGATGGGCCCGCCACAAGGGCCACGGTGTTGGCGCGCCGCAGATCATCGAACCCCAGCGCGAGGGTGCGGCGGTTCAGCGGGTGATCGACCGGGCGACCCGCCGCATCGAAAAACTGCCCGTTGGTATCGCCGACCGCGCCAGCCTCGCGCAGTTCGGCCATGTCGCGCGCCGTGATCATGTCCTGTCGCCGCAGCAGCGATGTTTCCGACAACTCGCCGACCGAGATGTACCCGACCGTCATCCCGCGCGCGATCTGCAGGGCCTTCTGGACGGTCCGCTGCGCCATCAGCACATGGCAATCCTCGATGCTGTCGGCGATGAACGGAACCGGCAGCACAAAGCCTTCGGCCCCGGTGGCCCGCGCCATGGCATGGACGACCTCGAACGGGTTGTAGGCCGAATTGGCGGTAAGGGAACCCATCAAGCTGATGAACCGCGCTTTGGGTGCCGCCATGCCGGCCAGTTGCAGGGTCATCTGTTCCAGCGTCCGCCCCCAGCCGGTGCCGATGACCGCATGTTCGTTCTGCGCCAGATGCGCGCGCAGATGGGCTGCCGCCGCGGTGCCGACCGCCCGAAAGGCGAACCCGGACAGCAGTTTTTCCGTTTCGGGCGTGGGCGTGTCAAACCCCAGCGCCGGGGTGCAGATGCAGAAGTCCAGGCCGAAGCGCACTCGGATGGCGTCTTCGACCTGCAACAGACCGATGTTTGCCGGATTGATGGTGATGCTGACCAGCCCCTGATCGCGCGCATCGGCCAGAAGCTTGTTGACCCTGGCCCGTGTCAGGCCAAGGCGTTGCGCCGTGGCCTCCTGATTCAGGCCGCCGACGTGGTAAAGCCACGCCGCGCGTGCCATCAGGGTCTGATCCTCTTGGGCCTCTGCCATGCTGTCGCCCCGGTTGTGTGGTTGACAAAAGTCATACATCTTGACATTTGTCATGCAAGCGGGAAATCATGCCGCACCCCGACTGCAAGGATTGCCGCCATGACCCCCCCTTTTCCGACCGGATCGAATTCTGATCTGGGCAGGCTTTATCGTACAATGCGCCGGGTGCGCAGTTTCGAGGAACGGGTGGGTGAGCTGTTCGTGCGCGGGCAGTCGGCGGGGTCGATGCTGCATCTGTCGATCGGCGAGGAAAGTGCGGCCGTCGGCGTCTGCGCCGCGATGAAGCCGCAGGACACCTTCACCACCCATCACCGGGGACACGGCATCTTTCTGGCGCGCGGGGCCGATCCGAACCGGATGATGGCCGAAATCGGCGGCAAGGAGGCGGGGTACTGCCACGGCAAGGGCGGCTCGATGCACATCGCCGACATGGGGCTGGGGCATCTGGGGGCCAATGCCATTGTCGGGGGCGGCATCCCGGCGGTGGTCGGCGCCGGGCTTTCGGCGCGGCACAAGGGCAACGGAGCGGTTTCGGTTGCGTTCTTTGGCGACGGCGCGACGGGGCAGGGCATCCTGTATGAAAGCATGAACATGGCGGCGCTGTGGAAGCTGCCGGTGCTGTTCTGCTGCATCAACAACCAGTACGGCATGGGAACGCGCATTGACAACGCCACGGCCAATACGGCGCTGCACGAACGCGCCCTTGCTTTCGGGCTGGCGGCGGAAACCGTGGACGGGCTGGATGTCGAGGCGGTGGCCGAAGCCGCGCGCCGTCTGGTCGATGGGGCGCGGGCAGGTCGGCCCGCCTTTCTGGCGGTGGACTGCTATCGCTTTTTCGGCCACGCCCGCAAGGACAAGTCCCCCTACCGCGATCCGGCCGAGGAAGACGAGGGCCGGATGAAGGACCCGGTTGCCCACGCCCGCGCCCGGCTGATCGACACAGGGATGACCGCTGCGGCGCTGGACGCGATGGATGGCGAAATCGACGCCGAAATGGATGCGACCATCGACTTCACCATCGCACAGACCGAACCGCCGCTCGCCTCGATGTTCCGCGATGTCTATGCGCCGACCGAACCCGAACCCGAACCCGTCCGCGCGCGCATCGCCCGCGTTCTGGCCCGCACCTGAAAGGCCGGGATCATGGTTGAAATGACCTACCGCGAGGCGCTGCGTCAGGCTTTGGCCGATGCGATGACCGAAAACCCCGACATCATCCTGCTGGGCGAAGAGGTAGGCCGCTATGGCGGGGCCTATGGTGTGACCCGCGATCTGATCAAGGAATTCGGTGCGCACCGGGTGATCGACACGCCGATTTCCGAGGCTGCCATCGTGGGGGCCGCCGTCGGGGCCGCAATGACGGGACTGCGGCCCGTGGCAGAGCTGATGTATGTCGATTTCATCGGCATGACGATGGATCAATTGGCCAACCAGGCCGCCAAGATCCGCTACATGTTCGGCGGCCAGATCGGCGTGCCGATGGTGCTGCGCACCCAAGGAGGCACCGGCCGGTCGGCGGGCGCACAGCACAGCCAGAGCCTTGAGGCCTATGTGATGCACACGCCCGGCCTGCGGCTGGCGATGCCTGCAACCGTGGCCGACGCCTATCACCTGCTGCGACAGGCGATGACCTGCCCCGACCCGGTGGTGTTCATCGAACACAAGGCGCTTTACACGATGAAGGAAGATGTCGACCTTGCCGCCGAACCCTTGCCCTGGGGCAAGGCCGCGGTGCGGCGCGCCGGGGATGATCTGGTGATCGTGACCTATTCCCGGCAAGTCCATCATGCGATGGCGGCGGCGGCCACGCTGGCAGCACAGGGCATCGAGGCGACGGTGATCGACCTGCGCACGCTGAACCCGCTGGATTTCGATACTATCCGGCCATTTGTCGAACGGGCCGGGCGCGCGATGGTGGTGTCGGAAGGCGTGATGACCGCCGGGGTCGGGGCGGAGCTGTCGGCCCGGATCACCGAGGAATGTTTTGATTTCCTGCACGATCCGGTTGTCCGGGTCGCAGGCGAGGATATCCCGATTTCCGTCTCGCCCGCGCTGGAGGCGGGGTCGGTGCCCGGTCCGGCGCTGATCGCCGAAACCGCACTCAGGATGCTGGCATGACCGACCTTGTCCTGAAGATGCCCCGTCTGGGCGAGACGATGGACGAAGGCAGGATCGGCGCGTGGCTCGTCGCGCCGGGCGTTGCGTTCCGGCGCGGCGATGCGATCCTTGAACTGGAAACCGACAAGACGGTCGTGGAATACCCCGCGCTGGGCGACGGGGTGATGGGCGCGCCGCTGGTCGGACCCGGGGATATGGTGGCGGTGGGCGCGCCGATAGCCCATGTCACGGTTGCCAACCCTCACGACTGGCAGGACATGGGAACGGCCCCGGTAGAAGCACCGGCCGAGCCAAGGCAGGAGGAGACTGCCGAAGCAGCCATTCCAGAGGTTCGCGAGACTGGCGCGCCGCTGCGCGCGACGCCGGTGGCCCGCCGGTTGGCGCGGCAGGCGGGGATCGCGCTGGACAGTCTTGCCGGAACCGGGCGGCGTGGCCGGATCGAAGCCGCGGATGTGCGGCGGCCGGACGAAAGCGGCGCTGGGGCCGGCGCTGTGACCTTTGTCCTGATCCATGGCTTCGCCGGGGATGGCAGCGCTTGGTCGCTTCTGTCGGCCGCGCTGACACGGGCCGGGCACCCGGTGGTGGCCCCCGATCTGGCCGGGCACGGCGCAAACCCGACGCCTGCGATATCGCCGGATGATCTCGTAACGGGTCTGCTGCGCGATCTGGCCGACGTGCCGGGGCCGCTGCACCTTGTCGGCCATTCGCTGGGCGCTTGGGTGGCAGTGCAAACAGCGCTGAAACTCGGCCCGCGCGTGGCCGCACTGACCCTGATCGCGCCGGCGGGTGCGGGACGCGAGATTGCAGATGCGTTCGTGCGCGGCATGGCCGAGGTGGCGACGGCGGGCGAGTTGCGCCACCTGCTGGCCATGCTGGGGCCGCGCGGTGGGCTGCTGACGCCCACGATGCTGCAAGCGAAGACCGATAGTCTGGCGCAGGGCCGCCTGCGCGATCTGGCGCAGGCGATTTCGGGTCCCAACGGACAGCGCATCGACATACTGCAGCCACTGGCCGACCTGCCCGCGCGGGTGCCGGTGCGCGCACTGATCGGTACGGCAGACCGCATCATTCCCCCGGTGCATGCAATGAACCTGCCGCCGCGCGTGGCGGTGCATTTCCTGACCGCCGGGCATATGCCACAGTGGGACGTGTCGGCCGAGGTGGCGGGTCTTGTCATGAACCACCGGGCGGGCTGACCGGGTATCCAGAGGGAGCAGAGGATGGCGTATTATCTGGCGGCGGATGGCGGGACCGAAAGCCTGCGCGCGCGGGTGTTTGATCTGACAGGCACCTGCCTTGGCCAAAGCGCCATACCCTATGACACCCGGTTTTCGCCCGGAGCGCGGGCCGAACAGAACCCCGAGGATTGGTGGCAGGCGCTGGTCAAGGCCACGCGGGGTGCCATAGCCGCCGCCGGGGTGGACGCATCGCAGGTCGAGGCGATGGCCTACGCCACCACCTCCTGCACGGTTGTGGCGCTGGACGCGTCAGGCCGCGCGCTGCGCCCGGCGATCATCTGGATGGACGTGCGCGCCAATGCCGAGGCGGATGCGGTGCTGGCCACCGGCGACGCGCGGCTTGCGATCAACGGGGCGGGGCGCGGCCCGGTTTCGGCGGAATGGATGATCCCGAAGGCGCTGTGGCTGAAACGGCACGAGCCGCAAGTCTATCACGCGGCGCACACGATCTGCGAATATCAGGATTTCCTGACGCTGCGCCTGACCGGAGAGCGGTGCGCCTCGCTGGATAACGCGGGTCTGCGCTGGCACTACTCCAGCCGCGAGGGTGGCTGGGCGCGCGGCATCCTCGCCGGTCTGGGAATGGAAGAACTGGAGTCGAAGTGGCCCGCCCGCGTCGTGGCGCCGGGTCAGGTCGTCGGCACGCTGACGATTTCGGCGGCGGCAGAGCTGGGCCTGCCGGTGTCGGTCAAGATCGTGCAGGGCGGGGCGGATGCGCTGATCGGGTTGATCGGGCTTGGCGTTGCGCAGCCGGGGCAACTGGCGCTGATCACCGGGTCGTCGCATCTGCAGTTCGGCGTCACCGATGCGCCGATCCATGCGCCGGGCGTCTGGGGGGCCTATCCGGATATCGTCTATCCGGATCGCTGGATCGTGGAAGGCGGGCAAACCTCGACCGGGTCGATCATCAACTGGCTGCGGCGGTGGACCGGGGGCACGATGGACCTTGCGCGGATGAACGAACTGGCCGCCGCCCTGCCGCCCGGCGCCGACGGGTTGATCGTGCAGGACCATTTCCAGGGCAACCGCACCCCCTATACAGACCCGCTGTCGCGCGGCGCGATCGTGGGTCTGACCCTTGCCCATGAACCGCAGCATGTGTTCCGCGCCGTGATGGAAGGGATCGGATTTGGCACACGCGCCATTCTGGATGCCTTCCGCGCCGGAGGCTATGACAGCACCGAGATGACCGTTGGCGGCGGGGCGACGGCATCGCGGCTGTGGATGCAGATTCACGCCGACACATCGGGAATGCCGGTGCGCATCCCTGAATCTCCCGATGCGCCTTCGGTCGGGTCGGCCGTGCTGGCGGCTCATGGGGCGGGCCGGTTCGCTAGCATCGACGAGGGGATTTCCGCCATGGTGCGGCGCGGCACGACCATCGACCCCGACCCGATCGCCGTCGCGCAGTACGACGAGATCTATGTCCGCTATCGCGCGCTTTACCCCGCGCTGAAAGGCGTGCTGTCCCCGGCGGGGTGACCTGCGGGCGAAGTCCGCCCGGTAGGCCGAAGTTTTGTGTGGCCGTGGCGCCGGGGGATGCCCTATCTTTCTGTTCGGCGCGGGGCGACCGCACTTTGTCCGCACATGGGCCGAACCGCTTGATCCTGCCGAAAGGGGCCCCGGATGACGTCACCCTATCAGATCGACGACCCGGCCTTTTCGCAACTGATCGTCGGCTCTGCCGCGCTGGACCGGTTGTTCACCGGCTGCCGCTGGGCCGAAGGCCCGGTCTGGTTCGACGACATGCAATGCCTGCTGTTCAGCGACATTCCCAACCAGCGCATCCTGCGGTGGACGGCGGATGCGGCGGGCGGGGGGGCGGTCTCGACCTTCCGGCAGCCTTCGCAGTTTGCCAATGGCAACAGCCGGGACCGGCAGGGTCGCCTGATCACCTGCGAGCATGGCACACGTCGGGTGGTCCGCACCGAAGCCGATGGCAGCATGACGGTTCTGGCCGACCAGTTTCGGGGCAAGCGGTTGAATTCGCCCAATGATGTGGTGGTGCGTTCCGATGGCAGCATCTGGTTCACCGACCCCAGCTATGGCATCCTGTCCGACTATGAAGGCTACCAGTCCGCGCCGGAACAGCCGGTTCGCGGCGTCTACCGGATCGACGGGACGACCGGCGACATTGACTGCGTTGCCGATGATTTCAGCCAGCCGAACGGCCTTGCCTTCTCGCCCGACGAAAGCACGCTTTACATCGCCGATTCTGCCGCGAGCCATGATCCGGCCAAACCCCGCCACATCCGGGCCTTCCGCGTCGATGGGGCCGGACTGACGCAAGGTCGGGTGTTTGCGCTGATCGATGCGGGCATACCCGATGGCATCCGCGTCGACATGGCGGGAAATCTGTGGTCCAGCGCCGCAGATGGCGTGCATTGCTTTGCGCCGGACGGTCGGCGTCTGGGCAAGATCCTTGTGCCCGAGCCGGTCGCGAACCTGACGTTCGGCGGGCCGCGCCGCAACCGGCTGTTGATCACCGCCACGTCGTCGCTTTATGCGATCTACCTGACCACGACCGGCGCACAGCGGCCCTGAGTTCGTCCGCCGGGCCGGGACGCGTTGGGTGGGCCCGGCGATACCTGATCCATCGCACGGCTTCTCACTTCCCGGCAAAATCCCGGTGCAGCGCAAGGTCCGCCGGGCTGAAACGGTCGGAGGCAAAGTTGCGCTGGTGCCAGTAGGGATAGATCAGCGGGATGGTGCTGACATCGGTCAGCCGCGTGATTTCCTCGGACGACAGCTTCAGATCGACCGACGCGAAATTGTCCTGAAACTGCGCTTCGGTCCGGCCGCCGAATACCAGCGATGTCACTGCCGGGCGGGTCAGCAGCCAGGCAAGTGCCACCTGCGCCGCAGACACGCCCCGCTGCGCGCCGATGTCGACAAGGACATCGACGATGTTCCACAGCTTTTCCGCGTCGCGGATGGGCGGTTCCGTCCAGCCCGCGAACTGGCGCGTGCCTTCGGGCGTCGCAAGCCCCCTGCGGTGCTTGCCCGACAGCAGCCCTGCGGCCAGCGGGCTCCACACCAGCACACCCAGACCCTGATCGACCGAAATCGGCAACAGTTCGTATTCCGCCTCGCGGGCTTCCAGCGTGTAGTGGATCTGCTGGGTCACGAACCTTGGCCTGCGGTCCCGGTCAGAGACTGCCATCGACTTCATGATGTGCCAGCCGGAATAGTTCGAGCATCCGATGTACCGGACCTTGCCCTGCTGCACCAAGGTGTCGAGCGCGGCTAGCTTTTCTTCCACCGGCGTCGTGCCGTCCCATTCGTGCATGTAGTAGATGTCGATATGGTCGGTGCGCAGGCGTTTCAGGCTGCGTTCACATTCCCGGATCAGATGATAGCGCGACACGCCTTCGTCATTCGGGCCGGTCCCGATCCGCATCCGGGCTTTCGAGGTGATCAGCACGTCGTCGCGCCGACCGTCCAGCACCTCGCCCAGAATTTCCTCGGACAGACCGGTGGAATACATGTTGGCCGTGTCGAACAGGTTCACCCCGGCGTCAATGCACAGATCGACCAGCCGCCGCGCCTCGGCCACGCCCTGCTGCCCCACCATCGCGAACGGCCCCGAGCCGCCAAAGGTGAACGTCCCCATCGTCAGGACGGATACTTTCAGGCCGGACCGGCCAAGTGTGCGATATTCCATCGGTCTTCTCCTTTTTGATTTACGGCTGGGCCGACAGTTTGCCCGCGATGTGGCGCATGCCGAGATCGGGGCTGGTCAGGACCGGCAGGGGGTGCAGTTCATCCTGCACAAGCGCCAGCGCGCGCGCCATCGAGGCCTGCGCCAGAACGATGACATCCGCCTGCGCGGCGACGCGGCGCAGGCAATCGGCCACCAGCGCGTCATGTCCAGCGGTGTCACCCGACGCAAGTTTCTGGAATGCACCCTCGGCAAGTTCGGCCGTCACGCTGCACGTCTGCCCTGCGGCGGCGGCGCTGCGGCGGATGATGTCGCTGGTGGGATCGAGGGTGGTGCGCAGGGTCGCCACCACCGCCACCCGAGGCCCGAATGTGACCGCCGCCGCCGCCATGCCTTCGTCGATCCGGAACAACGGAACCGGGCAGAAGGGCACCGCCGCATCGACGGCCGCCCCCAGCGACGAACAGGTGACCACCACGGCATCCGCACCAGCATCGACAGCGGATTGCACCATCCCGGCCAGCCGCCACATCGTCAGCTTCGACAAGGCACCGTCACGGATGGTGATGCGCAGCAGGCTTTCATCCAGCATGTTGAAGCCCTGCCATTGCGGCAGATGAGTCTTCGCCAGATCGTCGAACAGCGCGACAAGCCCTGCCACGGTGTGGATCATCGCGATCTGGCGCGGTCGGCCCGGACTTGTCGCGGACATGGCGGAACTCCCTGATAAAGCCTGCAGAAACCGGCTGTCGACGCGGGCACGGTAGCGATGTCTGCCTTGCCATTGCAATGGGCAACACGCACTGCATACCCCGCAACCATCTGCGCCAAATCACGTACCGGGCGAGGCGGGCCGCGCCCGCGCAAGCGTTGCCGCCGCGCGGCGCCGGGCGGTTTCGGCCTGCACGGGCAGGCAGGCCCTTTCATAGATGTCCGACAGCGCGAGGTTCAGCGGAACGCCGTCGTGATCGAAGGTCCGGCGCATCTCCAGAACCTGCTGCGCCGTGCTGACATGGCCTGCGCGGATCAGCGCGTCCAGGCGGATCTGTTCGAACAGGTCGCGCTGTGCATGGCTGCCCCCGGTTTCGGCCATGCGGGGCAGGGCCTGCCCCATCAGCCGGATGCAGGTGTCGAAATCGTGCGCCGCATGGGCCGCAATGGCACGGGCGGCGGGCAGCGCCACTTCCGCCCAAGCCGTCTGGTCATGCGTGGGGGCGGCGGCGCGGGCCTCGATCGCGGACAGCATCCCGGCGGCTTCGGGGCGACCGGTTCGGGCAAGGGCGTAAAGGTACTGCAGCGTCAGGAACGGCTGTACCGTATCGGCCCCCCGCGCGGCGATGTGGTCTGCCACGTCCTGCCAGCGGTTGCCCACATCGACCCCGGCAAACTCCATCCGCGCCAGCAGCGACACCGCGCCGACCTGATCCTGACTGTAGGTTTTCTCGACCCCCCAGACATGCGTATCAAAGCTGGCCAGCACGTCATCCGCCCGCCCCCGGCTGAGGTAGAACAGCGCCAGATGCCACCAGTTATGCGTGCGCATGAAGGAATTCAGCCCGGCCCAACTGCCGGAAACGCTTTCCATGAAGGTGATGCCTTCATCCGCGCGACTTTGGGTCAGCATGACATGCGCCAAGGCGTGATGGGCCCAGGGGTCTGTCGGTTCGATCTGCAGCGCGCGGCGGGCGGCGGCCTCGGCCTCGGGCATCAGGTGGCACTGTTCGTACCCGAAGGCGATCATGCCATGAACATAGGGGTCATCCTCGCAGGCGGGCAGCGCATGAAGACCAAGGCGCAGCATGGCGGGCGCGTCACCCCGGTTGAAGTGGTGGTATTGCGCCAGCTTGATCAGCGCCAGATCGCGGGGGTGCCGGGTGGCGATGTCTTCCGCGATGGCCAGAACCTGCGGAATGTCACCTGCGGCCCATGCGGCGACCAGCGCGGTCGTCTGCTGTTCCCGCCAGGTGGCGCGCGGTGTGGCCGCCTGTGCCGCCGCAAGGAAAGGGGCTGCGTGGCTGGCGGCCTCGGGCGATTCGAGAAACATCCAGATCATCGCGGCATAGGCATTGGCAAGGCAGCAGTCCGGGGCGTCCTTGGCCGCCTGCAGGACATTCACCGCGCGCGGCGTGTAGGACAGGAACCCCAGGATGAAATCATCGATGCCCTGCAGCGCGGCGGCAGTGGCGTGGGTGACCGGGTTGCCAAGGTAATCCGTGGTCATGGGTGGGGCCTTTGATCGAGCAGGAAGGGAAGGACATGGTCCAGAACCAGTTCTGGCGCGTCCCAGTGCAGCGAATGACCGGCATCGGACAGGGTGACGACCCGCAAATCGGCAAAGGCCAAAAGCGCGGCTTTGGCGGTATCGGCCGGGATCAGCAGATCATCCTGCGACAGCAGGGCCAGAACCGGCACCGGCGGCCCGGACCTCAGGGAAGCCGGGTCAAACCCCGCCAGCGCACCGGCCTGATGCGCCATTGCCGCGGACGACTGGGCATGCGGATAGGCCAGCGACTGGGCGACGGCTGTTTCCTGCGCCGCCGGGTCCTCGAAAAAGCGGGGATGGAACAGCCAGGGCAGAAAGGCGCGCAGCCACAGGTCCGCCGGAAGGCCGGGCGCGCGCAGCGCCTGCAACAGGGCGAACAGCGCGTCATTGCGCGGCAGACGCAACGGGGCCGACGCCAGCAGGACCAGCCGTGCAACCCGGTCCGGGGCCGCCATCGCCATCTGTGTCGCGATGATCCCGCCAAGCGAATGGCCCATCACCTGCGCCCTTTCGATCCCCAGATGGTCCAGCAGGGCCGCCGCGTCCTGCGCCCAGATCGGCACCGAAACCGGCGCATCCGCAGGCAGGGTGCGCCCCGTGCTGCGGTTGTCGGGGCGGATGACGGTGAACGCCTGCTCCAGCCGGTTGACCAGCGGACCCCAGCTTGCGCTGTCGCTGGCCATCCCCGCAATCAGCATCAGCGGCGGTCCGGACCCGCCGATTTCATAATGCAGGGCCACATCGGGCAGCGTCAGGACGGGCATCGCAAGTCACTCCAGCAAGGCAGCAGATCGCCCGGCGCCGGGCTGGCGGCAAAGATCGCACGGGCAATCGCGCGCGCAAGGCAGTGCGCGGCGGCCGTACCGATACCGGGCAGGTCCGACTCGGAAACGCCGCGCGCACCGGTCGACAGGGCAAACACCAGATCGCCGTCATGGGGGGTATGGGCGGGTACGATGGCGCGGGCAATGCCATCATGCGCCGCGACGGCCATCCGCTGACACTGGGCCTTTGTCAGGGCGGCATCAGTGGCGACAATGGCAATCGTCGTGTTGCCCGAGGCGGTCAGCAACTGTGCCTTCCGGCTGGCATAGGGGCCGACAAGGCCCGTCGCGCTGTCCGGCCCAAG
>JAIYDJ010000030.1 GCA_027487575.1 Rhodobacter sp. | reverse complement strand
GATGAACTGTGCACGATCTCGTTCGCGTCAAACCGCCGGGTCTATGGCCAATGGCAAAGCCAGATGCCCAGCCGCTTCATCGATGAACTGCCCGGCGCGCATGTCGAGGTGCTGACCCCCCCCGGCCTGCACGGCGGGGCCTACGGCGCCGCCGCAGGGTTCGGCACCGGGCTTGAAGACAGGGTCAGCAAGGCCGATGTCTACAACTCCCCGGGCTGGCGCCGCCTGCAGGAAAGGTCCTCAGCCCGCTCCGTCAGCCAGCCGCGCGAGGCGCGCAACACCGTGATAGACCTTGAAGCCGTGTCGCCCTACGGCCGGGGCGACCGGGTGTTCCACCAGAAGTTCGGTTATGGGCACGTGGTGGCGGTGGAAGGCGACAAGCTGGACATCGATTTCGACCATGCCGGGATGAAAAAGATCGTCGCCCGCTGGATTGTGCCCGCGCATCAGGTGGACGATGTCCCCTTCTGACTTTCGCCCCTTGCACCCCACCCACATGCCCCTGTAAACACCCCACACGGATCGGTGGCCGAGTGGTCGAAGGCGCACGCCTGGAAAGTGTGTAGGCGGGGAACCGTCTCTAGGGTTCGAATCCCTATCGATCCGCCACTTGCCCTCGCGAAAGCGTTCTACGGATCCGGCTATGGCCGGATTTTTCTGTTGTTTTCGTGGGTTATGCGGGCAGCCCTTTCCACTAGTCGTGCCAAGCTGTGACCCCAAAGCGTTCTCTCAGGGCCAGTATTCTCCGAGGCTCTGCACTGCGGGCCATATGGTGTAGAGCCGTAAGAGTCTGTTATCCTTGCGTTTTCGCGTCTGTACGAACCAGCCATTCCGCAAAACCATCCGCTCACGACGCGACACTGCCATCGGAAAGAGCGGCGTTTGAACTTGTTTCGCGATGGACCTGGTTCATTGACCAACCGTTTCTGGCACGGCCGCATTTGCGTGTTTGGTGACGATATCCTGCACATCAGATGGCTTGAACGCGACATCCCACGCCCACTGACCAAATCCGCCGGTTCCATTGATCGACTTGACCCATTCACTCAAGGCATCGCGCTTGGCCTTGTTCTGCGGGCTGTCAGTTCCTTTGATCTCAAGCGCGAGCATCTTGCCGCTGGCCAGTCTGACAAGAAAGTCTGGAACGTAACGACGGCGCGAGCCGGCCCACATGTACTGGATCTGAAAGCCCAGATGATCGTTCTTCGCGTAGGCGATCACCTCATCTCGGCCCTCGAAGACATTTGCTGCGTGACCCTCCCACGCGGAATCGCCGACAAGATGGCTGATGTGCGATTTGATCGCCGGGAAGCACGGCTTGGAGGTGTACCAGGTGCGCATCTGGCCAGTGGCGCCGATGGGGTTTTCTTCGTCAAAGATGGGCGTGAGGCGTTCCGTGTTCTGCTCGGTGATGTGACGCATGACGTGCTGGACGACGAGGTCGATGTTCAGCGCAATCAGGATCCTGCGCCGCAGCGGGTCAGAGTGAAACAGGGATGGAATGTCGAGGAGCTTGGACGTCAAAAACGTCTCCACGATGCGGACCAGCTGCGCGGCAAGGTACTCTTCGGTTCCGGAAAAGCTGTGGCGCAACTCGGCAAATCCCTTTCGAGCCGCCTGAAAAACGAGCCGCTGCAGCCTGAAGCCGTCGGGAAGTCGCTCCAGATCGATGGCGGAGACCTGACCCATGTCGGTCGCACCACCCAAGGCAGGAGCCAGATCTGCGCTGATCGGTGTAGAGGCCGGATCGAGGACCAGAGCGGGCACCTTGTCCCAGGCAATGGTCAACTGCGGCTTCACCACGGTTTCGACGCGCAGCACGTTTGGCCATTTGATTTCAAGATGGGCGCGCTCGAGGATGACTTCGATCTGCGTGGTCGGTTTTGGTGGTGGCGGCGGATCACCACCCTCGCCGGTTTCCGAGATGGACAGCGGAACGCCGAAAACGTTCACATACTCGGGCAGGAACAGCCCGTTTTCATCGGTATCATAGGAAACCCGGCGCAGACCACGGCCGACCACCTGCTCGCATAGGAGCTGCGAGGTGAACGCACGCAAACCCATGATATGCGTCACGTTCTTGGCGTCCCAGCCTTCGGACAGCATCGCGACAGAAATCACGTTTTGCAGGTCCTGACCCGCAGCGCCACGCTTGCCGACGTTGTCGACGATCTCGCGCAGCAGCTCTTCCTTCTTCATGCCAAGCAGCTGCTGCTTTCGCGTCGCTGGCAGGTCTGCGGCATCGACGATGCCCTTCAGCCGGGACTCATAGTCTTTGTCCGAGGTCGCGGCTTCGCCGATCTCCGCCTTGTCCAGCACCTTGCTGTCAACGCGCAACGTCCTGTTCGGGGCGTTCAGTTCGGGCCAGTGCGAGTCGCCCTTGTTGAAATAGTGCTCAACCCGTGCGGCCGTCTCGGTGCGGTTGCAGACCGTCAACATGACTGGGGGTGAGTGGTGGCCCGCTTCCTTCCACTGTCTTTGCGTCTCGCGCCAGTCGGCACCAAGCAGCGTGTAGGCGTCCTGCACCAGCTTCGGCAACGCCTCGTGCGGTTCGGCCTTGGCCCGGTTCAGATCCTCGGACACCGATGGATCGCGGTAAATGTGGTAGAGCTTTGACCGCAGTGTCTTGGCATCCGGCAAGGCGTCGTCCCGCACCACAACGCGCGGCGTCTTGACCAGCCCGGCCTCGATCGCGTCGTTCAGGCCGAAATCCGAGATGATCCAGTCGAACAACGCCGTGTCAGTGCTCTTCTTCCCCGTCGGCGCAAAGGGCGTGGCGGACAGGTCAAAGCAGCGCTGGATGCGCCGCGTCTTGTGGATGCGGTCCAGCCCTTCGATCCAGCGGGTCGCTTCGTCAAGGTCGATGCCCTGTTCCTCGGCCTGCTTCTTCGAAATCTTCACCTCGGGCGGTTTGCGATAGGCGTGGTGGGCCTCGTCGTTGATGACGATGATGTCCTTGTGCGCGGCCAGCTTGCCCAGCACGCGGCGGGTGTAGGCCTCGTCCGACTCCCGGCCCTTTTTCACGACCGAGCGGTCCACCTCCTTCAGCGGCATCAGCGTGTGCCAGTTCTCGATCAGCACTTCGGCCTGGTTCAGCTTTTGCCGTAGCGCCTCGGATGGGCAGAGGTTGAACTCGTCGTAATAGCTGCCCTCGCTCGGCAGCAACACCTGAAGCCGTTCCTTCACCGTCAGCCCCGGTGCCACGATGAACACCGCGCGGCTGAAATCCTTGTTCCGCTTCGGGTAGGTCAGCGCGTTCAGCACCTGCCAGGTGATGATCATCGCCATCACGGTGGTCTTGCCCGCACCGGTCGCCATCTTGTTGCACAGCCGCTCCCAGGTGCCGCCGTCGCCCGGAATGGCGATGCCCTGCTTGAACGCCTCCGCCCCCTCGACCCACCAGATCAGGGTTTCGATGGCCTCAAGCTGGCAGAAATAGAACGGCAACTGGCGCGCCTCGCGGTCGTGCCAGTGTTCCAGCAGCTTGCGGGTCACGATGGTCACGCCGGGCCAGCCCGCCTCGCGCCAGGCGTCCACGCGGGCGCGGATGGTGTTCACCAGCGCCAGCACCTCGGTCCTCTTGGTGTTGTTGCGGGCGTCGAACACCTCATAGCTGGCAGGCCGCCGTTCGGGCTTGATCGCCAGCTTGCCACCGGGGGCATCCACCCAATGCTGGGCCGGGCAGACGTAGGGCGTGTTGATGATCAGCGACATGGATCAGTCCTCAAGCGGCATGATCTTGAGGGACTCGATCCCGCGGTCATCCACGATCTTCACCGCGATGCGCCGGTTGTCGCCTGCCTCGAAGGGCAGCGACACTGTGCCATGGAACTGCTCCAGCAGGTCTTCGTCCAGCTCTGACCGCACCGTCGCCTTCAGCCGGTTCCAGCCGCCCTTGGCGTCGGCCATGGGAAAGAATACCTGATGCGGCATCAGGGACCTCTGGTCGTAATCGGTGTCCAACGACCACATCGCGATCTGCTTCTTGCCGCCCGACACCAGATCACCCGCCTTGGGGTCGAAATAGTCAAAACCGTTGACCTCGACCTGCCACATCCCGTCCTTGCGCTTGCGCAACTCCACATCGGGCTGGCCCATCAGCCAGAACGACTGGTTCGAGGATCGCGCCTTCTTCAGATCCTCGGTCAGCAGGTCGGTGTTCATCTGCGCCTTCAAGAGCGTGACGCCGGGCCAGTTCACCTCGTCGATGTCCTTGGCAGCCTCGGGATCAAAGGTGAAGGCGCAGAACAGGATGAACTTTGGCGAGGGGCGCAGCGTTTCGGCCTCGGTCAGGGCCAGTTCCACCTGCCGCTGTTCAAGGGCGGCATGTTCGGGGCCAAAGCTGACGACGACCCGTTCGCCGGTGTCGGTCAGCGAGCCCGAGGCGTGCAGGTGCCGCAGGCCCGGCAACGTTTCGAACTCGGCAAAGGTCAGGCGCGCGCCGCCCTTGGCGCGGACGCCGGTTTTCAGCAACTCGTCGCGCCAGAGCGACTGGCGCGAGGTTTCGCCCGTGCGGGCAATGCTGTCGTTCGCCTCGGCCGGCGGCAGGCTGTCGTCGAGCGACAGCACGGTGGGTGCGGGCACGGCCTCGACGCTGAACGGGCCGGTGATGCGCAGACGGTTCCTGTCGATGCGGGGCTTGTCATACAGGGTTTCCTGTTCGGCATGGGCCTGAATGCTGGCGTCCATCCGGCGCTGCATCGCCTGGCGCGCGGTGTGGAAGGCATCGAAGGACGCGCGGGCGGCGGCGGGCCAGAGGGGTTTGTCGTCGCGGTCCAGAGGCCAGTCGAAGGGCACCTCCCATTCATGCAGCGTCTCGCCATCGCGAAAACTGACCGGCTTGCCCTTGCGCACGCCTTGGCCGGGGCGGAAGGGGAGCGGCGGGGCGGTGGTGAGGGCGGCGTTAAGCGCGGCCAACGCGGCGGTGATCTTCGGGTGATCCTCGGCATGGATCGTGTCGATGTCGGGGTTGTTGGCGATGGATTTCAGCGTGATGTGCGGCACGGTTTCATAGTCGAAGCCGCCCTTCAGCCCCTCGTGCGGATAGCGCAGGGCGAAGTAATCGAAGCTGGCGGTCATCAGCCGCTGCTTGGCCAGGGTGATCGCCACGCGAGAGGTATCGCAGGTGATCCAGCGCCGCCCCCATTTCTCGGCGACAAAGGCGGTGGTGCCCGAGCCGCAGGTGGGGTCGAGCACAAGGTCGCCGGGGTCGGTGGTCATCAGGAGGCAGCGTTCGATGACCGATGTGCTCGTTTGGACGACGTAGACCAAACCGGATGCGCCAGCCACGTCTCCCCATATGTTTGACACTGGGAAAGCGCTGAAGTCTTTTATGCCCCGAACATATGCGATGGTCGTCTTGCGTGCTTCTATGCGATTCGATCGACGGAGGCGTTCAAGGCCCTCATAGCTTGTTTTCCAGTTTGATGTCTCGCCGGAGTGAAATCGCTTGCCTTGAAATTCCCATGGTCCAGTTGTGAAACTTCGCACGCCACTCGAAATCAAGCTTGTAAGCTGGAATACCTTGCCTGTGGGAATCTCCTCTTCCCCTCGCTTCTGCTTTGCTGAAAGACTTGAGCGGCGTCCAAAATCATCTTCATACCTGTCATAGCGCTGGCCAGATCCATGCCCTACTCCCGCTTCTTTTGACCGATATATCTGATGGTATTTCAGCTTATCTATGTCTCTGGCGTACCAAATCACATAGTCAGCCACATTTGGAATTAGGTCGGTTTCCTGGCCGCCGGTCTTTTGGATTGTGATTACTGAAACTCTGTTCTTTGTCCCATAGACCTCATCAAGTAGGTCCATACATAGCCCGAGGTTTTCGTCGCCGATCTGCACGAACACCGACCCGCTCTCGTGCAGCAAGTCCCGGGCCAGCAGCAGCCGGTCGCGCAGATAGGTCAGGTAGGAATGTATGCCCAGTTCCCAGGTGTCGCGGAACGCCTTGATCATCTCGGGTTCCTGCGTCAGATCCGCGTCTGACCGATCCTTCACGTCGCGTTTGTTGGTGAAGGGCTGAAAGTTCGACCCGTATTTGATGCCATAGGGTGGGTCGATGTAGATCATCTGCACCTTGCCGCCCATGCTCTCCTTCGTCAGCAAGGAGTTCATCACCAGCAGGCTGTCGCCCGACACCAGCCGGTTCGACCAGCCCTTTTCGTGGTGATAGAAATCCAGCGCCTGGCGCAGCGGCAGATTCTCGAACGGGGCGGCGAACAGGTCAGGCTGCCGCCATTGCGCGGGGGCATCCTTGCCCTTCAACCGCCGTGCCGCCGCGGCAAGGATCGTCGCCGGGTCCACCCGTTCATGGACATGCAAGGATACGGTATCCACCTGAAACGACGTGCGTTCCGCCTTGCCCGTCCAAGTCAGGTAGGGGGCCTGCATCCGCTTCAGTTCCAGCAGGGCATCCTTCATCGCCTGCGCGTCGCCACTGGCCAATGCATCGTCAATTAGCCTTTCCACCCCGGCGCGGGCAGAGTCGAAGTTTAGCACCGGGTCCAGATGCGGGTCATAGGCCCATGTGGTTTTCACCCCGTCCGGATCGGTGCCCGCATGCACCATCCCCACTTCGGGGTTGTTCACCCGGGTTTCGCCATGGCGATAGGACACCACCTGCACCGGCTCCCCCGACTTGCGCGGCGTGGACTTCCCGCCCACCGCCTTGGCCTTGCGCGGCCGGGGTGCCGCCTCTTCCGGCGCGCTCAGTTCGAAGTCATCCTCGGTATCATCCGCATCATCCTCGTTGTCACCGGTGATGCGAAAGATGGACCCGCCACGCCCCTTGCCGCGCCCGAGCAGACCTTCATTCACCAGCGCATCGCGGGCAGCCGCATAGTCGTCGTCTGTCAGGCCGGAAACCTGTTCACGCAGAAGCGCCATCATGGCCCCGTTGCCGATGGTCGACCCATCTTCGGGGGTCAGGGACAGGATCAGGTTGGTCAGGCTGTCGGACATGGGCGGCTCACCAATACGTAAAATGGCTTGTTTTCCATGACCCTATCGCGCGAAAGTCCCGTTTGCACGCCCGAATCTGCGCCCTTTGACTTTGGTGATGCGCCTCGCGGCGGTCAGGACTGGCCCGGCAGACTGGCGTCCGTCAGCCACAGCGCCCGCTGAATCTGCCAGTCCACTGGCACATCCTCCAGAAGGTTTGCCAGCATCATCGCCGGCGGCTGATGCCCTGCAATGATCGCATCGACGATATCGGGTGCCAGCAGACTGAGCCGCAGGACGCGAGAGATGTAGGTGAAGGACAGCTTCTCGTGCGCTGCGATCTCCGTGACCGAGGTGAACGTGCCCGAGTCAAGCATCCGTTTCCACCGGAAGGCCCGCGCAAGCGCCTTGACAAGAGTGCCGTCAATCTTGGCCCGAACGGTGGTTTGGGGTGGCAGGACCATCTCCTTCCGCCCGCCGCGCTTCACAAGGCGGAAGGGCACATGGACGGTGATGGTATCGGGGATCGCCTGCGCGCGCGTCATGCCGCCGCTCCCACCTCTGCGCGCATCTCGCGCGCCAACGCCGCCAGCCCGTCCATGCGCAATCGCACATTCAGCCCATCGGTCCCGATGTCCACCCGCTCCACCAGCAGCGCCACGATGCGAGCCTGTTCGGCTGGAAACATTTCATTCCATAGCGGGTCAAGCCGGGTCAGGGCTGCGTAGGTCTCAGCCTCGTTGATCCCCGCATCTTTATCTCTGGCCGCCTTCCACGTGCCCGCGACGATTTCGGGTTGGCGGAACACGATGCGCATCTGGTCAATGACGGCAGCCTCAATCTCGCCAGCGGGCACGCGGCCCACAGGGCACGATCCGGCGCCATGCTTCAGGACGGTCTGGCTGACGTAGTAGCGGTAAAGCCGTCCGCCCTTTCGGGTGTGGGGTGGCGAGAAGGCTGCCCCATCAGGCCCGTACAGCAATCCCCGAAGCAGCGCAGGCGTGTCGGCGCGGGTTCTGGCGGCGCGCTTTCTCGGGCTCTCGGTCAGGATGGCATGGGCCCCGTCCCAAAGTTCACGGTCGATGATCGCTGCATGCTCGCCGGGATAGCTGGTTCCCTTGTGAACAGCCTCGCCGATGTAGACCCGGTTGTTCAGCATCCGATAGATGAACTTCTTGTCGATGCGGTGGCCACGACTGGTGGTGACGCCCCGTTCGGCCAATTCGCGTGCGAGCAAGGTGCCCGATCCGATCTCGATGAAGCGGGCAAAGACCCAGCGCACATGCGCAGCATCGGCAGGGTTTTCGACCAGTTTCCGGTTCTTGACCTCATAACCCAGCGGTGGGCAGCCACCCATCCACATGCCCTTCATCCGGCTGGCGCGGACCTTGTCGCGAATGCGTTCTGCCGTCACTTCGCGTTCGAACTGGGCGAAAGACAGCAGGATGTTCAGCGTCAGCCGCCCCATGGAGGTGGTAGTGTTGAACGACTGCGTGACCGAAACGAAGGTGACGCCGTTCCGGTCGAAGACCTCGACCAGCTTCGAGAAATCCATCAGCGAACGAGATAGGCGGTCTATCTTGTAGACCACCACCACGTCGACCAGCCCATCCTCGATGTCGGCCAGCAGCCGTTTCAGGCCGGGGCGTTCCAAGGTTCCGCCGGATATGCCACCATCGTCATACTGGTCGCGAACTAGCACCCAGCCTTCCGACCGCTGGCTGGCGATGTAGGATTCGCAGGCCTCGCGCTGAGCGTGCAGGCTGTTGAATTCCTGCTCCAGACCTTCTTCAGAGGATTTACGGGTGTAGACGGCGCAGCGAAACTTGCGGACGACGGGTTTGTTCATGCCGACCTCCGATGGTTTTTCAGCCCGAAGAAGACCCAGCCGTTCCATCGTGTGCCGGTGATTGCGCGCGCAATGGCAGAAAGCGACTGGTATGGCCGCCCCTGCCATTCAAAGCCACCTTGAGTCACAGTGACGATCTGTTCGATGCCCTGCCACTCGCGCAGCAGCCGAGTGCCGGTGATGGGGCGGTCGCGATCGGCGCGGATACGGCGCGTGGTGATGTTGCCGCCATCAAGCTGTTCGCCCAAGGCTTCCAGCCGCTTGATGGTTTCTGGCTTCAGCCCGCCATAAGCCAGTTCCTGGATGCGGTAGGCCAGGCGGGATTCAAGGTAGCGGCGGTTGAACGGCGGCGGTTCGGTTTCGAACAGGTCGCGCCACTGCGCCTTCAGGTCGGGCGTCGATTTGGTCTTCAGCGCAGCCAGGCGCGCAGGGATCGGATCGGGTTTCGTCATGCGTCTCTCCGGTAGGTTGGAGTTGCATGAAGGCATTGGTCGGGCGGACAGTGTAGGCAACTTTCTCCAGTCTGGTCAGAGACTTCGCCCTGTTCCCGCATCCGCAGCCGGATCAGGCCAAGCGCCAACAGGCCGCAAAGTTCGGCGCGGCGCGGGGCCGGGGTCAATTGGTCGGGTGGCAGGGCGTTGGGGCGTTTCATGAAGGGCAATTCCGTGCTGGCTTGCCCTTCTCCTACTCATGGCGGTGACCAACCGTCCCACACGGTCAAGAATGCGCGAAGACCGCACCACGGACTCGACTCGAAGTTGTTAGATCGGTTAGAACATAATCAGAACTTCGGTCACTCCCTTCCGGCCAGACAGGAGCACTTCGAGCGCCAAATGGGGCGAAGTGCCATTGGGTTTCGGCTGAAGCTGAAGACCTACAGGTGACTTGATTGAGTCCATGATCTGAATAGTCGGTATCAAGAGGAGAACATATGGCCAAAAGGATCCGCAACTTTGTCGACCGCGCGTTTTCTCGGACGGTTGATCTGCAAATGCTGCATCGTCTTCTCAGCCCCTATCTCGAACAGATCGGAGTGGATTGGGATACGCTGCCCGACGACGACGGCAAACGGCGCGAGGCAATTTTCGGTCTGTTTGCCAAAGCCGATTTGAAGTTTCCGGCACCGCTCCAATTCGCCCTCTACAACATTTCCACGCTGTCCACTGATTATGGCGCCCGGTTCATCCAGGAGATCGCGACGGAATTGGGCGTCGACGTTCTGGCGGCCCACCGCATCGAGGGCAGTCCTGACGATTTGCGTTTCAACCCGCGCTTCATGGCCTTGGCCACATGGCTGGATCATCGGGTCGTTTTCGACAGGGCGCTGAGCGCGGCCGCTTTCCTAGCATACTCGAGCAAACTCGAGCGCGACGCCGACCGTGAGAATGTCGAACCCAGACATCATGAAAAGGGAGTGCGGGAGGCGTTCACCGAAGAAGTGCGGCAGCATTTCGTCGGACGATACAACGGACATTATTGCGACGTTCGGTGGTTCGAGGAGGAGGACCTGCTTCGGGTGCTGATCTTGCATGGCTCCAAGCCTGAGACGAAGAACGTCGACCAAGAGGGCGCGGAGGATACCCTTAAATTTCGGGAAATCGTGCAGTCGACCATCGAGTACGATCTGCGACAGGGTGCGATCGCCATCGGCTCGAAGTCGGCAACCGATGCCAAAAAGCTGGTGAAACTGTTTGGCGGTCACGTCCTTGGCGACTCGAACATCTTCGAGGCGTCGGCGAAGGAGCAACTTTACACGCTCGAGCCGCTCCAGCGGCAAGGCGGAGCGTTCAAGTTCCACTTCGATCCCGAAGGTGACATCACCCATATTGCGCTGCGCGAGGTGCGCGTCGACGAGGCTCAGATCACCAAGACGGGGCGGCTGCGGCGTTCGCCATGGTTCCTGACGCTGGGTGACTCCGAGAACGCGCTGAAGCGCTTGAAGGTCGTCGCGCCGGAGATCGAGATCGACGACGTCCGGATTGTCCATGCCAAGATCGATGTGACCATCGAGGTGGACGGCAGCGAGACCGTGGTCCCAGTGACGATCCGGCCGCCGCGCACTGTAAGCATGCGCGATCACTCACATGAACGACTCATCCTCGAGATGCTTGAAAAGAATGACATTCGCAAACGCCGCAGAACTGATCAGGCTGCTGTTGCGGCAGAGTGATCGCCATCCGATCCGCGCCATCGGCGCCGCAGAACTGGAGCCCTACGATCCGCGCTTCCTCCGGTCGCTGCGGAACGTCGGAATTCTGGTGGCCCGAGAAGATCTGCCCGACGATGGTGAATCGATCTTTGAGGTCATCGACGGTTCCCTAATCGTCGTTGATCCAGAGACAGGGGAGTGCGAACGTCACGACGATGCGCTGGACATCCAGACCTTCGACATCGACATCGCTGCCCTTTGCCGCGCGATCCGCGAGCAATCAGGGCTGAAGGGGCCAGGACCGATGGCGATCTCCACCAGAGTTTGGAGGCTGGGTCGCTATGAACAGCACGGGCGCGCAGCCGAAATCTGCCTTGTGCGGCGACTGCAGGAGGAAACCGCGCAGGAGATTTTGGACCATGTGCGCGGCGCCATCGACACCGAAACTCCCGTCGCTCTTGTCAGCCTCGGAAGCAATGACCTGCCGACTGTGGTCACGCGCCAACTCAGTGGCCTCCGCATGACGGTGTCTCGCGCCGAAGGTCTGCTGCGCGACGACCCGGATCGTCCATTCGCACTTGATCTCGGCCAAGTTCGCGTACCCACCGAAAAGCAAGCCCTCGATGCGCGGCTTCAGATCGACCGCATTGGTCGCCGCGCAATTTTCGAGGGAGTCGAGATCGACATCGAGCCTCGTGACTTTGACGCCGTCGCCTTACTCGCGGACGAGGCCTTGGCCGCCGGCGGTTGGGTCTCGAAGGAAAGCTTGGCTGCGACGCTGCAAGCTAGCACCAAGCGGGATAGCAATCCGGAACAGGTTGATCGCTGCATCAACCGGCTGCGCGATGCCTTCCGAAAGAATACGCGGCTGAACGCGGTCCCCAGCAACGGGTTCATCGACCGCAAGTCCAAGGTCGGCGCACGCTTCGTCCTCGCATCATCCGAGATCGCGTTCATCGGCTAAATCCGTTCGCCGGTACCGAGAGGTTTTCGGGAGATTTCCGGGAGAAGCCCGAGAGATAAAGGATTTCAGAAGGTTGCATCTTCGACTGGTCAACGCAAACGACCAGGATCGAAACAGATGCTTCCTCCCCTTTCCCCCGCCGACCTTGCAACGCTCATCAACGAGGCAGCTGTTGCCGCGCGCCGCCTGCACCGCAAGTTGGTGCTGCCCGCCGCAGATATTGATGATCTGCGGCAAGAGTTGCTGATCGATCTGATCTGCCGTTTGCCCTGCTTCGACTCCCGTCGCGGCAGTATCGGCGCATTTGCCAATATCGTGTTGCGCAACCAGTCGTCGCGGATCGCGATACAGCACCATCGCCAGCGCCGTGCGCAAGGCGGGACCGTGCTATCGCTGGACTCGCCCGTCGCTGGCGGGACCGAGCCACTGGGTTGCTTGTTGGCGGAAGCTGATGGGCTGGCTGCCTGGCATGGGCAACATCTGAGCGCTGCCGACGACGCCGATCTTCGCCATGACCTTGCCCGTGCGCTGGGCGATCTGCCCGAGGATGCGCGCACCCTGTGCGCGGCGCTTGGCACCTGCGCCATCGCAGAAATCGTCAGCCGCACCGGCACCTCCCGTTCTGCCCTTTACCGTCATATCGCCGAGTTGCGACTCGATCTCGCGATGCGCGGGTTCGGGGCGCAGTGGGACGGTTCACGGGCGGCGTGAGTAGAGGACCCTCATGGAGATGTTCGTCATGCCCCCCACCGCTTTCATCCCGGCCAAACCCCGGCCGCTCACCGATATCGAGTTCTGCGCCTGGGTCGGCCAAGCGGTGCCCGGTGACCAGCTGGAGTACCATCGCGGATTTCTCGGCATCGATACCACT
>JAIYDJ010000040.1 GCA_027487575.1 Rhodobacter sp. | reverse complement strand
GGGTTCAGCCGCTGCACCGCCGGCAGCGACCAGTGCGACAGCGCAAGGTCCGACTTCGGGTCCGACAGCACCAGCGTCGCCTCGCGGAACCCCACAACAACATTCAGCCCGCGCGCGCCGGTGGCCTCGTGCCAAAGACCCGGACTTTCCAGCCGCACATACTTTGCCAGCGCCGTCATGGGATCAGGGGGGATTTCATCATGCGCAGACATTAGCGCAGCCGTGTTCGCGCGACAATCAGTCACCACGCCGGGGGGCAATGACCGGCAAGGGTCGCTAATCGACGCGAAAGACGCCGGCAAAGGGGCATTGCTTTTGCCAGACCGTGAAAGGACCCTGTTGCGATGGATCGCCCTCTTGCCGCCCTGGCGCTGATTTCCGGCTATGCCGTGCTGATCGGGTTCACCGACAATTTCGTACGGTTCATCGCGCAAGAGGCCGGGCTTTGGCAGTTTCACGCAACCCGGACGGCCATCGCGCTGTTGGTTCTGGCGGTCCTGGCGCGCCCGCTGGGCCTGCGGTTGCGGCCGGTGCGCTTGCGGGCGGTGGTCGCGCGGTCGGTCGTCCACGCGGCGGCCATGGTGATCTACTTCGGGGCGCTGGCCTTCTTGCCGGTGGCGCTGGTGGCGGCGGGCTTGTTCACCGCACCGATCTTTGTGCTGCTGATTTCGGGCCTTGTATACCGCCAGCCGATTGGCGCCCTGCAGATCGTCGCGGTGGGTCTGGGCTTTGCCGGGGTGATCGCGGTTCTGGGGCCACAGGCGATGGCCGGTGCATCGCTTGCCGCCGGGCTGCCGGTTCTGGCCGGTGCGCTTTATGCGGTGGGCAACGTGGCGACACGCGCCTGGTGCGGTCAGGAAAGCGCCGAAACGCTGGCGGCGGGGTTCTTTCTGGCGCTGGGGATCATCGGGCTTGCGGGCATGGCGGTGCTGTCGCTGGTGCCAATTCCCGTTCCAGACGGCGCATCGGGGTTTTTGCAGCGCGGGCCGGTGTGGCCGGAGGGCGGCGTCTGGTTCTGGATCGGCGTGCAGGCAATAGGGTCGCTGCTGGCCGTGGGGCTGATGGTGCGCGGGTACCAGATGACCACCGCCGCGAAGGCGTCGACCTTCGAATATCTGGTCCTGCCCGCCTCGGCGCTTTGGAGCTGGATGTTGTGGGGCGAGGTTCTGGGCGGCCTTGCACTGTTCGGGATGGCCCTGATCGCCGCGGCCGGGGCGCTGATCGCGTGGGGGGCCCGCTAGTCCGCCGTTGCCGCACGCCAGTGTCTGCGGCAAAGCGAGACGTAGGTCTCGTTGCCCCCAATCACCACCTGATCCCCGTCCTTCAGCGCCCGACCATCCGGACCACGCCGGATGACCATGGTCGCCTTGCGTCCGCAATGGCAGATCGTGCGGACCTCGCGCATCTCGTCGGCCCAGGCCAGAAGTGCGGCCGATCCGGGAAACAGGTTGCCCTGAAAATCGACCCGCAAGCCGTAGCACATCACCGGAACGCCCAGTTCATCGACGGCGCAGGCCAGCTGCCAGACCTGCTCCTTGGTCAGGAACTGCGCCTCGTCGATGAAGACACAGGCGATATTCTCTTGTGAAAACCGGGTCTTCAGCTTGGCGAACAGATCCTCGCCGGGCGTGAAAGTATCTGCCGGTTCGCCAATTCCGATGCGGCTTGCGATCCGGCCCATTCCGGCGCGATTGTCGAACTGCGCCGTGATCAGATAGCCTTGCATCCCGCCTTCGCGATAGTTGTGCGCGGCTTGCAGCAGCAGGGTGGATTTGCCTGCGTTCATCGTCGAATAGTGGAAGTAAAGCTTTGCCATGCGGCCACATACCCGCAGGGCAAAGCTGTTTCAAGGGCGCTGCGGCCCGCGCCGGATCAGCCGGGGCGGCGCTGGCTGTTGCCCGGTTTGGCCCCGTCGGGACGGCGGGGGGCAAAGGTGCCACCCTGCGGCTTGGCCGGCCGTGCGGCGGGTTTCGAACTGCGCACCGGCGGCTTGGCCCCCGGTTTCTGCCCGCCCGGATTGCCAGGCCGCTGCCCGCGGTTCTGCCCCGGCTTGGGGGCCGCCGCCACGACATCTGCCGCCCAAGGCGCGCCGCCGATCACCGGGATCGGTTTTTTCAGCAGCTTTTCAACGGCTTTCAACTCGTCCATCTCGGCCGGAGCACAGAAGGCGACCGCCGTGCCTTCCGCACCCGCACGGGCTGTCCGCCCGATCCGGTGAACGTAGTTTTCCGGCACGTTCGGCATGTCGTAGTTGTAGACGTGCCGCACGCCCGGAATGTCGATCCCGCGCGATGCGACGTCGGTCGCGACCAGAACGTCCAACTCGCCGCTGCGGAATTCATTCAGGGTACGGTCGCGCTGGCCCTGGCTTTTGTTGCCGTGGATCGAGCCCGCCTTGAAGCCCCAGCCGACCAGCAATTTCATCAGCTTTTCAGACCCATGCTTGGTACGGCCAAAGACCAGCGCCTGTTCGGTCGGATGCTTGCGCAGGTATTCCTCCAGCAATTTGGCCTTGTCGCCGTTGGGAATGTAGTGGACGCCCTGCACGATCTTTTCGACCGGCTTGCCGGGGGGGGCGACCTGCACCTTGACGGGGTCGCGCAGATAGGTGCTGGCCAGTTCCTCGATGTCCTTCGGCATGGTGGCCGAAAACAGAAGTGTCTGACGTTTCAGGGGAATATGCTTGGCGATCTTGCGCAGGGAATGGATGAACCCCATGTCGAGCATGTGGTCCGCCTCGTCCAGCACCAGATACCCGGTGGCCGACAGGGTGACGTCGCCGCGTTCCAGGAGGTCGATCAGGCGACCGGGGGTGGCGACCAGCACATCGGCGCCGCGTTTCAGGCGTTCGGCTTGCTTGAAAAGGGATGCGCCGCCGACCACCATGGCGACTTTTACCGCCGTTCCTTTGGTGAAAACCTCAAGGTTTACAGCGATTTGTGACACCAGCTCCCTTGTGGGGGCGAGGATCAGGGCGCGGACGGTTTTGGGGGCCGGGGGGTGGCCCAAATCCAGAATCCGGTGCAACAGCGGCAGGCCGAAGGCGGCGGTCTTGCCGGTGCCGGTCTGCGCCAGACCCATCAAGTCGCGGCCCGCCATGATGTAGGGAATGGCCTGCACCTGGATCGGTGTCGGCATCTTGAGTGTGGTTTTCTCAAGCGTTTTCAGGATGCTGGGCGAAAGCCCGAGGTCTGCGAAAGTGGTCAAAATGGTCTTTCCGGGCCGCGGATTGCGGCCTCGTCAGGGTGATGCGCAGCCCCCTCGGCAGCGGCAAATGCCCCAACCCGTGGACGTCGCGGAACCCCTGCGTGCGGTGGGAACCAGTGTCGGGGCCGCCAATATGCTCACGCGGCACGGGCCATCCGATAGGGGGCAGATGGGGTGTTTCGGGCCGTATGTCAAGCGTCGGGTTTGCGTATGCTCGGCGTATGGCTTTGCGCACGACGTTCGATACACCGGATTTTAGGCATTTTCCCGCAAGGTTGGCGGGCAGGAGGTGCCCGATGACCAAGGCAGACGACAGGATGCGCGCGAACTTTCACCACATGACCCAGATGCTGGACCGGCTGGGGGCCGACCTTGAAGGTGCTGCGGCACGGGGCGAGAGGATCCCGCAGGCGTGGCACGAGATTGCGAAAAGCGGCGGGCGGGGGGCCAAGGTGAAGATGACGCTGTGGGTCGAGGCGGACGTGCTGGCGTTCTTCCGCGCGATGGGGACAGGGCACACGACCCGGATGGCCGATGTGCTGAAGACGTTCATGCACGCACGGCTGGCGGGGCTGGTGAAGGGACCGGAGGCGGTGGACTATGACCCGAGGGCGGAGGCGGAGACGGTGGCGAAGTTGCAGAGGGGGACGGCGGTGATGTTGGAGGCGTTGCGCCGGGAGCGGGAGGGTTGATGTGCGGGTGATGCTACGCTATATAAGACGCCATGAAGCTGGTGCTGGATACGAATGTCGTGGTGTCCGCCGTGCGCAGCCGGACGGGGGCGAGCAACCCGCTGCTGATCGCGGGGTTTCGGCGGCGGTTCGTGTGGTGCTGTTCGGTGCCGTTGTTCTATGAATATGAGGACGTGCTGAACCGGGCGGAGTTGTTGCTGGATGCGGGGGTGTCGCGCGGGCAGATGGCCGACTTCCTGACCGACATTGCGGCGACGGTGACCCCGGTCGGCATCGACTTCCACTGGCGGCCGCAGTTGCGCGACGCCGATGACGAAATGGTGCTGGAGGCGGCGATCAATTGCGGCGGGATCATCGTCACCCACAACGCGCGGGATTTCGGGGACGTCCCCGCGCGGTTCGGATTGGAGTTGCTGTCCCCGGCTGAAGCCCTTCGGAGGATTGCCCCATGAAAGCGCGTGTCTCGTTGAACCTGCCCCGGTCGCTGAAGAAAGCCGCCGAGGATTTCGCGGCCAAGGATGGGGTTTCGGTGAACCAGTATATCGCCTTGGCTTTGGCCGAGAAAGTGGGGGCGTCGGGGGCGGCGGTGTTCTTTGCCGAGCGGGGGAAGGATGGGGACGTGGAGCGGGCGGTGGCGTTTTTGGAGGGGCGGCCGGAGGGTGTGGAGTGAGTTGATATTCTGCTTTAGCCGCTGTTTTGGAATCAAGGATGAACGAAAAACGCTTCAAAGTATCGCGCGTAAGTGGCGTTGCAGTTTCTACTGACGACATTATTCAAGATGTCAAGAGGGTGGGCAGTTTCTTCGGGGGTGTCGTCACAATGGCGAACAATGCGGAGCGTGGAGCCTACAATCTAAGCACTGTCGAGCGTCGATTTGGGTCATGGTCTAAAGCGGTCAAAGCCTGCGGATTTGAGGTTGGCAATGTCGTTGACTATTCAGACGCGGCCCTTTTTGAAAACTTATTGGCGCTTTGGGAGTTCTACGGAAGGCAGCCGCGAAGGTCAGAGTTGGCTTCGCCACCTTCGAAAATCTCACAAAGCCCGTACAATCGTCGCTTCACGGGATGGACAGCGGCGCTCAATGCTTTTGTCGAATATGCAAACGCATCCGATTTGTTGGTTGAACCGCTTCAAAACAGTGCGCGTCGAACTTCGAGAGACCCAACTTTGCGGCAGAGATTTCGCGTTCTCCAGCGTGACCACTTTAGATGCACCGCTTGCGGCGCTAGCCCTTCAATCACGCCGGGTATACGATTGCACGTGGATCATAAACTAGCTTGGTCGAACGGTGGTGAAACAGTGGACGATAACCTTCAAACTCTTTGCCAAGGCTGTAATCTTGGGAAAAGCAACGTTCTTTAACCCTGCAGCGTCCTCACCCCATACCCCTCCCCGCGCGCCTTCATCGCCGCCACGGCTGCGATGCTCGCCGCCGCCGTCGTGAAATACGGGATCTTGTCCATCAGGGCGACGCGGCGGATGTCTCGGCTGTCGCTGATCGCCTGCGCGCCTTCGGTGGTGTTCATCACCAGGGCGATGTCGTCGTTTTTCAGGCGGTCCACGATGTTGGGGCGGCCTTCGTAGACTTTGGCGACGGGGGTGGTCGGCACTTCGTGCGACCGCAGCCACTGGGCGGTGCCTTTGGTGGCGATGATTTCGAAGCCCATGGTCACGAGGTCGCGGGCGGCGGAGGCGAGGGCTGGGGTTTTGTCCATGTCTTTGACGGACAGGAACACGCGGCCTGACTCTGGCAGGATGGTTCCGGCGCCCATCTGGGCCTTGAGGAAGGCCAGCGCAAAGGTGCGGTCCCAGCCCATGACCTCGCCGGTCGAGCGCATTTCGGGGCCGAGGGCGGGGTCGACGCCGGGGAAGCGGGCGAAGGGGAGGACGGCCTCTTTGACGGAAAACCACGGGGTGATCGGGTTGGCGAGGGTCATGGGGTCGGCGAGGGGGAGGGGGGTGTCGGGGCCGACGCCTTGGGCGTAGGGGGGGCGCATCGGGAAGTTCGACAGCGGCTCCCCGGCCATCAGGCGGGCGGCGATGGAGGCGATGGCGGAGTCGGTGGCTTTGGCCACGAAGGGGACGGTGCGGGAGGCGCGGGGGTTCACCTCGAGCACGTAGATCGTGGCGTCCTTGATGGCGAACTGGACGTTCATCAGGCCTATGACGTTGAGGGCGCGGGCCATCTGGACGGTTTGGCGGGTGAGTTCGGCGATGGTTTCGGGGGTCAGGGAGTGGGGGGGGAGGCAGCAGGCGGAGTCGCCGGAGTGCACGCCGGCCTCTTCGATGTGTTCCATGATGCCGCAGACGTGGACGTTCTGGCCGTCGGAGAGGGCGTCGACGTCAACCTCGATGGCATTGGAGAGGTAGCTGTCGAGGAGGACGGGGGAGGTGCCGGAGACCTGCACGGCCTCGCGGATGTAGCGGTCAAGCTGGGCGTCGTCGCGGATGATCTCCATCGCGCGGCCGCCGAGGACGAAGGAGGGGCGGATGACGAGGGGGTAGCCGATGGTCTGGGCGACGGCGAAGGCCTCGTCGCGGGAGCGGGCGGTGCCGTTGTGGGGTTGTTTGAGGTTGAGGGTGTGGAGGAGTTGCTGGAAGCGTTCGCGATCCTCGGCCAGGTCGATGGCGTCGGGGGTGGTGCCTAGGATGGGGATGCCTTCGTTTGCCAGCGCCTGCGCCAGTTTCAGGGGGGTCTGGCCGCCGAACTGGACGATGACGCCGTGCAGGGTGCCGTTGTCCTGTTCGACGCGGAGGATTTCGAGGACGTGTTCAAGGGTGAGGGGTTCGAAGTAGAGGCGGTCGGAGGTGTCGTAGTCCGTGCTGACCGTCTCGGGGTTGCAGGTGATCATGATGGTTTCATAACCGGCGGCCGTGAGGGCATAGCAGGCGTGGCAGCAGCAGTAGTCGAACTCGATCCCCTGCCCGATGCGGTTGGGACCGCCGCCGAGGATGACGACCTTCTTGGCGTTGCTTGGGCGCGCCTCGCATTCGACGTCGCCCATCGCGGGGGATTCGTAGGTGGAATACATGTAGGGGGTCTGCGCCTCGAACTCGGCGGCACAGGTGTCGATGCGTTTGAAGACGGCGGTGACGCCGAGGTTGCGGCGGGCGCGGCGGACTTGCGCCTCGTCCCGGCCGGTGAGTTTGGCGAGGCGGGCGTCGGTAAAGCCGAACATCTTGAGCCTGCGCAGACCAGAGGCATCGACGGGCAGGCCGTCGCGGCGCACCTGCGCCTCGATGTCGATGATTTCGCGGATGCGGGCGAGGAACCACGGGTCAAAGGCGGTGATGGCGTTGATCTGGTCGTCGGTGAAACCATGGCGCATGGCTTGCGCGATGGTGCGGATGCGGTCGGGGTTCTGTTTGGACAGGGCCTGGGTGATGGAGGCGCGGTCATCTGGCGACGGCGCCCCCCCACCCCGGCCCTCCCCCACGAGGGGGGAGGGAGGTGCCAGACCGGGGATGGCGATCTCGTCGAAGCCGGTGAGGCCGGTTTCGAGGGAGGCCAGCGCCTTTTGCATGGATTCGTGGATGGTGCGGCCGATGGCCATCACCTCGCCCACCGATTTCATCGCGGTGGTCAGGTGGGGTTCGGAGCCGGGGAATTTTTCAAAAGCGAACCTCGGGATCTTCGTCACCACATAGTCGATTGACGGTTCGAACGAAGCCGGTGTCACTTTCGTGATATCGTTGTCCAATTCGTCCAGCGTGTAACCCACGGCGAGTTTTGCGGCGATTTTCGCGATGGGGAAGCCAGTGGCCTTGGAGGCCAGCGCGGAGGACCGCGACACGCGGGGGTTCATCTCGATGACCACCATGCGGCCATCAGCGGGGTTGATCGCCCATTGCACGTTCGATCCGCCGGTTTCGACGCCGATCTCGCGCAGCACGGCAATCGAGCCGTTGCGCATGATCTGGTATTCCTTGTCGGTCAGGGTCAGGGCCGGGGCGACGGTGATGCTGTCGCCGGTGTGCACGCCCATCGGGTCGACGTTTTCGATCGCGCAGACGATGATGGCGTTGTCGGCGGTGTCGCGGACCACCTCCATCTCGAATTCCTTCCAGCCAAGCAGGGATTCGTCGACCAGCACCTGCGCGACGGGGCTGGCCTCCAACCCCGAGCGCACGATCGCTTCGTAGTCGTCGCGGTTGTAGGCGACGCCTCCGCCGGTGCCGCCAAGCGTAAAGGCGGGGCGGATGATGGCGGGCAGGCCGACGTATTCGATGGCGGCGACCGCTTCGGCAACGCCTGCGGCAATGTCGTATTTCCCGTTCACTTTCGGGGCGGCTATGATGGTCGCCTTGGGGTTTTCCAGCCCGATCCGGTCCATCGCCTCGCGGAACAGCTTGCGGTCTTCTGCCATTTCGATGGCTTCGCGCTTGGCCCCGATCAGTTCGACGTTGAACTTTTCCAACACGCCAAGGTCTGCGAGGGCGAGGGCGGTATTCAGGCCGGTCTGGCCGCCCATCGTGGGCAAAAGGGCGTCGGGGCGTTCTTTCTCGATGATCTTGGCGACGACTTCGGGGGTGATCGGCTCGATATAGGTGGCGTCGGCGAGGCCGGGGTCGGTCATGATGGTGGCGGGGTTGGAGTTGACGAGGATGACGCGGTAGCCTTCCTCGCGCAGGGCCTTGCAGGCTTGCGCCCCCGAGTAGTCGAATTCGCAGGCCTGACCGATGACGATGGGGCCCGCACCGATGATCATGATGGATTTGATGTCGGTTCTTTTCGGCATGGGGCCCCCCGTGGGAAAGACGCTTCGCAAAACTTCGCGGGTTATAGCGGGGGGGGGTGGCGGCGCAAGGCGATTCCGGCATCCACGACCGATGCCCCGAGACGGGTTGTCTACTGTTTCTTGCCGGATTTGGTTTCAACCAAATCAGGCCGCGCCTGCCTGCCCCTTGGCAGGCGCGAAGGGCGCCCGCCCAGGCAGCCGCGCCCTGATTTGCCAAACCGACGGATTGGCTGTGCCTCTCTTGCCTCTGCGGCGTCCCGCCTTCGAGGCAACGGTCCTACGGACGCTCCACTGGAGCGTCCGCTTGACGGACCGGGACTTCTCCTGCGCCGCCCGGAGGCCTCAGCGCGGGGCGGCCGCGCGGCGCAGGCGGTCGTTGATGGCGCGGCCGAGGTCGTGATCGGGGATCGGGGCAATGGCGATGCGGCCTTCGGGACCGGCAAGCATGTCGGCGGCGCGCAGGGTGGCGAAGAGGGCGGCGGCGGCTTCGGTCAGGTCGCCGGAGGCCGACAAGGTGAGGTGGCCGGGGACAGGGCCGAAGCCGATCAGGGTTTCGCCGGGGCGGGCCGTACCGGCGTTCAGGCGGACTGCGGCATCGGGGGCGTAATGCGAGGCAAGCTGGCCGGGGGCGGTGATCTGCGGGCCGGGGGCGGCGAGGGGGCCGGTAACGGGTTCGATCTGTTCCACCGGCACGCCACCGGGGCGCAGCAGCATGGGCGGGTCGAGCGCGAGGATGGTGGATTCAAGGCCGACCGCGCAGGGGCCGCCGTCGAGGATCGCGGCGATCCTGCCCGTCAGGCCTGCCGCGACATGCGCGGCGGCAGTGGGCGAGATCTTGCCCGAGGGGTTGGCCGAGGGGGCGGCGAGGGGGATGCCTGCGGCCCGCAGCAGCGCCTGTGCGGTGGGGTGGGCGGGAACGCGGATCGCGACCGTGTCCAGCCCCGCTGTCGCGAGAGCTGAAAGGCTGCCTTCGATCAGCGGCAGAACGAGGGTCAGGGGGCCGGGCCAGAAGCGGGCGGCCAACTGCAGCGCCAGTGGGGAAAAGCGGGCGAGGGTTTGCGCGGTGGCAAGGTCGGGCACATGGATGATCAGCGGGTTGAAGGTGGGCCGGTTCTTGGCGGCAAAGATGCGCGCCACGGCCATGTCGGACCGCGCATCACCGCCCAGCCCGTAGACGGTTTCGGTGGGAAAGGCGACAAGCTGGCCGTCGCGCAGCAGGGTTGCGGCGCGGGCAAGACCTTGGGGGTTGGGCAACAGGGCTTCGGTCACGGTTTGACGCCACGTCGGGGTTGAGGATAGGGGGTATTGGACTAGGCTCGCACTGCGACGTCCGGCGCATACGCCTGCGCCGGCGCTTTGCCAAGCCGCATCCGATGGAGACCCAGATGCCCTATGCCGCCCCCGTGCCCGAAATGCGCTTTCTGCTGGATCATGTGGTGGGGTTCGACCGGGTGGCGGCGACCGGGCGGTTTGCCGATGCCACACCCGAAACCGTCGAGGCGGTTCTGACCGAGGCGGGGAGGCTTTGCGCCGAAGTGCTGGCCCCGTTGCAGCGCAGCGGCGACATCCACCCCGCGCGGCTGGAAAACGGCGTGGTGCGCACGTCGCCGGGCTTTGCCGACGGGTATCGGGCGATTGTCGGGGGCGGATGGGTGGGCATTTCGGCCGATCCGGGCTTTGGCGGGCTGGGGCTGCCGATCACGCTGGCGACCTGTGTGAACGACATGATGGCGTCGGCCTGTCTGTCGCTGCAGATCAACCCGCTGATGACCCAAGGCCAGATCGAGGCGCTGGAGCATCACGCGTCGGATCCGATCAAGGCGCTGTACCTGCCAAGGCTGATCTCGGGGGAATGGTGCGGCACGATGAACCTGACCGAACCGCAGGCCGGGTCGGATGTGGGGGCGCTGCGCACCAGGGCCGTGCCGAACGGCGACGGGACCTATGCCGTGACGGGACAGAAGATCTACATCTCGTGGGCGGACAACGATTTTACCTCCAACGTCTGCCATCTGGTGTTGGCGCGTCTGCCCGACGCGGTGGCGGGGCCGAAGGGGATAAGCCTGTTCATGGTGCCGAAGATCATACCGGACGCCGAGGGGACCCTTGGGGCCCGCAACAGCCTGAAGGTCGTCAGTCTGGAACACAAGCTGGGCTTGCACGGGTCACCCACGGCGGTGATGCAGTACGACGGGGCCACGGGCTGGCTGGTGGGTGCGCCGCACAACGGGCTGGCCGCGATGTTCACCATGATGAACAACGCGCGACTGGGCGTGGGTGTGCAGGGGGTCGGGGTGGCAGAGGCCGCGACGCAGGCCGCGCTGGCCTATGCGTCAGAGCGCAGGCAGGGGCGCACGCCCATGGGCGACGGGGCGATCTTCGACCATGCCGATGTGCGCCGGATGCTGGGCCAGATGCGGGCCGAGACGTTTGCGGCGCGCAGCATTGCGCTGGCCTGTGCGGTGGCCATCGACATGGGCCATGCGACGGGGGATGCGGGCTGGCAGGCGCGGGCGGCCCTGCTGACGCCGATCGCCAAGGCCTACGGCACCGATGTGGGCTGCGACGTGGCGCAGATCGGCATTCAGGTGCATGGCGGGATGGGCTTCATCGAGGATACCGGGGCGGCACAATATGCCCGCGATGTGCGGGTGACGGCGATCTATGAAGGCACCAACGGGATTCAGGCGATGGATCTGGTGGGACGCAAGATGATGGACGGCGGGGCAGCAGCCTTTGCCCTGCTGGACGAGGTGGCAGGGGCTGTCGGTCTGGGCGATCTGGTGGCAGATGTCGTTGCGGCGGGTGCGGCGCTGCGGGCGGCGACGGAAAGTCTGGTCGCGCAGGCGATGAACGACCGCTTTGCCGGGGCGGTGCCCTATCTGCGGGCCTTTGCGCGGGTGCTGGGGGCGCATTTCCATCTGGCGGCGGCGGCGGCGGACCCCGCGCGCGCGCCCTTGGCGCGGTTTTACATCAAGCGGCTGCTGCCCGAACATGCGGCCTTGCTGGCGCAGGTCCGAGAAGGGGCTGCCGGGCTTTACGCGCTGGACGCCGTGGCGCTGTCGGCATGATCCGGCACCCGGTCGAGGCTCCGCCCGCCGAGGGGCAGGCGGTGGAGGTGGCGGCCGGGGTCTGGTGGTTCCGGTTGCCGCTGCCGATGGCGTTGGACCATGTGAATTGCTACGCGCTGGACGATGGCTGTGGCTGGACGATCATC
>JAIYDJ010000050.1 GCA_027487575.1 Rhodobacter sp. | reverse complement strand
ATCTGGCGTGGGGACTGGACATCCGCCCGTCAACCGAAGTGACGCAGATCGCGCCCGGTTTCCTGCGTCTGGCGGATGGCAGCCGGATCGAGGCCGACCACATCATCTGCACCCTGCCCCTGGGGGTGCTGCAATCGGGCCGGGTCGGGTTTTCCGAGCCTCTGGCACCAGACCGGCAAGCAGCGATCGACGGGCTGCGGATGGGGCTGCTGAACAAGTGCTGCCTGCGGTTCGACCGCATGCATTGGCCGGGCGATGTGGACTGGATCGGCTGGCTTGGCCCGCAGCCGGGTTTCTGGGCCGAATGGGTAACGCTGGCGCGGTCGATGGGAGCGCCCGTCCTGATGGGCTTCAACGCCGCCGATCCGGCAACTGAAATCGAACGGTTGACCGACCGGGATACCGTGGCCGCCGCGCAAGATGCCCTGCGCGCGATGTTCGGATCGCGCTTTCCCGCGCCGCAGGCGGCGCAGATCACCCGTTGGGGTCAGGATCGTTACAGCGTCGGCAGCTACAGCTTCAACGCCGTCGGCACCGGCCCCGCCACGCGCCGCGCGCTGGCTGGCGCGGAATGGAACGGGCGGCTGTGGTTTGCGGGCGAAGCGACCTCGCCCACCTATTTCGGCACGGCGCATGGTGCGGTACTGTCCGGGCGAGCAGTTGCGCGCAGCCTGCTGGAAAGCCTGTAATGTCCGTCCGGTACGAAGCGGCTATTCATAAAAAAATGATTAATATCAATTTTTTGAACCCATTCTCTAATGCACTGCGTTAAGTCAAACTCCCGCAGGTGCGATGTGGTCGCGCGCCACCGACATGGCCTTGAGCACGGCATGGACCGCGTCGCCGGGGACAAGGGCCATCTCGGTTGCTGCGCGGCGGGTGATGCGGGCGAGGATTTCGGTTTCCCCCACCGCCAGATGGACGGTGACGGCAGGCCCGTCGCCCTGCGTCAGCGCCGTCACGCGGGCGGGCAGGATGTTCTGCGCCGAAAGGCCAACGGGGCGCGCGCGCGACAGGATCACCTCGTGCGCCATGATCCGCACCCGCAGCCTTGTGCCGGGCGCGCCCTGCACGCCGGGCAGGAAGATCGGCCCCGTGGCAGTGTCCAGCCGGGTCAGGCCATCCTCCTCCGGCCCCGCGATCACCGCGGGCAACAGGGCTGCGACCTCGCGGATTCCCATGGCGCGCAGGGCGGCGGCGTCCGACATCACCTGTGCCGTGGTGCCGATCCGCACGACGCGGCCGGTGTCGATCACAAGGATCCGGTCGGCCAGCAACTGCGCCTCGTTCATGTCATGGGTGACCAGCACCACCGGCATCGCCAGATGTGCGCGCAGGGCAATGATTTCGGCATGCAGCTTTTCGCGGGTGGCCCGGTCCACGGCCGAAAACGGCTCGTCCAGCAGCAGCACGGCGGGCTTTCGGGCCAGCGCGCGGGCCAGCGCCACGCGCTGCTGCTGTCCGCCCGACAGTTCTGCCGGTCGGCGCGCTTCCAGACCCTGCAGGTTGACCAGATCAAGCAGGCGCAGCGCCTCGGCCCGGTTCGGCTTGGCCATCGCGGCCAGCACGTTCTGCGCCGCTGTCATGTGGGGAAACAAAGCATAGGACTGGAACACAAAGCCCGCATGGCGGCGGTGCGATGGCAGGTTGATCCTCGCGCCGGTATCCAGCCAGACCGCCCCGCCCGCCCGAACCTGCGCGGTTGCGGGCGTCCACAGCCCGGCGATGCTGCGCAGGATCGTGGTCTTGCCCGATCCCGAATGCCCCACCAGTGCCAGCAACTCGCCCGGTGCCACGTCGAAGGCCACATCAAGCGGGATAGGCCCCTCGGCCCGAAACGCGACCGACAGCGTCATGAAAGCCGCCGCCCGACCCGCGCCGACAGGGCATATGTGACGGTGATCGTGGCCAGGCTGATCGCCACCAGCGTGGCCGCCATGAGGCCCGCCCCCCGGTCATCGAAGGCCTGCACCCGGTCATAGATCGCGATCGCGATGGTCTTCGTCTCGCCCGGAATGGACCCGCCGACCATCAGCACGATGCCGAATTCCCCCAGCGTATGGGCGAAGGTCAGCACCATCGCCGTCACCAGCCCCGGCCATGCAAGCGGCAGGTCCACCTTCCACAGCGACCGCCACGGCGACAGGCCGCAGCAGCTTGCCGCCTCGCGCACCTCGACCGGGATCGCCTCGAAACCCCGCTGCGCGGGCTGGATGGCGAAGGGAAGGTTGAAGATGACGGATGCCAGCACCAGCCCTTCAAAGCTGAACACCAGTTGATGCCCGAACACATCCTGCCAAAACGCGCCAAAGGGCGAATTGCGGCCAAAGGCCACCAGCATGTAGAACCCGAACACCGTCGGCGGCAGCACCAGCGGCAGCATCACCAGCGCCTCGACCAGACCCTTGCCCCGAAACCGCCGGAAGGCCAGCATACGCCCCATCAGCACCGACACCGGCAACAGGATCGCCACCGTCCAGGCGGCCAGTTCCAGCGACAGGAAAAGCGCGATCCAGTCCATGCCTTATCCCTGCGGCAGGGTGAAGCCGTAACGCTCCATGATTGCGCGCGCGGTGGGGGTCTGGATATAGGCATGGAACGCTTCGGCCACCGGCCCTGCACCGTTCAGCAGCACCATGCGCTGGCGCAGCGGTGAATGCCATTCCGCAGGGATCAGGTCATGGCTGCCCTGCGCGGCCAATGCGGGGGCAAGCGCCAGCGAATAGGCAATGACCCCACCCTCGGCATTGCCCGACAGCGCGAACTGCGCCGCCTGGCTGACATTTTCCCCCAGCACAAGATGCGGCTGCAGCGCATCCCACAGGCCGGCGTGGCGCAACGCCTCTTCGGCGCGTTTGCCATAGGGCGCATGGTCGGGGTTGGCGATGGCAAAGCGGGTGATCCGCCCATCGGCCAAGGCCGCGCGCAGCGTCTGCAAGCTGCCATCGGCCACTAGCGCAGACCCGTTCGGCACCGTGATCACGATCCGCCCGATGCCGTAAAGCGTACCCTCATCCCGCGTGAACCCGTCGCGGTGCAGATCAAGGATGAACTGCTCATCCGCCGCCATGAACATCTGGAACGGCGCGCCTTCGCGGATCTGTCGGGCGAAATTCCCGGTGGAGCCGAGCGAAAGGCGCACCTCCATCCCCGTCTCGGCGTTGAACCGTGCCGCAATCTCTTCAACGGCAAACGAAAGGTCCGAGGCTGCCGCGATGACCGGCGCTTCACCTTGGGCAACCGCTTGCGTGCCGGGCGACAGAGCCAGCAGGGCTGCGGCAAGGACCAGGCTGCGTCGATCAATCATCGGGGTGTTCCAGGCTGATATGTCTGGCTGGAAATATCCCTGCGCGCAGTCCTTCGAGTCAACCGTTATTTTCCATCGGGAATATCCCGCAACAGCGCCTGCATCTCGGTCAGGGCTACAGCCGCGGAACCGGCGGCCTGCGCCTCGATCTGGCGGTAAAGACCCAGAACTTGCTGCCCGGTCGCGGTCAGCACCGCGCCGCCACCGCCCGGCCCACCCCGCGTGCTTTCGACGACCGGGGCATGGAACATGCCGTTCAGCGTCTCGATCAGCATCCAGGCGCGCTTGTAGCTCATGCCCATTTCGCGCCCCGCCGCCGCGATGGAGCCGGTGCGCCCGATGCGCTCCAGAAGCTCCGCCTTGCCCGGCCCGATCATCTCGGCCCCGCTGAAATGGATGCGAAGTCTGATCCGGGGGGCAGAGGTGCGTTCGGTTTCGGGGGTCATGCCCGCAGAATTGCGGGAAACTGGCCCGCCGACAAGCCCCGAACCCGTGGCCCCCTGTCCTTGACCTGCCCGCCTGGGCTGCGCTGCCTTGTTCAGGCCCGATCACTCGCTCGGGCCGGTAAAGGCCAATGCCCTTTCAAGCTGGCGGTCCACCTTGGTCTGTTCGCGCCGGATCTTGGCATGTTCCGCTTCGGCCCGCCGCTGCGCGCGCAGCGGCAGCAGGCGGTGCAAGCGGCTGAACGGCAGGCGCTGGCACAGCCAGGCGAGCCAGGGGGCAAAGCGGCGGAACAACTCGTCGTCCAGCGCCACGATCGCCTCGGTCGTGCCGGGTGCGCCCTGCCGCCCGGTGCGTCCGTAAAGCTGGCGGTCGATCCGGGCGCTTTCGTGATATTCGGTCAGGATGACGTGAAGACCGCCAAGGTTCACAACCCCCTGCCCCGGAAGGATGTCGGTGCCCCGCCCGGCGATATTGGTGGCCACGGTGATCGCGCCGCGCTGGCCCGCCTCGGCGATGATCTCGGCCTCGGCGCGGTCCTGCGTCGCGTTCAGAACCTCGTGCGGCAGGCCAAGCGCGGCCAGTGCGGCCGAAGCGCGGCTGCTGGCCTCGACCGACCGCGTGCCGATCAGGATCGGGCGGCCAAGGTCGTGCACCTCTGCCACGCGGTCCGCGACCGACTGCCATTTCGCCGCCTCGTCGCGCAGAAACCGCGTGCCCAGATGGCGGCGGCGCAACGGCCGGTGGCGCGGAATGCGCACCGTGGTCAGGTTGAACGTGTCGCGGAATTCGGCCGCCAGTTCCATGCCGGTGCCGGTCATGCCCGACAGCCGCAGATAGCGCCGGAAGAACCGCTGATAGGTGATGCGGGCCAGCGTTTCCTTGCGCCCGGTCACCGCGACCCCCTCGCGCGCCTCGATCATCTGATGCAGACCGCCCTGCCAGCTGCGGTCGGGCATGATGCGGCCGGTGAATTCGTCGACGATCTGCACCTTGCCGTCCTGAATGACATAGTCACGCCCCAACTCGAACAGGTGCAGCGCCGAAAGCGCCTGTCGGGCCAGTTCCTCGCGCGCAAGGCGGATGCGCCACAGGCCGGTCAGACCGGCGGCGTTTTCCGTCAACACATCGCAGCCCCGCGGCGTCAGCTCGATCTGGCGGTTCATCGCGTCCAGCCGGAAATCGGTGCCCTGCCGCAGCGCCCCAGCCAGCGACAGCGCGGTGGCATAAAGCTGCGCCGCCTCGGGGTCGTCAGAGGTGGCCGACAGGATCAGGGGCGTGCGCGCTTCGTCGACGAAGACCGAATCCGCCTCGTCGACGATGGCAAAGGCCAACCCGCGCAACATCAGGTGATGGCCGCGCTGCGGCTGCGTCAGGGCCATGGCGCGGTGCCGGGCGCGGCCCCGGCGCTGGCGCAGCGAGATGCGGTCGCGCAGATAGTCGAAGGTCAGGCTGTTGTTGGACACATAGGTGATGTCGCAGGCATAGGCCGCCTGCCGCGCGGCGGGGTCCATGTCGCTGTCGACCACCCCCACCGTCAGGCCGAAGAATTCATAGACCGGGCGGGTTTCCTCGGCGTCGCGCGCGGCGAGATAGTCGTTCACCGTCACCACATGCACCGGATCGCCCGACAGCGCCGCCACCACGGCAGCGGGTGCCGCGGTCAGTGTCTTGCCTTCACCGGTCGCCATTTCGACCATCCGGCCTTCATAAAGGCCAAGCGCGCCCATGATCTGCACCTTGTAGTGCCGCTTGCCCAGACACCGCGCGCTGGCCTCGCGCACGCAGGCAAAGGCGCGGATCACCGCCTTGGCATCGCCGCGCCGCCCGGCCAGCAGGCGCGGACGCAACTGCTGCGCCGCCTGTTGCAGCCCGGCGTCGTCCAGACCGGCCAGATCAGGCTCCAGCGCCAGAACGGCGTCTGCCCGGCGCGACAGGCGACGGCGGACAAACGGCGCGTGGCTTTGCAGCCAGCCCAAACGGCGTTCAAGCCACAGATCGACCGGATTGCCGCGCGGGTCGGCGAGTTCGGCATAGGGACTGATGCCCAGATGCGGACGGCCAAAGCCGAGAAGGCCCTGCACCTCAGGCATTGAACTGCCGCAGGAACACCTGTCGCACCCGCCGCCAGATCTGCGCCCCGGCAGGCTCGAACCCATGGTCGAACCGGACATGCACCCGCGTTCCGAACGCGGCATCGGCAAGGTCGGGCGGCAGGGCCACGTCGAACACGAAGACCTGTTCCAGCGCACGCAGGCCTTCGGCATCGGCAGGGTCGGTCAGCGCCCGCCCGCCACCCGTGGTGCCCAAAGCCGCCGCCGGAAGCAGGAAGGTCGCCTGCGGCACCGCCCGGATCAGTTGACCCGGATAGGCCGCCTCCATCCGTCCGGCAAGGCGCAACTCGACGCCGGTCAGCCGGTCGCGCACCAGCGCGATGTCGTCCTGCGTCACCGCAAGACGCACGACCTCGGCCCGGGGCGGCAGGACATGGCCCAGCACGTCGCCTTCCGAAACCCAGCGCCCGGCCAGATCCCCCACCGGGGTCACCGGGCGCAGCACGCCGTCCGTCGCGGCGAAGACATCAAGCTTCTTACGGCGGTCCATCTCGCGGGCAAGTTCGGCCTCGGTGCGCTGCAGTTCCAGCAGGGCTCCGGCAATCTCGGGACGGGCCGTGGCTTGGGCCAGGGCCACGCGCTGACGCGCCTCGGCGATGCGCGCGCCCAGCGCCGCGATGCGCGCCTGCAGCGTCGGTTCGTCCAGTCGCGCCACCCGCGTGCCGCGGGTCACCGGCTGGCCGTCGTGCAGGCTGAGTTCGGACAGAAAGCCGGATGTACCCGCGCGCAAGGTCGCGGCCTCGGGCAGCCAGATCACGCCTTCGGTGTCGGTGCGCAGCGGCAGCGGAACCAGCATCACGCCCGCCACGATCACGGCGATGCCGCCAAAGGTCCACCCCATCGCCCGCTTGCGCACCTTGCGCAATCCGGGGGCGGTCACGACATGGTGCAGGTGTTTCGCCATCGGCTTGACCACCGCATTGAACACAGACCAGACGGCAAGGATCACCCCCAGCAGCAGGTACTGCTGCGCCACGAACAGCGCGATGCCCACCATCACGATCATCCGGTAAGCCCACGCCGCCGGCGCGTAGAACAGGAACCAGACCTTTTCGCCCGGCGTCGCGGGTTGGGGTTTCAACTGCCGGGCCCCGAACACCTGCCGCTGGATCATCTGGCCCCAGTGGCGGTTGGCGCGGGTTGCGAAATTGGGGATTTCGATCAGGTCGGACAGCACGTAGTAGCCGTCGAACTTCAGCAGCGGATTGCCGTTGACCAGCACGGTTGAAATGCTGCCGATCATCACAAGGTTGAAGGCCACCGCCCGCACCATCCCCGGTTCCGCCGAGGCCCAGACCAGCAGCGCCACCGCCGCCACAAAGGTTTCGACAAAGATTCCCGCCGCCGACACCGCCGCCCGGTGCCATTTGGACCGGAACGCCGCCGCAGCCGAGGCATCGACGTAAGGAACCGGGAAGAACACGAGGAACATGATGCCCATCTCGCGCACCTCGCCTCCTCGCACCCGCACCAGATACCCGTGCGCCAGTTCGTGCAGCGCCTTCAGCAAGGGATAGGTCAGCAGCGTGATCAGCAGGTTTCCGGCGGTCAGAAGCCGCCCGGACACATCGCCCATCAGCCTGTCCCAGTGGATCGCGGCGGTGACCAGACCCGCCGCCACCACCGCGACCCACAGCACCAGCCCCGCCCAGCCGGTCAGCCAGCGCACCGCAGGCAGCGTGGCGGCCAGAAACCGGTTCGGGTCCCACAGCGGCAGACGGAACGACATCGGGTTGGTCAGGTTCTGCGTCAGGATCTGCCGCGCCTGCTTGCCATGCCGTTCCAGAAGGTCGGCCACATCGGGGCTGCCGCGATACTGGATCAGGTCGTTCTGATGCAGACGCGACATAAGCTGGATCACCTCGTCCTGTCCGGGCGCGTCGCGGTCATGGCTTTCGGCCAGATGCCGCCAGACGTCATCCACCGTGCGGCTGCCGTCCAGTTGTCCGATCAGCATGTAGGCGGCCGGGGTGAACCGGTGCACCCGGCCCGAGGCGTGATCGTGCAGCACATACCAAGGCTGCCCGCGATAGCGGTGCCGGTGCACCGACACATGCGCCCTCAGGCGCGGCTGCAGTTCGGCCACGCGGTACCAGATCGAGGACAGGAACGCCTCTGACATCTCAGGGCTGCCAGGTCCAGGCGGTGCGGCGCATCCAGTCGATCATCCGGCGCGACCAGATCCAGGCGGTCAGGGCCTGACCGGCATCCAGTTTCGCCACCCCCTCCATGCCGGGGCGCAGGCCGGTGACGGGGGCCGTCAGCCGTCCCTCGACGCGAAAGGTGTTCATCCCGTCGCGCACTTCGGCCAGCGGGGTGATCCGCCCGATGCTGACGCCCAGCCAGTCGGCGGGCTGGCCGGTCAGGGCAAGGCGGCCCTGCATGCCTTCGGTGACATGGCGCAGGTCACGTTCGTCGACGAACATGTCGACGCGGTAGCGGTTCAGCGGAGCCACCTCGAACAGCACTTCACCCAGTTGCACCGGCGCGCCCAGTTTCTGGCTCAGATCGCCGGTGACCAGCACCCCGTCGATCGGGGCCAGCAACCGGCTGCGGGCAAGTTCCGCCTCGGCCAGATCGGCCTGGGCGCGGGCCTGCGCGATCTGCGCCTCGACAAGCGCCACTTCGGCGCGGTCCTTGGCGGCCAGCGCCTCGCGCGCCTCTCCGGACAGACGGTCGATTTCGGAACGCCAGCGCAGTGCCTCCAACTGCAGATCGGCGTCGTCAAGCCGGACCAGCAGTTGCCCGGCCGTAACCGTATCGCCCGCACGCAGCGGAGCCTCGGCGATGAAACCCGCAAAGGGCGCCACGACGGCGCGGTTGATCTCGCCGCGCAAGACCGCTTCGGCCTGGATGCGGAAGGGCGATTGCACGCGCGCCCCGGCCACGGCCAGCCCGGCCAGACAAAGCGCCAGCAGCTTCCAGCTCAGATGCCGCGGACCCAGCAGGATGCCCAGGACATGCAGCATCCCGTCCACCAGCCGCCCGCCGAACCAGCGCCGGTTCCGCCGCTTCAACTCCAGCACCGGGCCGATCAGGGCGGAAATCGCCTCGGCCATCAGGCGGTCGTCTTCGGTAAACGGGCGGTCATCGCGCCGTTCCAGCGTGATGGCACCCACCGGCCCGGCCTCGTCCGACAAGACGGTGGTCAGCATGTGCCGGGTGCGTGAGGCCCGGACATGATCGGCATGCGCAACCGAGATCGACCGCGCCAGCGACGCCACGGGCGGGTGGCTGACCGAGGCCATCTGGTCGAACGCCTCTTCCATGGCGGTTTCCAGCGTTTCCATCAGCGACGACCGCTTGCGGAACCACGCCGAATAGGACAGCGCCAGCACCTTGATGCGGGGATTGCGCCCCCGCCCCCGGACAAGCCCGACCGAAACCTGATCGGCTGCCAGCGCGGTCTGGATCTGGTTGACGATGGCCATTGCCGCCGCCTCGGCCTTGGCATGTTCCGAGGCGCAGGCGAGGATATCAAGCGCGACGGTGGCCCGGCGCAGGCCCGCCGCCTCGTCCACCGCGCGGGCCTCCCACCCCTTGGCGGTCAGCCAGCCCGCCGCCCAGTGCACCTCGCGCAGGGCGGCCTGCGCCGCAGCCTCGTCCACCCCGCGCAGGTCCAGCACGACGGCCCCGATGGCCCGCCCCGTGCCCAGCAGCACCGGATAGGCCACATGCACCGCCCCGTCCGGACCCGGCAGGGTGGCGGGACGCCCCGAAGCCAGCACCTTTTCCGCCGCCGGGACCAGCGCCGACAGATCGCGCCGCGGATCGGGGACCACGGCCGTGGGAAGATAGGCCCCCTGCACCGGGTCCGCCTCGATCACCACGCCGGTCACGCAGCCGGGCACCCGGCTGACCAGCACGGCCAGCCAGCCCGTCATGCGCAACGGATCAGACCGGGCGTTGATGAAGGATGACCACAGGCTGCGGTCCAGCCCCACGGCTGCGGCGGGGGCGGATTGCAGGGTCATGCCCCCGCGCCCGCCATCGCGCCGGGGCCGCCCGCCCTAGCCGTCCAGCTTGCCATACTTCGTCTCGTGTTCGTCGATCAGGCGGTTCATCATGTCGCGCAACCGCTTGGCCGCATAGGGCGACATCACCACCCGGTGCTGCAACATGACCAGCAGCTTTTCGCGGCCCATGTCCCAGGATTCGTTGACCCCGAAGTTGATCACCACCTCTTCGCGGGTCGATGACCCGTTGCAGACGTTGCAATAGCTGCTTTTCAGGTTGGACGTGTCGAACTGCACCTGACTGGGCGGAATGGTGGCCGCACGCGGACCCGCCGGCGCGGCGGCAGCTTTGGACGGGGCGGGATCATCGGTCATTGGTCATCTTCCTTGCAGTGTTCCGGATTGGCCCGCCGTCAACGGTCGGGCATGTGGACGGTCCCCGAGGCGGGAAATGCGATCGACATCCCCTGTGCCATGGGGCCCGAAGCCGCAGCATAGGACGTGGAGGGCGCATCCAGCCAGCCGGCATTCTCTTCTTCCAGCGGTACATCCGCGCCGTCGACCGTCAGGGACCTGATCTGCAGGCGGCCGGTTCCGCGCCCGGCACCCGCAGGCCGCGCGAAGGACAGGCAGGCCAGCATGACGATGCCCGACAGAACCGCATCGACGCCGCTGACCGTAACTTCGGCCTCGCCCTTGTCCGCGTCGACCACAAGCGTGACGGCGCCGTTCGGCGTCGTGGCCATCGTGCCCGTCGGCAGCAACAGCGCGGGGTCGTAGGCCAACCGCAGCCGCACCTCGGATGCCGCAGCCAAACCGTCGAACCGGAAGCCGACATACCCCCCGGCGATCGCCTCCGGATCGAACAGCAGCGCGCCGGGGACGCTTGCCCCGAACCCGTCCATCCGGATGTTCAAAACAGCGGGCTGGCTGTCGGCAATCCACATCGAGGTGTCGAGGTCGAGGTCGATCCGGGGCGGACCATCGGGTTCGGGCGTGAGGACGGGCGCATCTTCGACCGGCGCGCCGTTGATCGACAGCGCACGCACCTGCAGGCCGGACCCGAGGATTTCATCCCCCAGCAGCACCCGGATCTGCAACAGGTCCAGAACGCCAGCGGGCAGCGGCTGTTTGGCGTCGACCGTCACGATCATGCGCGGCGGTTGTCCGTCTTCGGTGATGATCCGGCTGTCGACGCGGACCCCGAAGGGCAGACAGATGCCGCTGATCGCATCCAGCATCACAAGCCGGCCCAGACGGTGCGTAACCTCGAGTTCTATCTGGCGCACGCCGCCCTGGCTTTGGAACACCACCGGCACGGACTGCACCCCGACACCCATCATGGGGCCGCCGCCCGCCTGCAACCGCGGAAGGTCGGGGAACGAAGGTCGCACCAGTCGTAGGGTGGGAACAAGGGCGGGGATCGACTGTCTTTGCCGCACGGTCTGGGGCCGGGTGTCGGCCGGATCGGCAGGCCCGCCCGACCTGATCTGCGGGGCGGTGACGTCGAGGGTGACCACGGCCGTGTCCTTCAGCCCGTCGCTGTCTGTGACTTCGACGACGACCGAATACTGGCCGGGGGTCCGGGCCGTGGTTCCGGTCAGCGTGTCTCCGTCAAGCGAAATCCAGTCCGGGCCTTCCAGCAGGCGGTAGGTCAACCCGCCCGAGGTGCCGTCATCGTCCGTTGCCCCCAGTTGGTAGGTCAGCGTCTGCAGCGTGCCCAGCGACAGCGGATCAACCTTCAGTTCCGGCGGGGCAAGGACGGTCAGGGCAAAGTCTGCCTCGGCCGACAGCCCGTCCGTATCGGTCACCGACAGCGTCAGCGCAAAAGACCCGTGTTTTCCGGTTGTGTCGCCGGTGATCCGGCCCGTTGCCGGGTCCACGACCACCCAGTCGGGGCCCGACAACCGCCGGAACGTCAGCCCAGCGGCGGTTGTGTCACCGTCAGAGGCCGTGGCGGAATGCGACAGGGCCACGCCGCGCACCACGGTAAGGTCGGCGATGGACAGAACCGGGCGGACCTTGACCACCACAGACACCAGGACTTCGGCGGTCAGCCCGTCGGGATCGCGGACGCCGAACCGGGCGGCAACCGTGCCCGGATGGCCCGCGCTGTCACCCGACACCAGACCGGTAACCGGGTCCAGAACCATCCACGACGGGGCATCCACGACAAAGTAGGTCAGCGCGCCAGCCCCCAGATCAAGGTCGCGGGCCTGAAGCGGCAGGGACAGGGCCTGCCCCTCGATCAGCGTCACCGACGATGCGGTCAGGGTCGGCGGCACATTCACGTCCAGCGTCAGGTCAGCCTCGGCTGAAAGGCCGTCGCTGTCGGTGACGCGCATCCGGATCACCGTCGTGCCGAACCGGCCGGTGGTGTCGCCCGAAACCCGCCCGGACACCGGGTCGATCGTCACCCAGTCGGGGGGCGAGACCAGCGCAAAGCGTGCCGTGCCGGGTGCCGCATCGGCATCGTCAACCGTCGGGTCGAAGGCCAGGGCCGCGCCCTGAACCAGTGTCAGGCTTGCCGCCGACAGGACCGGCGTTGCCAGAACCCGCACGGTCAGCGTGCCTTCCCCGGTCAGGCCGTTGCGGTCGGTCGCCGACAGGCGGATCGAATAGCCCCCTGCCTGCCCGGCGCTGTCGCCCGTCACGCGGCCGGTTGCCGCGTCCAGACGGACCCACGAGGGCGCCGTGCCGACGATGGCAAAGACAAAATCCCCGGGCGCCGGGGCCGGATCGGTCGAAATGACCAGCAGGTCCAGCGCGGCACCTTCCAGCAGCACGACCTCGCGGTCGGTCAGTTCTGGCGGGGCGTTGACCTGCACCTTGAACGTCGCTTCGCTGCGCAGGCCGTCCGCATCTGTGACGGTGACGACGACTTCAGTCAGGCCGGGATGGGCCGTGCTGTCGCCGGACAGAACGCCGGTCGCGGGGTCGATCGAAATCCACGGATGTGGCAGGGCCAGCGCAAAGACCAGCGCCGAGGCCGGGCCATCGGCATCCGTGGCGGTCACGCCATGCGACAGGGCCTCGCCCATCGTCAGGGTCGCATCGCTGACCGTCAGGACCGGGCGCGCCCGCACGGTGATTTGCAGCGTTTCGGTGGCCGTCAGCCCCTGGGCATCGCGGACCTCGACGGTGACGGACGTCACGCCGACTTGCCCGGCACTGTCGCCCGACAGCGCCCCGGAGGCAGCGTCGATGCTGACCCATGCCGCATCGCCGATGATCCGGAACGCAAGTTCCAGCGCCGGACTGTCGGCATCGGTGACGGTGGGTGTGACGGCCAGAGCCTGCCCTTCGATCAGGATGACCTCGGCCAGACTGAGCACCGGAACCGCCCGCACGAACACCGTGAACGTGGCTTCTCCGGTCAGGCCATCGGGATCGATGACCTGAAGTGTGACACTGTGTGCGCCCACCCGGCCCGAACTGTCGCCACCAATGGCCCCGGTTGCCGGATCGACCGTGATCCAGTCCGGCCCGGCCAGTTTTGCATACCGCAGGTCCGCAAGCGCGCTGTCGGCATCAGTGGCCGAGCCCAGATGCGCAAGCGCCTGACCTTCAACCAGATTGACATCCGCGACGGTCAGAACCGGCCGCGCCTGCACGGTGACGGTGACTTCAGCCGTATCGGTCAGCCCGTCCTGATCCGTCACCCGCAAGGTGAAGCTGGTACTGCCCACCTGGCCTGCGCTGGTGCCGGTCAATCGGCCGGACGCCGGATCGACCGAAATCCACGCAGGCGCGCCCTCGACCGCGAAGCGCAGATCGGCGGGCGCGGTGTCCGGATCGGTGACCAGTGGCAGGATGTCCACCGTCTGACCTTCGATCAGCACCGCGTTCCCGATGGTCAGGGCGGGCGGCACGTTCACATCCACCACGAAACTGCCATCGGTGAACAGACCATCCGGGTCGGTGACGCGCACCAGAACCGTCTGCGGGCCAGACTGCCCGGCGCTGTTGCCGGTCACCGCCCCGGTTGCCGGATCGATGCTGATCCAGTCGGGCGAGCCTGCGCGTTTCGTGAACACCAGCGCGGTCTGACCGTCGGCATCGCTGGCCGACACGGCATGGGTCAGCGCGGTCCCTTGCACCAGACTGACATCGCTGACTGACAGGACAGGCGCGGCGCTTACCCTTAGCGTAAAGCTGCGCTGTGCCTCTGCCCCCGACGGATCGCGGACGGCCAGCGTGAACGACTGTTCCCCGACCGTGGCGGGGGTCCAGTCGATCCGCCCGGTCACCGGGTCGATCTGGGCCTCTGCCGGACCGTCGATCAGCCGGAAGCGCAGATCGGCCAGCGCATTGTCGATATCGGCCGCCACGGGCACCACCGTCACAGCCGTTCCGCGCGCCACCGTCCGGTCGGCAATGGCCGAAAGGGTGGGCGCGTCGTTGATCCCGGCGATGTCGATGGTCAGCGTGACGGCTTCGCTGCGCGCCACCCCATCGAACAGCCGGTACTGCACGGTCACCCGCCCCGATGCGTCGGGGGCCGGCGTGTAGCGGAACAGGCCGTCGCCGGTCGCCAGCAACGAGGCCCCGCCAAGGTCGGACAGGATTTCGACGATCATCGGGTCGCCGTCCGGATCGCTGTCATTGGCCAGCAGGTTGACGACAACCGGCGTTTCCTCGGTTGTCGCAACGCTTTCGCCGACAGCCACCGGCGCGCCGTTCGGCAGGTTGCCCAGAAGGCGAACATCGTCGATCCGCGCCTGTGCCCCCAGCGCGCCCAGACCGATCAGATCAAATCCGATGGTGATAGACCCGGGGCGCAGCGCCAGACCGCCAAAGTCGATCGTGACGACCGACTCGGTGCTTCCCGGAACCACGGTGACGCCCGGCGCGGTGAACACCCGGCCATCGGACTGGATGTTCAGCGCGGCATCCGTGCCACCAAGGGTAGCAATCGGCGGCAAAATCGCAGCGCCGGTCGCGGCATCGTAGATCGCCATCTCGAAGGCATCGGGCGCGGTGCCGCCGCCGCTGCCAAGACTGAGACCCGACAGGCGGAACTGCAGGGCGGTCGCGCCGGGCGGCAGGCTGAAGGTCTGCGACAGGCCGCTCATCACGCCGCCCGCCTCGCGCAGCACGGCGCGCCCGTCCTGCATCACCACGTCGCCCGCGGTCGTCCAGCCGGAAAGATCGGTCGTGAAGGTGCCGTTCGTAAAATTCGGCGCGGCAACAGCAGCGGCCAGGGGTTGAACCGCCGGTGCGCCCGGCACCTGTGCCGCGGACGGTGTCGGTTTTTCAAGCCCGAACGCCTGCGGCGCTGCGGGGGTCGCATCATCGGGGGCCGTCCAATCTCCCACATCCGGCCCCGACGGCAACCGACGTAACCCGAGGTCCAGAATGGACGACATCACGAAGCCCGGCAGCGTGGGATCGACCATGTCCTGCAGACCGATGACGTTGCCCATCTCGTGCAGCAACACGGTCAGAAGGTCGATCCGTCCCGCTGCTGCCCCACCGGCCGACGCGGTATAGACATGCGGCTTTCCCGAAACGGCCGTGAATTCGGTCTGCTCCAGCGGGGTTGCGTCCACGAACCAGCCGTTGCCCGCCGCGTCCGCGTCCAGTGTGATCACGCCGCCTTCGGTCAGCGCCAGCGCGTCGCCTTCCAGATCGCCCACCCGGATCGTCACACCAGACAGCAGACCGTCGGTCCCCGGCACAAGGTCGCTGTCCAGCCAGATGCCTTCGGCCACTTCGGCCAGCGCCTGCGCCTCGACCAGCCGCAGACTGTCGGCCCCGGCCCCGATCCGCGCCGAGGTCTGGTTCGACCCGGCCTTGGACAGGCGGATGTCGTCGACCACCATCACCACCGAAACGGCATTTGTCAGGCCAAGTGCCAGCGCCGGGGCGATGTATTCCTTGACCGCTTCCAGACCGGACGCTGCGGCCGGCTTTTCAAGGCCAAGATTGCGGATGGTCAGGTTGGCGACCTTGCCCTTGACCGCCTCGGGGATCTTGAACGTCGCAGTCTGGCTGCTGAAAAGTCCGGCCTGGAATTCGAATGTATCCATTTCGGTGGCGGTCGTCTGTCCGGGCACAACCACCAGCCCCATCGCGCGATGCTCCACACCATCGAGGGTGGTAAAGATCGCCTCGGCGCGGAAATCGTCCGAGAAGTTGACCGGAATGAACGCGTCGAACTTCAGATGCTCCATGTCGGCGGGAACGAACATCCTGTTGTGGGTCAGCTTGTCGATCTGGCCGACCTTGTCGATATACGAGTTCAACTTGGCCAGCGGATCGAAATGCTGGCCGAGCAGGTCAAACCCGCCTTCGGGCAGGAAGGTCCCGAACAGCTCTTTGATCATCTGGCTGCCGCCCATGATCAGGCCGTAGTCCGCCTTCAGGTCGACCGTCGGGAAGTTCTTGGACAGCAATGCCCCGAGGTTTTTCTGAAGCAGGTTGAAGACGGCGATCATGTCGGCCCGGCGGGCCTCTCGGTCGGCCGTCATCGTTTCCGTCGAAGTCCGGTCGATGGGACGCCCGATGATCGCGGCCAGCGGACCGGCGAAGCCGACCGTTGTCACGCCGGAAAGGAATTCCTTCACTTCCGGAATGTCTTCGATGTATTTGAACGCCGCGTCGATGACCTTGACCAGGAAATCGACCTTCAGGCCGTCGTTGACCAGGAAGTTCACCAACTGGTCGGAAACCAGCGTCAGGTTGGCCGCATCGCGCAGGATCGCGCCCGCCTCATCGACGATGACGGTTTCCTCGTCGCCATCCGCATTCAGTTGCGTCTGCAGCTTGCCGCCGATTCGTTTCGCGTAGTTTTCCTTGGCGGCGGCCGATTTCTGCGCCGTCGTAGTTCCAACGTCCCACATGTCGGATTTGAAACGCTCGGTCAGGGTGTCAAAGAGACGCCCCAGAAGTGGCTTGACCACCCTGCCGACGGTGTCGAGCACCTCGCCAAGCCAGTTCTGGTTCACGAGGAAACGGCCGGTGATGTCGATCGGGCCATCCAGCCCGAAATCCTCGGGGACCGTTCCGCTGAACAGATCGAAGGTGTAGCTGACCCCCTCATCCACCCTGTCGCCGTCGTCGATGCCGCCGTGCATCGACCAGCCCGGCAGATCGTCCTGCATCGGGAAGCGGCCCAGTTCGGGCGGCAGGTCCGGGATCAGGCCGAAGCCCTTCTTCAGGCTTTCGAACTTGGTCTGCGCCTGGGCCAGCGCCGCATCCCTAGCGCCCTGCGCGTCCAGATTCTTCTTCAGCAAATTGGAATAGGCGCTGTCCAGCAGCCATTTGACGTACTCTGACAGCGCGTGGCGGGTGCCGTGGCTGAAGTCGCCGTTGAACACCGTCGGCACGACCGGATAGGACCCGTCGATCAGCTTGGTCGGATCGTTGGGGTCCTTGACCTTGGGCAGTTGCGGTCGGTCGACTTCGGTGTTGTCGAAATCCAGCGGGGTGCGGACCTTGTCGCTGACCCCCGCAAGGATTTTGGGATCGCCCGCCACGGCCGAGAAATAGAAGCCCGTGCCAACGGCTTCGTTGCGGACCGTGGACTGATAGGTGTTGTTCTCGAAGCGCGGGTTGTAGCCCGACGCGCCGAAATACCGGTCGAAGTGCAGCTTGATGACCGACCAGGTCCCGTACTCGAAGGCCACGGGGTCGACGCCGTACCACGGCTGCTTGGTGAATTTCTGGCTGAACAGCGCCCCGGCCTGTTCGATCACGCCGGGGCTTGCAGACGCGCCGACAGGCAGCCCTTCATCGCCCATCGTGCGTGGAATGGCCTCGCCGCCGAGGTACAGCGCATTGACGTCCGCCGTGCCGAGATACCAGTTCGTGATCCGCGAATGGGGTGTTGCAAACAGGTCCGAGGTGATGAACCCCGGCACGTTCAGCGGAGTGCCGGTCTTGGGGTCGTTGGTAAAGCTGATCTCGATATCCGGCTTGCCCTCAAGCATCTTCTGCGCCGAAGGCGTCTTGTCGGCACCGTCCTTCGTGGTGGGAATGGCCGTGCCGTTCGGCGTGGTGGTCTGCCACAGCTTGCCGAAGCCCTCGATGAACGACCGCGCCGTTCCGGGGGTTTCGGTTGCCGTTTCCTGATAATAATTGTCGGCAAAGTCGATGTTCGACCACACCTGCACGTTCGGGTCCTTGAAGTCATCCCACGGAATTTCCGCGATCTGCAGACCCATCGCGCCGGCCAGCTTGAACATGACCTGCGCGATCTTGTCGAACCCGTCGGCGAACCGCAGCAGGCCCGCACCCAGCGCAGGGTTGATCGGCGACACGGCGACGCCCGCCAGCCGGGCCGCCTTGACGTAGGATTCGATCAGCTTTTTCAGCTCAACCTTCAGCGTATCCTGCTTGAAGTCGTGCGGGTCCAGCGTCGTCATGTGGATGTCGATATTGTTTCCCGCGGTTTCGGGGAAATGCACACCCAGACGCTGAATGATTTCAGAGTTCACGGCCGTGCCGCGGCTGTGCCCGATGAAATGCAGCGGGCTGTCGAAGATCTTGGCCTTTTCATTCAGCCAGACCAGCGAGCCAAAGAAGGCATCCGCCGCCGCCTCGGAATAGCCGGAGTCGGACACGTCGCTTTCGCGGTACCAGTCCAGCACCAGCGTGACGGCTTCCCCGTGCGGCAGGGCAGAGGGCGGAAACTCGCTGTCCGAAATCTTCTGGCCTTCGGCCGCCGCCGGATCGTATTTGTGGAACTTCCCGGTCTGACGGTTGTAGACCAGAATGACGCCGCCGCCCGAACCGTTGCTGATCACTTCGGCATTCTGCAGCCAGGCCTTCAGTGAACTCTCGTTCAGGGGCGTGTTGGCATAATCCGGCAACGGATTGATCTGGAAACCGTGGGTCAGGATGTTGACCGTGCTGAACGTCCCGGTCCCCCGGTTGGCCGGTGTCCGGAACGCGGCGTCGCCGCGCAGCTCGCCTCCCGACCGGGCCACCGACACGCCCCAGTTGTACTGCTGGCTGCCGGTCAACGCCCGGCGCAGCCCTTCGGACGCCTGGATGACCACGGCGTGTTTCAGTTCCACACCCCCCGTGACATCGGCCGCCACAAGATCGCGCGAGGACAGGATCGAACCATCCGAGTTGAGGACATAGAACTTGCCGCTTTCGAAGGCATAGCTGCCCGCTGTCTGCCGGGTGTTCAGCAGCCGCCACTTGTGGTAGTCCGTGCTGTTGGTCGGGGTGCCGGCAAAGACCGCGCGGTCGCGGTAGGAATCGCCCGGGAACAGCCCTTCGCCCGGTTTCATCGTGCTGAGGAACAGGTCCAGCCTGAACGTCGATTTGCCGATCTTGCGCGGGTCCAGATTGATCTCGAACCGAAGCGGCTCCAGCGCGCCGTCGGCCGAGGCCGCAGGCAAGGTGCCCAGCGGACCGATCAGTTCCAGCAGGGCCTCGTCCTGGATGTCGAGGCCGCGACCATTGAACTGCACATCCAGCGGCGCGCCGTAGACGCCCTCGTAGGCCTTCTGGCCGAGGAGATTGTAAAGCGACCGTTCCAGATCGACCGGCTTGACGCGGTTGTCACCGATGACCGATCCCTGCACGCCGAAATCCGACACTTCGATCAGTCGGTCGATGTTCAATGTGACCATCGATCCCGACTTGCGGAAATTCGCCAGAAGCTGGGTGCCGTCGGGCCGCATCGCCAGTTCGGTCAGGTACTGATCGGGGATGGGCGAGGTGCTGCCAACATGGCCCGACACCCCGAATTCATAGGGCTTGCCGAGTTTCCGCCACTCTTCCGCGCTCATGTCGAAGGGGTTGCGGATCAGGCCGATCTTGTTGCCAAGATTGTGCAACCGCTCGATCTCGTAGGGAATGATCGGGTTGGTGTTGGTCAGGTACCGCGACAGGTCATAGTCGGCGACAAAGGCGTAGGAATTGTCGGGGGCCAGTTCCACCGCCACCGGATAACGGATGTCCAGATCGTACCGCTGTCCGGTGGCAGGCAGAT
>JAIYDJ010000006.1 GCA_027487575.1 Rhodobacter sp. | reverse complement strand
TAGGTCAATTTCTTGTTGTCCAGATGCAGGATGCCCGTCACGGCGCGGTTCAGCAGACCCCGGTCATGGCTGATGATCAGCACGGTATGGGGGTACTTCGTCAGATAGCTTTCCAGCCAGAGCGCGCCTTCAAGGTCCAGATAGTTGGTCGGTTCGTCCAGCAGCAGGTAGTCGGGCTGCGCAAACAGCACCCCCGCCAACGCCACCCGCATCCGCCAGCCGCCGGAAAAGTCGCTGCACGGGCGTTGCTGCGCCTCGGCGTCAAAGCCCAGCCCCTTGAGGATCGCCGAGGCGCGCCCTTCGGCAGACCAGGCGTCGATGTCGGTCAGGCGGGCCTGAATCTCGGCGATCCTGTTGGGATCATGGGCGGTTTCCGCCTCGACCAGAAGCGCGGCGCGTTCGGTGTCGGCCTCCAGCACGGTGTCGATCAGCGAGGTGGACGACGAGGGCACCTCTTGCGCCACGCCGCCGATCCGGGCGCGCGACGGGATCGAGATGTCGCCGCCTTCCAGCGCCAGTTCCTTGCGGATCAACCGGAACAGCGTTGTCTTGCCCGCGCCGTTGCGCCCCACGAGGCCAACCTTGTGGCCGGTGGGAATGGTGGCCGACGCCCCTTCGAACAGGGGGCGGCCTTCGACGGAATACGTGATGTCTTCGATTTTCAGCATGGCAGCGGATTGCCCCATGGCGGGCGAAACGTCAACCGGTATGGGCAGGGGGGCCGCAGGATCGCTCTGCGGCCCCGCAGAGCCGTCGCGCCTTTCGCACATGCCCGCGACAGCTTTCCAAAGGCGGGTCCCTGTGCTAGCAGGCGGACGGAAATTCGGTGCGGGCAAGGGCCTGCGCCCTGACATGAAAGAGAAGCACATGGCCGTCGAACGTACCCTGTCCATCATCAAGCCCGATGCCACCCGCCGCAACCTGACCGGCAAGATCAACGCCAAGTTCGAGGAAGCCGGTCTGCGCATCGTCGCCCAAAAGCGCATCCACCTGAGCCTTGCGCAGGCCGGTGCCTTCTATGCCGAACACGCCGCGCGCGGGTTCTATGGCGAGCTTTGCGAATTCATGGCGTCCGAACCGGTCGTCGTGCAGGTTCTGGAAGGCGAAGGCGCCATCCTGAAGAACCGCGAAGTGATGGGTGCCACCAACCCGGCGAATGCGGCAGACGGCACGATCCGCAAGGAGTTCGCGCTGTCGGTCGGCGAAAACTCGGTTCACGGGTCGGACAGCGAAACCTCTGCCGCGCGCGAAATCTGCTTCTTCTTCTCGGGTCTTGAACTGGTCGGCTGATCGCGCCGCTCTACAACGCCCAAGATGTTCAAGGCCGCTTCCAGATCGGAGCGGCCTTTTGCATGGCTTTGGTTGTAGTCGGCCTTGATCGCATCGAAACGCTTGCGCAGGGCGGCCTTCTCGGGACCCTTGCAGTCGTTCCAGGGGCGGCCTTGCAGCCCCATGACCAGCACGTAGTATCCGATGAAATGCGGCGCGCTGCCGGATTGCAGCAGGCGCAGATAGGCAGCGTCTGCGCCTAGCGCACGCAAGTCCCCGGCGCTGTGGATGCCCGCGCGGGCAAAGGCCGCTTCGGACGCGGGCCCGAGATTTGGGATCGATGAAACCGGATCGGTCACGGGACACCTTGGTTCAGGTGTCCCCAGAATAGCCGCCGCGCGGCCCCGGTGCCAAGGGCTGTCAGGTCAGATCGCCGCCCAGTCGCGGATCACCGGGGCGCTGCCCTGCTGTTGCGAGGGTTTGTTGGTCTGGCCCTGCTGCGGCGCGGGTGTGGTCTGGCTGCCCTGCTGCGGGGCGGGTTTCTGGGTCGGGGACATCTGCTGCTCCGGTGGTTTGTTGTTTTGCTGGCGAGTCGTCGTGTGTTTTCAGAACGTCCGGCCAAATTGATCGGGAACTGGGGACGTTGCAAGGCCGCAAGGCGACGGAAATGCGGCCGTTGTGGGATTGGCGCAACGCAGTCCGGTCAGGATTTCGTGATCCGTTGTGCCGCCCACCCCCATGATGCCACCGCGCTGAGGCCCGCGCGAAGGCGCAAAGCCCTTCTGTCTTTGGCGCAGGCCGGGCAAGGCAGCCCAATATTCGGGCATCCGGCCAGGTGGCGGGCCCAGAGCCGCAGGTCTGGCCACAAGGCGGCGGGGCGGTGCGCCGGGCTTTCGCTTGACGGCCCGCGCCGGGGGGTTAGGCTATTGACGAACCTTTTGACGATGCATGGATATGCCAGTGAACGACCAAAGCCTTACCCCGAACCTGCTGAAGACAGACGTGCTGCGGCATCTTACGTTCACCCTTGGCAAGGACGCCCCGAACGCATCGGTCTATGATTGGCGAATGGCGCTGTCCTTTGCGATCCGCGACCGGATCGTGGACCCGTGGTTCGCCTCGACGCGGAAAACCTGGGCTGGGGATCACAAGCGGGTCTACTATCTGTCGATGGAATTCCTGATCGGCCGTATTCTGGAGGATGCGACGGTGAACCTCGGCCTGCGCGACATGGCGGTCGATGTGATGGCGGGATTCGGCCAGGACTTCCGCGAGATCGTGGATGACGAACCCGATGCAGCACTCGGAAATGGCGGGCTGGGGCGGTTGGCGGCCTGCTTCATGGAAAGCATGGCAACGCTGGGCTGCCCCGCCTATGGCTATGGCATCCGCTATGAACACGGGCTGTTCCGCCAGCGGTTCGAGGGTGGCCAGCAGGTGGAAACACCCGAAGACTGGCTGAGCCAGCGCAACGCGTGGGATTTCGAACGCCCGGAATCGTCATACACCATCGGGTTCAAGGGCCGGGTCGAAACGGTGGACGGGCGTGAGGTCTGGGTTCCGGGCGAGACGGTCACCGCCTCGGCGCATGATACGCCCGTTGTCGGCTGGCAGGGCAAATGGGCCAACACGCTGCGGCTGTGGGCGGCGAAATCCACCACGCAGTTCGACCTCGCGCGGTTCAACCGGGGCGATTATGCGGCGGCGGCCGAACCCGAGGCGCTGGCGCGGACGCTGAGCCGGGTGCTGTACCCGGACGACACCACCTATCAGGGCAAGGAATTGCGGCTGAAGCAGGAATTCTTCCTGACATCGGCCGCCTTGCAGGACATCCTGCGTCGGTTCACATCGGCGCACAGTGATCTGACCACGCTGCCGCACCATGTGGCGATCCAGATGAACGACACGCACCCGGCCATCGCGGGGCCGGAGTTGATCCGCCTTCTGATGGACGAACACGGGATGGAGTTCGAGCCGGCGCTGAACACCGCGCGGGACTGTCTGGGCTACACCAACCACACCCTGCTGCCCGAGGCGCTGGAACGCTGGGCGACCTTCACCTTCGGCACCGTGCTGCCGCGCCACATGCAGATCGTGGAACGGATCGACGGCTGGCATCGGCGGACCTATCCGAACCGGCCGCATTATGTGGGCATCGTCAAGCACCACGAGGTTCGGATGGGCGAACTGGCCTTCGTGATGGCACACAAGGTCAACGGGGTGTCGGCCCTGCATTCCGATCTGGTGAAGACCAACCTCTTTCCCGAACTGCACCGGCTGCACCCCGACCGGATCGTGAACCAGACCAACGGCGTCACGCCGCGGCGCTGGCTGAAGATGTGCAACCCTGCGTTGGCCGGGCTGATCACCCGCACGGTGGGCGACGGGTGGGAGTCGGACCTTGACCGGCTGGACGGGCTGGCGCAGCACGTGGACGACGCGGCGTTTCTGGCCGAGTTCGACGCGGCCAAGCGGGCGAACAAGGTGGCACTGGGGGGCTGGATTGCGGATCATTGCGGTGTGCAGGTCAACCCGGACGCGCTGTTCGACGTCCAGATCAAGCGCATCCACGAATACAAGCGACAGCTTCTGAACATCCTGCAAACCATCGCGCACTGGGACCGCATCAAGGCGGACCCGAATGCCAACTGGGTGCCGCGCGTCAAGATCTTTGGCGGCAAATCCGCGCCCGGCTATGCGGTGGCCAAGGAAATCATCCATCTGATCAACGATGTGGCGTCGGTCATCAACGCGGACGAGGCGGTGGGTGATCTTCTGAAGGTGATCTATCCGGCCAACTACAACGTCAGCATGGCCGAAAGGCTGATCCCGGCGGCAGACCTTTCGGAACAGATCAGCACGGCAGGCAAAGAGGCGTCGGGCACCGGCAACATGAAGTTCATGATGAACGGCGCGCCGACCATCGGCACACTCGACGGGGCGAACGTGGAGATTTTGCAGGAGGTGGGCGCCGACAACTTTTTCCTGTTCGGGATGACGACAGACGAGGCGATGGCGCGCAGGCAGGACCCCGAACACAGCCGCAAGGCGATCGAGGAAAGCCAGGCCCTGCAGGATGTGCTGCAGATGATCGCAGAGGGTCGGTTCAGTCCGGATCAGCCCAGCCGCTATCATGATCTGGTGCACCGCATCTGGCACCATGACTATTTCCTTGTCGCAAGCGACTTCGACGCCTACGATTTCGCGCAGGGACAGGTCGATGCGGCCTACGCCAACCGCAACCGCTGGCTGCGGATGGCGGCGATGAACACGGCGCGGTCGGGGTACTTTTCCTCTGACCGCACCATCAAGAGTTACATGAAGGACATCTGGTCGGTGACCTCTGCCTTGTAGGGGCGGGTGGCTTTCGGTGCTTCCTTGGGAGGGGGAGACATGAAAGAGCGGCTGATTGAGGATGGCACAGCGTGGGCGATTGCCGAAGGGCGGCACGGCGACCCGTTTTCGGTGCTGGGCCTGCACCGGCGCGGCATGGCGTGGGTGGTGACGGCCTTCGTTCCGGGGGCCGAGCGTCTGTGGGTGCTGACCCACCAAGGCGAGCCGGTCGAAGCGCGCGCCCTTCTTCAGACGCCCGGGCTGTTCGTTGCCGAACTGCCGGTGCGGCAGTCCTACCGGCTGCGCGCCGAGGCGGGTGGCGTGACATGGGAATTTGACGATCCCTACCGCTTTGGTCCGGTGCTGGGCGAGCTGGACGAGTATCTGCTGGGCGAAGGCACGCATCAGCGGCTCTGGCAGGTGCTGGGCGCGCATGTGATCACCCACGAGGGGGTGGCGGGCACCCATTTCGCGGTCTGGGCGCCGAATGCCGAACGGGTTTCGGTGGTGGGCGATTTCAACGTCTGGGACGGGCGGCGGCACCCGATGCGCAAGCGGGGCGCGACGGGGGTGTGGGAGACGTTCATTCCGGGTCTGGGCGAGGGGACGACCTACAAGTACGAATTGCGCGGACCGCAGGGCAACCTTCTGCCGCTGAAGGCCGATCCGGTGGGGTTCGGGTCGGAACATCCCCCCGCCAATGCAAGTGTCGTGCGGCGCATCGACGGCCCGGACTGGCAGGATGGCGACTGGATGGCGCGGCGCGGGGCGCTGCAGACCATTTCCGCACCGATTTCGGTCTATGAGGTGCATCTGGCATCCTGGCGGCGCGCGCCCGGCAACCGGATGCTGTCCTATCAGGAACTGGCCACGCAACTGGTCGACTATGCGGCGGACATGGGGTTCACCCATATCGAACTGCTGCCGATCAGCGAATACCCTTTTGACGGAAGCTGGGGCTACCAGCCGGTCGGCCTGTTCGCCCCCACCATCCGGCATGGCACGCCCCCCGAATTCCGCGCCTTCGTCGAGGCGGCGCATGCCAAGGGGATCGGCGTGCTGCTGGACTGGGTTCCGGGGCATTTTCCCAGCGACGCGCACGGGCTGGGACGGTTTGACGGCACGGCGCTTTATGAACATCAGGACCCGCGAGAGGGGTTTCATCAGGACTGGAACACGCTGATCTACAACTATGGCCGGGTCGAGGTTTCCAACTATCTGGTATCGAACGCGCTGTACTGGCTGGAGGAATTCCACATTGACGGGCTGCGCGTCGATGCGGTGGCGTCGATGCTTTACCGCGACTACAGCCGCAAGGATGGCCAGTGGCTGCCCAACAAGGACGGCGGGCGCGAGAACTACGAAGCCATCGCGCTGCTGCAGAAGGTGAACATCGCGGCCTACGGCGAAGTGCCCGGGATCATGACGATTGCCGAGGAAAGCACGGCCTTTGCGGGCGTGTCGCGCCCGGTGAACCATGGGGGGCTGGGGTTCGGGTTCAAGTGGAACATGGGCTGGATGAACGACACGCTCAGCTACATGCAGAAGGACCCGCTGTACCGCCGCTACCACCATCACCAGATGACGTTCGGGCTGCACTATGCCTGGTCGGAAAACTATCTTCTGCCGATCAGCCATGACGAGGTGGTGCACGGCAAGGGCAGCATGCTGACCAAGATGCCCGGCACCCTGTGGGAGAAGTTCGCCAACCTGCGGGCCTACTACGGGTTCATGTGGGGGCATCCGGGAAAGAAGCTTTTGTTCATGGGTTGCGAGTTCGCGCAGGTCGCGGAATGGAACCATGCGCAGTCCCTCGACTGGCATCTGATGGCCGATCCGGCGCATGGTGGAATGCAGGCGCTGGTCCGCGATCTGAACCGGGTCTACCGCGCCACCCCGGCGCTGCACGTCAACGATACAAGGGCCGAAGGTTTTGCCTGGCTCGAGTCGAACGACGCCGAAGGATCGACCTATGCCTGGGCGCGGTTCGGGGCGGCGGGTGATGCGGCGGTCGTGGTCATCGTCAACATGACCCCGGTCGAGCGGCGCTTGCGGGTCGGACTTCCGGGGGCGGGGGCCTGGCAGGAGATCATCAACACCGATGCCGCAGCCTATGGCGGCGGCGGCCGGGGAAATCTGGGCGGCGTTCTGGCCGAGAGCGTGCCATGGCAGGGACAGCACCATTCGGCGCTTGTCACGCTGCCGCCACTGTCGGCGGTTTACCTGAAGCAAGGCGAAAGACTACCCGCAGAGATCAACGGCGCGTCAGGGAGGACGTCATGAAGGTAAAACCGAACACCCGACTATCTTCGCAGGCCATGGCCTTTGTGCTTGCGGGCGGGCGGGGCAGCCGGTTGAAGGAGTTGACCGACACCCGTGCCAAACCGGCCGTCTATTTCGGTGGCAAGACCCGGATCATCGACTTTGCGCTGTCGAACGCGCTGAATTCGGGCATCCGCAAGATGGCGATTGCGACGCAGTACAAGGCGCACAGCCTGATCCGCCACATGCAGCGCGGCTGGGGCTTCTTTCGGGCCGAACGCAACGAATACCTCGACATCCTTCCCGCCAGTCAGCGGGTAAGCGAGAACAAGTGGTATCTGGGCACCGCCGACGCGGTGATGCAGAACATCGACATCGTCGACAGCTATGGCGTGGAATACGTGGTGGTTCTGGCAGGGGATCACATCTACAAGATGGACTACGAGATCATGCTGCAGCAGCATGTGGCGACAGGGGCCGATGTCACCATCGGCTGCCTGACCGTGCCCCGCATGCAGGCTGTGGCCTTTGGCGTCATGCATGTCGACTCCGCGATGCGGATCACCGACTTTCTGGAAAAACCCGCCGATCCGCCATCTATACCCGGAGATCCGGCGCATGCGCTGGCGTCGATGGGCATCTATGTCTTCAACTGGGCCTTCCTGCGCGACCTGTTGATCCGCGATTCCGAGGACAGCAACTCCAGCCACGACTTCGGGATGGACCTCATTCCGGCCATCGTGAAGAACGGCAAGGCCGTGGCGCACCGGTTTTCCGAAAGCTGCGTGATGAGCGGGCTGGAAACCGAACCCTACTGGCGCGATGTGGGCACGATCGACGCCTTCTGGCAGGCCAATATCGACCTGACCGATTTCGTGCCCAAGCTGGACCTTTACGATCAAAGCTGGCCGATCTGGACCTATGGCGAGATCGTGCCCCCCGCGAAGTTCATCCATGACGAGGATGGCCGCCGCGGGTCTGCGGTTTCGTCGCTGGTGTCAGGGGATTGCATCGTGTCGGGGTCGGCGGTCAGCAACAGCCTGCTGTTCACCGGGTGTCGGACCCATTCCTTCGCCAGTCTGGAGTATGTCGTGGCCTTGCCCAAGGTGGTGGTCGGGCGGAAGGCGCAGTTGAAGAATTGCGTGATCGACCGGGGGGTGGTGATTCCGGAAGGGCTGGTTGTGGGGCAGGACCCGGATCTGGACGGCAAGTGGTTCCGCCGCACCGAGGCCGGAGTCGTGCTGATCACGCAGGCCATGCTCGACGCGCGGGCCAAGGCCTTGAACTGAACGCAGGACGGGCTGAAGGTCGGCCAGTCTTGAAAGCCGGCGGTTTTTCAACACCAGGGCGCAGCCGCCGGCTGACGCCGGAACAGGGATGGGACGATGCGGGTCGGTATGCGCGGGCGGGTGTTGTCGGTGGCCTCGGAATGCGTGCCGCTGATCAAGACGGGCGGGTTGGCCGATGTGGTGGGCGCGCTGCCCGCCGCGCTGGCGGTTCAGGGCTGGGACATGCGCGTGCTGCTGCCCTGCTATCGCAACCTGCGCGCGATGGCCGCGGACTGGCCCGACGTTCTGGTCGAAGAGGGATTGTGGGGCGGCACGGGCCGGGTCCTGTCGGGCGAGGTGGCGGGACTGTCCGTCCTGCTGCTGGACGCGCCGCATCTTTATGACCGCGAAGGCGGACCCTATGCCGGGCGCAGCGGGGATTGGGCCGACAATCCTCAGCGGTTTGCCGCGCTGTCCTGGGTTGCGGCACGGCTGGCCCGCGAAGGGATCGATGGCTGGAAGCCGGACGTCCTGCACGCGCACGACTGGCAGGCGGGGCTGGCCCCGGCTTATCTCGCCTACTACGGGTCGGGCGGCTGCGCGTCGGTCATGACGGTGCACAACATCGCGTTTCAGGGCTGGGCCGCGCCGTGGATGCTGGGCGATCTGCGCCTTCCGGTGCAGGAGTTTCACCCGGACGCGCTGGAGTATTTCGGGCAGTTGTCCAGCCTGAAGGCGGGGCTTGTGACGGCCGACCGGATCACCACCGTATCGCCGACCTATGCGGCCGAACTGACGCGCCCGGAATACGGGATGGGTCTGCAGGGCGTGATCGCCGCCCGCGAAAGCCGGGTCAGCGGCATTCTGAACGGGGTCGACACCGCCGTATGGACCCCGAAAGCCGAACCGGTTCCCTATGCAGTCGGTGACATGGGCGGCAAGGCCGCGAACCGGGCCGCGCTGTGTGCCACATTCGGCCTTTCGGTGTCCGGACCGCTGGCCATCGTGGTCAGCCGCCTGACCGACCAGAAGGGGATCGACCTGCTGCCAAAGGTCATTCCCGAATTCGTGGCGCAGGGCGGCGGATTGGCGATCCTCGGGTCGGGCGATCCGGCGCTGGAGGCGGCGATGGCAGCCTTGGCCGATCGGTTTCCGGGGCGGGTCGGATTGCGCATCGGGTATGATGAGGCATTGAGCCATCAGATGTTTGCCGGGGCCGATGCGGTGCTGGTGCCCAGCCGGTTCGAGCCGTGCGGGCTGACGCAGATGTACGGGCTGACTTATGGCGCGCTGCCGGTGGTGGCGGCGGTGGGGGGGCTGGCCGACACGGTCATTCACGCCAGCCCGGCGGCGATGGCGACAGGGGTTGCCACCGGCATCAGCTTTCATCCGACCGATGCCGTGGCCTTCGGGCAGGCCTTGCGCCAGCTGGTAGCGCTGTTTGCCGACACGGCGGCCTGGGCGCGGGTCCAGCGCAATGCGATGACCCATCCGGTCGGATGGGAAGCTTCTGCCCGCGCCTATGCCGCCCTTTACGACGGGTTGCGGCGTTGAGGCTGCCGACTACTCTGCCCGGTCTGCGGTCCGGTCCGGGCCGCGCCGCGCCGATGGGGGCCACATGGGATGGCGGCGGGGTCAATTTAGCGGTGTTCTCCGCCCATGCAACGGCGCTGGACCTGTGCCTGTTTTCGCCCGGCGGCCGCGCGGAACTGGCGCGCATTCCCTTTGCCGACCGTGAAGGCGATGTCTGGACCCTGTATGTCGAGGGGATGCAGCCGGGGCAGGCCTACGGTTTGCGGGCGCATGGCCCCTATGCCCCCGAGGAAGGCCACCGGTTCAATCCGAACAAGCTGCTGCTGGACCCTTACGCGCGGGCGCTGGAGGGGCGGCTGCGCTGGTCGGATGCGGTGATGGGGTACAAGATCGGGTCGAATCGCGCCGATCTTTCCTTCGACAGCCGCGATTCGGCCTTTGCCGTGCCCAAGGCTGTGGTGGTGGACCCGGCTTTCGACTGGGGAGGCGACACGCCCCCGGGACACAGCTGGTCGGACACGGTGATCTACGAGGCGCATGTCAAGGGGATGACGGCGCTGCATCCCTTGGTCGAGCGGTCGGTGCGGGGCAGCTATCTTGGCTTTGCCAGCGCGCCGGTCATCGATCATCTGCAGCGGCTGGGCGTGACGGCGGTTGAACTTCTGCCGGTGCAGGCGTTTTTTGATGACCGGTTTCTGGTCACACGGGGGTTGCGCAACTACTGGGGCTACAATTCGATGGGGTTCTTTACGCCCGAGCCGCGGTATGGCGTGCGCAACCCGCTCAACGAATTCCGCATCATGGTCAAACGGCTGCATCAGGCCGGGATCGAGGTGATCCTTGACGTCGTCTACAACCACACCGGCGAGGGTGACGAGTTCGGCCCGACGCTGGGATTTCGGGGTCTGGACAACCGCAGCTACTACCGGCTGCACGGCGGCGGGCGGCACTATGTGAACGACGCGGGCACCGGCAACACGCTGAACCTTACCCATCCGGCGGTGCTGCGGATGGTGATGGACAGTCTGCGCTACTGGGTCGAGGTCTGTCACGTCGACGGCTTCCGCTTTGATCTGGCATCGGTTCTGGGGCGCGAGGCGCACGGCTTCGATCCTTCGGGTGGTTTTTTCGACACGATCCGGCAGGACCCTGTGCTGGCGCGGATCAAGCTGATCGCAGAACCGTGGGACCTGGGGCCGGGGGGCTATCAGCTGGGGGCATATCCGCATCCCTTTGCCGAATGGAACGACAAGTACCGCGACGGGGTGCGGCGGTACTGGCGCGGCGATGCGGGAATGGCACCCGATCTGGCCAAGCGGCTGCTGGGATCGGCCGAAAGTTTCGACCATTCCGGGCGCAGTGCGACGAGTTCGGTCAACTTCCTGACCGCGCATGACGGATTCACCTTGCAGGACCTTGTCAGTTTCACCGTCCGGCGCAATCTGGCGAATGGCGAGGATAACCGCGACGGGCACCACGACAACCATTCCGACAATCTGGGGGTCGAGGGGCCTTCGGATGATCCGGGGGTCGTCGCGGCGCGTGCCTTGCGCAAACGCAACCTGCTGGCGACGTTGCTTTTGTCGCAGGGCACACCGATGCTGCTGGCGGGGGACGAGATTGGCCACACGCAGGGCGGCAACAATAACGCCTATGCGCAGGACAATCCGGTGACGTGGATCGACTGGGCCGCGGGGGATGCGGCGCTGGCAGACTTTGCGGCGCGGCTGACCGCACTGCGCCGGGCGCATCCGGTGCTGCGCCAGCGGCGGTTCCTGCACGGGCGCGCGCGGGGTGAAAACGGCCTGCTCGACGTGATCTGGCGGCGCGCCGATGGCGGCACGCCCGGCCCGGGCGACTGGCATGACCCGGCGTTCCGCTGTCTTGGGGTCGAGGTGCGGATGGCCGCGCAAGGCCCTGATTCCGGAACCGATGCCGTGCTCGCGGTGTTCAATGCGGGTCCGGCGCAGGCTTTCGCGCTGCCGGGCAGCGGCGTCTGGCGGTTGATCCTTGACACGACCCGCCCCGATGCGCTGGCTGAGGCGGTCCCTGCCGGGATGATCGTGCCCGCGCAATCCGTTCTCGTCTTTGCCTCCAAGGGAGACTTTGCATGACCACCCACACTGTTCCGACCGCACCGATTGCCGGGCAGAAACCCGGTACCTCGGGCCTGCGCAAGAAAACCCCGGTGTTCATGGGCGCGCACTATCTGGAAAACTTCGTGCAGGCGATTTTCGACGTGGTGGGGGCAGAGGGGAAAACCTTTGTCCTGGGCGGTGACGGGCGGTATTTCAACGACCGGGCCGCACAGGTCATTCTGCGGATGGCGGCGGCCAACGGGGCCGCGCGGGTGATCGTGGGGCAGGGGGCCATCCTTTCGACCCCGGCGGCCAGCCACCTGATCCGGTCGCATCGCACCGACGGCGGCATCATCCTGTCGGCCTCGCACAACCCCGGCGGCCCGACCGAGGATTTCGGGATCAAGTTCAACATGCCCAATGGCGGCCCCGCGCCCGAAAGCGTGACCGAGGCGATGTACCTGCGCACGACCCAGATGACCGGCTACCGCATTCTGGACGCGCAGGACATCGAACTGGCCAGCGTCGGGCGGGTGATGCTCGGGGCGATGGTGGTCGATGTGGTGGACCCGGTGGCGGACTATGCCGCGCTGATGGAATCGCTGTTCGACTTCCCGGCCATCGCGCGGCTGTTTGCGGGCGGGTTCCGGATGCGGATGGACAGCATGTGCGCGGTGACCGGGCCCTATGCCGTCGAGATTCTGGAGCGGCGGCTGGGTGCGGCGGCGGGGACGGTGATCAACGCGGTGCCGCTGCCCGATTTCGGCGGGATGCATCCCGACCCCAATCCCACCTGGGCCAAGGCGCTGATGGACGAGATGCTGGGGCCGGATGCGCCCGATTTCGGTGCGGCGTCGGATGGCGACGGCGACCGGAACATGGTGGTGGGGGCCGGGGTCTATGTCTCGCCCTCGGACAGTCTGGCGGTTCTGGCAGCCAACGCGCACCTCGCCCCCGGCTATGCCGCCGGGCTGAAGGGCGTCGCGCGGTCGATGCCCACCAGTGCCGCCGTGGACCGGGTGGCGCAGCGCCTTGGTATCGCGTGCTATGAAACTCCGACGGGTTGGAAGTTCTTCGGCAATCTGCTGGACGCCGGACTGGCCACGCTGTGCGGCGAGGAGTCTTTCGGCACCGGGTCGGACCATGTGCGCGAGAAGGACGGCCTTTGGGCGGTGCTGCTGTGGCTGAACATCCTTGCCGTGCGCGGGCAGTCGGCGGCGCAGATCCTTGCGGAACACTGGGCCGAGTACGGGCGCAACTACTACTCGCGCCACGATTTCGAGGCGATCCCGACCGACAAGGCCGACGCGATGATGGCGGTGCTGCGCGGGTCGTTGCTCGATCTGGAAGGAATGGAACTGGAAGGCCTGAGCGTGGCTGCGGCCGACGATTTTGCCTATACCGATCCGGTGGACGGATCGGTGTCGAAAGCCCAGGGCGTCCGCATCCTGTTTGCCGATGGCAGCCGGATCGTGTTGCGCCTTTCCGGCACCGGAACGGAAGGGGCCACGCTGCGGCTGTATCTGGAGCGCTATGCACCGGGGCCGGACGGGCTGGACCTTGATCCGCAGGCGGCGCTGGCCCCGATCATCCGCGCCGCGCACCGGCTGGCGCAGATCGAGGCGTTTACCGGGCGGGTGGCACCGGACGTGATCACCTGAGGCCGCCGCCGGGGGTTTCACCCCCGGACCCCCAGGATATTTTCGCAGAGAAGAAGCAGGGGCGGCGCAATTTGACCGTCAAGGGTCGCAGTCCGCGCGGACGCGGCGTCGTATGAGGCGCTTGCTGAACCCCATGCGACAGGGGGCGGCAATGGGTGAGATAAAGGTGCGGTCGGGGCGTCAGGCGCGGCAGCAGGAGCGGGCGGGCAAAGGCGGCGGGCCGGGGCGGCCCTACATCCAGCGCAACATCCCGACCTACGACGTGCTGGGCGAAGAAAACCTGCAAAAGATCGAGGCCGCTGCCGACCGTGTGCTGGCGGAAACCGGCATCGAGTTTCGCGATGACCCCACGGCGCTGGACCTGTGGCGGCGGGCGGGTGCGGATGTTCAGGGGGTGCTGGTCAAGTTTCCTCCGGGAATGCTGCGCGAAATCTTGCGCTCCGCACCTGCGACCTTCACCCAGCACGCCCGCAATCCGGCCAAATCGGTCGAGATCGGTGGCAGATCGGTGGTCTTTTCGCCGGCCTATGGCAGCCCCTTCGTGATGGACCTTGACCGTGGGCGCCGCTTTGGAACGCTGGAGGATTTTCACAACTTCATAAAGCTGGCGCAGTCGAGCCCGAACTTTCACCATTCGGGCGGCACGATCTGCGAGCCGACCGACGTGGCGGTGAACAAACGGCATCTGGACATGGTTCTGGCGCACATGACGCTGTCGGACCGGCCCTTCATGGGGTCCGTCACCGCCGAAGAGCGGTCCGAAGACAGCATCGAGATGTGCCGGGTGCTATTCGGCCCGCAATTCGTGAACGATCATTGCGTTATTCTGGGTAATGTGAACGTAAATTCACCTTTGGTCTGGGACGGAACGATGACCCGGTCCCTGCGCGCCTATGCCCGGGCAAATCAGGCGGCGGTGGTCGTCCCCTTCATTCTGGGCGGGGCCATGGGACCTGTGACGAATGCGGGTGGGATCGTGCAAAGTCTGGCCGAGACGATGGCGGGATGTGCCTTGACCCAGCTGGAGCGCAAGGGCGCCCCGGTGATCTTCGGGAATTTCCTGTCGTCGATGAGCCTTCGGTCGGGCAGTCCGACCTTCGGCACGCCCGAACCTGCCATTGGCAGCATGGTGATCGGGCAGTTGGCGCGGCGTCTGAACCTGCCGCTGCGCTGTTCGGGCAACTTCACCACGTCCAAACTGCCGGACGCGCAGTCGATGATGGAGGGCACGATGTCGATGCTGGCCGCCATCCATTGCGGCGCGAATTTCATCCTGCATTCCGCTGGGTTTCTGGATGGCCTGCTGAGCATGTCCTACGAGAAATTCATGCTGGACGCCGATCTGTGCGGGTCGCTGCATGCCTATCTGGACGGCATCCGCATCGACGACGACCAACTGGCGGTGGATGCCTTTGCCGAAGTCGGGCCGGGGAACCACTTCTTTGGCTGTTCGCACACCATGCGCCACTACGAGACGGCGTTCTGGGACAGCGAGTTGTCCGACAACGAGCCCTTCGAGAAATGGGAGGCGGCAGGGTCGGCCGACGCCGCGACGCGGGCGAACGTGCTGTGGAAACGGCGTCTGGCCGAATTCGAGGCTCCGCCGATGGACATTGCGATGCGCGACGCGCTGGACGATTTCGTGGCGCGGCGGAAGGCCGGAATGGCTGACGCGTGGTACTAATCGCGCCTTAGCTGCGCAGGCCGGTTTCTTCCAGCAGGCCCAGCCGCTTTGCCTCGTAGTAATAGCCGCGCGCGTACCAGCCCACCGCTTCGGCCTCGTCACCGCCCGACACCATCCACGCGCCGCGCAGATAGCGGCCCGCATAGGTCAGGTTGGTTTCGGCATCCAGCAATCCGTCGGGGCTGCCGGTGTATCCCATGGTTCTGGCGGTTTGCGGCAGAATCTGCATGAGGCCGTAGTAGGGGCCGTTGCGCGCACCCGCATTGTACCCGCTTTCGCGCTGGATCACCCGGTGCAGCAGGCTTTCGGGAATGTCATGGACCCGTGCGTACCGGTGGATCAGGGCGCGCATTTGCGGTGTTTCGCCCGGATAAAGGTTCATTGGCACCGCCGTGCCCCGGTCGGACCTTCTGCCACAGGCGGAGGCAAGTCCGCTTGTGGCGGTCATCAAGAGGAAAAAGCGGCGGCTGAACATCGGACGTCCTTGTGCAATTCCGCATCTGATAGCCCGCCCGCCGAAAAAAGTAACCGGTACGCGAGCCGCTGCGGCAAAAAACTGCTGTGGCGCCGGGCGGCCTTGTGGCTGGCCGGTCACAAGGCCATGATGGGCTGCGGGGCGGGATGTCATTTTGCCGTCACGTCCCCATGTCAGACAGCAGCAAAGGCAGGGCAGGCGTCGGCCTACACCACGTGGGGGGCTTGCCAGACGAAAAGCGCCAGATATAGTTTCTGGGGTTGGGGTGGTGTCCCCGTCGGGGGCGCACGGCAAGCAAGGCTGGGGGCGGGGTCTTTGATGGACGGCGATTTCAGAACACAGTTCGTGCGGGACCCGGCCGCGCTGAAGCATCACCCCGCGCTGGTGCTGAACGCGGACTACCGCCCGCTCAGCTATTACCCGCTGTCCTTGTGGCCCTGGCAGGAGGCGATCAAGGCCGCCTTTCTGGACCGCGTCACCATCGTCGCCGAATACGAACAGGTGGTCCACAGCCAGCGTCAGACCTTCCGAATACCTTCGGTCGTCGTGCTGAAGGACTACGTCAAACCGCAGAAGCGTGTGGCCTTCACACGCTTCAATCTTTTTCTGCGGGACGAATTCTGCTGCCAGTATTGCGGGGCCAAGGGGGATCTGACCTTCGACCACGTTCTGCCGCGTTCGCGCGGGGGGATTACCAGTTGGGAAAACGTGGTCGCGGCCTGTTCTCCCTGCAATCTGCGCAAGGGGTCGGCGACGCTCAGGCAGTCCGGTCTGCAACTGGCCCGCAAACCGCGCCAGCCCACGGCGGAAGAGATGCAGTCCCACGGCCGCCGCTTTCCGCCCAACTACCTGCACGACAGCTGGATGGACTATCTCTATTGGGATGAGGAACTGGAAGCATGATCGGGCTTTGGTGCCCAAGCTGAAAAACGACCCATAAATGTCACAAAAACGGGGTGTTTTGGTTCCGTGCGGAAGCATCGGATTCACTGGACCCTGTTTTCGCTGCATTTTCTTTGACAGAATCCATCATCGGCCGTCCGCCCAAGGTCGCCGTCATCGACAGCAGCTACCATCGGCAGGGCATTGAGCAGACCAGTGTTGATCATCTGTGCCTGGAGCGACCTTGCCCTGGGCTGGCAAAGGCGCTTCTCAAGCGGGACAGGATAGAGCGGTACATATGCAGGAGATGGGGTTGGAGTTGTTGACTACAGGCGGCGAGTTCACCGACCCGTTCTAGGCGCCATGCTCTTAAGTTGCGTCCTTTTCGTGCCGGAGCTTTATCACAGCGTCGTCTGCTTGCACTCCACGGTGGAGTGAACTCTTCCCAGACTTATTGACGGTGTCCCAGAACGGGAGGTCTCGCGGCAAATGATATCCGAGCGGCCAGATGTTGGCGGCTGCCGAGATCGTAGTAGCCAGCGGTTCAGGATGCGCGATGTTGGGAACACCAAAAACGAAGGTGGCAGCGTCTCAGCAATCCAAGATGTCACTAACTGCAGTTGAATCGGATTGGGCAACCCCGGCCATAACGCTTTGTGTTGACGCAATTTCCTCTGCACTTAGTAGTGAAGTTGGGACTCGACGCAGCGGGCGCGACAGTAAGACTTTGTGGAGTAGCCGACACATGAAGCTCATCAGTAACAGTGGGACAGAGCGGGCGCTCGATGAGCTGAAGTCGTGGTCCACTGAAGGGGCGACGATTGATATCATGTCGTCATCATTCTCTGTGCACGCATTTGATGCCGTTGCTGATCAGTTTGAACGGGCTGGAAAATGCCGGATGATACTCGGAAATGGTGATGTTGTGGCGGAAGCTCTGACGTTGGCCCCAACTTTTATCCAGCGTGAGCGAGACTCCGGGTTTGAGTTTTGCCCATTTGGGCGGGTTGGGCAACGGGGGCTGGCGCGGAGCTTTGCGGATTGCGCAGCGGCAGG
>JAIYDJ010000048.1 GCA_027487575.1 Rhodobacter sp. | reverse complement strand
GTGACCGCGCGCGGTTCGGTCGCGCCGCGCACGGCGGAAAACGTCTCGACCGGACCGGTCGGTTTCTGCCGCACGGGATGGAAGGTGGCAAGTTCGGCAAACACGGCGCTGGCGCGCTGGCCCATGATGAAGCTGGTCAGATCCACCCAATGCGTACCTATGTCGCCGACCGACCGCAGTTCGCCCCCCTCGTCCGCCTCGAGCCGCCAGTTCCAGTCGGTGTCCTTGGCCAGCCAGTCCTGATGGAACTGCCCGGTGATCAGCCGCATCTCGCCCAGCTCCCCAGCCGCCACCATGCCGCGCGCCTGCTGGTTCAGGGGATAGAAGCGCGTGTTGTAGCAGACCGCCGCCACCTTGCCGGTCGCCCGCGCCAGCGCCAGCATCTCGGCGGACTGGGCCGAGGTCATCGCCAGCGGCTTTTCGCAGATCACATGCTTGCCGGCGGTCAGGATCGCCTTGACCTGTTCATAATGCAAGACGTTGGGCGAGGTGACATGCACCACCTGCACGGCGGGATCATCCAGAAGTTCGGCCAGCGACGCATAGGCCCGGCCCACCCCCAGTGCCGCCGCCCGTTCGGCCCCGCGCGCGGGACTGGACCCCAGCACACCCGCAATCGGAATTCCCAGCCGTTTCAGTGCGCCCACATGCACGGCCCCGATGAACCCCGTTCCGATGACGGCTGCGGCAACTTCAGGCAATCGAATATCCTCCATCAATCGCAAGACAGGTGCCAGTCATGAACCTTGCCGCGTCGGAGGCGAGGAACAGCACCGGCCCGGCGATATCATCGGGTAGGCCCCAGCGGCCCATCGGCGTGCGCAGATTGACCGCCGCCACATGTGCCGGGTCGGTTCGGCTGCGCGCCGATTGCTGGGTGACGACGAATCCGGGGGCGACGGCATTGACGCGGATGCCGTCCGCCGCCCAGGCGATGGCCAGCGATTTGGTCAATTGCACGACGGCGGCCTTGCTGGCGCCGTAGGCCGGGTTCCGCGGGCTGCCGAACATGGCATACATCGAGGCGATGTTGATCAGAACGCCTTTCGCTGCCTTCAGCCGGACATGAAACGCCTCGGCGGTACGGAAGGTGCCGTGCAGGTTGACGTCGACCACATGCTGAAAGAACGCGGGGGCCATCTCTTCGCCCCGCGCGGTGATTGCGGCGCAATTGACCAGAATGTCGAGTTTCGGAACGGTTTCGGCCAGCGCCTGCACCGCCGCGCCGTCTGTCACGTCCAGCCGAGTATAGGCAAAGCGGCCCTGGTCTTCGGGCGCGGGTTCGGGTTCGGCCCCGGTGATCGCCACGCTTGCCCCCGCATCCTGAAACGCGCGGGCAATGGCGGCACCGATCCCGGCCCGGCTTGCGCCCACCACCAGAACCTCGGCCCCGGAAAAATCGAAGCGGCTGTGCATCATGGCGTCCTCCCGCCCCGATCCTTGGCGCTGGCGCGATTCGATGCAACGGATTTTTCATTTTTCCCGTTTTGATAATCGCCAACCGAATACAGCCGCCGCCCCAGCGCCACGATCAGCGCCTGACAGACCACCATCGCGGGCACCTGGCTGCGGAAATGTCCAAGGCGCGCCTCGTTCACGTAAAGGACATGCGCGGCCAGACCGGCAACGGGGCTGAGGGAATTGTCGGTGACGGCCAACACCTGCACGCCCCGCGCCGCAGCGCGTTGGGCAATCTCCACCGTTTCAGGCGTGTAGTCGTCGAAGGTCATTGCCAGCAGCGTGTCACCCGGCCCGATGGCCTGCACCTGCATCGCCCGCATCGCCCCCAGATTGTCGATCAGATGCGCCCGCCGCCCGATGCTGCCCAGTCCGTAGACCGCATAGGCCCCCAGCCCGAAGGCCCCGCGCGCGGCGGCGACATGCACCACGTCGCTGGCCGCCAGCACCGTGACGAAGGCCTCCAGCGCGTCACGGTCCAGCGCCTCTTCGATCCGCAACAGCGATTGCACCGCGGCCTGCACAAAACTGCCGAACACCTGACCCGGATGGTCAAGATCGGACTCGCCAAGGCCCGGCTGTGCCATGCGTTCGGCATAGGGCAGGCGCGGGCCAAGCAGACGTTCGCGGAACACCAGTTGCAGGTCGGCGAAACCGGCAAAGCCGAGTTCCTTGGCAAAGCGCGTGATGGTGGCGGGCGGCACCTTTGCCTGATCGGCCAGACGGACCAGCGTGGTGACGGCCACCTCTTCGGGGTGGTTCAGGAAGAACTGCGCGACCTGCGACAGACGGCGGCTGAGCGTGCCGTTGCGGGCAGCAAGACCTTCGCGCAGGGCGTCGAAATCACGGGGTGGGGCGGGGCGGGCTGTGGTGGCGGCCTTGTCCTGCATCGGTTACAGCGCCCCCGCCACTTTCTGTTCGAAGTCGATGATCGACCCGGTCATCGGGACAGAGGCATCCGACAGCAGGAACACCGCTAGGCGCGCGCATTCCTCGGCCGTGACCAGACGGCCCAGCGGCAGGGTTGCGGCCACTTCGGCCTGCCAGCCGGGGCCGCGACCCAGGGTTTCCGCCTGCATCCGGTGTTCGGATTCGGTGGCGACCCAGCCCAGATTGATGCCGTTCACCCGGATTCGGTCGGCCAAGTGGGCATGGGCGGCATTGCGCGTCAGCGTGGCCAGCGCGCCCTTGGACCCGGCATAGATCGCCAGTTCCGGACTGCCGCCGTATGCGTGCATCGACAGGATGTTGACGATGCTGCCTGGGGCGGTCCGGGCGGTCATGTCGGCAATGGCCGCCTGCATCAGGAAGAAAGCCGCGCGGGCATTGACCGCAAAAAGGCTGTCCCAGACATCGGCCGTACCGCTGGCGGCAGAGCCGCGCGTGGTCAGCCCGGCGGCGTTCACCAACCCGTCGATCCTGGCAAAGCGGGCTGCTGCGGCGGCGGCGATGGCCTGCGGCGCTGCGGTATCGCTCAGATCGGCAACCACCGGTTCGACCTTTGCCGACAGTTCTGCGGACAAACGGTGCAGGGCGGGGCCGTCGCGGTCTACCAGCAGCAGCCCGTGGACACCTTCGTCGGCCAGAAGGCGCGCGATGGCGGCCCCGATGCCGCGCGCGGCCCCGGTCACGATGACCACCTTGCCCTCCAGCCCCAGTTTCATCCGCCGATCCCTTTCAGAAAGGCTTCGTGCTGATCGGGGTCCATGGTGACGACATGGCGCGGTTCGGGAAAGGCCCCGCTGGCCACATCGGCGCGGAATTCGGTGAAGGCCGCGATGCGTTCGTCCTGCAGGCGGTCATATTCCGCGGCGAAATTGCGGTAGACCTTGGCATGGCGGGGCAAGTGGCCCCGGTTTTCGCCCAGAATGTCTTCGGCGAAAAGGTATTGCGCGTCGCAGCCGGGGCCCGCGCCCATCGACCACAGCAGGATGTCAAGCCGGGTGCTGATGGCGGTGGCAACCTCGACCGGAACCACCTCGATTTCCACCGCGAAAGCGCCCGCGTCCTGATAGCGGCGGCATTCTTCGAAAAGGGCGATGGCGCCTTGGGCCGTCTTGCCCACGGCGCGGAACCCGCCAGTGAAGGTCGCGCGGCTGGGCACAAGGCCGACATGGCCGACGACGGGGATAAACTCGCGGGCAAGGTATTCGACGGTCTGCAGGCTGCCGGAACAGTACAGCGCATCCGCCCCGCCCTGCAGCATCTGCCCGCAAAAGCGCAGGTAGTCATCCGGCGTTCCCGCCTCGGGGTGCGCTTTGCCGGTCATGCTGAAGACCCCCGGCGCGGCCTGCCGGTAGCGCGGGTCGGTGACAAGGTCCGGCGGAACCGAGGCGATGTCGATGCCCGCCGCCTCGGCCGCCGCAGCCTCGTCCAGGGTGAAATAGCGCAGCATGGTCTTCTGGCCCCGGCCCTTGTCCGCACGCAGGTCGGCAACGGTGGGACGCTTCCTCATGCAGCACCGCCGGGGGCAATCTCGATCCGGCCCGCCGCGATCCGGGCGGGATAGGTAGCCAGCGCCACGCAGACCGGAGAGCGCAGCGGTGCGCCGGTGCGATAGTTGAAGCGACCGTTGTGTTTGGGGCATTCGATGGTGTCGCCGATCACCAGCCCGTCGGCCAGATGGACCTTCTCGTGCGTGCACAGGCCATCGGTGGCAAAGACCTCTCCCTTCGCCGAACGGTAGATGGCAAAGGTGCGGCCTTCGTGGTCAAAGCGCATCACATCCTCGGGGTCGATCTCTTCGACAGCGCAAACGTCCAGCCAGATGGTCATGCACCGCCCCTTTCCACGTCGAACCGGTGCAGGTCGGCCCGGTAAGGTCGCGCCGTAGGGGGCAACGCGCGGAAAAGCGTATGGGTCGGGTCGGTACGCTGACGCCAGAGGGTGGCGATCATGCCCTTGTAGGCGGCCCAGATCGAGGGGTCGGGCGGTGGCAGGTCGTCCTTGATGAGGGCGTGGATGCGCGGGAGCGCATGGTAGGGGACCATCGGAAACATGTGATGTTCGATGTGGTAGTTCATGTTCCAGTAGATCCAGCGGCTGATGGGGTTCATGTAGACGGTGCGGCTGTTTAGCCGGTGGTCCAGCACATCCTCGGCCAACCCGCCATGCTGGATGAGGCCGGTCATCACCATGTGCCAGGTGCCATAGATGCGCGGCCCGCCGATCAGCATCAGCGGCAGGAAGGACCAGCTTGCCAGCGCCCAGACCGCCGCCCCAGCATAGATCGCCATATGGACGCGCGCGGCGAAAATCGCCTTGGGGCGTTCGGTTTCGGGAATGTAGTCGGCCTCGTCCGGCGTGATGATCCCTGCCGCATTGCGGGCCAGCACCCGGAAATGCAGGAAGATGTCGGGAATGCCGATGAAGTGCAGCGCGGCCAGCATCAGTTGCGGCGGGCGGAAGTGGCCGATTTCGGGGTCGCGGCCGACGATGATCGTGTCGGTGTGATGGCGCGCGTGGCTCCACCGCCAGGAGACCGGGTTGCGCATCACCAGAAAGCTGGCAAGGTGATAGACAGCGTCGTTCATCCAGGGCGTGCGAAAGGCGGTGCCATGGCCGCATTCGTGCCAGCGGCTGTCGCAGGCCGACCCGTAAAGCACGCCGTAAACCAGAAAGAACGGCACGGCCCACCATGTGCCCCAGGTGGCCACGCCCCCTGCCCCGGTCGCAAGCATCAGCCCCAGCCAGATCGCAGTATCGCGCAGCGCGGGACCGTCGCGGCGCTGCATCAGGTCTTTCATCACCTTGCGCGGCACGTCGGAATGATACCATTCAGCCGACGCCAGTCCCGCCTGCACCGCGCGGGCGGCTTCGGGGCCGGTCAGGCTGTAATCGCGGGGTACATAGGGGGTCAGCGTGGCGGTCATGTCGGGGCCTTTCGGTCTGCGCCATGCAGGGGCGCAAACCGCCCCGAGGGAACCGGAAAATCCGTGTCGGGCTGCGTGGCGATGGCGGTGACCCGCGCCTCGGCCATGGCTATGGCCTCCGCCCCGTCCAGCACGGAGAACCGGCAATCGTAGGAACGCCCCTCGCCCGCATCCAGCCAGATCATCTCGTCCCGGTCACGGGCAAACCGGTTGCCCTTCGCGTGATGCGTGGCGGGTTCGACGCCCATCACGTAATGCCCGGCCTGAAAGTTCTGCCACTGATAGGCGCAGGGAAACTGGTCTGCCCGCGTTTCGACCACAAGACCAAGGCCGATGCGGTCATTGACGACCGCCACCGGCACAAGACCCGCCGCATCGCAGGCCATGTCATGCTGCCAGACCTGTTCGGCAAAGCCCGCCACCGGGCCCGGGCAGGTGCGATAGCCGACACCCTGCGCCTGCAGGCGGTCGGCATGGGCGGCCCAGACCACCTCGCGCACCGGGGCCAGATAGCGCGAACCCTCGTCGATCAGCGGATAGCCCAGATTGACGTGATACATGAACATATGCGGCGTGCGGGAAAAGCCTGCGTTCACCACGCGGTCCGACAGGCGCACCTCGTTTCCGCCCAGATCGGCCTCGATCCGCCGGTGCAGATGCAGCACTTCGCCGAACACCGTCGCCTGCACGATCAGTCCTTCGGCCCACAGGATGCAGCGGTCGCCCTGCCAGTATTCGCCGTAGCCGGTCAGCCGCGCCGGGACCGCGCCGACCCGTCCGTGCAGGCCGTGCCGCGCCGTCGGGCGGTTCGGGTAGTTGTAGCTGGAAGCCTCAACTTCTTCAGGGCCAAGGATGTGGTCCAGCCCGCAGGTGGACAGAAACCCCGAGAACGACCGCTGCCAGCCGAACCCGCCCTCGCCTTCGGGTTCGTGCAGCGACGGATGGCGAAAGCCGGTGGGCGAATGCCAGCCGATGGAGCGACCGGCGTGCGAAAGCTCGGCAAAGTCCATCGCCCGGTCGGGCATGACCGAAAAACACAGACCGGACCCGGTGCGGAACTCCAGAAGCCGCATGCCCCGTTCGACGCCGTCTTCGCAACAGACCAACCGGACGCCACCGAATTGCGACAGGCTGCCCGCGCGGGCACCAAGGCTGGCGGCATTCAAAGGTCTGCCGTAAAGATTGGCCAAGGTCCGTCCGCTCCCTTCCGACCGCCCCCCGGGCGGGTGTCTCGGGCCGCTTGTCGACCCGGTTCATCGGTCAGTGTTGCGCAAGGGTGGGCTTCGCGCCAGCGCCAAACCCATCAGATCACATCAATTCCCTGACGCAATGCACGCCACAGCCGCAACCCGCGCTGCGCCCGTGACCGGCCGCAAGGGGTCAGCGACGCCCCAGGGCATTTTCCGTGGCGGCATCGAACAGATAGAGCGCGCCCGCCGCAACCGAGGCCGTGACCGTGCTGCCCACGGCGGGCACCATCCGGCCGGGTGCCGTGGCGATCACCGGGCGCCCCCCGGATTCGAAATGCACCAGCGTTTCGGGGCCCAGCGGTTCGACCGCCGTGACAGCCCCCGACACGGTGAATGCGCCCTCCGGGGCCCCGACCACCAGATCATGCGGACGAAATCCCACCAGCAGCGGCCCGCCGGGTTGCACGGCGATACGGCCTGCCACCTCGGCACCCGGAACAAGATTCATCGACGGACTGCCGATGAACTGCGCCGTGAACACGTTGACAGGCGAGTCATAGATCTCGCTGGGGGTTCCAGATTGCAGGATGTGCCCGTCCCGCATCACGACGATCCGGTCGGCCATTGTCATCGCCTCGATCTGGTCATGGGTGACATAGGCGATGGTGGTGCCCAACCGCTGGTGCAGACGCTTGATTTCGATCCGCATCTGCGCGCGAAGCTGCGCGTCGAGGTTGGACAGCGGCTCGTCGAACAGGAAGGCGGCCGGATTGCGCACCATGGCGCGGCCGATGGCGACGCGCTGCCGTTGCCCGCCCGACAGCGCCGCCGGGCGGCGGTCCAGAAGCGGCTCCAGCCCCAGCATGGCGGCGGCCTCGGTCACACGGGCATCTTTCTGGTCACGCGACAACGGAGAGGTGTAAAGCCCGAAGGCGATGTTCTGGCGCACGGTCATGTGCGGATAGATCGCGTAGTTCTGGAACACCATGGCGATGTTGCGCCGCTTGGGGTCCAGTTCGTTCACCACCTCGCCGCCGATCAGGATCTCGCCGCCCGACACCTCCTCAAGCCCCGCGATCATCCGCAGGGTGGTGGATTTGCCGCAGCCCGACGGGCCGACGAACACGACGAATTCGCCGTCGGCGATATCTAGGTCGATGCCGTGGATCACGTCGGTCTTGCCGTAGGATTTCACGAGATTGCGCAGCGCAATGGTTGCCATCAGGCAGCCTCCACCAGGGATTGGAATGATCGGGCGAGTGTTTCGGCGGCCTCTGCCTCGGCACGGGCGTGGTCTGCGGCAGTTGCGGCAAATCCCGTGGCACGGTCGCGGTAATGGGTCAGCGCCTCGGCCATCGCGGCAGGGGCCGGACCGCCGAACCGGTCGCGCACCGAGACGAAGTATTCGGGGGACACGATGTGCCGGAAGTCCGCTTCGGTCAGCGCGGGAACCCGGCCAGTGGCCGCTGCAAAAGCGGCACAGAACGGCGCATACCCCGCAGAGGGCAGGTCGCTGCCCGCGGCGACCACGGCGCGGGCGACACCGGCGGCGATTTCGTGCGCCTGACGGAACGACAGCCCGTCGCGCCGCACCAGCGTGTCCGCCAGTTCGGTGATGGTGATGCAGGACCGGCGGATGTTGTGCGCCACACGGGCGGGATCGACCTGCATCTGCGCCACGAAGGCCGCCAGCAGGCGCAAGACGCGGCCTGCACTGTCAAAGGCCTGATACCCGGCTTCCTGACTTTCGCCCTCGCTGTCGTTCATATCGGTGAAGGGGGTGTTGTGCACGATGTCGAGCATGACCCGCGCGCGGCCGACGGTCTGGCTGGACAGATGCCGCATGTGTTCGATCGGCACCGGATTGCGTTTCTGCGGCATGATGGACGAGATTTGCACCAGCGCGTTGGGCACATAGATCTGCCCCACCTCGAACGCGGTCCAGAACTGCAGGTCCTGGATGAAGCGGCCCAGATGCAGGAAGGTCAGTTCCAACGCGGAATAGGTGGCGGTGATGTAATCCACCGCCGCGATGCAGCTGTAGGAATTGCGTTGCGGGGCCGCAAAGCCCAGCAGATGCGCGACCCGTGCGCGATCCACCGGAAAGCCCGAGGTGGTGATCGCCGCAGCCCCCATCGACGACAGGTTGACCACGCCCCGCGCCGCCTGCAGCCGGTCGATGTCGCGGATCAGGATTTCGATGGCCGCCGACAGGTAATGGCCCAGCGTTGTCGGCTGGGCTGGCTGGCCGTGGGTGTAGGCGACGATCAGGGTCGCCTTTTCGCGGTCGGCGGTGGCGATCAGCGCGTCCAGCAGGGCGCGGGACTGCGCAAGGGCGGTGTCCAGCCGTGCCTTCAGCGCCAGCTTGAACAGCGTGTGGTCGATGTCGTTGCGCGACCGTGCCGTGTGCAGCCGACCCGCATCGTCGGGACCGAGGCGGGATTTCAGTTCACCTTCGATCAGAAAGAAGAAATCCTCGACAGCGCCTGTATAGGTCAGCGTGGCCGGGTCCACCTCGGCATCGATGGCCTGCAGCGCGCGGGCGATGCGGCCCGCCACGTCGCGCGGCAGGATGCCCGTTTCGGCCAGCATCACCAGATGCGCCCGGTCGATGCGGCGAAAGCCGTCGATATGGTGGGTCTTCGCCCCGTCGAACAGCGGTCGCAGCACGGTGTCCTTGTAGACCGGATCGGGGAAGGTCGATCTGTCGGAAAGCCTCGGGTCCGTCATCGTCATCCTTTCAGGCCCGCAAGCATCACGCCGCGCACGATGTAGCGTTGCAGCAGCAGGAAGACCGCCAGCGTCGGCAGGGTGGCAAGAGCCGCCCCTGTCATGATCATTTCCCACTGGATCGCCTGTTCGACGGCAAAACTCGATAGGCCGATGGGAAGGGTGTAAAGGTCTTGACTTGTGGTCACGATCAGCGGCCAGAAGAAGGCCGTCCAGTTGCCAAGGAAGGTGAAGATCGCCAGCGCCGACAGCGCCGGTGTCACCAGCGGCATCGCCACACGCCACCAGATGGTAAATTCGTTCAACCCGTCGATCCGCGCGGCCTCCAGAAAGTCGTCGGGCACGGTTTCGAAGAACTGCTTCATCAGGAACGTGCCGAAGGCCGTCATCATGCCCGGAAACATGATGCCCCAATAGCTGTTGAGCCAACCGAACTCTGCCGACATCAGATACCACGGGATCACCAGCATCTCGGTCGGGATCATCAGCGTCGACAGGATGGCCAGGAACACGAAGTACCGCCCCCGGAACCGGAACTTGGCCAGCGTGTAGCCCACGAGGCTGTCGAAGAACACATTGGACAGGGTGACGGTCAGCGCGATGAAGGTCGAATTGAAGAACCACCGCAGGAAGCGCCCGTCCGACAGGACCCGCACATAGTTGTCCAGCGTGGGCGCTGCCGGGATCATCCGCAGGTCATAAACCTGCCCCGCCGTTTTCAGCGAGGTCGAGAACATGAAGATCAGCGGCGTCACCATGATGACCCCACCCAGAAACAGAAGGGTCCAGATCAGGATGCGGCCCGGATTGATGCGGGGCATGGCAAGGGCGGTGGTCATGCGCGTTCCCTCAACACCCAAAGCTGCAGCAGCGAGACGATCAGCAGGATGGTGAACAGGACCACGGTCTGCGCCGCGGCATAGCCCATCTGATATGAGGAAAACGCGGTCTGATAGATCATCAGAACCAGCGGCTTGGTGGAACCGAGCGGCCCGCCGGGGTCGTTCGTGGTCATGTTGTAGACCTGATCGAAAATCCGCAGGAAGCCGATCGACGAGAACACCACCAGAAACACCGTCGTCGGTTTCAGAAGCGGCAGCGTGATGCGGCGCAGGATGGCGCCTTCGCCCAGACCGTCGATCCGCGCGGCTTCATAATAGGTGGCCGGAATGGCGCGCAGGCCCGCCATGAAGATGATGATCTGAAACCCGAGACCGGCCCAGATCGCCGTGACCATGATCGACGGCAGCGCCCATGTGGTCGAGTTCAGGAAGGCAAGTTGCGGGATGCCGAACCCCGAAAGGAAGTCATTGATCACGCCGATCGGGGCAGGCTGATAGAACCAGCGCCAGACCCATGCCATCGCCGAAGCCGTAGTGATGAAGGGCAGGAAATACAGCGCCCGCAGAAATGTGTGGCCGAACCGGACGCGGTCCAGCGCGTAGGCGATCAGGAACGACAGCAGCAGGCTGATGGGCGTGCCCATGATCAGATAGGCAAAGGTGTTGCGGAACACGCTGCCGAATTGCGGATCGGCGAACAGGCGGGTGTAGTTTTCCAGCCCGATGAAGGACGGCTCCGACATCAGGTCCCAGTCGGTAAGCGACAGCCAGAAGGCCTGACCGGTGGGGTAGAACCGGATGACACCGTAGAACAGGACCGGGATCGCCAGAAAGCTCCAGACCCACAGCAACTGTCGCCGCCGCATGGTCCAGAAGATGTGCGGTCTGTCGGGGCGCCGGTGCGGCGCCCCCTGTTCCACCAATGCCATCGAAAGTGCCTACCTTCCTGCCTGGATCACTGCTTGACGCGGTCGATGATCGCCTGTTCCGCCTCGGCGGCGGCGGCCAGCGACTCTTCTACCGACTGCCCTTCGATCAGGATGCGGTTTGCCATGTCGATGGTGTTCTGGCGCTGTGCCGCCTCATCCAGGAACAGCGTCGTCCTTGCGTAATCCAGCCCCTTGAGGAACGGGGCATAGATCGGGTTGGCGAGGTTTTCTTCCGTCATGGCGGCGGACCGGCGGGCGGGCAGTTCGCCGACCACGTCCAGCCAGATCTTCATCGCCTCTTCCGAACTGATGTAGGCCAGGAACTTCTGTGCCGCCTCAAGCTCTTCGCCCTCTGCTCCCGCGCCGATGGCGTTGGCGAAATAGCTGGCGTAGTTGGACCGCACGCCATCGGCATTGGCGGGCAGTTCCGTGACGCCCCATTCGAAATCCTCGATCGTGCGGTACGAGCCCAGCCGGAAGGTGCCGTCGATGGTGAACCCGGCCCGGCCTGCCCGAAAGGCAGCCTGACCTTCGTCCATGAACCCGCGCTGACCGATCTTCTCGACGGTTTGCAGGTCGGTATAGAACTTCAGAGCCGCCGCACCCGCAGCATCGTTGTAGGTGACGGTGGCGCCATCCTCGCTGTAAGGAACGCCGCCGAACTGGCGCACCAGCACTTCGCGCCACCACTGGTGATCCTGCCCCCCCATGTCGAGCGTCATTCCCGCAGTCGACATGTTGCCCGCGCCGTCCACTTCCGTCATCGCCTTGGCCTGGGTGACCAGTTCTTCCAGCGTCGTGGGCGGGGTGTTCGGGTCAAGCCCGGCCGCCGTCATCAGATCCTTGTTGTAGAACAGCGCGAGCGAACGCACCGCCGTCGGCAAACCATAGTAGTCGTCGCCCCGTTTCATCGCACTGACGATCGGAAAGAAATCGGCCTCGATCTGCGCATGGGGGAACACATCGGGCGACAGCGGCTGGATGACCTTGCCGCCGATGAACTGATCAGCCCAGCCGTAGAACAGCTGCAGCACGTCCGGCCCCTGCTGCGCCATGTTGGCGGCAACCACGCGGGTCTGGTAATCGGCGTAGGGGAAGGTGACCTGCTTAACCGTGATATCGGGATTGGCCGCCTCGAAGGCCGCGATCAGCTGATCCATCGCGGTCACCCGCGTTTCGAACACATACTGCCAGTATTCGATTTCGACCGCCTGAGCGGGCGAGACGGTCAGCGGGCTTACTCCAGCCATCAGGCCGGCAAACAGGATACCCTTGCGCATTTCAGAACCTCCGTTAACCCGGCCGCAGGCGACCGGCATTCTTGGGAACGACGGCGTTTCAACCCCTGCGGGCAAAGACGGCGTCACTAACTTCAGGGTCATCACGAAACTGTCGCGAGTCAATAAGATAATTTACTTGTGTTAATGTAATCGTCCGTGCAGTTTCGGGCAAAGCTGCAGGTAAACCCCAGATGCGAACAGACGTTCCCGACCGACAAAGATTTACCCTGGGCAAGAATCCGGGCCGCAGCCGGGCGCACAACCGGCGCGTCGTTCTGGACCTGCTGCGCAGTCACGGACAGTTGGGGCGCAAGCAGATCGCCGACATGACGCGCCTGACGACGCAGGCGGTGGCGAACATCATCGAGGAACTGCTGGCCGAAAACCTGCTGGTCGATCTGGGAAGGCTGCGGTCGGGGCGTGGACAGCCGCCGGTACAGTTCGCGCTGAACCCGGATGGCGCGATCACCATCGGCTTTGAAATTTCGGTCTCCCATCTGGTGACGACGGTGCTGGACCTGCACGGCCGCATCCTTGAACACGCGTCGGTCGCGCTGGACGACACCGGCCCTGCGGCGCTGATCCCGCAGGTCGTGGCGCAGGTGGCGGACATCCGCCGCCGTCTGCCCGCAGCCCTGCTGGGCGTAGGGGTCGTGATGCCCGGCCCCTTCGGGATCGAGGACATGTCGGGAATCGGCCCCACGACCCTGCCCGGCTGGGCGGGGATCGACGCGTCGGGGCTGCTGGCTGCAAGAACCGGCGTGCCCGTCGTGATCGAGAACGACGCGAACGCCGCCGCCGTCGGCGAGGCGCTGTTCGGGGCGGGTCAGGGTCTGGCAAACTTCTGCATGATCTATTTCGGCGGCGGCATCGGACTGGGTATCATCCACGAGTCCCAACCCCTGCGCGGCGCTTTCGGAAACGCCGGTGAAATCGGTCATGTGGTCGTCGCCCCCGGGGGACGCCTCTGCGCCTGCGGGCAGTCGGGCTGTCTGGAACGCTATGCCTCGCGCGATGCGTTGGGCGAACGGCTGGGCCCGGACGCATCCGGCGATCTGGCGACCCTCTTTGCCGCGGGGCATCCCGGACTGATGGCCTGGCTGGACGAGGCGGCGGCTCACCTGTCGCCGGTCGTCACGATGCTGGAAAACATCCTGGATCCTGAAACGGTGATCCTGGGCGGCGAATTGTCCGATCCGGTGATCGATGCGCTGATTTCAAGACTGACCCTGGGCACCTCGGTTGCCAACCGGCGCGACCGGGCCCTGCCGCGCGTCATCCGCGGGCGCACCGGCCAGACGATCGCGGCCCTCGGCGCAGCCGCGCTGCCTTTCTTCGACACCATCATCCCCCGACTCGACACCGGACCCGGTCCGGTGCCGGACACGCAGACCGGCGGCGCGGCAAGGTCCGCGCCCGGTGATCCCCCCCATGCAAACCCGAAAGAAGGTGCCGATGACTGATCGCGACCGGATCGCCCGCCAGATGGCCAACCCCGCCCTGATCCGACTGCACCGGACCCTGTCCCGGCTGACCTCGGTTGTCACGGTGATGAACACCGGGGCCCATCCGGATGACGAACAAAGCGGGTTGCTGGCGTGGTTGCGCCTTGGGCTGGGGATGCGGGTTGTCGTGGCCTGTTCGACGCGCGGCGAAGGCGGGCAGAACGTGCTGGGCCCGGAACGCCGCGGGGCCTTGGGCGTGCTGCGGTCGCGCGAGATGGAGGAGGCGGCGCGCGTGCTGGATGCCGACATCCACTGGCTGGGCCACGGTCCCGACGATCCGGTGCATGACTTCGGATTTTCGAAGGACGGCGATGCCACCTTTGCGCGCTGGGGCGAGGCGCGGATCGTCGAGCGTCTGGTGCGCGCCTACCGTACCGAGCGCCCCGATGTGGTGATCCCGACCTTTCTGGACGTGCCCGGACAGCATGGCCATCACCGCGCGATGACCCGCGCCGCCGAGACGGCGCTGCGGCTGGCGGCGGACTCAGCGGCGCATCCTGAACATCTGGCCGAAGGTCTGACACCATGGCAGGTGGCAAAATACTACCTTCCCGCCTGGTCGGGTGGCGGGGCCACCTATGACGACGAAATGCCGCCTCCGCCTGCAACGCTGATGGTTGCAGCGCCGGGCGTCGATCCGGCCACGGGTGCCGCCTGGGACCATCTTGGCGAACAGTCCCGGTTATTCCATGCGTCGCAGGGCATGGGTCACTGGCGCGCGACCCCGCGCGACACCTGGGCGCTGCATCTGGTGGCGGGGGAACCCGAGGCGCGGATCACCGGCGGCCTGCCCGCCACGCTGGAGGCCCTTGCCGCCCTGCCGGGCGCGCCCGATGCGCTGCATTCCGCAGCCCGGGCCGTAACCGAGGCCGTGGCCGCCTTTCCGGATGCCGAGGCTGTCGTTGCAGCCCTTGTCCGGGCGGATGCCGCGCTGGACCTGGCTGCCGTCGGAGCGGAGCGTGGCTTTGCCGCCGCGCATGCCCACCGGATCGCGCGCAAGCGGGCCGAAGTGCAGGCGGCCTGTCTGCTGGCCGCCGGTCTGATGCCGACGCTTGCCGCTGCCGCCCCCGCCCGTCTGGTTCCGGGGGCGACCGGCGCGGTGTCGTGGGAATGGGCGCTGCCGCCTGCGCAGGAGGTCACGGTTGACCTGCTTTTGCCGGACGGCGCGTCCGAGACAGCCCGCGCGCCCGGCGGTGCCAAGCTATCCGTCGCCCAGGATGCACCGTTCACGCGCCAGTTCGATCCGGCATGGTCGGCGCTTGGCGGCAATGGTGCGGTCAGCCTGCGGATCGGCGCGGCAGTGGGCGGACGCTGGATGACCGCAAGGCAGGACCTTGAAACGCCGGTGGAGGTGGGGCCTGCCCGGCTTGTGGCGCTGGACCCGTCCGCCGTGATCGTGCCGCTTGCGGGGTCGGTGGCGCATACGCCGCTGCGCGGTGCCGAAGGGCTGGACTGGGACTTGCCCCCCGGCTTTGCGGTGGAAGGCGGGCAGCTATCCCTGCCCCGGTCGCCGCAACCGGGGCTGCATGTCCTGACGCCGCTGGTCGGCGGTCGCCCGGCCCTGCGACGGTACGAGGCGCGCTATCCCCATTCGGGCGCGTTCAGCCATCTTGCGCCGGAAACCCTGCGCGTTCTGGCCGTTGATCTGGTGCTGCCCACCGCCCGCATCGGCTATATCGGCGGCGGAGGCGACAGCGTGGGCCTCTGGCTGGACCGGATGGGGGCGGATGTGACGCCGCTGGACCGGCTGGACCCGGATCAGGATCTGTCCCGGTTCAGCACGCTCGTGGTTGGCATCGTGGCCTTCGGGACCCGGCCTGACCTGCCGGCGGCGGTCCCGGCGCTGCACCGCTTTGTGGCGCAGGGCGGGCATCTGGTGACACTGTATCAGCGCCCCGATCAGGGCTGGCAACCCGATGCGACCCCGCCACGCCGTCTGGTCGTCGGCACGCCGTCGCTGCGGTGGCGGGTGACGGACCCAGCGGCAGAGGTCACGATGCTGCAACCCGACCATCCGCTGCTGGCCGGGCCGAACCGGATTACCGCCGCCGATTGGCAGGGGTGGGACAAGGAACGCGGCATCTATTTCGCCAGCGACTGGTCGGCAGAGTATCAACCGCTGCTGGCGATGCAGGACGCGGGCGAGGCGCCCCTGAAGGGCGCATTGCTGACCGGGCGGATCGGGCGCGGACGGCACAGCCATTGCGCACTGGTGCTGCATCACCAGCTCGACAGCCTCGTTCCCGGCGCGTTCCGCCTGCTGGCCAATCTGGTCCAGCCCGCGGGCTGACCGCGATATGGCGGCACAGGACCAAGGCTATGCAGGCGCGCCATGGCTGATTGCGGACATGGTGCTGATCACCGCGATGACCGCGATCGTCAAACTGCAGGGCGTCAACTATCCGGCGGTGCAACTGGTGTTCCTGCGCGCGCTGATCGGCTGCGTTCTGATTGTGCCGTTTGTCTGGCTCAACCGCCGGGATTTCGCGGTCATGCACCAACCGTGGCGGAATGCGGGCCGGGTGGCCTGCAATGCCGTGGCGCTGACCTGCAATTTCGCGGCGCTGGCGGCGTTGCCACTGGCGCTGGTCACGGCGATTTCGTTCACCCGACAGCCGGTCACGATGCTGCTGGCGGTGACGCTGTTGCGTGAAAAGGTCACGCGGTGGGGCTGGGCCGGGGCCGCGCTGGCCTTTGGCGGGGTGATGGTGATGGTCGGTCCGGTGGCGCTGTTGCCCGGACTGGGTCTGCTGGCGGCCTTCGGGTCGGTGGTATTCGGGTCACTGGCGACGATCCAGACCCGGGCGCTGCGCGGCGAAAGCGCGGTGGTGATGATGCTGTTCTATGTCGTGGGGCTGCTGGTGCTGGCAGGACCGCCCGCCCTGACCCTGTGGGTGCCGGTACGGGGGGCGGACTGGCCCGCCCTGCTGGCAATCGGCGTGCTGGCACAGGCCGGGCAGTTCTGCTTTCTGCGCGCCTACCGGCACAGCCCGGCCTCGGTTCTGGCACCGCTATCTTATGGCGCGCTGATCCTGTCCACGGCGACGGGCTGGCTGGTTTACGGTGAAACCCCCACGACCGCCACCTTCGCGGGGATCGCCGTGATCATCGCCGCGCTGCGGATTGTCCAGATCGCGCGCCGATGACCGACAGGTCACCGGGTTTCGGTGACCTTGCGCAGATGGGGCGGTGCATCCGGGTCAAAGCCCCGCCGTCGTGCCAGCCCTTCGATGAAGGCGTAAAGCGTGGTGGTCAGCACGAGCGGCGCCACCAATGGGTGCAATCCGGCAACCGAAGGCAGCAGCGTGGCACCCGCAGCCGGTCCGCCCGTCAGGAACACATCGGCTCCCTGCGCCGCCAACCGCTCGGCCGTTGCCACGACCTGCGGCAGGGCCGCATCGGCCACCCCCAGCGCAAAGACCGGAAACTGCGCCTGCACGATGGCCGCCGGGCCATGCAGCACCTCTGCCGCCGAATAGCTTTCGGCATGCAGCCCGCAGGTTTCCTTGAATTTCAGCGCTGCCTCGCTGGCGATGGCGAAGGCCGGTCCCCGCCCGATGCAGTACAGCGACTGCGCCCGGGTCAGGCGGGCCGCCAGCGGCGACCAGTCCAGTGCAAGACCCTTGGCAAAGGCTTCGGGCAGACCCGCCACGGCCGCCCGCAAGGGTGCATCATCCTGCCATTCGGCCAGCACCGCCAGCCCCGCCAAGATCGACGTTACGAAGGTCTTGGTGGCCGCAACGCTGCGTTCCACCCCCGCGCCCAGCGGCAGGCAATGGGCAGAGGCCGCGGCCATCGGGCTGTCGGTGAAATTGGTGATGGCCAGCGTCAGGGCACCGCCTGCGTTGGCGGCCTGCATCATGGCCACGATGTCGGGGCTTTGCCCGGACTGCGAGATGCCAAGGCAGGCCGCCCCTGCCAGCCGCAGCGGCCGCTGATAGATCGACGCGATGGATGGACCGACCGAGGCCACCGGCACACCTGCCAGCAGTTCGATGGCGTATTTCAGATAGGTCGCGGCGTGGTCGGACGACCCCCGCGCCACGGTGATCACCAGATGCGGGTCCGCCGCACGCAGGGCGGCTGCGGCCGCCTGAACCTGATCGCGCGACTGCAACAGGAACCGCGCCGCGGCGTCGGGTATCTCGGCAACCTCGGTCGCCATGTTGGTGTGAATGTCCGTCTGGATCATGCCACTTCCTTCTGCCTTCTGCCTTCTTCCGCGCCGCCGGGCTGGCGTTTCGCGCGGTCATCCCTGTGTGTTGACCCGGTGGTCATTGCGACCATGTGACCCGGACGAGGGACCTGACGGGTCAACAGCCGGGGGACCCGAACCGTTCCGGCAGCCGTTCGCAAGCCGCATCCTCAAGGTCCGCCCGACCGCCTAGTCCAACAGAAGCGTCGACAGCCGAAAGGTCTCCAGTTCTTCCGGTATCAGAATATAGATGTCGTCGGGCGGGGTCATCAGCGCCTTGGACATCATCATCGGATCGATGCCCATTTCCGCCAGATAGGCCATCACCATGCCCTGTCCGACCTGGATGTCGGACACCAGCAGAAACGCCGGCAGAATGGTGTTTTCACCGAAGTAATGCTGATGCACCCCGACCATCCCCCGGCGCGAGACTTCACGCGCAGCCCCGCCGGCCAGAATGTAGGGGCAGGCGGAAAAGCACGATGCGCCCGACGCGATCACCACCGGAAGCCCCGAGGCCCGGATCATGCGGCCGATTGCAAGCGCCTCGTCCACATCGCCGCCGGGGGAATGCAGGGAAAAGGCGGTTGGCGGATCGGCCAGACCCTCCAGCCATGTCTGCAGGCGCGCGGCGTCGCCGCTTGCAATCGACCCTGTCAGAAGGACCGCGTGTTCGCGACCGCCGGTTTCAATCTGCGAGAATTCCAGACGCGGCGACACGAATTCGTCTGACGGAAAATCCGGGCCGGTCGGTTGTTCCATCGGCAGGCGGGACGGCTCGAAGCGGCGGGTCTGGTTGCCGGGCGTCACCGGCACCTCTGTGGTCGGAGAGCGGGGACCGGACCCGAACGGCAGTTGCAGACCTTCTGTCGGCAGATCGGCCACCACCACAAACAGCGCCAGCCCGCACTGCGCCGCCAGCATCAGTTTCAGGATCCGGGCTGCGGTCCACGGGCCGCCCGCGCGCCGGAGTCGGCCCATGGCGGTCACTTGCGCAACCCCCGGTCCAGCGGCGCGACATTGTCGGGCACG
>JAIYDJ010000078.1 GCA_027487575.1 Rhodobacter sp. | reverse complement strand
GGTGGCCGTGCCATCGGTTGCGGTTGTGGTGTCGGTCGTGCCGGTGGCCGTGCCATCGGTTGCGGTTGTGGTGTCGGTCGTGCCGGTGGCCGTGCCATCGGTCGCGGTGGTCGAATCCATCGTCCCGGTGGCCGTGCCGTCGGTCGCGGTGGTGGAGTCCATCGTGCCGGTGGTGGTGGAATCCATCGTGCCGGTGGTGGTCGAGCCCATCGTCCCGGTGGTGGAGCCCGTCGACCCGGCGGTGGCCAGGACGAGGTCCGAAATCTCGCCCACGGTCTCGCCCGAAATGTCGTAGATCGTCGCGCCCATCAGGTTTTCGACGGTCAGCATCGTGCGATCCTCAAAGCGCGAGTATCCTTCGGGTGCGACGAAACCGTCCATCCCGGTTGTGCCCGAGTCAGTCTGTGCAGAGGTCTGTGCGTAGGAGTAGCTGGCGAATGGCAGGGTGACCGAGGCTGCCAGAACGGTTGCCAGCGCGGTGGTCATCAGGAATCTTGTCATGGGATCATCCCTTGTGAATGGATCAGAACCCTCTCAACCGCCATCGGCCGATTTTGTTCGCCGAAACCTTCGGGCTGGTTCGCAAGCCTGACCTGAACCCGCCGACCCACCTTCAACCCAGCCGGCGCGCAGACGCGGGCCACCCTCGTCCGGGCCGGGTACGGCGGCAGCGGAACGAAAACCCGTTCTGATTGTTGAACGCCACAGCCGCCACGCCCGGTCCTGTATTCAGACCGCATGGCTGTGGGGCGATCACCGCGATCTGGAGTTCAGCGAACATGAATGCTCTTCCCCCCGTTTCACCACAGTCGCTTGACGACCTTTTGATCTGTTTTTCGCATCTTCGCTGGGACTTTGTGGTGCAGCGCCCGCAGCATCTGCTCAGCCGCGCGGCACGGACCGCCCGGGTTCTCTACGTCGAGGAATTCGTCCGGCATGACGGATATGACGAGTTGCGCCAGCGGCGTGACGCGTCGGGCGTCACGGTCATCACTCCCTACCTGAACCACGGCACGGCAGACACGGACGCCGTCCTGCGCGACTTCATCGGCGATCTGGTGCGCAGCACGCGTCATGACCGTCTGGTGACCTGGTACTACACGCCGATGGCGGTGACCTGGACCGACCATCTGCCGGCCGATGTCTGCATCTATGACTGCATGGACGAGTTGAGCGCGTTCAAGTTTGCGCCCGCCAGCCTGAAGGCCAACGAGGACCGTCTGTTCGGGCTGGCCGACTTCGTGTTCACCGGCGGGCGCAGTCTGTACGACGCCAAGCGTCAACGCCATGCGCGGGTGCTGTGCCTGCCCAGCAGCATCGATGCGCCGCATTTCCTGCGTGCGCGTCAGGCCCTGCCCGACCCGGCGGACCAGGCGGCCATCCCTTCGCCGCGCGTCGGCTTCTTTGGCGTGATCGACGAGCGGCTGGACCTTGGTCTGGTGGCCAGCACGGCGGCGGCGCTGCCGCAGGTGCAGTTCGTGATGATCGGCCCGGTGGTCAAGATCGACCCGGCGGCCCTGCCGCGCGCGGCCAACATCCACTGGCTGGGATCGAAGCATTACAACGATCTGCCCGCCTACATGGCGAACTGGCAGGCCGGCTGGATGCCTTTCGCGCTGAACGACGCGACACGGTTCATCAGCCCCACCAAGACGCCCGAGTTTCTGGCGGCGGGCCTGGCCCTGTCATCGACGGCCGTTCCGGATGTGGTCAGCGACTACGGGTCTGCGGGTCTGGTGCGGATCGGGGACGCCAACTCGATGCCGGCCGAGGTGCAGCGCACCCTTCAGGCGGCGGGCGCCGGTCAGCGCGCGGCAGTGGATGCCCATCTGGCCCGATCGTCGTGGGACATGACCTGGCAGACGATGCGGCAATGCATCGACCGGGTGCCCACCAGTGACAAGGCGTTGCGACGCCTGAACAACGGAGTGCACCTTCATGTATGATTGGCTGGTGGTCGGGGCCGGGTTTGCCGGCAGCGTTCTGGCGGAGCGCATCGCAAGCGAGCGCAACGAAAAGGTTCTGGTGATCGACAAGCGCCCGCATATCGCCGGGAACGCCTATGACTGTCAGGATGCGGCGGGGGTTCTGATCCACCAGTACGGCCCGCATATCTTTCATACCAATGCGCAGGTGGTGATCGACTATCTGTCGCGGTTCACCGCATGGCGGCCCTACGAACACCGCGTTCTGGGACAGGTCGACGGCAAACTGGTGCCGATCCCGATCAATCTGACAACGATCAACACGCTTTACGATCTGGACCTGACCCCTGATGGGATGGAGGCGTTCCTGGCCGAACGGCGGATCGAGATCGCAGAGATCAAGACCTCGGAAGACGTGGTTCTGTCCACCGTGGGCCGCGAATTGTACGAGAAGTTCTTCCGGGGCTACACCCGCAAGCAGTGGGGGCTGGACCCGTCGAAACTGGACAGGTCGGTGACGGCGCGCATCCCCACGCGGACCAACACGGATGACCGGTACTTCACCGACACGTTCCAGAACATGCCGGCCCGTGGCTATACCGTGATGTTCGAACGGATGCTGGATCACCCCAACATCGACGTGCAGTTGTCCACGAGCTATGTCGATGCGATCCGGCGGGTCAAGTTCCGCAAGATGGTGTTCACCGGGCCGATCGACGAGTTCTTTGATTTCCGTCTGGGCAAGCTGCCCTACCGTTCCCTGCGCTTCGAGCATGAGACGCTGGATGTCGAACAGTATCAGCCTGTGGCAACGGTGAACTATCCGCAGACCGAGGACTTTACCCGGATCACCGAGTACAAGCATCTGACCGGCCAGGTCCACGCGCGCACCAGCATCACGCGGGAATATCCTTCGGCATCGGGCGATCCGTTCTATCCGATTCCGAACGAGGAAAACGCCGTTCTGCTGCGCCGGTATCAGGCGCTGGCAAACCGGCTGGATCACGTGTGGTTTGCGGGTCGGCTTGCCAGCTACCGCTATTACAACATGGATCAGGTGGTCGGTCAGGCCCTTGCGACGTTCGAGCGGATTCAGGCGGCGGACAAGGCCGGATTGGCCCGCAGCAGTGCAGCGTCCTGAGGCAGAAGGGCTGTACGGGGCGGCAGACACCGCGCCCCGCGCGCGCCGGGTTTGCCGTCGCGACAGGGCCGCACGGCAGGTGCGGCCCTGTGCGTTCGGGGCCAGTGCCGGGCGGATCGGCGGGAACGAATGCCGAAGTCCTGAGTTGTTCTGGGGTGTCCGGGGCGGAAGATGCCCACGGTCGTTCTTTTGAAAGGCAGACAGATGAACAACGAAATGAACACGGATTTGAACACCCCGATCAAGGACGTTGCTTCAGCGGTCGGCAGCGTGGCAGCCGATCTGCGTGATGCGGCAAAAGTGAAATTCGACGAGACGGTGACCGAAGTGCGGTCGCAGGCCAATCAGGCGAAAGACCGCGTCGCGGGCGAAGTCGGCGATGTGGCGCAGGCGCTGCGGCGTGCCGCCGAAGAACTGCGCGGCGGCTCGGCGCAGGAGCGGACCCTGGGTCAGGTTGCCAACAGCCTTGCCGATGCCTCGGATGCGATCCGCGACAAGGACCTGGGCGAGATCATCCAGTCGGTCAGCAAGGTGGCGCGCGACAATCCGGTTCTGTTCCTCGGGGGGGCCGTGCTGCTGGGGTTTGCCGCCAGCCGGTATGCCAAGGCGACACTGTCGAATTCGGGTCACGCGTCGCCCGCCGAAACCGGCACATCGACGACGGCTTATCGGTCCGATGATCTGGATCAGGACGACTTCACCACAGACTACGCCACCGACCGGTCGGAATTCGCCACCGCGTCGGACTTTCCTCGATGACACCGGAAGCCTCGCCAAAGTCCGTAGGCGAAATGATGGCGGACATTCTGGGCAATGTCAGCAACCTGGTCCGGAACGAGGTTGACCTAGCGCGGGCCGAGGTGGGCGAAAGCTTCGGGAAGGTGACAGGAGCCATCGTGCAGATCGCAGTGGCGGTCGTTCTGGCCATCACCGCGCTGAACCTTCTGGCGGCGGCGCTGGTCGGTTTCGTGGTCTGGGCTGGCGTGCCCGCGCCCTGGGCACCGGTCATCGTCGGGGCCGTGTTGCTGATTGTTGCGTTGATCATGGTCCAGTCGGCCAGATCGACGCTGAAAAACACCGACTTCATACCAAATCGCGCAGCGCGCAATGTCCGCAAGGATGCCGCAGCAGTAAAGGATGCTTACAATGACAAGTGACAACCGCACCGCAGACCAGATCGAGCGCGACATCGAGAATGAACGCGCCCAGTTGAGCGGATCGATCAACGATCTGCAGAAGAAATTCTCGGTCGAAAGCATCGTCCGCGATGTGGGCGACATGTTTCGCGGCAAGAATGGCGACATCGGCGGCGAGATCGGCCGATCCATCGCGCAGACCATTGCCCGCAACCCGGCCGCAACGGCGCTGACGGCCGTCGGGCTGGCCTGGATGATGTTCGGGGCCACCAACTCTGACACCGGGGCGACCCGCCGCGCACGCAAGGCCTCGCCCCTGCGCGGCGCGCGCCGGTCGTGGCAGGAAGATGATGCTTGGTTCCACGACACGGACGACAGCGTGGGCCGGTCGTCCTACCGCGACAATCAGGATTGGTCGGGCGCGGATTATGGCCAGTCGACCGCCGAAACGGCCGGCCAAATGGCCGATGCGGTGCAGGGCACAGCCGGGGCCATGATGGACAAGGTCAAGGAAGTGGCGGGCGATCTGGGCAACCGCGCGGCCGATCTGAAGGACCGTTTGATGCACGGCACCGAACATCTGTCCGACGAGGCGAAGGCCCGGGTCCGCGCGGCCCGCGAAGCGGCGCACAGCGCGCGCATGAAGGCAGAGCAGGCGATCAGCCGGGGCAGCCGTGCCGCCGCCGGACTGTTCGAGGAACAGCCGCTGGTGGTCGGGGCCATCGCCGTTGCAGTGGGTGCCGCCATCGGCGGGGCGCTGCCGCGCAGCCGGATGGAAGACGAGGTGCTGGGCGAAAGCCGGGACCGGTTGTTTGCCGAAGCGCAGTCGGTGTTCCAGGAAGAGCGCCGCAAGGCGATGTCGGTTCTGGCTGCCGCCAAGGACGAGGCGAAGGCCGCGATGACGGATGTCGGAAACGAAATCTCGGACATGCTGCCCGAAGGCACATCGGCAGGCACCGCGATTGTGGACCGGCTTGCGGATGCGGGCATTCGCGTGGTCGACAGTGCGCGCGACGAGGCCGACCGTCAGGGCATGATGCCGTCGCGCGACGTCTGACGCGAACACAGGACGCGGGGCCGGGTGGATGGAACCATCTGCCCGGCCTTGTCATGTCCGGGCAGTCTGCCTTGCGCGGCGGGCCGATTGCACGAATGCGGCGATGAACATGCCCGTCAGGATCAGGATCACCGTGGGGGCCGGGGCGCTGTCGAGAAAGAAGCTCAGATACACCCCCGCGACCCCCGCCAGAAGGGTCGCGCCGACTGCCACCATCAGCATGCGGTCGAACCGTTTGGTCAGAAGGAACGCGATGGCCCCGGGCGCGATCAGCAATCCGATCGACAGGATGATCCCCACCGCCGCCAGGGTGGCCACGATGGTCAGCGAGATCAGCGTCAGCAGTCCGTAGTGCAGCAGCCTGACCGGCAGGCCCACCGCCTGCGCCTGCACGGGGTCGAAGGTGTGCAGCATCAGGTCGCGGTGTTTGGCCAGAACCACGGCGCTGACGACCAGCGCGATCGCCCCCGTCGTCCAGAGGTCCGACGCCCCGATGCCCAGCATGTTGCCGAACAGGATGTGGTCCAGATGCACATCGGTGCTGATCTTGGTGTACATCACGATGCCCAGACCGAACATGCCGGAAAACACGATGCCAAGAACGGTGTCCTGCTTGACCCGGCTGTTCTGCTGCAGAAATCCGGTGGCCACGGCGCAGAACATGCCTGCGGCAAAGGCCCCGACGATCAGCGGAATGTTGACCAGATAGGCCAGAACGACACCCGGCAGTACCGCATGGCTGATCGCGTCGCCCATCAGCGACCACCCCTTCAGCACCAGATAGCACGACAGCAGCGATGTCGGGACCGCGATCATCGCCATGACCAGAAAGGCGTTCTGCATGAAGGCGAACTGGAAGGGCTGGATCATGGTTTCCATCACACCGCGTCCCCGGTCCGCGCGGCGCGGCGGCGGGCCGCAAGGTAGCCGTGCTTGGGGGCCAGCAGGAAGGCGCCAAGGAAGATCGCCGTCTGCAGGCACACGATCAGCCCCCCTGTCGCCCCATCGAGAAAGAAGCTGAGATAGGCCCCGACAAGGCTGGTGGTGGCCCCGATGCCGACACTGAGCATCAGAAGACGCGGGAAGCGGTCGGTCAGCAGATAGGCCGTGGCACCCGGCGTCACGACCATCGCGATCACCAGAAACGCGCCGACGGTCTGCAACGCCGCCACGCAGGAGGCCGACAGCAGCGTGAAGAACACGACCTTCAGCACGCCCGTCCTGATTCCGATCGACCTTGCATGGTTTTCGTCAAAGAACGTCACCATCAGGTCTTTCCATTTCGCCAGCAGCACGGCCATCGACACAAACCCGATGATCGCCAGTTGCAGCGTGTCGCCGGGGGTGATGGCCAGGATGTTGCCCATCGTGATCGTCTGGATCGATACCGACATCGGCGACAGCGACACCATGAACAGGCCCAGCCCGAAGAAGGAGGTGAAGATCAGCCCGATGATGGCATCCTCTTTCAGCCCCGACCGCTGGTTCAGGAACAGCATGGCCCCCGCCGCCAGACCGCCCGCAACGAAAGCGCCCAAGGCAAAGGGCAGGCCCAGCAGGAAGGCCCCCGCCACCCCCGGCACGATGGCGTGGCTGAGCGCGTCGCCGATCAGCGACCAGCCCTTGAGCATCAGATAGACCGACAGGAAGGCGCAGACGCCGCCGACCAATGCCGACACCCACATCGCGTTGATCATGTAGCCGTACTGAAAGGGCAGCAGCAGGGTTTCGGTCATTCGCCGCCCCGTCTGCCCGATTTGCCATAGACCACGAAAGGCTTTTCGTCGTCGGTAAACACCGACACCGACCGCGCGTCATCGTCGTCGTGCAGATCGGCCCCGCCCAGCACGAACTGCCGCAGCACACCTCCGAAGGCCAGTTCCAGATTGTCGCGGGTAAAAGTGGTTGCCGTCGGCCCGTAGGCAAGAACCGTGCCTTTCACCAGAACGGTCTGGTCGCAGAATTCTGGCACGGAGCCAAGGTTGTGGGTGGACACCAGCATCACCCGGCCCTCGTCCCGCATCTCGCGCAGAAGGGCGATGATCGCGTCTTCGGTTTGCACGTCGACGCCGGTGAACGGCTCGTCCAGCAGGATGACGCGGCCGTCCTGAGCCAGCGCGCGGGCCAGAAACACCCGCTTGCGCTGCCCGCCCGACAATTCGCCGATCTGGCGCTTGCGGAAATCGGTCATGCCGACGCGGGCCAGCGCGTCGGTGACGGCGGCCTTGTCGGCGGCGGACGGTATGCGGAAGAACCCCATGTGGCCATAGCGGCCCATCATGACCACATCCTCGACCAGCACCGGGAAAGACCAGTCCACCTCTTCGGCCTGCGGCACATAGGCCACAAGGTTCTGCGCCAGCGCTGCCTTGACCGACAGGCCCAGAACCGTGATCTCGCCACGCGCCACCGGCACGAAGCCCATGATGGCCTTGAAGATCGTGGACTTGCCCGCGCCGTTCACCCCGACCAACCCGGTGATCGAGCCTCTGGGAACCTCGAAGGTGGCATCGCGCAGGGCCGTCTGGCCGTTGCGATAGGTGACGTAGACGCCAGTCGCGGAAATGCCGGGGTCAGACATATGGGGGGACGCCATGATGATCCGGGTTCCTCGTGGCTGAATGCGGCCTCTGCTGCGCTTGATATAGCGGGCCAGCGCCAAAAAGCGCGTGCCCTGTGCCAGAGGTGCGCATCATTCCGTCAGCCCCTTTACAATCGTCTGCGACGTGACGCGCAGCAGGTCCAGATAGGTGGGCACCGGTCCGTCCGCTTCGGTCAGGCTGTCGACATACAGCACGCCGCCATACCGCGCCCCGGTTTCCCGCGCGACCTGTTCGGCGGGGGCCTGCGATACGGTGCTTTCGCAAAAGACCGCTGGAATGGCGTTATCGCGCACCGCATCGATCGCCTTGCGCACCTGTTGGGGTGTGCCTTGCTGATCGGCGTTGATCGGCCACAGATAGACCTCTTTCATCTGGAAGTCCCGCGCCAGATAGCTGAACGCGCCTTCGCAGGTGACTAGCCAGCGCTGATCTTCTGGAACGGCAAGCACCGCCTCGCGCAGGGGGGCGATGGCGGCGGTGATCGCTTGCTTGTAGGTTTCGGCATTGGCCGCATAGACCGCCGCATTGTCGGGGTCGTGCGTCGAAAGCGCGTCGCGGATGTTGTCGACGTAGATCAGCGCGTTGTCGAGGCTCATCCAGGCATGGGGGTTCGGCTTGCCGCTGTAATCTCCTTCGGAAATGCCGATGGGGGTGATGCCTTCGGACACCGTGACGCCGGGCACGTCCTGCAGGTTGGCGAAGAACTGTTCGAACCACAGCTCAAGGTTAAGCCCGTTCCACAGGATCAGGTCTGCATCCAGTGCGCGGATGATGTCGCGCGGAGTGGGCTCGTACCCGTGGATTTCCGCGCCGGGTTTGGTGATCGATTCCACCACGGCGGCATCGCCCGCCACGTTGCGGGCCATGTCTGCGATGATGGTGAAGGTTGTGATCACCCGGAACGGTTCATCCTGTGCCAAAGCGGTCTGTCCCGTCAGGCTGGCCATTGCAAGGCCGATGACAAGCCGTACCATCTTGCGTCCGAACATCGGGGTATCCTTCTGTCGTTGCGGATGGAGCGAAGGTATGCGAACGAGTCGCAATTCGCAAGTGGAATGCAAATCATTCGCAAGTTTGAAGCACAGGTTGAGCGGCTGAGCGCCTTGACCCGCCGCCGAGCGAAACGGGCGGGTGTGCGGGACCAGGAACCTTGCCCGCGCGCCGCGAAGCGCCAGTCAGGGCGGGTTTTTGGATCAGAGCGGCGGCAAATTGGTCACTAGGCCGAATTGCCGCCCGGCACCCGGCCATGCGTTTTACCTTGTCTCAGCTTGCGCGGGGGCAAAAGGGGGCAATATCGGAACCGGCCGTTAGCCTGAATGCTGCCGGAAACAGGCGATCTGATCGACCAAGCGCATCACTGCATCCAGCAAAGCAGACGCGTCAACCCAGCGCGTAGCCCGCACCGCGCACCGTGCGCAGCGGATCATCGCCGCCGAACATGCACAACGCCTTGCGCAGGCGCCCGATATGGACATCGACCGTGCGGGTGTCGACATAGATGTCGCGCCCCCAGACGCGGTCCAGAAGCTGTTCGCGGCTCCAGACCCGGCCGGGTTTTTCCATGAAGGTGGTCAGCAGGCGGAATTCGGTCGGCCCCAGTTTCAGCACGTTTTCCGACCGGAAGACGCGGTGGGTTTCGGGGTCCAGCTTGATGTCGCCCCATTCCAGAACCATGCCGACGCTGGACGGGCGCACCCGGCGCAACTGCGCGCGGACCCGGGCCATCAGTTCGACGATCGAATAGGGCTTGATCACATAGTCATCCGCGCCGGTTTCCAGCCCGCGCACCCGGTCCACCTCTTCGGAGCGCGCGGACAGCATGATGATCGGGATCGAGCGCGTGTCGGCCCGCGATTTCAGGCGGCGGCAAACCTCGATGCCCGATACGTTCGGCATCATCCAGTCCAGCACGATGATGTCGGGGCGCATCTCGTCGACCAGCAGCAGCGCCTCTTCGCCATTGCTGGCGGAACTGACCCGAAACCCTTCGGCTTCCAGATTGTAGCCAAGGACTTCGCGCTGTGCCGGTTCGTCTTCCACCAGCAGGACGGTCGGATGTTCTTGCGCTGCCATCTAGTCTTCTTCTCCCGCTGTCGCCATCAGGCTGTCTGCCTTGGGCCGCACGTCGCCCGGCAGTTCGCCGGTCACGAGGTAGATCACCTGTTCGGCGATCCCGGTCGCATGGTCGCCGACGCGTTCGATGTTCTTGGCGATGAAATGCAGATGCATGCAGGCGGTGATGTTGCGCGGGTCTTCCATCATGTGGGTCAGGAATTCGCGGAACAGCGCGTTGTACATCTGGTCCACTTCCCGGTCGCGCACGCGCACATCGGCGGCCAGTGCTGCGTCGCGGGTGATGTAGGCGTCGAGCGCGTCCTTCAGCAGCAGTTGCACCTGCTTGGCCATCCGGCGGATCGAGCCTGCCGCCCCGGCGATCGGGTTCATCTGTGCAAGCACGTTGGACCGCTTGCCAAGGTTCTTGGCATAGTCGCCACACCGTTCCAGCGTGCCGGCGATCTTCATCACCGCCAGCACGATCCGCAGGTCTGTCGCCGTCGGGGCGCGCAGCGCGATCAGGCGCGCGCATTCCGAGTTGACCTGTTCTTCCAGCAGGTCGATTGCCAGATCGGACCTGCGCACCCTTTCGGCCAGTTCCTCGTCGCGGGTTTCCAGCGCCTGCGCCGCGTCGGACAGCGCCGTTTCGACCAGCCCGCCCATCTTCATGATCATGGCCTGGACGGCCTCAAGATCCCGGTCGAACGCCGAGGCGATATGCGGATTGTCGATCATCATCTGCTCCCTCAGCCGATCCGGCCGGAAATGTAGGATTCCGTGCGAGGATCCTTGGGGTTTGTAAAGATCTGGCCGGTTTCGCCGTATTCCACCAGATAGCCCAGATGGAAGAACGCGGTCTTCTGGCTGACGCGCGCGGCCTGCTGCATCGAGTGGGTCACGATCACCACCGAAAACTGGCTGCGCAACTCGTCGATCAACTCTTCGACCTGGCTTGTCGCGATCGGGTCCAGCGCGGAACAGGGTTCGTCCATCAAAAGCACTTCGGGGCTGGTGGCAATCGCCCGCGCGATGCAAAGCCGCTGCTGCTGGCCGCCCGACAGACCGGTTCCGGGGGCTTGCAGGCGGTCCTTCACCTCGTTCCAGATCGCGGCCTTCTTCAGGCTGCTTTCGACGATTTCATCCAGTTCCGCCTTCGATTTGGTCAGGCCGTGGATTTTCGGGCCGTAAGCCACGTTGTCGTAGATCGACTTCGGGAAGGGGTTCGGCTTCTGGAACACCATGCCCACCTTGGCGCGCAACTGCACCGGGTCGACGCGCTTGTCATAGATGTCTTCGCCCTCGAGCTTGATCTCACCCGACACGCGACAGACCGAGATCGTGTCGTTCATCCGGTTCAGGCAGCGCAGGAAGGTCGATTTGCCGCAACCCGACGGGCCGATGAAGGCCGTGACCGTCTTGTCGAGGATATCGACGTTCAGGTCCTTGATCGCGTGGCTGGTGCCGTAGTGCACCTGTACGTTGCGGGCAGATATCTTGTTGCTCTGGGTGTCCACTGTCCGCTCCACAATGCGCATGTCGTTCATGACGTGATCCTTTCGGGACAAGTTACCAGCGGCGTTCAAAGCGGCGGCGCAGCAGGACGGCCAGCACGTTCATCGCGACGAGGAAGATAAGCAGGATGATGATCGCCCCGGACGACCGTTCGATGAAGGCGGGGTCGGCACGCTGTGCCCAGCCGAAAACCTGGACGGGCAGGGCGGTTGCGGGGTCGAGAAAGCCGTCGGGGGGCGAGCCGGGATAGTTGTCGACGAAGGCCACCATCCCGATCAGCAACAGCGGCGCCGTTTCGCCCAGGGCCGAGGCCAGTCCCAGGATCGTCCCGGTCAGGATGCCCGGCATGGCAAGGGGCAGCACATGGTGGAACACGGTCTGCATCTTGGAGGCCCCGATTCCCAGCGCGGCGTCGCGGATCGACGGCGGCACGGCGCGGATGCTGGCGCGGGTCGCGATGATGATGGTCGGCAGGGTCATCAGCGACAGCACCAGCGCGCCCACCAGCGAGGACGAGTTCGGCATCCCGGCAAAGTTGATGAAGATCGCCAGACCAAGGATCCCGAACACGATCGACGGGACTGCGGCAAGGTTCGAGATGTTCACCTCGATTGCGTCGGTCCAGACGTTCTTGGGTGCGAATTCTTCAAGATAGATCGAGGCTGCCACCCCGACCGGCACACAGGTGATCAGCACCAGCAGCATCATGTAGGCCGATCCAAGAATGGCAACGCCAAGGCCCGCCGCCTCGGGGCGTTGGTCGGATGCGTCGGGCGAGGTGATGAAATCCCAGTTGAAGGACGATTTCAGGATGCCGGCCTCGCGCAGCAAGTCGGCCAGTTGCAGTTGTTCGGGCGTGACGTTCGCGTCACGTTCGGCGGTTTCCATGGTGACGCGACCCTTGAGGTAGCCGTCGATCCGGCCTGTCGCCAGAACGGTGGCGTCGATCGTGGTGCCCACCATCTGCGGATTGGCCAGAACCGCCGCGCGCAGGTCACCGGCCGCGTCCTTCGAGATCATGTCGGTCACATCCTTGTCGGACTGTCCGTCGATCGCGATGCCGCGGGCGGTCATCTCTTTGGCAAAGGCGGCGGCGAGGACCTTGTTGTAGCCCAGCGTCGTGACTTTGGCCATTTCGTCGCGGTTGCGGTTGCCCTGCGGGTCAAGCGTTTCGGCCGTCAGTTCAACCGGAAAGCTCAGCTTGGCCTGAAAGAACGCACTCACGCCGTCCGTCAGGATCGTGAACAGCATGAACCCAAGCGTTGCGAGACTGAGCACGATGGCCGCGATGCCGTAGGCCTTGAACCGGGTTTCGGCGGCATTGCGGCGTCTGACCAGCGCCGTCTGGGACAGCAGCGACGATTTGGGGGTCGAAAAGGCGGGGGCGGCAAGGCCGCCTGCGGTTGCGTCGGTCAATCGTATTGCTCCCGATACTTGCGGACAACGATCAGGGCCACGATGTTCAGGGCCAGGGTGATCACGAAAAGCGTCATGCCGAGGGCGAAGGCCACCAGCGTTTCGGGCGAGGCGAAGTCGGTATCCCCGGTCAACTGACCGACGATCTTCACCGTCATCGTCGTCATCGCCTCGAACGGGTTCAGGTCAAGCTTCGCTGCGGCACCCGCACCCATCACCACGATCATCGTCTCGCCGATGGCGCGGCTGGCGGCCATAAGGCAGGCCCCGACAATTCCGGGAAGCGCGGCCGGAAGCACCACCTGCCGGATGGTTTCCGACCGGGTGGCGCCGAGCCCGAGAGAGCCGTCGCGCAGCGACTGCGGCACGGCGTTGATGATGTCATCCGACAGCGAACTGATGAAGGGAATGTTCAGGATGCCGATGACCAACCCCGCCGTCATCACTGACGACCCCGAGTCGCCCCAGCCCATCGGTTCGGCAAAGTAGTCGCGCAACAGCGGGCCGACCGTCACCAGCGCGAACAGGCCGAACACCACGGTCGGAATGCCCGCGATCACCTCGATCAGCGGCTTGACCCACGAGCGGACCCGCTTGCTGGCATACTCTGCCAGATAGATCGCGGCGAACAGCCCGATCGGAACCGACACCAGCATAGAGATCAGCGTGATGTACAGCGTGCCCCAGATCAGTGGCAGGATTCCCAGTTCGGAATCGCCCCGGAAGTTGGGCGACCATGTCAGGCTGAAGAAGAAATCCTGAAACGGATACATGGCGAAGAAGTTGAACGTCTCGGTCAGCATCGAATAGACGATGCCCAGCGTCGTCAGGATCGCAATCGACGACGCCGCGATCAGAAGTCCCAGCACGACCTGTTCGACCCGGTTGCGGGCGCGGAAATCCTTGTTGGTCAGCATCAGGGCGTAAACCAGCCCGGCGGCGGCCAGAAGCACCGTCAGGACCGTGCGCCCCATCGCCCCCCAGGCGGTCATCACGCGGTAATCCTGTGCCGCCGCCAGCACCGGCGCGGTCACGTCGGACCCCAGCGCCACGCCGACCGCGGCCAGCCTGTCACGCACGTCTGTGAATTCGGTGCGGATGCGGCCCGCCTGATCTTCGGTCATCGCGCCCTGGTCCACAGCGACGTCCAGACCACCTGCCACGCGGCGCACATCCGCCATGACCAGTTCCATCGAACCACCCTCGGCCATCATGCCGTCGGGCAGCGCTGCGGCGATCCGGCCTTCGATCACAAGCGGCTGGACCAGAAGCCACAGCACCAGTCCGGCCAGCGATGGCAGCAGGACCATGATCGCGCCATGCCAGCCATAATAGACCGGAAGGGAATGCAGCGTCTTGGGGTTGCCCTGAACCGAGCCAAGCGCCCGCTGCCGGCAGAGAACGTAAGCGGCCGTTGCAAGGACTGCGACGACAATCAGCAGAAAAAGAACCGACATCCGGTGATCCTGTCCGCGAAAAACGACATTGAAAGGGAAAGTCGGGTGGCGCCCGAAGGCGCCACCCGGTTTCAGTCTTATTCCAGCGGACCCATCGGGGTTTCAGCTTCGACCATCGCCTGCGTCGCAGCCAGTTCCGGGTCGGACACCAGACCATAGGCGGCCAGCGGGCCGTCCGGGCCGGCGATTTCGTCGGACAGGAAGAACGTCACATACTCTTTCAGGCCGGGGATCACACCGATGTGGGCCTTCTTGACGTAGAAGTACAGCGGACGCGAGACCGGGTATTCAGCGGCGGCGATCGTTTCGGCCGAGGGAACCACGCCGTTCATGGTGGCGACGCGCAGCTTGTCGGTGTTGTTCTGGTAGAACGACAGGCCGAACACGCCGATGGCGGTCTTGTCGGCGTCGATGCGGGCCAGGGTCTCGGTGTAGTCGCCGTCGATGTCGACCGACTTGCCGTCGGTGCGCAGTTCCATGCAGGCCTTGTCGGCGTTGCCGGCCTTTTCCTTATCGTCCTTGCCTTCGGCAACGGCGAGGAACAGGTCATGCGCGCCGGTTTCCTTGCAGCCGGCGATGATCACCTTGGTGTCGAACACTTCGCGCGTGCCGTGCTTGGTGCCGGGGATGAACGCCAGGATCGGCTGGGCCGGCAGAGCGGCATCGACTTCGTTCCAGGCAGCGGCGGCGTTGGCAACCAGAGCGCCGTCCTTGGCAACCTGTGCGCCCAGAGCGCCATAGATGTGGGCCGGGGTGAAGGCGAATTCCGGGCCGTTCACGTCGGACGCGAACACGATGCCGTCATAGCCGAACCGGACTTCCATGATCTCGGTCACGCCATTGGTCGTGCACAGCTCGATGTCCGACTTGGAAATGCGCGAGGACGAGTTGGCGATGTCGACGGTGTTTTCGCCGACGCCTTCGCAGAATTTCTTGCGGCCGGCACCCGAACCGCCACCTTCAACGACCGGCGACGGGAAGTCGAAGTTTTCGCCGAACGCTTCGGCGACGATGGTCGAATAGGGCAGGACGGTGGACGAACCGGTGATCTGGACCTGATCGCGCGCGGCACCGGCGGTCGCCGAAAGCGCCAGGATGGCGAGCGCCGAGGCGCTGGATTTCATGAAGGACATATCACTCTCCAGTGGATTGGCAGGGCAGCCATTGTGTTGAACCCAAGAGACCCCTACCGATCCCACACGAAGGTTATCCAACAATTTTGTGACGGTTATGTAACAGTTTCCGGGATTCATCCGAAGGGTGTTTCCGACGCGCCGAATACCGCCAAAGGCTGTGCAGGGGCCGCATACCTCTTTTGCCGCGTTGATGACGGGGGGGGCGGGAGGACGCGTCTTAAACCGCCGACCCTCTCGGCGCCGTCCGGCGGCCACGCCGCGACAGCAGATGCGCCTTGCTCTGCAACGGTTCAAAGACGCAATGTGCCTTTGGGCCGCATGTCCAGGGCAGGGATCGACCGACCCCAGGACGCTGCGGAAGCGTGATTTCAAGGGCGATCTTCCCGCAAGGGGGTTCAAGACACATGGAAAAAGGCAAGGAGACACGGCATGGTCAATGAAGCGCGGCATGATTTTTCAGATCGGGTGGCCGTTGTCACGGGCGGCGCACAGGGAATCGGGCTGGCTGTGGCCAAGCGCCTGCTTGCCGGGGGCGCGCGGGTGGCGATCTGGGACATGGATGCCCCCGAGATGGCGCGCGCGGCAGCCGCACTGGGGGCCGGAGAGCATCTGCTGACCCGTCTCTGCGACCAGTCGACGTGGGACGATGTGCAGGCGGCCGCAATGGCCACAGAAGCTGCTTTTGGCAGGATCGACATTCTGGTGAACAACGCAGGCATCGCGGGGCCGGCGGCGCCCGTCGCAAGCTATGACCTTGCCGCCTGGCGTCAGGTCATCGACATCGACCTGACCGGCGTGTTCCATTGCTGCCGCGCCGTGGTGCCCGGCATGATCGCGCGCAACTTCGGCCGCATCGCCAATGTCAGTTCTGTGGCGGGCAAGGAAGGCAACCCCAACGCCGCCGCCTATTCGGCGGCCAAGGCGGGCGTGCTTGCCCTGACCAAGTCGCTGGGCAAGGAACTCGCCGGGTATGACATCGCCGTCAATGCCCTGACCCCGTCACCCGCCAAGACCCGGATCCTTGAACAACTGACGCCGGAACAGGTAGCCTACATGCTGGGCAAGGTTCCGCGTGGCCGCTTTGTGGCGGTCGAGGAGGCCGCCTCGATGATCGCCTTCATGGTCAGCGACGAGAACAGCTTTACCACCGGCGCGACGTTCGATCTTTCCGGCGGCCGGACGACCTACTGAAATCGCTCATGGCATCTCCGGGCTGCCGCGCTCGCCCGCGACGCCCCTCGCCCGTGCTGCGAAAGCCCGGGCTTCCTCGGGGCCCGTGCCGGTGGATGCGGCGGGCGACCACGGGATGTCCGGAAAGGCGTCGGCCATCAGGGACGCCAATGATTGCCCTGTGGCCTGTGCGGTCCGGCACATCCGGGCGACGGCGGCCTGCGCCTCGGGGCGCGGCATGTGGCGGGCCAGCGTGAAGGCCAGCGCCTCGGCGTTAATCAGGCCGGGGCCTTCGGTCAGCGGGCGTGCCATGCCGGCGGGATCGGGCTGCAGGGTGGTGACGGTTTCCAGCGCCAACGACAACAGGCGCGAGGTGGACAGGCAAAGTTGCGGAAGGGTCAGCCATTCGGTGAACCATGCCGCTCCGTCGCGTTGCTGACGGTGCAGGGCGGTGCCTTGCAGGGTGCCCGCCAGCCCGATCCCCTGCCGCGACAGCGCGACCATGGCCGATGGCGCAACCGGGTTTTCCTTTTGCGGCATGGTGGACGACCCGCCCGCGCCGGAAAGGCGCACTTCCGCGATCCCCGATTGCGTCAGAAGGATCAGGTCTTCGCCCAGCTTGCCAAGGCTTCCCGACAGCCCGGCAGCAAAACCCGCAAGCCGCGCCACGCCCGAACGGTCGCTGTGCCGGCTGTGGCCGGGGTCTGCCAGGCCAAGCGCCTGCGCCAGACCCGCGCGAACTGCCGGTCCCTGTTCGCCCATCGCCGAAAGGGTGCCTGCGGCCCCGGAGAGAGACACCTGCAGCAGGGCAGTGCGCAGGGCGGGCAGATCATCGCGCCAGCCGATCAGCGGCCAGCCCCAGCCCGCAACCACCGCCCCGAACGTTGTCGGCGTTGCGTGCTGGCCGTATGTGCGCGCGGCCATAGGAAGGTCGGCATGGGTTTCGGCCAGATCGGCCAGTTGTGACAGCAGGGCGGTCAGCCGGTCTTCCCAGACAAGCAGCAGCCGCCGCAGCCGCAGGGCAAGGGCGGTGTCGATGATGTCCTGACTGGTGGCACCCCAGTGCAGGTATTGCATCAGCCCGGGCGCACCGGCGGTCTTGCGGAAGGCGGCCAGCAGCGCGGGCACCGGCACGCCGTTGCGGGAGGTTTCCGGGCCAAGCGCGGCGGGATCGATCTGCACCTCTTGCGACATGCGGTCGATGAAGGCGGCGGCCTCGGCCGGGATCAGGCCAAGCGTGCCCTGCACCCCCGCCAGCGCACCTTCGACCAGCAGCATGGCGCGAATTTCGGCGCTGTCGGTGAACAGGGCCGCCGCCTGACCATCGCCGAACAGGCTGCGGTAGATGGCGCTGTCGGCGGGGCTTGCGGGCATCAGGCCGCCCGCACTTCAAGCATCGCGCGGGCCAGCACCGGGGTCGCGACGGGGCGCAGGCTGTTCGCGCGGAGATCAGGCCTAGTGCGAAGGAGCGTGACATTCTGTGGTGCAAACGTCTGCGGGGTGGTCATGGGATCACACGTCGATGAACACGGTTTCGCCGTCGCCTTGCAGGCGGATGTCGAACCGATAGGTGGCGGGGGCGGTCCGGGTGGCGATCATGGTCTGGCGGCGCACCGGATGCTCGACCGAGGTCAGGACCGGATCGGTCGCATGCAGGGCCTGATCCTGCGGGAAATACATCCGGGTGTTCAGCCCGATGTTGATGCCGCGCGACACCAGCCAGAAACTGATGTGCGGGGCCTGACGTTTTCCGGCGCGGCCCGGCGTCGGGCCGGGGCGGATGGTGTCGAACGACCAGAACCCCGTGTCGAAATCGGTGATCACCCGGCCCCAGCCGCGAAAGCCCGAAGCGACTTCGGCCACGCGCGGGTCTTCTGGGTGGGGATAGATGCCGTTGGCATCGGCCTGCCACACCTCCAGCAGCGCGTCCTTGACGGGTGCGCCAAGGCCATCAAGCACCAGCCCTTCGACCCGGATTCGTTCGCCCGGCACGCCTTCGGGGGCGATGATCCGGCCAAGCTCCTGCGCAAAGGTCTGAAAGCCCGCAGCGCCGGGGGCAAGGCCGATATGGACATAGGGCCCGGCGGTCTGCGAGGCGGTTTCCTTCAAATATCCCAAGGCTTGCGCCATCAATTCCCCTCCAGCCGGTTTTCGAACATCGTGGACCGCCGACCGCGCAGCACGATGTCGAACCGGTAGGCCAGCAGGTCCATCGGGACCGAGGCGTTCATGTCCAGAACAGCGATCAGGCGTTCGATGGCAGAGGGATCGGGAATGCCCTGCACGATCGTGCACAGCGGGATCAGCGGGTCGCCTTCGAAGTAAAGCTGCGTGATCAGCCGCTGGCTGAACGCGGTGCCGAAGACCGACACATGGATATGCCGGGGTCGCCACGCGTTGACGTGATTGGGCCAGGGATAGGGACCGGGCTTGATCGTGCGGAAGTGGTAACGGCCGTTCTCGTCCGTCAGCGTCCGTCCGCAGCCGCCGAAGTTGGGGTCGAGCGCCCCAAGGTAGGCGTCCTTCCTGTGGCGGTAACGTCCGCTGGCATTGGCCTGCCAGATTTCGACCAGCGTGTTCGGCACGGGACGCGCGTTTTCGTCCAGCACCCGGCCGTGCAGCACCATGCGTTCGCCAACCGGCATGCCGCCCTGCGCGAAGTTCAGCGTCAGGTCGTTGTCGAGCGCGCCGATATCGCCATGGCCGAACGTCGGCCCTGTGATCTCGCTGGCGGTCTGCCGGATCGTCAGCAGTGGCAGGCGTGGGGAACGGGTCACGCTGGTCTTGTAGGCCGGAACATGGGCCGGGGGGTGCAGCGAGCGGTCGCGCTGATGGAATTCGGCGGGTGTCATGGCTGATCCTCGGTTGCCATCGCGGCGAAGGTGTCTTTCGCAATCTTGATGGCATGGTTGGCGCGGGGCACCCCGGCGTAGATGGCGACATGCAGCAGCGCCTCCATCACGTCCGACGGGCTGGCCCCGGTGTTGCGGGTGGCGCGGATGTGCAGGGCGAGTTCGTGGTCGTTCCCAAGTCCCGCCAGCAGCGCGATCGTCAGCATTGATCGTTCGCGCAGCGGGATGGTGTCGCGCGCCCAGACATGGCCCCATGCGGCGTCGGTGATCAGGGCCTGAAACGGCGCGTCGAAATCGGTCTTTGCGGCCTCGGCGCGGGTGACATGGGCGTCACCCAGCACCTGGCGGCGAATGTGCATCGCGGCGGTCGGGTCAGGCATGGCTGTGGGCCTTCAGGAAGGGGGCCACCAGCGCGGCCCATTGGTCTGGCGTCTCGACACAAGGCAGGTGGCCGGCGCCGGGGATTACATGAAACGCAGCGCCGGGGATAAGGTCGGCGGTGTCGCGGACAAGGGCAGGGGCGGTTGCGCCGTCTTCCGACCCGGCGATCAGCAAAGCGGGCAGCCGCAGGCGGGCGGTGGCCGCGCGCTGATCCGCTCTGGCAAGCGCATCGCATGCGGCGATGTAGCCTCCCGCAGGCGTGCGGGCCAGCATCGCCCGCCACAGCGCCACCTCCGGTTTCGTGCGAAAGGCGGGCGCGAACCAGCGGTCCATCACCCCATCGGCGATGCCTTCCAGCCCTTCGGCCTTTACCGCGGCAATCCTTTCGGTCCAGCTTTGGGCCGTGCCCAGTCTGGCCGCCGTGTTCGACAGAACCAGCGCGCGGATCAGGTCGGGGCGCTGGCTGGCCACGCCCTGCGCAATCAGCCCGCCAATGGACAGGCCGACGAGGATGACCGGGCCGGGGGCGAAAGCCTCGATCACCGCAATGGCGTCGTCCACATGATCGGGCAGACTGTGCCCCCCGCCGACCGACGACAGGCCATGCCCCCGTTTGTCATAGCGGATCATCCGCAGGCCCGGCGGCAACAGCGGCAGAACCCGGTCCCACAGCCGCAGGTCGGTGCCAAGAGAATTGGCAAACACCACCGAAGGGCCACGGGCGGGGCCGTCGATGCGCAGGTGGAGCGTGCCGAAGGGGCGGGTCAGGGCGTGCATGTCTCTCTCCCAGCCGTAACCTAGCGGCAGGACGGGCGGCGGGATAATGCAAAATGCAACCCGGTCCAAATGAACGGATCACGCCGGTCCGGTGATCCCGGGGGTGATCTTTTGCTGGGCCCGTGCCGCGAAAAGGCTGCGCGACAGCGTGACGCGCAGCAAGGGCGAAAAAGCGCATCGCACGTCGAACGCGCCGGACGGCGCATCAGGCATTGAATGGGCAGAACCGGTGGCAAGACTGGTTCTGCCCGGATCCCGGATCAGGCGAGCGCGGTTCCCGTACCCACCAGCGCCATCCCCAGTCCGAAGCCGCGCAGCACGATGGATGCGCGCGCCGCGTTCAGCACGGCCAGCACCGACCGGGTCACAACGCTTCCGACGCCGCATAGCAGTGCCGTCGCGATCAGCATCCCCGTCGCAAACCCTGCAACGCCGGCCGTGCCGATCTCTGCGCCATGGGCCGCCCCGTGAAACAGGCCGAACGCCGAACCCAGCAGGACAAGCATGCCCAAGGGCAGCCTGGCCGCCATGGCCACCATGCCGCACAGCACGATCACCGAAGCAAGGATCGCCGGTTCCACCATCGGGATCTGCACGCCGCCAAGGGCCAGCGCAAAGCCCGTGGCCATCGCGGCCACGAAGGCTGCGGGCAGCGCCCAGATCGCTTTGCCGGGCGTCGATGCGGCCAGAATGCCGACGGCAAGCATCGACAGCAGGTGGTCTGCCCCGAGAACCGGGTGTGCCAGCCCCGCCATAAACGAGCCATGTGCCATGGCATCGACATGCGCAAAGGCCGGGGTGGCTGTCAGAAGGACTGCCACGGTCAGAACGGTCTTCTTCATGGGTATCTCCTTGATGGTGTGAAGGTCCGGGCAGGCCGGGCGCTAAGGTCAAGCCTAGCGGAGACGGGGCCATGCACAACACAGAATAGAACGATGTTCCGCATATAAGAACATTATCGACAACCCGGTCCATCCGCTGTTCGCGTGGGTCGATGGGGCCGCACGGTACTGCGCAGGGTCGGCGGGAATAGCCGGTCCTAAGCCAGCGGCAGAAGATGGTGGGTCATTGCGGCCTGCTGCGCCGCCTCACGGCGCCGTGCCGCGTCATCACGAAATCTTCTGCCGATCCGGGCGTTTGTGTTTACCGCCGGTCGCTGATAGCCTGACCTTGCACGATCCTGCGACGATATTGCGGGAGGAGACGCGATGAACCTCAAGCAGTTGAAGTATTTTGTCCGGACCATCGAGGCGGGCAACATCACGCATGCGGCGGAAAAGCTGCATATCGCGCAGACCGCCCTGGGCATTCAGATCCGCAATCTGGAAGACGAACTCGGGGTCCTGCTGCTCAGCCGCCACTCGCGCGGGGTCGAGCCGACGGCTGCAGGCGAGATCCTTCTGCGCCATGCCATCGACATTCTGGCGCGCGTCGAAGCGGCCAGCCACGAGGTGAAGGCGGCGGGCAGCGCCAGCCGGATCACCGTGAACTTCGGGGTGACGCCTAGCATCATGCGGCTGGTCGGGGCCGATCTGGTGGTCGAGGCGCGCAACGAGATGCCTGAAGTGGCCCTGAGCATCGTCGAGGATTTCAGTTTCATGCTGCAAGACAGGCTGGAACGCGACGACCTGCATTATGCCCTGACCTACAACACCCCGAACGAACAGTGGTTCGTCCGCAAACCCCTGCTGGAAGAAGACCTGCTGTTCGCCTCCAGTCCCGATCAGGCGGTGGGGACGGGGCCGATCTCGTTCGCCGAGGCGATCCAGACGGAACTTGCCCTCGCCAGCCGTCAGGACGTGGTGTACCGGCTGGTGCAGGACGAGGCTGCCCGGTTGGGCCTGCCGGTCAACGTCGCCTACGAGGTACAGTCGGTGCGCGCGATCAAGAACCTGGTGGCAAAGGGCGTGGCCACCAGCATCCTGCCGCGCGGGGCGATGGTCGAAGAGCTGCGGCGCGGCCTGATCGTGGAGCGGTTGGTCGAAAGACCCCGTGTCACCCGGACCCTTTTTCTGGTGCGCCGCAATCAGACCATTGCCGGGCTGAACGTGCCGAAGTTCGAAACGCTGATCGACCGGATCGTAGAGAGGCTGAATCTTGCAATCGGCGAATACTCGCGGCAAATCTGACCGATAGGTCGTTCCGCATGGGGGAACAATATGTTCCGTTTATGGAACGCTGGTGGGTCGCGATCTGCTGTTGCATAGATAATATAACCAAAACAGTATCTTAATAGGCATGCAATCAGCGCATATCAGGCATGCTTTGCAGTCCGCGACATCTTATCCTGTTGTGCAACTGCAGAAAAACCGCTATCGCAGTCGCAGAAGAACCAAAGGAGGCCGATATGGACATGGCGCAGATGACGACCCCGTTGCTGGCTCCCGCCCTTCGTCGCGGCAAGTCAGACTGGCTGTCGGGCCGGGACCCGTTGGGCCTGATGGCGGGGTGGCGCGCGTTCCGGACCTATGAATCGCTGAAGGACATGAGCGATGCCGCGCTGGCCGCACAGGGCCTGACCCGACATGATCTGCCTGCAGCCGCGCTGATGGCGCTCAAGCGGGCCCTGTAAGCCCAGACCCGCGCGACCCGGCCCGGCTCACGTCACGCGCGCGCCTTCAGGATCGCGTCCAGCCTCGGATAGACGCGACGGGCATTCGCCTCGTACACCTTGTTGCGGTCCGCGTCCGAAAGGGGCAGCGCGTCGATATAGCGTTTCGTGTCGTCGAAGTTGTGTCCCGTTTCAGGGTCGATCCCTTTGACAGCGCCGAACATTTCAGAGGCGAACAGGATATTCTCGATATCGATCACCCGGAACAGCAGGTCGATCCCGGCCTGATGATAGACGCAGGTGTCGAAATAGACATTGCGCATGATGTGGTCGCGCAGATGCGGTTTTCCCAGCATGTCGGCCAGACCCCGATAGCGGCCCCAGTGGTACGGCACCGCGCCGCCGCCGTGCGGGATGATCAGCTTCAGGTCCGGGAAATCGGCGAAAAGATCACCTTGCAGGAACTGCATGAAGGCGGTCGTGTCGGCGTTGATGTAATGCGCGCCAGTGGCATGGAAGTTCGGATTGCACGACCCCGACACATGGATCATCGCAGGCACGTCCAGTTCGACGAGTTTCTCGAAGAACGGATACCAGGCCCGGTCGGTCAGCGGCGGGCCTGACCAGTGGCCCCCCGACGGGTCGGGGTTCAGGTTGCAGCCGACAAAGCCAAGCTCCAGCACGCACCGCTCCAGTTCCGCGATCGAATGGGCGATCGGCACACCTACGGATTGCGGCAACTGGCAGACGCCGATGTAATGCTGCGGGAAAATCCGTGTTACACGGTGGATCAGATCGTTCGACGCCCGCGCCCAGGCGGAAGAGACCGCTTCATCCCCGATGTGATGCCCCATGCCGGCCGCGCGGGGCGAAAAGATCGTCATGTCGCACCCCCGGTCCAAAAGCGCGCGCAACTGGTTCTGTTCGATGGACTCGCGGATTTCGTCATCGCTGATCGCGGCCAGTACCGGGGCAGGGGCATGCGGATCGTCGAAATGGGCGATCTGGGCCTTGCGGAAAGCCATGAAGGCGGCCGGTTCGGTGGTGTAGTGGCCGTGGCAGTCGATGATCATGAAAAGTCTCCTCAGAGATAGGTCAGGCCCTTGGCCGCCAACGCCGGACGCATGTTGTTCATGTCGAGGCCGAGTTCGCCCTTGGCGTACCGGTCGCGGACCATGGCCTCGCGCGCCTCGCGCGCCTGCGACAGGCGCAGCACTTCTGCGGCTTCAGCACGTGTGACCACCACGACGCCATCGTCATCCGCGATGACCACGTCACCGGGATGCACGATCTGCCCCGCGCAGACCACGGGTATGTTGACCGAACCCAGTGTCTCCTTGACTGTACCCTGTGCCGAGATGCACTTGGACCAGACCGGAAAGCCCATCTGCGTCAACTCTGCCACGTCGCGACAACCTGCGTCGATCACCAGCCCAACGACGCCGCGCGCCTTGAACAGCGTCGCCAGAAGATCGCCGAAATACCCGGCGTCCGAGGCCGAGGTGGGGGCGACCACCATCACATCGCCGGGCTGGCACTGTTCGATGGCGACGTGGATCATCCAGTTGTCGCAGGGCGGAACCGAGACGGTCACGGCAGTGCCTGCCACTTTTGCGCCGGTCCAGATCGGGCGCATGTGGGGGGCCATCAGCCCCTTGCGGCCCTGCGCTTCGTGCACGGTGGCGACGCTTTGCAAGGCCAGTCCCCGCACGGTTTCAGGGTCGGTGCGCAGGATGGACTGGACGACAACATTCATGGCAGGGACCCTTCGGCTGTGGCAACGATACAGGAATGAAACCCGCGTTCCAGCGCGGGCACGTCAAGATTGCGGCCGATCAGGACCAGCCGGGACTCGCGTGGTCCTGCAGGCCAAGGTGCCAGAAAATCACCTTCAAGGATCATGTGCACCGACTGAAGCGCAAGTTGGCGATCATCGCCCGCGATATCGAGAAGTCCCTTGCCGCGCAGGATGTTGCCGCCTTCGCGGGCCAGCAGGTCGGCCATCCAGTCACCCAAACGGTCGCCGTCCAGCGGCTTTGCCGCACGCAGGACGGCGGTTTCGATTCCGCGCGGACCGGTCTGGTAATGGTCGTGCTGGTGGAGGCGGTAGCCCGCATGTGCGCCGCCCCGTTCAAGGCTTTCGGCAATCAGAGTTCCGACACGATCAAGGTCCAGCGTGTTTCGCCCGAACAGGTCTTGCGTGTCTACGGTTCCGCGCTCGGTCGCGATGACCTGAGCAAAGGGATTGACCGCGCGCAACCGGTCGGTCAGCGGCGGCACATCCCCCGATGCCACGAGGTCGGCCTTGTTCAGCACGATCAGGTCGGCAAAGGCGATCTGGTCCTGCGCCTCGGCCTGTGTCGCAAGCTGTACTTCCACGTTCACGGCATCCACCAGCGTCACGATCCCGTCCAGCCGGAAATGCGGGCGCAGGGCGTCATCCATCAGAAAGCTTTGCACCACGGGGGCAGGGTCGGCGAGGCCGGAAAGCTCGATCAGGACGGCGTCGATGGTGCCCAGACGCGGCACCAGCCCGTGCAGCGTTCGCAGAAGATCGCCGCGCACGGTGCAGCACAGACAGCCGTTGGCCAGTTCGATCATCTCTTCGGCACCGCTGTCGATCAGCGCGCCGTCGATGCCCACTTCGCCGAATTCGTTGACGATGACGGCAAACCGCCGTCCATGCGCGCCGCGCAGCACCGCGTTGACGGCCGACGTTTTGCCGGCCCCCAGAAACCCGGTCAGCACGGTGACGGGCCGCGCGGTCATGCCCAGGGCAGCAGCGAGACGTGGATCACGCCCTCTTCGCCCATGCCGCCGACGGATTTGATGGCAAGGTCGGTGTCTTTCAGCCCGAACCGGTGGGTCGTGATCAGGTTCAGCGGGAAACGGTCCGAGGCCAGTTGCTGCAACGCCAGTTCGCAGGACAGGTAATTGTGGCCGCGCGCCGCCTTCACCGTGATGTACTTGTTCGCGATCTTGCCCAGCGGGAAGTTCGGGAAATCGTTGACCTCTCCCTGGATCAGCAGGGTGCCGCCCTTGCGCTTCAACGCCTCGATCCCCAGAAGCACCGGAATGGTGCCTGCCCCCGCCGTGCAGTCAAGCGCCACGTCGACGCCAAGGCCGCCGGTGATGTCCTTGATCCGGGCGAGCGGGTCTTCCTCGCTGACGTTGATGACGTGATCCGCGCCGAGCTTCTTTGCGACATCCAGCCGCGCCTTGTCCTTTGCCGTGCCGGTGACGATGATCAGCGAGGCGCCCGCCTGTTTGCAGGCGATGGTCTGGCTCAGGCCCTGTTGACCGGGACCCTGGATCAGCACGGTCGAATTGTAGCCGACACCGCAGTCCAGCAGCGCCCACTGGATGCCATTTGCCATCGGCGTGACCACCCCGGCGAGTTCGGGAGACACCCCGGCGGGGACCTTGTGCAGGACGGCATTCCACGGCAGGTACATGTACTGCGCAAAGCCGCCCCACAGGTGCGGTGCCTTGAGCGCCGAGGTATAGCCATAGCGGATCGCGTCGGGGTTCTTGCGCCAATCGGTGCCCTGACACAGACGGTATTCGCCCTTGTGGCACCATTCGCACTGAAAGCAGGGCACGTAGTGTTCGACAAAGACAAGGTCGCCTTCCTTGACCCCCTTGCGGGCCATGAACTGCTTGCCCGCCTTGGCGATGTAGCCGATGTTTTCGTGGCCCATGATGACGGGGGCGTCCGACGGCGGCTTGCCGTAGAGTTTGACGTCGGTGCCGCAGATGCCGGCCACCTCGACCCGCAGCAGGGCGCCGTCTTCGGGAATGTCCGGCATCGGGTATTCGCGGAACTCGGTCTGATGCGCCGCGGTTCTGACGGCTGCAAGCACGGTCTCGGTCACGATGCGCCCTCCCATGGGTTTTGAGAAGGCTAGCAGCGGGTCGGTCTGCCATCAAGAACCGTGTTCCGCATGCGGGAACTTCGTGATAATCTTTCAGGAAATGCGATGACCGGAACAGCATGATACGTGGTATGCGGCGACCCTCGCAGGGGGGGCTTGCGACAGAAGTCCAAAGCTGGCTGCGCCATCATTTCGCGCTGCCGGAGACGGCCGTCATCGTGGTCAGCGAATTGCAATGCGCAGTACCGGGGTGTCCGCCGGTCGAAACGGTGGCGCTGATCTGGGACGGGTCGGGTCAGGCCTACCGGTTGCGGGTGTTCAAGCCGCTGGCCGACGTCAGCCTGCAGGATCTGCCCCCGGCCTGGTATCTTCCCGCGCTTGTCGACGAGGGCGACGTCGACTGCGGCTGTTGCTGATATTCCGCATGGGGGAACCGTGTTCCGCCTTTCACTCGACGCGCGGGGCCCCCGCGTCTAGCTTCTGGTGAACATCTGGGAGGATGATCCGATGACCACGACGTTGCGCATGGTGACACGGACCCAAGGCAACAATGCCGCGCTGAAGGACGGGCGGGTGCGGCCGGACGGCGTCACCCTTGCTTTCGAGGAGGTACCGGTTCTGGTGCAGGCATTCCGGCGCATGGTGCGGGGGCTGGAGTGGGACCTGTGCGAAATGGCGCTGACCACGTACCTGTGCGCTCGGGAGCACGGGGTCAGGTTCACCGCGCTGCCGATCTTTCTGGTGCGGGATTTTCACCATGGTGCGATCCTGAAGAACCGGACCGCGGGCATCAGCGGCCCGAAGGACCTTGAAGGGCGGCGCGTCGGCGTCAACCGGGGCTACACGGTGACGACCGGCGTCTGGGCGCGGGGCATCCTGCAAGAAGAATACGGCGTCGACCTTGGCCGTGTGACCTGGGTGCTGTCGGGCGATGAACATGTCGAAGCCTACCGTCCGCCCGCAAACGTGGTGCCGCTGGAACCGGGCCGCAAGATGGAAGACGATCTGGCCTCTGGCGCAATTGGCGCGGCGATCGGCGTGGCGTCGGACCATCCCGGCATCGAACCCCTGATCCCGGAAGGGCTGGAGGCGGGCCTGCGGGCGTTTGATGCGCGCGGGCATTATCCGATCAATCACTTGGTGGTGGTGCGCGACGATGTGCTGGCGACGAACCCGAACCTCGCACAACAGGTGTTCGAGGCCTTCAGTGCCGCAAAGCATGTGTATCTGGAGGACCTGCGCGCCGGCCGGATCGCTTCGCCCACGGCCATCGACCGCATGCATCTGCGGGTGATGGATCGGATGGCGGACCCGCTGCCCTATGGGGTAGAGCCGAACCGTGCCGTGCTGGATACGCTGGTCGGCCATGCCATGGGGCAGGGCATTCTGACCAGACCGGTGCGGATCGACGATCTTTTTGCGCCCGGCACGCAGGGGTTGACAGGCTAGCGGTCAGAGGTTGCCCAGAAACTCCAAGATTCTGGCGGGCGCCGTCGCTTCGGTCTGCTGGTCCGGTGTCACGTCCCAGAATTCGGACCGGGGCGAGCATTCCTCGATGAACCGGGCCGCCGACAGGGCGTGCGAGGCGTCGCGCCCTGGAATGATCAGCGTCGGAATATCCAGCCGCATCAGGTCTTCCGGCTCGAACCCCGGAACGGAATCGCGGTCCATCAGCACGCGGGGCAGCGAGGCGATGATCAATTTGTAATGCTCGGGCTTTTGCGCAAGGAACGCGGCGCGGAAGGCCGCGTCGCGGCGCAGAACCGGGGCCCAGGGGCCGGGGCGAGGGTCCTTGCCGAAGCCATCGGTGGTGGAAAGCGCCAGATCGACCACGCTTTGCAGCCCCCCCGCCTCGACCTGCGCCAGATGGATGGCAAAGCGGCGGTGGCCATTCAGGCGGAACTGCGCACCCCCGACCGGCCAGTATTGAACCATGCTCAAGACGCGGTCAGGGGCCTGGGTGGCCAGCGTGGCCACCGGGCAGCAGCCCATGCAGCCGCCCATCAGATGCGCCTGCGCAATACCAAGATGGTCCAGAAGCCCAAGACCCTGAGCGGCATAATCACGCCAGCCGATCCGTTCGACACGCCCCCCCGACTGACCCGTCTCGCGCCGGTCGAACAGGATGCAGGTGTAGTGTTTCGGCAGGTGGTTCAGCAGCCTGATCTTGGCATAGACGCCCAGACCCGACCATTTGTCGAGACTGGCATCAAAGCCGCCCGGGGCGAACATCAGGATCGGCGGACCTTCGCCCTGCAGTTCGTAATGTGTCTCGATGCCGTCGATCATGACCTTTGGCATAGCTTCCCCCTTCAGGCTTTCTTGCCCTGACCCCGGATATGCTGTCTGGCGCGGATGTCGGCGGCGAGTTCGGTCAGCGCCTCAAGGCTGATCTGCGCGACGTTGGCATAGGTTTCAATCGGCTCGTCCAGATGCTTGGCGCCATAGCCGATCGCCGCATGGGCCATCCGCACCCGTCCATCCAGCCACGGCCCGCCGCCAAAGCCACCGATGACCGGAATGCTGACGGCAGCAGTGACTGCGGGGCCTGCAACGGGACCGGAATTGGTGAAGTCCAGCAGCGCCGCGCCGGCCGCCTCCAGCCGTTTTGCCTCGTCGATCATGCGCGCGGTCAGTCCGGCAGGCAGTTGCGCGCCGGGTTTGGAGGCTGATGCATAGTCCACCCCATGCGCAAGGGCGGTTTGCGGGGTAATGCCGAACTGCGCCCAGACGGGGATTCCGGCCCGCGTCAGGGCGGTGACCGCCTCGGGGAAGTCCGCCGCGCCATCCAGCTTGATCATGTCCACCCCGGCCTCTTTCACCAGCCGGATCGCGGCGCGCACAGCGCTGCCGACACCTTCCTGCAACGGGCCGTAGGGGAAATCGACGCTCAGCAGCGCACGTTTGGTCCCCCGACGCACGGCCTGCGCGACCGTGACCATCTGGTCCATCGTCACCTCCAGCGGATTCGGCTGCCCCCACAGGTTATGGCCCACCGTGTCCCCGACCGAAATGATCTCGACCCCGACGCGGTCGGCGATCAGGGCCATCTGGTAATCCCAGACCACAAGGCCCACGATCCGGGTGCCCGACTGTTTCATCTGGTGCAGATGCGGGATGGTGATTTTCGGGGTCATGCGATCAATCCTTGGCCAGTCCGCGATCAGATCACGAAGTCTTCCAGCGTTTCGGGGGCAAACATGTCTTCGGGGGAAATGGCCGCGTCGCCAAGCCCCTGTTCGCGGTGATAGCGCAGGAAGGTTTCCAGCACCGTCCGGTTAGCCTGCAGACCGTAGGGCCAGAAGTTGTCGCCCATCAGCGCAACGGTGTCTTCGACATGGGCATTGAACCACGGCAGCATGCCCTTCAGCGCGGCGGTTTCGCGCAGACCGGCATAGCACAGCGCCTGCGAGGCGCAGAATGCCTTGTACAGCGACCGGGCGATCCAGCGGTTCGCCTCGTAAACCTCGCGGCGGATGGCGATGACATGCATGATCGGAAAGATGCCGGTCTGCTGCCAATAGGCGCGTTCGACCGCGACATGATCGGGAAACAGCCGCACCACGCGGTCGCCGTCAAAGGTTGACGGTTTGCGCGCGGTGACCAGCGCGTCGATCCCGCCGTTCGTCAACATCTGCGCCAGGGTGTCGTTGCCGCTCAACCGTTCGACCCGGAATTGCGGTGGCAGGTTCAGGGGCAGCTTTTCCGATCTTCCCGGGCTTTCTTCGCCACCCGTCACGTGGATCATCGACTCGGGCGGCACGCCATAGTGTTCGCCAAGGATGCCCCGGATCCAGACCGGTGCCGTCATCTGGTATTCGGGACTGCCGACCCGCTTGCCGATCAGGTCCTGCGGGGTGCGGATGCCGGAGCGGGCGTTCACGTAGATGCAGGAATGGCGGAAAAAGCGGCTGGGAAACACCGGGATGGCGATGAAGGGCCGCTCTGGCCGCTTCAGAGACATCAGGTAGGACGACATCGAAAGCTCTGCCGCGTCGAATTCACGGTAGCGCAGCATGCGAAAGAAGGTTTCTTCGACAATCAGGTTCTGGAAGTTCAGGTTTATCCCCTCGGGTCTGACGGTGCCGTCCATCAGCGCGCGCACGCGGTCGTAATCCCAGCAGGCCAGCGAGAGGTTCAGATGTGCCATGTCCCGTCCGCTCCGTCCTGTTTGGTCAATAGAATTCATCGAAATGCACCTGCGCCTGCGGCACGCCGCGCGCGCGCAGGCCGGTCTGAATGGCAAGCGCCATGGCAGGTGGTCCGGCAAAGTAGATTTCGCAATCCGCCAACCGATCCCCAAGTTGGCGGTCGGCGACCGTGTGGATGAAGCCGGTCTCGCCGGTCCAGCCCGAGGTCAGCCCCGGATCGGACGCCGCACAGACAAGCTGCAAACGGGCCGGATCAAGGCCGGCCAGCACGTTGGCGGCCTCAAGATCGGCCGGACCGCGCCCGCCAAAGAAGAAATGCACCTGGCGTCCCGCCAGTTGCGGCGCGGCAAGGGCGGCCCGCGCGATCGACACCATCGGCGAAAGTCCCGACCCGCCCGCCAGAAGCACCATATCGCGCGGAGCATCGGTCCGCAGATAGGCCAGACCGTAGGGACCATCAACGCCGATGCCATCGCCGGGGGTCATCCTGTCAAACAGCGCCGTCGTCGCGGCGCCGCCCGGCACCCGCTTGATCTGGAACTGCCAGAGGGTCCCGCCCGGCAGGTTCGACATAGAATAGACGCGCGGTCCCGCCACGCCGGGCAACTGCAGCAGGGCGTATTGGCCCGGCAGAAAATCGGCCGTTCCGTCGACACGGATGTCGAATTCACTGATGTCGCGGCTCAGTTTTCGTCGCGCGACCAGCGTGCCTTGCCGGGCCTGTGGCCGAGGCGGCAACACGGCTGACGGATCGCGCCGGAACTTCACCCGGCATTCCGCATCTGGCGTGGCTTGGCAACCCAGCCAGCGGTTGCGCTGCCGGTCCTTTTCCGTCCAGGCGGGGGGATCGGCCCGAAGATGGTGCACCGCCCCCTCGATCAACTCGAACCGGCAGTTTCCGCAGGACCCGACGTTGCACGAATAGGACATGCCAACCCCGGCCCGCAGCGCCGCACGCAGGATGGTGTCACCGGGGGCGCAATCGAAAGCCTCGTCGCTGTCGGAAAGGTGGATGCGTGTCATGCCTGGCCTAGCTGCTGCGGACATAGATCGGTTGGCTGGCCTCGTACCCCAGCCGGTCCGAAAGCCGTTGGGCGGTTTCCATCACCAGATCGGCGAGCGAAGGGAAATCCCGCTTCTTGATGCGCAGGCGCGGCCCGGCCATGCCGATGGCCGCGATGACCCGCCCGTCCGACTGCCGGATCGGCGCCGCGATGCAGCGGGTGCCGATGTCGCATTCCTCGTCCTCGGTGGCATAGCCCACCCGCTTGATCCGCTTGATCCGTTCGGTCAGGTCCTCGGGCACGATCACGGTATTGGGCGTGCGCGCGATCAGCGGCTGTGACAGGAACTCTTCCAGATCGGGCTGGCGCAGACCGGCCAGCAGGCAAAGACCCTCTGCCGTCGCATGCGCAGGGCGGAACTGGCCGGTGATCGACCGCAAGCGGATGGTGTCGTTGCTTTCGAAATCGTGGATGAACACCACGCTGCGCCGGTTCAGGATGCCAAGGCGGGCGTTTTCCCCGGTCCGCAGCCGCAATTCGTTCAGGATGGGCTTCGCCTCGACCGCAACGTCAAGCCGGGTGCGCACCTGCGTTCCCAAGGAAAACAGCCCGATCCCAAGGCGATAGCGGCCGTTCTCGGGGTTCTGTTCCAAAAGCCCCTCTTCCAGCAGCGCGCTGGCCAGCCGGTGCACCGTGCTTTTCGCGATCTGCAGCCGTTTGGCCAGTTCGCTGATGCCAAGCTCCGGTTCGTCCTCGGAAAACGCCTTCATCAGATGGATGGCCGTTGTCACCGACGACAGCCGGTCGGTTCCACGGCGGGGGTTTCGGTTGCTCACGCTGGCGGGTTCATCGGTCATCTTGATCTCGTCGCAAGGGAAGGGCCTGTTCCGTTATACAGAACCCGGTCCAGAGAAGAACGGGAAAGGTGCCTGTGCAACTGCGCGCCATGGTCAAGCTGTCTTGCCGTCGGGGTTTGCGTGGTCGTGCGGATGGTCGTGGTCGTCGTGATGGTCGTGTTCGTGCGGATGGTGATGGTCGTGGCTATGCGAATGCCCGTCATGATGGTGGTGGTGGACTCCATCGCCGTGCGTGTGGTCGTGTTGTGTGTCGGGATCACGGAAATGGATCCTTTCGCTGCGCGCGGGGCCGGTGGTGCCTTCATCGAACAGCAGCGACTTGATGGTGACCGGCACGGTCAGCGACGGCAGGCGGATGCGGCCCAGATCAATGAAATCGAAGTTGCGCAGCGACACCCCGTCGATCACCATCATGTCGCTGGTGACGCCGATTTCGTCACGCAGAATGCCGCCCAGAGTCTGGGCGATATCCCCGTCGATCATGATGTGCAGCGGCAGACCGGCTGCGATCCGCGCTTGCAGCGCAGAAGCGACGCCTTCGGCCAGTCGGCGCACGCGGGCGTAGTCCGGCAACAGGTTCCATTCCAGCGCCAGCGCGGACTCGGCGGAGCAAGGGTCCAGATCGAACGCCCGGTACTGCGCGAGGATGCCTTGCGCGATCACCTCGGGGGAAGGGTCCGAGGCAAGGTCTAGCGCGGGCTTGATTACCTGCATGTTGCGGCGGGGAAGCACCTTGCCGGGGCGGGTGATCAGACTGGTTTGACCAGAAAGCTGCACGCTATATTCCGACGCGCCAAGCGCCGTTGCACGAATGCAGGCACCTGCGGGCAAAAGGGTCATCGGCAGGGCATCTGCAGCCAGACGCGCACGGATGGCTTGGCCAAGAGCATGCCCCAGATCGCCGAAATCCCGGGGTTCGCGGTCATAGACATATTCGCCGACACCGCCCGAAAACATCATCCCCGCGATGTTCGACAGGTCCGGGGGCAGGTCGGTCAGAAACAG
>JAIYDJ010000117.1 GCA_027487575.1 Rhodobacter sp. | reverse complement strand
TCGCGGCGGGCGGGTTGAAGTTGCGGGCGGTCTTGCGGAACACGAGGTTGCCCGACGGATCGGCCTTCCAGGCCTTGACGATCGACAGGTCGGCCACGATCCCGCGTTCCAGGATATAGGTCTTGCCGTCGAAATCCTGATGCTGCTTGCCCTCGGCGATCACCGTGCCCACGCCGGTCCGGGTGAAGAAGCCGGGGATGCCGGCCCCGCCCGCGCGCATCCGTTCAGCCAGCGTGCCTTGCGGGTTGAACTCCAGCTCCAGTTCGCCCGACAGGTACTGTCGCATGAATTCGGCGTTTTCGCCCACGTAGGACGAGATCATCTTCCTAACCTGCCGGGTTTCCAGCAGGACGCCCAGACCGAACCCGTCGACACCCGCGTTGTTCGACGCCACGGTCAGCCCTTTCGTGCCCGCATCCCGGATCGCCGCAATCAAAAGCTCGGGAATGCCGCACAGGCCGAAACCGCCACTGGCGATCAGCATGCCGTCAAACAGCAGCCCGTCCAGCGCCGCGCGGGCGTCAGGAAAGATCTTGTTCATGGGATACCCCGTTGAATACCGTTGGCCCCTTATGGCCCCCCGTTCGACTCCAAGTCAATTGCCGCGGCGCGGCAGGACTGGCGCCGGGGGCGGCAGTCCGGCTATGGTGATCCGGCCTGCCCGCGTGGTGAAATGGTAGACACTGGGGACTTAAAATCCCTTGGCCGCAGGGCCGTGCCGGTTCGAGTCCGGCCGCGGGCACCAGAGACAGGGTCAGTTCATCCGGGCGTGGCGCAGCGCGATGTGGTCCGACACGCAGGCGGCAAGGTCGGTCAGGGCGCGCTTCTGCCGGTCGGTCCAGTCGCGCGGCACCCGGTCCACCGCGCAGAGCGAGCCCAGCGACTCGCCGGAGGGCCCGGTGATCGGCGCGCCGAGATAGGCGAGCACGCCCATTTCCTCGATGACCGGATTGTCGCTGACCCGGTCGTCGGTGCGGGCGTCGGTCACAACCAGCATCTCGCCGGTCCGCGCGACGATCTTGCAGAACGACCGGTCCAGCGCGGTCTGCGTGACCCCTTCGGGCAGACCGGTCGACGCCTTGAAGAACTGCCGGTCGGTCTTTTCGTCGATGAAGGACACCATCGATATCCGGACATCCGCCATCTGGCACGCGAGCCGGGTAAACCGGTTGAATCCGGGTTCGGGCGGGCTGTCGATCAGCATCAGCCGACGCAAGACATTGGCGATGACATCGCTGCGGGTCTGTTCGGGCACGTCTGTGCGTTTTGGCTTTAGCTGTTTTCCCACGGTTTTCTCCCTTTGGTCGCGATGGATTGGTGGCGAAAGGCTGCATCGAAGCCCTTCGTGATCCGGAGGAATCGTCGGAAATGCGGGCAGGTCTGTGGTGCAAAAACGGCGGTTTGCCTCATTCCGGGCGGTCCCGCGCACGACGCCGGGTACGGCCTGTCAAGGCAGGCAGGCTGGCGGCGCGGCGCCGTGGGTCAGACCGTGTGCAGATACAGGTCGAAATCCACTTCCGACACGGTCCGCTGCACCCGGGCGTATTCGGCGGCCTTCACGGCGGTGAAAGTGCGGTGCATGTCTGCGCCCAGAGCGGACCGCAAAAAGGCCGAGTCGCGGGCCGCATCGATCGCGCTGCGCCAGTCAACCGGGATCGCGGGGGCATCGGCGCCGTCGACATAGCCGTTGCCGGTGGTTTCGGGGCCGGGGTCGATCTGGTTTGCCATGCCGTGCCTGACACCGGCCAACACGGTCGCGGCCACCAGATAGGGGTTCGCGTCGACACCGGCCGGACGGTGTTCGATCCGACGGGCCTTGATGTCACCCGCCGGGATGCGCAGCGCGACAGAGCGGTTGTTGACGCCCCAGGTCGGGGACACCGGCGCATAGGACTGCGAGGCAAAGCGACGCCAGCTGTTGGCATGCGGGGCGAAGACCAGCATCGATTCCGCCATCGTGGCGCGCAGGCCGCCCAAGGCGTGCAGGATTGCCGCTGACCACTGGCCCTCGACCTTTTCGACAAACACGTTGGTTCCGGACGCATCCAGCAGCGAGACGTGGAAGTGCATCCCCGACCCGGCGTAATCTTCGTTCGGTTTGGCCATGAAGCACGCGGTCACCCCGTGCGCCCGCGCCTGCGCCCGCACGATGCGCTTCAGCCGCATCAGGTCATCCGCGGCCTGCATCACATCGGTGCGGTAGTGCAGGGTCAGTTCATACTGGCCCGGCGCGTATTCCGAGATCATCGTCTCAGCCGTGATGCCGGCTTTCGTAGCCCCGGCATAGATGTCTGAAAACAGCGGCAGCATCCCGTGCAGATGGTCAACCGAATAGACCTCGGTCTTGCGGCTGGCGCGACCGTCCAGCACGTCGCGGGCCGGGACCATCTTGCCGTCAGGGCCGCGTTCGTTTTCCAGCAGGAAGAATTCCAGTTCGAACGCACCGGCGGGGAAATGGCCTTCGGCGGCCATCGCATCGACCTGCGCCTGCAGGGCGTGGCGCGGGTCCGACGTCATCCTTGACCCGTCCAGCCCGTACATCGACATGAACACCTCGCCGCGCGGCGGATGGGTGCCGTGCAGCGGTACCAGCGTGCCCGGAATCGGCCAGGCGCGCAGGTCGCCATCACCCTGATCCCAGATCAGCCCGGTTTCGTGCACATCCTCGCCGCAGATGTCGAGCCCGAGGATCGAGATCGGCAGGTGGCGGCCCGAGGTGAAGAACGGCAGCAGTTCGTGGCGGCGGATGATCTTGCCGCGCCCGATGCCGTTGCAATCGTGCAGGACGATGTCGAAAGCCTCGATTTCGGGATGGGCGGCAAGGAAGGCTTCGGCCTCGGCGGGGGTCGATCCGGAGGGGGAGGTCATGGTTGGTTCAACTCGGACAGGATTTCGTCGAAGGCGGCGATCAGGCGGTCGATCTGGTGCTTTTTCGTCACCGGGCTGACCAGCATCATGTTGTGGAACGGGGCGATCAGGCTGCCACGGTTCAGCAGCGCAAGATGCAGCGCGCGCTCGATGGCAGGCTGATGGGCTGCGGCCGCCTCGATGCCGTTGTGCAACGGGCCGGGGGCGCAGATGAACTCCACCCGCGCACCGACACGGACCACATGCCAAGGCACGGCGTGACGGGCGATGGCGGCGGCCAGACCGGCCTCCAGCCGCGCCGCCCCGGATTCCATCTTGGCATAGGCTTTGGGCGTGGCCACCTGCCCCAGGGTGGCCGTCAGGCAGACGAATTGCATGGGATTGGCCGAAAGCGTGGTCCCCATGCCTGAATGGCCCGGCGGGCGGTCGGCATTGACCTGCAGATAGCGTGCGGCAACGGCGGGGGTCAGCCCCCAGACGGCGGTGGGCATGCCGCCTGCGATGCATTTTCCGGCAACGAAGATGTCAGGGTCAAGGCCATGGCATCGGGTGTATCCGCCGTGCCCGGTGGAAATCGTATGTGTCTCGTCAATGATCAGCAGCGCGCCCGCTTCGGTCGCCAGCGCCCGCAGGCCATCGAGAAACCCCGGTTCGGGCAGGACCATGCAGGAATTGGTCATCACCGGCTCGGTCAGGATCGCTGCCACGTCGCCCTTTGCCAGCGCCGCCGCCACTCCGGCCAGATCATTGAATTCACAGCAGACAGCCAGCGTCGACAGGTCGGTGACCTGCCCCAGCAGGCCGGACCGGTTGACGGTGATGCCGTCCCGGCGCGTCACAAAGATATCGTCCACCGTTCCGTGATAGCAGCCGTTGAACACCAGCACCTTCTGCCGCCCGGTGACTGCCCGCGCCACCCGCAGCGCAAACCGGTTGGCGTCGGTCGCCGTCGTGGCAATCTGCCACCGAAAATCTCCGAAGGTGTCCGACAACAGCCGCCCCGCATCGAGCGCGCTTTCTGTCGGCAGCATGTAGGTCAGCCCGGCCCGGGCCTGCCTGCGGATCGCCTTGGCCACCGGGGCAGGAGAGTGGCCGAACATCGATCCGGTGTCGCCCAGACAGAAATCGTCGATCCGATACCCGTCGATGTCGGTGATCGTGGCCCCCTGCGCCTCGGCCACCAGGGGCAGATGCGGCATCGGCCAGTCCTTCATCCAGTGCATCGGCACACCGTCGAGGTAGGCTTTGGCCCCGCGCGCCATCGCGGCGGCAGAGGCCGGGCGGCTGGCGGCAAAGCGCGCGGTCTCCCGGGCGGTGAGGGCGGCAAGGCGGTCGCGGCGCACGCCGGAAACAAGATCAGGGGTCATGGGGGGCATCCAGAAGTTCGGATGCTTATCGCGCGGAATTTGATCAAATGGAAGGGGCCCGCAGGATGCCGCTATTCCGCCGCCTCGTCCTTCATCAACCGTTCGGCTTTGCGGCGCACCAGAACCGACCGCAGGTCGTGCATTGCCAGCAGAAGGGTGTCCGTCACCTCTTCCAGTTGCGCGTCGGTGGCCTTGGACTGCACCCATTGCGTGGTCAGGTTCATGTGGTCCACCGCGCGGAAAATGTCGTCGATGTCGCGCCGCGCAAGCTGTTCGACGCGGGCCGCCATCCAGTCGCGGATTGCGGCCGCATCCGCCATGGTCAGATTGCGGTCGCCGTGCGGCTTTATGTTGCCGTTCCTGACATTGACCGTGGCGATTTCTTCCATGTCGATCCGGCGCTGGCGGTTTTCGGTATCGACGCGAAACACCACCGCGCCATTTTCGCGGATACGGAAGTAGTAGTCAGGCAAGTCGCCCGCCATGTCAGTCTCCGTTGTCCAGAACGCGCAGCAGCGACCCGTCCGGCTCGACCAGCGCAAACATGCGGGGCGCGTCGGGCAACCTGACGATGCCGGTCAGGCGCGGAATGGCAGCGGGGTCTGCGGAGAGGCCCACGGCCTGCCACTGGCGCAAAAGACCGTCCGGATCATCGACGCGCACACAGGCCGAAAACCAGCTTGTTGCCGGATCAAGCTGCGGATGCGGAAAAAACTCGATCTCCAGCGGCCCGCGCTGCAGGATCAGCCACTGATCGCCCCGAAACCCGACGTCAAAGCCGAGAACCCCGTAAAACGCCACCGTTGCCGAAAAATCCCGGCTGGGCAGGTTTGCGGTGATCCGGTCGGCCATGCTGCGGGTTCCTAGACCAAAGCCGCGCAGAACGTCTGGATGCGCTTGCACGCATCGGCGAGGACTGCATCGGACGTAGCGTAGCTGACCCGGAAGTTCGGCGATAGGCCGAAGGCCGCGCCGAACACCACGGCGACGCCGGTTTCCTCTAGAAGGGCGGTTGCAAACACCTCGTCATTGGTGATCACGGTCCCGTCCGGTGTCGCCTTGCCGATGCAGCCGGAAATGTCGGGATAGACGTAGAACGCGCCTTCGGGTTTCGGGCAGGTGATGCCCTTCGCCGCGTTCAGCATCGACACCACCAGATCGCGGCGGCCCTGGAACAGCGCGCGGTTCGGGGCGAGAAAGTCCTGCGGACCTGTCAACGCCTCAAGCGCCGCATACTGGCTGACCGACGACGGGTTCGAGGTGGACTGCGACTGGATCGTGCCCATCGCCTTGATCAGCGCGACCGGCCCCGCCGCATAGCCGATCCGCCAGCCGGTCATCGCATAGGATTTCGACACGCCGTTGGTGGTCAGCGTGCGGTCGTAAAGGGCTGGTTCCACTTGCGCGGGCGTCGTGAACACGAAATCGTCGAATACCAGATGTTCGTACATGTCATCCGACATGATCCAGACCTGCGGATGGCGCAGCAGCACGTCGCACAGCGCCTTCAGTTCGTCGCGCGTGTAGCCCGCCCCGGTGGGGTTCGACGGCGAGTTGAAGATGAACCACTTGGTTTTCGGGGTGATTGCCGCTTCCAGTTGTGCGGGGGTGATCTTGAAATCGGTGTCGATCCCGGCCACGACCGGAACGGGGGTTCCCCCCGCCAGAAGGACCATGTCCGGATAGCTGACCCAGTAGGGCGCGGGGATGATCACCTCGTCGCCCGGATTGCAGGTCGCCATCAGCGCGTTGTAAAGGATCTGCTTGCCGCCGGTGCCCACGGTCACCTGTGCCGGCGTATAGGTCAGCCCGTTTTCGCGCAGGAATTTTGCGCAGATCGCCGCCTTCAACTCCGGGATGCCGTCCACGGCGGTGTACTTCGTCTTCCCCGCATCGATCGCGCGCTTTGCCGCATCCTTGATGTTCTGCGGCGTGTCGAAATCCGGTTCGCCCGCGCCAAGGCCGATCACGTCGCGCCCGGCTGCCTTCAGCTCGTTGGCCTTGGTGCTGACGGCGATGGTGGGGGAAGGTTTCACGCGGGCTAGGGTATCGGAAAGAAAGGCCATCGGGTCCTCGGGGTTGGGTCGGGGCTGGAACGTTGCTGCGGTCCGTCATAGGCTTGGCGGCGAAAGCGTTCAAGCAACAAGGCGGGTCAGTCATGGTCGAGACGGCAGAGGCACGACTGAAACGGATGCGGATGCGAAGCTGGCGGCGCGGGACCAAGGAGATGGATCTGATCCTCGGTCCCTATGCGGACCTGCATCTGGCGCGGATGGATGATGCGGCTCTGGCGGTTTATGACGTGCTGTTGGAAGAGAACGATCAGGACCTGCTGCCCTGGGTTCTGGGGCAGGGAGAGCCGCCTGCGGCGCTTGCCGCGATGATCACCGAAATCGGGATCTTTGCGCGCGGGCGGCTGAGAGCCGGTCAAACTGCCTAAAATCGCATCGAAACTGTGGCGTGTTTACGGTTTGTTTTTGTTTTGTGCCGATTCTGACCGCCAGTTCTGGTTCGCGGAGACACGGCATGACGGTTCACGCTCCTCTACTGGACGGTTCGCAAAAGGCGTTCATGTCCGGGTACCTTGACAGCCTCGCGCTGCTGGAACGGCTGCATCGGCTGTTGCTGGACGTGATCAAGGACGAATTCGAACGTCTGGGAATTCTGGAGATCAATTCGGTTCAGGCGCTGCTGCTGTTCAACGTCGGCGACAACGAGGTCACCGCGGGTGAACTGAAATCGCGCGGCTACTATCAGGGCTCCAACGTCAGCTACAACCTGAAAAAACTGGTCGAACTGGGATACATGCACCATCAGCGGTCCGAGATCGACCGCCGCTCGGTCAGGGTCCGGCTGACGGAAAAGGGCCGCCGCGTGCGCGGGCAATTGTCGGATCTGTTCGGCCGCCATGCCGAAGGTCTGAACCGGCGCGGGCTGATCGACCCGGAAGGGATGGAAACGATCAATCAGTCCTTGAAGCGCATGGAACGCTACTGGACCGAACAGATCCGCTACATCTACTGATCGGTATTGGTGTCGCGATTTCGGGTTGGACCGGCCTCGCCTCTCCCGCCCAAACCCGATCCGCCGGGCGGCCGGTTCTTGGCCGTTTCCGGGTTACCGTGCTGGACCCGGCATCCGGCTCAGCGCCACCAGCGACTGTGGCTCGCAAGCCGCCCCTGTGCCTTCGCCAGCAAACGCAGGCCCACGCCTGTGCGCGGCAGATCGCCCGATGCCAACCGGTCCAGCGCCACTTCCGGCGGACAGGGCAGGCGGCTGACCGGATCGAAGTAGCGCGGATAGGCGATCAGCGCCGCATGCGCCAAATGCAGCAGGTCTGGCCGCGTCCTGGTGTCCGACCGGCGGGCGGGCACCGGCCCCAAATCGGTCGTCAGCCCCCATCCGGCATAGAACGGCGCGCCGAGGCAGGTCACCGCCTTGCCGCGCAACAGCGCCTCGAACCCCAGCAGCGAGGTCATCGTCCAGACCGCGTCCACCGCCGCGATCAGGGCCAGCGGATCGGCCCCGCGTGCCACCACGTCCGCCAGACCCGCCACATCGACCGTCCCCGGGCGCAGCCCCGCCTCGACATCGGGATGGGGTTTGTAGATCACCACCGCCTGCGGATTCGCCGCCCGGACCGCCTGCAAAAGTGCCAGATTGGTCCGCACCGCCCCCGCGCCCAACCGGATCGAAGCATCATCCTCGACCTGACCCGGCACGAGGATGCGGTACCCCGGTGGCAGGTCGGGCAACGCGCCGCCGAGATTGTATTTGCTGATCCCTGCCGCCACCAGACGCGCGACCAGAACCCCCGCCCGCGCCGCCCCCCCCGCCGGAAGCGGCGACGCGATCAGCCGTTCCAGCCGACTTTCCCGCCCGGGGTCATAGTAGATGCCGAGATCGTCCGTCACGAGGCTGAGAGGCGGCACAAGCGACGCCCCCAGCCCCCGCGATCGCAGAAAGCCGTCCTCGACCCGGCGCAGCGGCAGATCGGTCGACAAGGCCGGTGTTTCCTTGCCCGCCCAGACCAGCAGCCCCCGCCCGGTCTTGCGGGCAGCCTCACTGGCACGCCGGGGGTCGTCCTGAAACATCAACGGCTTGACGCGACCGAACACCGCCTGAAGCCGCCCGCGTTTCCACAGGCGCATTCCGACCGCCACATGCCCGGCCCGGTCCTCTCGAAATGCGCGCACCTCGGCCTCCAGTTGATCGACGGCCTGTTCGAAGCTGCACAGGCGGTCGCGACAGGGGTCATACCAGGTGGGGGCAAGGATCATCGCGGCGGCGAACAACTGTGTTCCGGTCAGGCGGCGGGTGCGGCGGGCGACCGGCTGACGATCCGCCGTCAGGCCCCAGCCCGCATAGAACGGCTGACCGAACACCTGCGGGCGGTGACCGGCCAGGATCGCCTCGAACCCCAGTTGCGATGACACCACATAGACCGCCACCGCACCCTCCAGCAGCAGCGCCCAGGGCGAAACCGGGTTCGTCAGCAACGTGACACGGTCCGGCCCGCGCGGGCCGAAATGGCCGGGCCGCAATCCCTGTGCGGTTTCGGGATGGGTCTTGATCACGATGCGCGCCGTGGGGTGTTCGGCCAGCGCCGCCGTCAGCATCTGTGCGAAGGTCGCCGAAGAAGCGCCTGCATGCGTGATCGAGGCATCACCGCGCGTCTGGTCCACCACCAGAACAAAGCCCGGCGCAGGGGGCGGCGTTGCGTCGTGCATGTTGTATTTTGAAAGGTCCGCCGCCTTCAGCCGCCCGATGCCATCCCGCGCCCGCGACAGCAGGGCGGAGTCATCCAGCGGCGCGCGGGACAGCAGCGTTTCCAACCGTGACGGCGTGGAACTGTCGAAGAACACGCCCACAGGATCGATCATCAGGCCCAGAGGCGCGTCGCCCATCCGTCCGGGCCGGACCGACCGCAGAAACGCATCCTCGATCCGCACCACAGGCACCCCGCGACGCTGGGCTACCGCCTCGCCGCGCCCGGCATAGGGGGATCGTCCCCAGACCGCCACGCCATCGTCCGGCCCGGGCAGGCCCAGACGCAGATCATGCCCGGCAAGCTGCAGGATGCGGCGCAGGCGGGGTTGGCGCAGGAACCCGGCATTATAGAAGAAAAGCCGCCGGGGGATGTCCCCGGCGGCTGAAAGCTCTGTCAGGTCGGCGGGCAAGGCCGGTTCAACCGCCCGCGCTGCTGAGCGTGCCTGCTGCCCCTGCGGTGCCGGTGATGGCGGACAGCGTCTTGTTCCACTGCACGAAAGGCGCCTCGGTGACATAGACGGTGTCGCCGTCGCGGATCAGGAAATCGCGCGCTTCGAACATGCCGGTGGGTTGCGTCAGGTCAAGGACATAGACAAACCGCTGATCCCCGGTCAGGTCGTTGCGGCCAAGGACGGCATTCGCCAGTTCTGCCGGTTCGTTGCGGAACACGAAGACGCCCGTCGGGTCGGCCGTGCCGGTGCTGAGCCCGCCGACGGTTGCAATCGCCTCGATGGCCGAAAGGGTCTGGGTTTCAAACGGGACCCGGCTTTGCGATCCGGTGGCCCCCAGCGCGGTGAAGGCGCGGGTGTCGCGCTCGATGGTGATCTTGTCGCCGGGGCGCAGCGCGATATCCAGCGCCGGGTTGGCGTAAAGGTCTTCCAGCCAGACCTTGCCCGAATGGCTGCCCCGCGTCACGCGGACCAGCGCCACCGCAGGCTCGATGGTCACGCCGCCCGCCGCCGCAATCATCGCGGTCAGGGTGCGGGTCGGGCGTTCGATCGGCAGGATGCCCTGCGCCCCGGCGAACCCGGAAATCGTAACGGTGGCACCGTCCCCGGCCAGCCGCTGCACGGTGACCTGCGGATCGGGAGTCTGTGTGTCGAGCTTGCGGGTGATCGCCTGACGCAGGCCGTCCGGCGTCTGCCCGGCGGCTTTGATCCGGCCGGCGTAGGGCACGAAGATGAAGCCCTGACCATCGACCTGAATCTCGGTCAGCGATGACACCCGCTGTCCGGTGTTGCCCAGAAGCGGGTCGTCCTTGACGTTTTCGAAGATCGTCAGGCCCAGCGAGTCCCCCGCCGCGATCTGATCGGACCCCACGACGCCCGCATTGAGAAACGACGCATTGAACCCGAAGGCCGGCGCAACCGAGGTGATGCGCGTCACACGCGGGTTGACCGAAACGATGTAGGCATCGCCTTCCTTCAGCACCGATCCCTTGAAGATCTCTGACTTGTTCGGCCCCGAGCGCGGCAGCCCGCACCCCGAAAGGGCCGCAACCAGCGCAGCAAGGGTCAGGGCTTTCGCCCCCCTCGATAGTTTCCTGTTCACTGCTCGGGCTCCTTTAGCCGGATTTGCCTCAAGTTTTGACGACAACCCTACAGAAAGGCGGCAGAAAATGAAAGTCCCGGTTTGCAGGCTCAGGTAACAAGCCGCAACTGTTGCCGTGGTGCCGCTTTGCCGACCGAAAGCGCGTCATAAGGGTCTTCGGCCTGCAGCATCATGTCGACCACTTGGCGCAGCAGTTCCCGCCGGCCCCGCGCGGAATAGAAGCCGCCCGCGATCTGACTGGTTTCCAGCAGATAGTGGCGGTAATCGCGGTAGGCGCGGCTGTCCGGGCGGGTGGGCAGCGCAAAGAAATCGGGCAGGCTTTGGGTCGAGACGAATTCGGGCTTGGCATAGACCGCCGCCCCGAAGGTCTTCAGCGGCAGCCCGCGCCACAGGGCCTGCTGAGCGGCGGTGGAATTGACGGTGATGGCGCTGCGGGCATGGTTCATCAGGCCCGCAAGCTTGCCGCCGCGCACGAAATGCACCCGCCCCGTGACCCCGTGCTGCGCGGCGAGGCGGCGCAGGTTGCGGGCCAGAGCGGTGCGGCCATCCTCCAGCGGGTGGGCCTTGAAGACAATGTGATGATGGGGCGCCGCCCCGCGCGCAAAGCCCTCGACGACCATGCCGAGAAACTCGGTCATCGACGCAAAGGGGGAATGCATCCGGAAGCTTGCGTCGTGTTCCAGTTGCAAAAGCACAAGATGGTAGGGAAACCCGCCATGCTTGATGCGCAGCGTGGCCAGCATTCGTTCCCAGCGGTGAAAGGGCAAGAGGATCAACCGCTTGAGATACAGCAGGAATTCCTGCGTCACCGTCAGGCTGCGGTGCGGGCGGAAGTTGCGGAAATCCCAGAACCCCGTCAGCACGAACCAGTGGTACAGCGCGCCCCAGAAGATGTGTTGCCGCATGTCGCCCCAGCGCGCGGGCGCATCCGGCAGGTCCATGTCAAGTTGCGCCAGCGCCGCCTGCATCTGCGGAACGGTCATCTGCATCAGCCGCGAATGTCCGTTCACGCCGCCGCGTTCATAGGTGACCCAATAGGGGCGCAGGTACCCCTCTTCAAACACATGCACGGTCAGCCCGGCCGCGCGGGCGGCGATGACGGCCTGCGCATGGATCGGACGGGTGTCGCCATAAAGCACAAGGTCGGTGATCGCCTTGTCCGCGATCAGCCGGGCAAAGGTGGCGGGCCAGTCTTCGGATGTGCCGCGATAGGGAATGAAGCTTTCGGTGGGCCAGAACGCCCGGTCGCCACGGTTGAACCCGACGCGCCACACCTGCGCGCCCGCCGCGGTCAGCATCCGCCCGAGGCGGTGAAAAAACGGGCCATGGGGCCCTTGAAGGAACAAAAACCGCCGATCCTGTCCCGAAACCCGCATCACGTCTCCATCCGTCTGCAGTCTGATAACCGCCAACCGCGAAGGGTAAACGGCATTTCCTTGCAATCGGTAACCGATACCCGACAAGCGCGGCAAATTTGAGGCATCCGGCCACCTTGCCCCGGACCCGACCCGGCGTTAGCTTTGCGGCAAAGAGAGGTACCGCGATGTTCACGGGGATCGTCACCGACAGGGGCGAAGTTCTGGCGCTGGACCGGCAGGGCGACCTGCGGGCACGGATCGGCACTGACTATGACGTGGGGCGCATCGACATCGGCGCGTCCATCGCCTGCGAAGGGGTGTGTCTGACGGTGGTGGCGCTGGGCACCAGCCCGCGCGACTGGTTTGAGGTGCAGATCAGCGCGGAAACGGTCAGCAAAACCAACATCAGCGGCTGGGAGGTGGGCAGCCGGATCAATCTGGAGCGGGCGCTGAAAGTCGGTGACGAGTTGGGCGGGCATATCGTGTCGGGCCATGTCGATGGCGTGGCCGATGTGGTCGCGACACGGGCAGAGGGCGACAGTCTGCGCGTCAGCTTTCGCGCCCCCGACGATCTGGCGCGCTTCATCGCGCCCAAGGGGTCGATCGCGCTGAATGGCACGTCCCTGACGGTCAACGAGGTGGACGGCGCGACCTTTGGCATCAACCTGATCCCGCATACCCGTGCGGTCACGACCTGGGACTGCGTGGCGGCAGGCGACCGCGTCAACCTCGAAGTCGACACGATGGCGCGCTATGTGGCGCGGTTGCGCGAATGGGGCTGACGGGCGGTCTTTCGGGCGGGCTTGTCGGGCACAACGGCGGGCCTTCGATGGAACCGGGGGCCAGTTGGCGGCGCCACTGCTGGACGGCGGCGCGGGCGCGGCTGTTGCCGACCCTGCCGATCGAGGTGGTCCGCCTGCGGGTCCGGCGCGCTGCCGAACTTGGACTGGATTACAAGACCTATGCCGGGGTGCGGGCCGCAACGGGCCATGACGTCGTGGCGTTCCTGTTTTCGTCGAATGCCCTGCGGGTGACTGTGAACCGGCCCGTCCTGCCTGCGGATCGCGCGGCAAAGCTGGGCTCGATCGCGGGGTGTGCCCGCATCGGGCTCGCCGTGGCGCCCCTGACGGAAACGGCAATGCTGGAGGCCGCTGCGGCGCTGGACCGGGCCAGCCCGGCCCCCTTCGCGCTGGCCCGGTTCCGCGATCAGGCGGCGGCGTTGCGCGCGGCTCTGGGAAAGGTCCCGTCCGATCAGGTGATTCTGGTCGGAGACATGACGCTGGAGCGGGACTGGTGCGCTACCGGACGACTGGCCGGGTATCTTGCGGCGGATCACTATTTCGCCACCTGACTTGCACCCGGCCTGTGCAGCGCCGCACTGGCGTTCTGGGCCGCGTCGCGGTAAGCCCGGCGAAACGAGCGGGGTGTGCAATGACCGACATGAGAACCGACTTTCGCGATGCGATATCCAGCGTCGAAGAGATCATCGACGATGCCCGCAACGGGCGGATGTTCATCCTTGTCGATCACGAAGACCGCGAGAATGAAGGGGATCTGGTGATCCCCGCCGAAAAGGCGACCGCCGAGGCGGTGAACTTCATGGCGACGCACGGCCGGGGCCTGATCTGTCTGACGCTGACTGGCGAACGGATCGACCAGCTTGGCCTGCCTCTGATGGCATCGAAGAATTCCAGCCGCCACGAGACCGCCTTCACCGTTTCGATCGAGGCGCGCGAGGGGGTGTCCACGGGCATTTCGGCGGCCGACCGGGCTTTGACCGTCGCCGTCGCGATCGACCCTGCCAAATCCGGGGCGGACCTTGCCACGCCGGGCCACGTCTTTCCGCTGCGCGCCCGCGATGGCGGTGTGCTGGTCCGGGCGGGCCACACCGAGGCGGCGGTGGATGTCAGCCGTCTGGCCGGGCTGAACCCGTCGGGCGTGATCTGCGAGATCATGAACGACGACGGCACGATGGCGCGGCTGCCCGACCTTGTGGCCTTTGCGCAAAAGCACAATCTGAAGATCGGCACGATCTCCGATCTGATCGCCTATCGCCGCCGCCATGACAATCTGGTGCGGGAACGGTCGGTCAAGCGGGTGAATTCGGTCTACGGGGGGGATTGGCTCATGCGGATCTTCGCGGATGAAACGCAGGGCGCCGAGCACGTGATCCTGACCAGGGGCGATCTTTCGGGGGATGATCCGGTGCTGGTGCGGATGCATGCGCTCAGCCCGCTGGAGGATGTGCTGGGAATCGGGGACGGCCATGTCGGCGATCTGCAGGGCGCCATGCGCCTTATCGCCGCCGAAGGGCGGGGGGTCGTTGTTCTGTTGCGCGACACCACGATGAAGCTGGTTCAGGAGGGCGAGGTTTCGCCGCAGACGCTGCGCCAATACGGGCTTGGCGCACAGATCCTGTCGGCGCTTGGGCTGACGCGGATCACGCTGGTGACCAATTCGAAAGCCCCCAGGGTGGTGGGGCTGGATGCCTACGGGCTGTCCATCGCGGGCACCCGCCCGATTGTGGAGTAGATCATGGCCGGAACCGAAACCCATTACACATTGCCGCTGCCCGTCTTCGACAAGCCGGTCAAACTGCTGATCGTGGTCGCGCCCTTCTACCGCGACATTGCCGATGACCTGATCACGGGCGCACGCGCGACAGCCGCCGCCTGCGGGGCCGAGGTCGATCTGATCGAGGTGCCCGGCGCGCTGGAGGTTCCGACCGCCATCGCGATGGCGGAACGGATGGCGAAATTCGATGGCTACGTGGCGCTAGGCTGCGTGATCCGGGGCGAGACGACGCATTACGAAACGGTGTGCAACGATTCGAGCCGCGCGCTGTCACTGCTGGGGTTGCAAGGGGCGTGTATCGGCAATGGCATCCTGACGGTGGAAAACCGCGATCAGGCGGTGGTCCGCGCAGACCCGGCGGGGCAGAACAAGGGCGGCGGGGCTGCGGCTGCGGCCTTGCATCTGGTGGCCCTTTCGCGCAAGTGGGCGACCCAGACCAAGGGGATCGGCTTTCGCCCATGACATCTTCCAAACCCGCCAAACCCGCCAAACCCGCCAAACCCGACAAACGCCAGATGAAGGCCGCAGCCCGGCTTTATGCCGTGCAGGCGCTGTTCCAGATGGAAGCGTCGGGCCAGACCGTCGAGGCAGTGACGCGCGAGTTCGAAACCCACCGCTTCGGTGCGGTCTATGATGATGAAGAGATGGCCGAGGGCGACGTGGACCACTTCCGCGCGCTGGTGGGCCATGCCGTCAACATGCAGGCCAAGATCGACCAGATGACGGACCGCGCGCTGGTGGCGAAATGGCCGATCGACCGGATCGATCCGGTGCTGCGGGCGCTGTTCCGGGCCGCCGGGGCCGAGATGGCCGAAATGCCGACGCCGCCGCGCGTGGTGATCACCGAATTCGTGGATGTCGCCAAGGCATTCTTTCCCGACGGGAAGGAACCGAAGTTCGTCAACGCCGTCCTGGACCACATGGCGCACGAGGCGCGGCCGGAGGCGTTCTGATCCGACACCAAGGAACGGGCATCTGTCCGCGTCAAATCCGGCATGAACCGGAAAAGGGGAGGCAAGCGATGACCCGATTTGCGATGATGGTAGCTTTTGGCGGTTTCGTGCTTGCAGGTGCGACCGCATTGCAGGCCGAAACGCTGACCCTGACGTTGGTGGACGGCGCGCCGCCCGCCTACGCCGCGACGGTGAACCTTGATACGCCGGACGCGGTTTTTGGCCGGGGACCCTGCAACCGCTATTCGGCCCGATTGACGGGGGACCTGCCCGCTTTCCGGCCCGAACCGATCATTGCGACCAGGATGGCTTGCCCTGACCTCGCTGCTGAACAGCAGTTCTTCGTCCTGCTCGGGCAGATGGAGATGGCCGATCAACAGGACGGGATGCTGACCCTGACCGGCGGCGAACACGTTCTGGTGTTTTCGCGGTTGCCGTGACGCTGCGTCAGAACTTTGCGGCTCAGGCTGGCGTTCTATGCGCACAGGAAATCAGGAGAGTGCCATGCCCAAGCTCGTGCGTCTGTACATCGTCAGTTGCGCCATCGGATTTGCAATTGCAGCAGCCTTTGTCGCGGGGCTGATCGCGCTGGACGTGGCAAATCTACGGCATCTGATTTTCGGCTCGTCTACGGGCTTGCTGGCGGCGGGGATGATGGTGTTCTTCAACGGCGTGGTGTTCGCCGGGGTGCAGTTCGGAATTGCCGTGATGCTGTTGGCCGAACCCGACGATGGCCCGCGCGGCGGCCGCCGTCGCCCCTTGCCAGTCCGCATGGAACCCGTGCGGATCGAGGTGGCATCGCGGCGCAGGCAGGATTAGGTGGCGGGAACCGCAGCGGCCGTGGAGACGTGAATTTCCCGAGAGCCTGAGTGTTCAGGTGGTCGCCAGGTAGCAAGACCGCGATCTTGCCAGAGCCAGCTCCCTCGGAGATGCTTATCGGCCACTGGAAAAGGGTCTCGCACGAGAGGAGCAGAACCCGCCGCCATGCAAGATAGGCGTAGCGCCGCGGTCTTGCAAGGCTTGCCAAATGTTCACCTTTTGTGCATGGTTGACGGATGCCGCCCGATCATCCCTTGCCCCCGATGCCCGGTCCCCGTCTTGCGCGCGGGGTCGCGCGGGCGTTGCGGGCGCTGGATTTTGTGACGGTCGAGGAACTGGTGCCGACCCCCGGCCTGCGGGTTGATGTACTGGCACTGGGACCAAAGGGCGAAGTCTGGGTGATCGAGTGCAAATCCGGGAGGGCCGATTACATGACCGACCGCAAATGGCAGGGCTATCTGCCTTGGTGCGACCGGTTCTTCTGGGCAGTGGACGCCGCCTTTCCGACCGATCTCTTGCCACCGGACACCGGATTGATGCTGGCCGATGCCTTTGATGCGGAAATCATCCGGATGGGCCCGGAAAGGCCACTGGCCCCGGCGCGGCGCAAGGTGATGGTGCAGAAATTCGCGCGCCACGCGGCCTTGCGGCTGCAGGCGCTGCGCGATCCGGGGGCCGCGGCGCTGGTCAGCGGCGCCTCGGCTTGACGCTGCCCATCGCGCGGGCGGCCTCGGCGGCGGCGCGCAGTTCTTCGGCGATCTCGTCGGCCTCTTCCGGATCGAAATCCAGCGGCAATTCGATGCCACCTTCCGCCTCGATGTAGATGCGCACCATGCCCTGATCGGTCGGCCCGATCTGGATGTTTGCGGCAATGTCGCTTTGCTTGTCGATGCCCATGGCGGCCTCCGTTCGCGTGATGGCGGGGGTAGCGCCGAATGGCTGCTGTGGCAAGTCTTGACGGCCCTGTGGCACCGGGGCCAGATCGGTGCAAAGGGGGCCGTATGACCGGGACGATCAAACTGAAAGATCTGGCGATCGGTGACGCCGGCTGGCTGATCCAGCGGCATGGCGAGCTTTACGCGGCGAACGACGGGTTCGACGCCACGTTCGAGGCGCTGGTGGCCGAAATCCTGGCCGCCTACATCCGCAACCACGACCCGACCCGGGAACGCGCCTTCGTTGCCTGGGCAGACGGTCAGCGGGTCGGGTCGGTGTTCTGCGTGCGCGACACCGACACCCGCGCGAAGCTGCGGCTGTTCCTGCTGGAACCTTCGATGCGGGGGCGCGGCCTGGGCAAGCACCTGCTGGCGGCCTGCCTGCAGTTCGCCCGTGAGGCCGGTTATGCGTCGATGGGCCTGTGGACGCACGAAAGCCACAAGGCGGCCTGCGCGCTGTATGCCGCGGCCGGATTTCGGCTGCTGTCCTCGGTCCCGGTGCGGTCCTTCGGGCAGGATCTGGTCGAACAACAGTGGGAGATCACGCTGTAGCGGGGTCAACCGGGGTCTTGCAATCCGCGCGGTCGGGGGTTAAATCGCCGGAGCGTGCCGCGTTAGCTCAGTTGGTTAGAGCACTAGATTGTGGATCTAGGGGTCCCCCGTTCGAGCCGGGGACGTGGTACCACCTTTCAGCCCATCCCTTCCTATAGTCCCATCGCGCCCATGCGCGCGTTGTTGCCGTGTCATCGAGCGCCCCTCAGCGTGCCGGAACCTTTCCCTTTGCGGGCGGTTTTGTCGGCTCGAACCGGAAGGATGCGATGCAGGATCAACCCAAAGACGGCGTTCTTCATGTGATCGAAGAACAGGCTTCTGTCACGAAGCGAAAGGTTCCGGGTGGCCGCATCAGGGTCAGTACCGAAACCTTGTCGGAAGATTACACGCTGCCCGTCGATCTCGAATCGGTCGAGACGGACGTGGTTCGCGTGCCGGTCGACCGTCAGATCGACGCTGTGCCCGACGTCGTGACCCGCGGAGACGTGACGATCATCCCCGTCGTCGAAGAGCGTGTCGTTATCACGCGCGAACTTTGGCTGCGGGAAGAAATCCATGTCCGTCGGCACACGACCCATGAAGTTTCGGACGTTGCGGTGACGCTGCGCCGACAGGTGGCCAATGTCGAACGGATTGCCGACCCATCTTCCTCCTCCGACTCCACGTAACAGCCCGACACCGACCACTGCAGAGGACAAGCACCATGGACAACGACAACGCAACGAGCCGCTATGGCGACACCTCGGTTTCCGCCCTGTTTGACACGCAGGCCGAGGCGCAAAGCGCAGTAAGCAAGCTGCACCAAATGGGAATTCCCGCCTCAAGCATCCGCATGGTTGAGGGTGGCAACGATTCCCGTGCGGTTGCTGACAACACCGAGCGCGAAAAGGGTTTTTGGGAAAGCCTTGGCGATTTCTTCTTTCCCGACGAAGACCGCTACACCTATGCGCAAGGCCTTTCGCAGGGCGGGTATCTGGTGACCGTCAGCAACCTGACATCGGGTCAATATGATCCGGTGGTTGGCATCCTGGAAGAGGAAGGCAGCATCGATCTGGAGGAACGCGAGGCGCATTGGCGTTCCGAAGGGTGGAGCGGGTATGAAGAAAGCCCCTATGCGGCCTCGGGGTCGCGCATGTCTTCCACAGGGTCCGGGGCGGGTGCCGTCGCCGCGTCGGCAGGGGCGGGCGCCGCATCCGGCGCCGATGCGTGGACCACATCGTCTGATACGACCACCGCGTCCTCCGCGTCCGGTTTTGACGATCGCAGCTCCGGGATGTCGTCGGAAGACACCATTCCCGTGGTCGAGGAAAGGCTGCGCGTCGGCAAGCGCGACACCAGCAAGGGCCATGTCCGCGTGCGCGCCTACACGGTCGAAGAACCCGTCAGCGAATCAGTCGATCTGCGCGAAGACCGGGTGGAACTTGAACGCCGCCCGGTGGACCGCGCCGTGACCGGTGCCGAAAGCGCGTTTCAGGACCGGACCATCGAGGCCGAAGCCTATCGCGAAGAGGCGGTCGTTTCGAAGGAGGCCCGCGTAGTCGAAGAGATCGGGTTGCGCAAGACCAGCGAGACGCACCGCGAAACGGTGTCCGACACGGTTCGCCGCACCGAGATCGAGATCGACGAAGATCAGGACAACCCGGATCGGCGGTAAAGGCGCGCGGGGGCGGCCACGGTCGGCCCCGCAACATCACTGTGCCGCCATGTCCTTCGGGTACAGCAGGATGCGTTCGGTGACCGCCGACAGGGCCAGCGCGGCAGCACCATGCGCCCACAACAGGTCCCCCCAGGCATGGATTTCGATGGGCGGCAAAGGCCTGCCCGTGTTGATCGCCAGATTGTCCATCTCGGCCAGCGTTTCGGCGGCGTAAAGGTAATCGTAGCGCATCCTGTCGCCCGACAGGATGATCAACGCCGGGTCGAACAGGTTGACAACGTTAGACAATCCGACCGCCAGATAGCGCCCCGCCCGCCGGAAGATGCTGCGCGCGGTGGCATTGCCCGCCTTGGCGTGTTCGTACAGGCTTTCCAGCAGGACGCTGATCGGCGCCCCTTCTTTGTGCCCCCAGTTCAGCGCCGTCGTCGCCTCGCGCGCAAGGGCATAGTCCGCCACATAGGCCTCAAGGCAGCCACGCTGGCCACAGCGGCACAGCGCACCGTCCAGTTGCACCTTGGTGTGGCCCAGTTCCAGACCAAGACGCTGTGCGCCGCGATAGATGCGGTGGTTCATCACGAACCCCATGCCCACGCCATGCTCGATGGTCACGACCGCAAAATCTGACAGTGCCCGCCCCGCGCCGAACCACAACTCGGCCAGCGCCACCAGATTGGCATCGTTGTCGACGAACACCGGCAGACCCAGCCTTGCCTGCGCCACCGCCGCCAGCGGAACGGCGCGTTCCGTCAGCGTCGAGGACCACAGCACGACCCCTTCGGCACTGTCGACAAAGCCCGGCACCCCGATGCCGATGCCCGAAAGGTCTGCCCGCGCCAGCCCGGCCTTGGCGCAGACCCGCATCAGCAGCGTTTCGACGGCATCGAGGATTTCGGACACCGGCATCGGTCCCGGCTTGCGCGGAATCACGTCGTCGGCCAGCAGGCGACCAGCAAAGTCGACGATCACCGCCGTATGCTCACGGTCGGACAGCTTCATTCCCGCAACGTAATGCGCCGTCGCCCGCACCCCCAGCGCCACCGCCGGCCGCCCCCGCCCGGGGTCGCCGTCACGGGGGGCGCTGACCTCTTCGATCAGGCCGGCGTCGATCAGTTCGGCGACCAGCGAGGTGACCGAAGCCGGGCTGACCCCCAGATCCTTGGCCAGATGCACGCGGGGAATCAGCCCCGCCGCACGCACTTTTTCAAACGCCTGCTGCCGCAGGGGTCGCAGCGACTCGGCAAAGGGCGGGATCAGCGGCCCGACGCCGCGATGCCCGCCAAGCCGGGTGTCCTCGGGCGGTTTGGCTGGCATTACTTTGGTCTCCAAACAAAAAATCCCCGTTCGCAACCGGGCGACGCAAGCGGATGCTGCAAAGCAGCATCTTTCCAGTCGATATTCCAGCAGTTCCCAGATTTGCGCAGCATTTTTATTTTGACAACTGAAATTATTCGCGGCAGTTTTCGCCCGTCCCGGCGAATCTGTCGGGTCGGCCATACGCTGGCCGCATCCATAGGGAGGATCTTATGCGTAATGCAGTTCTCGTCGCCCTTCTGGCGACCACCAGTTTTTCGACGGCAGCACTGGCCGAAGGCAAAATCATCGGCGTCTCGTGGGCAAGCTTTCAGGAAGAGCGCTGGAAGATCGACGAAGCCGCGATGAAGGCCGCCATCGAAGCCGCTGGCGACACCTACATTTCGGCTGACGCCCAGTCGTCCTCGGCCAAGCAGCTGACCGACATCGAAGCGCTGATCGCGCAGGGTGCAAACGCCCTGATCATCAACGCCTGGGACAAGGACGCCATCGGGCCTGCCATCGAAGGCGCTGCCGCCGAAGGCATTCCGGTTGTGGGCTATGACCGCCTGATCGAAGACGACCGCACCTTCTATCTGACCTTCGACAACGTCGGTGTCGGCCGGATCATCGCCGAAGAAGTCAGCAAGGTCGCGCCCAAGGGCAACTACGCGATCATCAAGGGCGACCCCGGCGATCCGAACGCAGGCTTCCTGCTGCAGGGCATGATGTCGGTGATCCAGGGTGCCGTCGATTCGGGTGACATCAAGATCGTCGGCGAATCGTTCTCGGACGGCTGGAAGCCCGAGAACGCCCAGAAGAACATGGAGCAGATCCTGACCGCCAACGGCAACGCCGTCGACGCAGTGCTGAGCCAGAACGACGGGATGGCCGGTGGTGTGGTGGCAGCGCTTGCCGCGCAGGGCCTCGTGATCCCGGTCGGTGGGCAGGACGGTGACCTTGCCGCCATCAACCGCGTCGCACGCGGCACGCAGACCGTTTCGGTCTGGAAGGACTCGCGTCAACTGGGCAAGGCTGCGGGCGAAATCGCCTCGGCGCTGGCCGGTGGCGCGGCTCTGGACTCGGTCGCCGGCGCGACCAAGTTCTCGGGCGGCGAAAAGGGCGTTGAAATGAACGCTATCCTGCTGGCTCCGACCCCGCTGACCAAGGACAACATCAACGTCGCGATCGACGCGGGCCACATCTCGAAAGAGCAGGCTTGCGAAGGTGCGATGGCGGGCGTCGTCGGCTGCGAGTGATCGCCTGATGCCTCTGGCGCCGACCCAGACGGGTCGGCGCCGCTTTCGTTCCTGACGCGACGGGACGCTGACTGCTGCCCGTGTGCACCGCAGACAGACCCTGCGCATCCCATCCCGAACCACAGCGTTGGACGAGGACATGACAGAAGCACCCCCCCCGATGACCGCCAGAGCCCCCTCCGCCGACCAGCATCTTGGTCCCGTCGCGCGGTTTCTGCGCGCAACCGAGATAGACACCCGACTGCTGGGCATGGCGGGCGCGCTCTTGCTGATCTGGGTCGGTTTCCACCTTTACGGGGCGATCTTCAACGGGTTCGGTGCGTTCCTGACGCCGCGCAACCTGTGGAACCTGTCGGTTCAGACCTCGTCCATCGGGATCATGGCCTGCGGCATGGTCCTGATCATCGTGACCCGCAACATCGACCTGTCGGTCGGCGCGATGCTGGGCGTGACCGCGATGGTCATGGGCATCCTGCAGGTCGAAATTCTTCCCGATTATCTGGGGCTTGGCCATCCGGCGATATGGATCATCACCGTCGTTGTCGGCATGACGCTGGGCACTGCCATCGGCTGCCTGCATGGCTGGCTGATTGCCTATCGCGGCATTCCGTCCTTCATCGTGACACTGGGCGGCCTGCTGATCTGGCGCGGCTCCGCGTTCCTCGCGGCCGGCGGCAAGACGATTTCGCCTGTCGATCAGACCTTTGCGCTGCTGGGCGGCGGGCCTTATGGCGCAGTCGGGGCGACGGGAAGCTGGATCGTCGGCATCCTCGGGTGCCTTGGCGTGCTGTGGATGCTGCGCGCCGGGCGGGTCAACCGCCATAAGCACGAGTTCCCGCAGCGCCCGATGTGGGCCGAGGCGTTTCTGGCGGCGATCGGCTGCGGCGCGATCATCGGGGCGGCTCTGCTGGTCAACTCGTATCCCTGGCCGGTGGGCATCCTGAAGCAATACTACGAACGGCAGGGCCTGCCGGTGCCAGAAGGCGTGTTCATCAGCCACGGTTTCGCCATTCCGGTCCTGATCCTGATCACGGTGGGCATCCTGATGACCATCCTGATGACCCGGACCCGGTTCGGCCGCTATGTGTTCGCCATCGGCGGCAACCCCGAAGCCGCGACCTTGGCAGGCATCAACACCCGCTGGATGACGCTGAAGATATTCGCGCTGATGGGGATGCTCGCCGGATTGTCGGGCGCTGTCGCCTCGGCCCGCCTGAATTCGGCCACCAACGCGCTGGGGGTGTTCGACGAGTTGTACGTCATCGCCGCCGCCGTGATCGGGGGAACTTCGCTGGCAGGCGGAATCGGCACGATCTATGGCGCGATCATGGGGGCGCTGGTGTTCCAAAGCCTGCAGACCGGCATGGTTCTGATCGGGTTCGACACGGCGGTGCAGCAGATCGTCGTGGGCTGCGTGCTGGTGCTGGCTGTCTATCTCGACAATTTCTACCGCAGCAGATCGAAATAAGGGGGATCGGCATGACCAAAACGGGTACACCTTTGGTCGAGATGCGCGACATCTCGATTTCCTTCGGCGGCATCAAGGCGGTCGACCATGTAACGATCGACCTTTATCCGGGCGAGGTGGTCGGTTTGCTGGGTCACAATGGCGCGGGAAAATCGACGCTGATCAAGTGCCTGTCGGGGGCCTACCAGAAGGACGCCGGGCAGATTTTCATCAACGGCGAGCCGGTCGAGATCAACAACCCCCGCGACGCGCGCGCGCAGAACATCGAGACGATCTACCAGACGCTGGCGCTGGCCGACAATCTGGATGCCGCGTCGAACCTGTTTCTGGGGCGCGAGATCGTCTCGGCCATGGGGTTCGTCGATGAATCCAAGATGGAATCCGAAACGCGCAAGATCATGGCGCGGCTGAACCCCAACTTCCGCAAGTTTGCCGTGCCGGTCTCGGCCCTGTCGGGCGGACAGCGCCAGTCGGTCGCCATCGCGCGGGCGGTCTATTTCAACGCGCGCATCCTGATCATGGACGAACCGACCGCAGCCCTTGGTCCGCACGAGACGCAGATGGTGTCGGAACTGATCCAGGAACTGAAGGCGCAGGGCTTGGGTATCTTCCTGATCGAACACGACATCCACAACGTGATGAAACTCTGTGACCGCGCGAGCGTGATGAAGAACGGGCAGTTGGTCGGCACGGTGAATGTGGCCGACGTGACGGATGAAGACCTTCTCAGCATGATCATCCTGGGGAAGAAACCCGCGAAGGCGGCGTGATGTTCATCGGGCTGGATCTGGGGACGTCGGGACTGAAGGGCGTGCGGGTCGACGAGGCGCAGCGCGTTATGGCCGAAGCGTCCGCGCCGCTGACGGTACAGCGCCCGCATGACGGGTGGAGCGAACAGTCCGCATCGGACTGGATTGCTGCGGCGGAAACGGTGCTGGACGCGCTGTCGGCGCATGGTCTGGGTGAAGTGCGCGGCATCGGGCTGTCGGGGCAGATGCACGGGGCCACGCTGCTGGACAGTGCCGACAACGTGCTGCGTCCGTCGATCCTGTGGAACGACACCCGCAGCCACGAGGAAGCCGCCGATCTGGATGGCGACCCGCAGTTCCGCCGGGTGACGGGCAACATCGTATTCCCCGGCTTTACCGCGCCCAAGCTGATGTGGGTGCAGCGGCACGAGCCCGCCCTGTGGGCGCAGGTGGCCAAGGTTTTGCTGCCCAAGGACTTTCTGCGCCTTTGGCTGACCGGCGAGCATGTGGCCGAAATGTCGGATGCGGCGGGCACCAGTTGGCTGGACACCGGCGCGCGGGACTGGTCGGATGATCTGCTGACAGCAACGGGGCTGACGCGCGCGCAGATGCCTCGGCTGGTCGAAGGGTCCGCCGTATCGGGTAAGCTGCGCAAGCCGCTGGCCGACCGCTGGGGCATGCCCGGCACTGTGGTGGTCGCAGGCGGCGGGGGCGACAATGCGGCCTCTGGCGTCGGCGTGGGGGTCGTGCGGGCCGGGGATGCGTTTGTGTCGCTGGGCACCTCGGGCGTGCTGTTCGCCGCCAATGACGGGTATCAGCCTGCACCCGACACCGCCGTGCACACCTTCTGCCATGCGCTGCCGGGCACGTGGCACCAGATGGGCGTCATTCTGGCCGCCACCGATGCGCTGAACTGGTATGCCGCGCTGGTCGGGCAGGATGCGGCAACCCTTACGGCGGGTCTTGGCGCGCTGCAGGCCCCCGGAAAGACGCTGTTTCTTCCCTACCTCGGCGGAGAGAGGACACCCCTGAACGATGCGGCGATCCGTGGCGCGTTTCTGGGTCTGGAACACGCCACCGACCGCGCGGCAGGCACACGTGCCGTGCTGGAGGGTGTGACCTTCGCCTTCCGCGACTGCCGCGACGCGCTGGCGGCGACCGGCACACGGTTTGACCGTCTGCTGGCCGTGGGGGGTGGATCACGGTCTGACTACTGGCTCCGCGCCATCGCCACGGCCTTGGACTGCCCCGTGCAGGTCCCGGTTTCGGGCGATTTCGGCGGGGCCTTTGGGGCTGCCCGCCTTGCCATCATGGCCGCCACCGGCGCCGGGGCCGAGATTGCCACCCTGCCGCCGATCGCCCGCACCCTTGACCCCGACCCAACCTTGCGCGCTGCCTTTGACGCGGGCCATGCCCGCTATCGTGCCGCCCAGACCGCCCTCAGGAGCCTGCCATGACCGATTTCTTCAAGGACATCGCCGCCATCAAGTATGAAGGCCCCGATAGCACCAACGAATTCGCCTTCCGCCACTACAACCCCGACGAGGTGATCCTGGGCAAGCGGATGGAAGACCATCTGCGCTTTGCCGTCGCCTATTGGCACAGCTTTGCCTGGCCCGGCGGTGACCCGTTCGGCGGCCAGACGTTCGAGAGGCCGTGGTTCGGTGACAGCATGGACCTGGCCCGGATGAAGGCCGATGTGGCCTTCGAGATGTTCGATATCCTTGGCCAGCCGTTCTACTGCTTTCACGACGCCGACGCGCGGCCCGAAGGGGCAAGCTTTGCCGAAAGCAAACGCAACCTTGAGGAAATCGTTGATTACCTTGGCGAAAAACAGACCAACCACAAGGCGAAACTCTTGTGGGGCACCGCCAACATGTTCAGCCACCGGCGCTGGATGTCGGGAGCGGCAACGAACCCAGACCCCGAGGTTTACGCCTATGCCGCCGCCACGGTGAAGGCCGCGCTGGATGCAACGCACAAGCTTGGCGGGCAGAACTATGTGCTCTGGGGTGGGCGTGAAGGCTACGAAACCCTGCTGAACACCGACCTGAAGCTGGAAAGGGAACACGCCGGGCGCTTCCTGCAGCAGGTCGTCGAATATGCCCACAAGATCGGCTTCAAGGGCAGCATCCTGATCGAGCCGAAACCGCAGGAGCCTTCGAAACACCAGTACGACTATGATGTGGCGACGGTTTTCGGCTTCCTGCAGCAGTTCGGGCTGGAAAAGGAAGTGAAGGTCAACATCGAGCAGGGCCACGCGATCCTTGCCGGGCATTCCTTCGAACACGAGATTGCCACTGCGGCGGCGCTGGGCATTTTCGGGTCGATCGACATGAACCGCAACGACTATCAGTCCGGCTGGGACACCGACCAGTTCCCGAACAACCATGTCGAAAAGGCTGTGGCCTTCTATGAAATCCTGCGGGCCGGGGGATATACCACCGGGGGCACGAACTTTGACGCCAAGATCCGGCGGCAGTCGCTTGACCCGGAAGACCTGATCCTGGCCCACGTGGGCGGCATGGACACCTGCGCGCGCGCGCTGGTCGCGGCGGCCTATCTGTTCGAGGACGGCCTGCTGGAAACCGCGCGGCAGGGCCGCTATGCCGGCTGGAACGTGCCGCAGTCGAAGACAATGCTGCAAGGCTCGCTGGAGCAGGCGGCAGAGTTGGTCACGGCGCTGAACCTTGACCCGAAACCCCGGTCGGGGCGGCAAGAGCGGCTGGAGAATATCTGGAACTATTACGTCTGACCTTGGCCCCTGTGGCCGGGGCGGCTATGGTCAGGCTCCCTTGAAGGAGCCTGCCATGACCGAAGTAGAAACCCGCATCGCCCGCCTGATCGCCGCCGAAATCAAGGCGCAGCCGGGTCAGGTGGTTGCTGCCATCGATCTTCTGGATGGCGGGGCGACGGTGCCCTTCGTGGCGCGGTATCGCAAGGAGGCGACGGGCGGGCTGGACGACACGCAGCTGCGCGACCTGTCCGAACGGCTGGTCTATCTGCGCGAGCTGGAATCGCGGCGTGCTGCGATTGCGGGGTCGATCACCGAACAGGGCAAGATGACCGACGCGCTGGCGCTGGGGATCGCGCGGGCGCTGACGAAGGCCGAGTTGGAAGACCTGTATCTGCCCTTCAAGCCCAAGCGCCGCACCCGCGCAATGATCGCGCGCGAGGCGGGGCTGGGGCCGCTGGCCGATGCCATTCTGGCCGACCGGCTGGCCGATCCTGCCGCGCTGGCAAAGGCTTACGTCACGGACGCGCTGGAAGCGAAGGCCTGTCTGGAGGGCGCGCGCGACATCGTGGCCGAGGGTCTTGCCGAAAACGCCGCCCTGCTGGGCCGGTTGCGCAGCCACATGAAGCAGGTCGGGCGGTTGGTGTCGGTCGGGGTCAAGGGAAAGGAGGCCGAGGGGGCAAAATTCTCGGATTACTTCGCGCATTCAGAGCCTTGGGTGTCGGCCCCCAGCCACCGGGTTCTGGCGATGCTGCGCGGGCAGAACGAAGGGTTCCTGTCGGTCGATCTGGAGGTGGACCCGGACGCGCCCAAAGGCGACAGCCCCTGCGAGCGGGCCTGCGGAGCGGCGTTGATGGCCTCCGGCAAGGGGCCGGGGGATGCCTGGCTGCGCGAGGCGGCGGCCTGGGCGTGGCGGGTCAAGATCAGGACGTCGCTGACGCTGGAACTGATGGGCGAAGTGCGCGAGCGTGCCGAGGTGGAGGCGATCAACGTTTTCGCCCGAAACCTCAAGGACTTGCTGCTGGCGGCACCTGCGGGTGGCAAGGCCACGATGGGGCTGGACCCCGGCATCCGCACGGGTGTGAAGGTCGCAGTGATCGATGCGACGGGCAAGGTTCTGGCGACGGACACGGTCTATCCGTTCCAGCCGAAGAACGACCTGCGGGGCGCGCAGGTGGGGATCGCACAACTGATTGGAAAACATGGGGTCAAGCTGATCGCCATCGGCAATGGCACGGCCAGTCGCGAGACGGAGAAGCTGGTGGGCGATCTGCTGGCGCTGCTGCCGGGCGAAAAGCCGGTGAAGGTGATCGTGTCCGAGGCGGGGGCGTCGGTCTATTCAGCCTCTGCGTTGGCGGCCAAGGAGTTCCCCGATCTGGACGTCAGCCTGCGGGGGGCGGTGTCGATCGCGCGGCGGTTGCAGGACCCGTTGGCCGAATTGGTGAAGATCGAGCCGAAGGCGATCGGCGTTGGGCAGTATCAGCATGATGTGGATCAGCACCGGCTGGGCCGCAGTCTGGAGGCGGTGGTGGAAGATGCCGTGAACGCGGTGGGGGTTGATCTGAACACCGCGTCGGCACCGTTGTTGGCGCGGGTGTCGGGGGTGGGGCCGGGGTTGGCCGAGGCGATCGTGGCGCATCGGGATGCGAACGGGCCGTTCCAGACCCGGCGCGAGTTGCTGAAGGTGGCGCGTCTGGGGCCGAAGGCGTTCGAACAGGCGGCGGGATTCCTGCGGATTTTGGGCGGGAAAGAGCCGCTGGATGCGTCGTCGGTCCATCCGGAAGCCTATGATGTGGCACGGAAAATTGTGGCCGCCTGCGGGCGGGACATCCGGGCTGTCATGGGGGATTCGGGCGTGCTTGCCAAGGTTGATCCCAAAGCGTTCGTGGACGCCCGGTTCGGATTGCCAACCGTGCGCGACATTCTGGCGGAACTGGAAAAGCCGGGACGGGACCCGCGACCCAGCTTCAGGACGGCGACCTTTGCGGAGGGTGTCAACGACATCAAGGACCTCAAACCGGGGATGCTGCTGGAAGGGACCGTGACCAACGTGGCGGCCTTTGGCGCGTTCGTCGATGTTGGGGTGCATCAGGACGGGCTGGTGCATGTCAGCCAACTGTCGGATTCCTTTGTGAAAGACCCCCATGCGGTGGTCAAGGCGGGGGATGTGGTCAAGGTGCGGGTGGTCGAGGTGGATGTGGCGCGCAAGCGGATCGGGCTGACCATGAAACGCGACAGCGCCGAGGCGCGCGAGGCGGTGCGCGAGCGGGACAAACCGGTGCAGAAGGGGCGTCCGGGGCCGATGCAGGCGGGGCCTGCGGGCGGGGGCGGGGCCTTTGCCGAGGCGTTGAAGGGCAAGTTTCCGGGCCGTTAGGGGGTATGGTTCGCGGATGGCGGGCGTATGGTTTGCGTATGGCTTGCGTCATGCGGTTTGCTGGCGTTGAAAGGGGGGGGCTCGCCCCCCCTCTGCCTGCGGCATTCACCCCCTGAGGATATTTTTGGACAGAAAATGTCAGAGGGCTTCGGGGGCGAGGCGGGCGAGGGAGGCGCGTAGCACGAGGGCGCAGGCTGTGCCGAACGGGAGGGCGAGGGGGGTGCCGATCAGCAATCCGAGGGTGGCGCCGATTGCGGTGCCGAGGGCTGTGGCGGGAAGCCAGCCGAACCAGCCGCGGTCCATCAGGATGGCAGTCAGGGGCGAGGCGAGGGCGAGGCCGAACCAGGTGAAGGCCGGCGACAGCATCAGGAGGGCGGCGAGGGCCCAGAGCCTGAGCCAGCCGTCGCCCCAGGTCTGAGTGCCGAGCGCCCAGAGCGCGGCTTGCAGCAGCGCGCCGAGGGCGGCGGGGGCGGCCCAGGCTGCGGCGTGGGCGATCAGGGCGCGGCGCCAGCCGAGGGTGGCAAAGCCATCCGGTTTCGACCGGACGAGGCTCATGCCTGCGCGCCACGCGCCGCGCGACCGATCGGGACCATGCCTGGGCCGCCCGAGGGTGCCTGCACGGACCCGTCCTGGGGGCCCGCGCCGGTCGTGAAAGCGGTCATGCCTGCGAGCCACCCACCGTCAGGCCGCCGATCATCAGCGTGGGCTGGCCGACGCCTACGGGGACCCATTGCCCCGCCTTGCCGCAATTGCCGATGCCGGGGTCAAGCGCCAGATCGTTGCCGATGGCGCGGATGCCTTTCAGCGCCGTCGCGCCATCACCGATCAGCGTGGCCCCCTTGACCGGAGCGCCGACGATGCCGTTCTTCACCTGATAGGCTTCGGTGCAGGAGAACACGAACTTGCCGTTGGTGATGTCAACCTGACCGCCGCCGAATCCCACCGCGTAGATGCCGTCCTTCAGGCTGGCCACGATACCGGCGGGGTCATCCGTCCCGCCCAGCATGTAGGTGTTGGTCATGCGGGGCATCGGGATATGGGCATAGCTTTCGCGCCGCCCGTTGCCGGTCGCCGGCACGCCCATCAGGCGGGCGTTCTGGCGGTCCTGCATGTAGCCGACCAGCACGCCATCCTCGATCAGGACGTTGCGCTGCGAGGCGGTGCCTTCGTCATCGACGCTGATGCTGCCGCGCCGGTCGGGGATCGTGCCGTCGTCCAGCACGGTGACGCCACGAGATGCGATCTGGCTGCCCATCAGCCCGGCAAAGGCCGAGGTCTTCTTGCGGTTGAAATCGCCTTCAAGCCCGTGGCCGATCGCCTCGTGCAACAGGATTCCCGGCCAGCCCGGACCAAGCACCACGTCCATCATGCCAGCGGGGGCAGGAATCGCGTCGAGGTTCACCAGCGCGATGCGCAGCGCCTCGCGCAGCAGTGGTTGCCAGTGCGACGGCTCCATCAGCCGTGCAAGGCCATAGCGGCCGCCGCCGCCGGTGCCGCCCTGTTCGCGGCGCCCCTGATGTTCGACGATGACGGACACGTTCATCCGGGCCATCGGGCGGATGTCGGTCAGGCGGGTGCCTTCGGGGCGCAGGATCTCGATCTCCTGCAGACCGGCGGCGATGGTGGCCGAGACCTGCACCACGCGGGGATCGAGGCTGCGGGCGTAGGCGTCGATTTCCTTCAGCGTGTCGATCTTGGCGGCGAAGGTGGCGTCGGCCATCGGGTCGGCATCCGAATAAAGCCGCTGGTTGGTGCCGACCGGGGCGGGGGCGAGGATGCCACCGCCCGAACCGATGGCCAGACGAGCGGTTTCGGCGGCGCGGGTCAGGCTGCGTTCGCTGATCTCGGTCGAATGGGCGTAGGCCGCGACCTCGCCCTTGACCGCGCGCAGGCCGAACCCTTCGGAGGCGTCATAGGTGGCCGCCTTGATCCGGCGGTCGTCCAGAACGATAACCTCGGACCGTTTGCGTTCCAGAAACAGTTCGCCATCCTCGGCGCCATGTGTGGCCGCGCGCAGGGTCGTAAGGGCCGCGGCCTCGTCGAGCAGGGTGTCGAACGGGCGGAAGGGGGCGTCGGCCATGCGGGAAATTCCTTGTGTTTGCTTTGATCTGGCTCAAGGGCGGCGCTTTTGCCGCAACGAAACCAGTTGTCGTCCTCGGTCTAATATGGTTTCAGGAGCGGCAGAAACAACGGGATTCTGCCGTTCTGTCGGCGGGATCGAAACGGCGGCCACAGCGGCCGCGCAGGTGCACGGGGCATGACAATGGGTATCAAGAGCGTGGCGCTGGGGTTGGCCTTGACGGCTGTGACGGGCGGGACCGCCGTGGCGCAGGCGCTGGAGACGGTCGGCAAGCCGACACTGGGCGGAACCGGGTTTCAGCCGGCGGTCACCGAGATGGCGCGCGATCTGCAGTCGCTGGACTACATGATCAACATCATCATCATCGTGATCACGCTGTTCGTGACGGGGATGATCCTGTTTGCCGCCTGGCGGTTCCGCGCCAGTGCCAACCCGGTGCCGAAGGCATTCACCCACAACAGCCCGCTGGAAGTGGCGTGGACCATCGTTCCGATCGTCATTCTGGTGTTCATCGGGGCGTTCAGCCTGCCCGTGCTGTTCAAGAGCCAGGAAATTCCGGTCGCCGACATCACGATCAAGACGACCGGCAACCAGTGGTACTGGAGCTATGAATACGTCGACGAGGACGTGGCCTTCGACAGTTTCATGCTGGAACGCGAAGACCTGGCGGCGGCGGGCTATGCCGACAGCGACTATCTGTTGGCGACCGATACCGCCGTGGTGATCCCGGTCGGCAAAACGATCGTTGTGCAGGTGACGGCGGCGGATGTGATCCATTCTTGGAAGGTTCCGGCCTTCGGCGTGATGCAGGACGGCGTGCCGGGGCGTCTGGCGCAGCTGTGGTTCAAGGCCGAGCGTGAGGGCGTCTATTTCGGACAGTGTTCGGAAATCTGCGGCAAGAACCACGCCTACATGCCGATCACCGTCAAGGTGGTCAGCCAGGAAGCCTATGATGCGTGGCTGATCGGGGCCAAGGCCGGAAATCTGCAACTGGCATCGAACTGAACGGGGTCCGGTCCGGTTGACGTTCCGGACCGGCAAGGAAGGCAAGGCAGAAAATGGCGGAAACCCGGATCTTTGACGGTGCCCCCGAAGCAGGGTTCGGCGATTACGTTCAGCTTCTGAAGCCGCGCGTGATGTCGCTGGTGGTGTTTACCGCGCTGGTGGGCCTTCTGGTGGCCCCGGTGCGACTGCACCCGGTCGAGGCGTTTGCGGCGATCCTGTTCATCGCGCTGGGGGCCGGGGCGGCGGGCGCGCTGAACATGTGGTGGGACGCCGACATCGACGCGATGATGAAGCGCACGCGGGGCCGTCCTGTGCCGTCGGGGCGGGTGACCGGGTCCGAGGCGCTGGGCGTCGGGATGGCGCTGTCGGGCATTTCGGTGGTGATGCTGGGGCTGGCCACCAATCTTGTGGCGGCGGGGCTGCTGGCCTTCACCATCTTCTTTTACGCCGTGGTCTATTCGATGGGGCTGAAACGGATCACGCCGCAGAACATCGTGATCGGCGGCGCGGCGGGGGCCTTTCCGCCGATGATCGGCTGGGTGGCCGCGACAGGTTCGGTCAGCCTTGAGGCGGTACTGATGTTCGCGGTGATCTTCATGTGGACGCCGCCGCATTTCTGGGCGCTCGCGCTGTTCATGAAGGAAGACTATCATACTGCCGGGGTGCCGATGCTGACAGTGACGCATGGCCGCCGGGTGACGCGCGTGCATGTTCTGGTTTATGCCGTGCTGCTGGCCCCGGTCGCGATCTGGGCGGCGGCCACCAGTCTGGGCGGGCCGTTCACCATGGCGGTGTCGATCGGGCTGAGCCTGTGGTTCGTCAAGGGCGGCTTCGACATCTGGCGACGCGACGAGACGATGGCGGAAGCGGACAAGTATGCGGTCGAAAAGGCGTTCTTCCGGTTCTCGCTGCTGTATCTGTTCGTGATCTTTGCCGCCTATCTGGTCGAGGCCGCGTTGAAGCTGAATGGTTTGGGAGGCTGGTGATGGCGTTTCGTCCACCCCATGAAATCTACGCGCGCCGGTTCGGCCGCAACGTCGGCGTGGCGGTTCTGCTGGTCGGGTTCGTGGCGCTGGTGTTTGCCCTGACAGTCGTCAAGGTGACGCGCGGCGACCCGATGAAGGGCTTTGACCATGTGATCGAGCCTACTATGGTTCCCGATCCGGGAAAGACGCCATGACCCGGCCCGCGAACCTGCGGCGCACCGGCCTGCAACTGGCTGGGGTGGGCGTGGTGATGGTGGGCCTGTCGTTCGCAGCCGTCCCGTTCTACGACTGGTTCTGCCGCACCACCGGGTTCGGCGGCACGCCTCTGGTGGCCGAGGCCGCGCCGGATGTCATTCTAGAGCAGACCATCGACGTGCGGTTCGACGGTTCGCTGGATGCCGACATGCCGTGGGAGTTCAAGCCACAACTGCGCAGGATGACGATCCGGCTGGGCGAGACGGGGCTTGCGTTCTACGAGGCGTACAACCCGACGGACCGGGTCATCGCCGGGACAGCCAGCTACAACGTGACCCCGTACAGCGCGGGGGGCTATTTCACCAAGATCGAATGCTTCTGCTTTACCGAGCAGGTGCTGCAGCCGGGCGAGAGGGTGATCATGCCGGTGACGTTCTACGTCGATCCGGCGATCCTGCAGGATACCGACGCAAAGCACGTGCGCGAGATCACGCTTTCCTATACCTTCCATGAAACCGAACTGACCGAAGAGCAGGCGAGCCTTGCCGCGCCTGCGCTGCCGGTCAACTGATCCGAGGGATGCCGACCATGGCCCAGGCCAAGAACCACGACTACCACATCCTGCCGCCGTCGATCTGGCCATTGCTGGCGTCGGTGTCGGCCTTTGCCATGCTGTTCGGCGGCGTCCTGTGGATGCATGGCGACGGACCGTGGCTGGGCCTGATCGGGCTTGCGGGCGTTCTTTACGTCATGTTCGCCTGGTGGTCCGAGATGGTCGCGGAAAGCCGCGTCGGCGATCACACGCCGGTGGTGCGGATCGGCCTGCGCTATGGCTTCATCCTGTTCATCATGTCCGAGGTGATGTTCTTCTTCGCGTGGTTCTGGACCTTCTTCAAGCACGCGCTGTACCCGATGGGGCCGGACAGCCCGATCGTGGACGGCATCTGGCCGCCCGCCGGGATCGAAACCTTCGATCCCTGGCATCTGCCGCTGATCAACACGCTGATCCTGCTGTGTTCCGGGGCGGCCGTGACCTGGGCGCACCATGCGCTTGTGCATGAGAACAACCGCAAGGATCTGGTGAACGGACTTGTCCTCGCCGTGGTGCTGGGCGTGGTGTTCACGGTCTTTCAGGCCTACGAATACAGCCACGCCGCCTTCGGATTCACCGACGGAATCTATGCGAACACCTTTTTCATGGCGACCGGGTTCCACGGGTTTCATGTCATCATCGGCACGATCTTCCTTGGCATCTGCCTCTTGCGCGCGATGAACGGGCATTTCACCCCCGACAAGCATGTCGGGTTCGAAACGGCCGCATGGTACTGGCACTTCGTGGACGTGGTCTGGCTGTTCCTGTTCGCCGCGGTCTACGTCTGGGGCCGCTGAACCGGCCTGACGGATTGCGTTGCGCGGGCCCGTCGTGGCCCGCGCTTTCGTTTTGTGACTGCCTGAAGGAATGCCGATGCTGCGCCGTCTGATCTTTCCGTTGCTGCTGGGAGTGGTGGGGCTGACGGTGCTGTGTGCGCTGGGTGTCTGGCAGATGCAGCGGATGGCGTGGAAGAACGGCTATCTGGCCGAAATCGAGGCGCGGATCGCCGGTGTTCCGGTCGCGCTGCCCGCCGCGCCGGACCCTGAGGCGGACCGCTATCATCCGGTGTTTGCCGAAGGTGCGTTCACCGGCGAGGCGATCGAGGTTCTGTCGTCGACCAAAATGGGCGGCGTGGGCGTGCGGGTGATCGGGGTGTTCGAGACGGACGACCGACGCGTGATGGTCGACCGGGGCTATCTGCCCGAAGAGGCGCGGTCCCTGCCGCGCACGGTCACGGTGGCGCGGGTCGAGGGCAACCTGCAATGGCCGCAGGACAGCGACAGCTTCACGCCGCCGCCGGACGCGAAGACCGGATTGTGGTTCGCGCGCGACGTGACGGCCATGGCGCAGGCCCTGAACACCGAGCCGGTCCTGATCGTGGCGCGGTCGCCAACGGGGGACGGAATCGCGCCGATGCCGGTGGATACGTCGGGCATTCCGAACGACCACTGGGGCTATGCGATCACATGGTTTCTGCTGGCGGCGGTGTGGGCGGGGATGACAGGCGCTTTGCTGTGGCGTACAGGGGCGCGGACAGGGTAAAGAGGCCGTCATGCACTATATCTCGACGCGGGGCGCGGCCCCGGTTCTGACGTTCAGCGAAGCGATGATGACCGGCCTTGCCCGCGACGGGGGGCTTTATGTGCCCGAGTCCGTGCCTGCCTTGGACATGACGGATATGGCCGGGCTGTCCTACGAGGACACCGCGTTTCGCGTGATGTGGCCGTTTCTGGAGGGGGCCTTTGCCGAAGACGAGTTTCGCCGGCTGATCCATGCCGCCTATGCCGGGTTCGGCCATGCGGCGCGCGCACCGATGGTGCAGCTTGGGTCCAACCACTTTCTGCTGGAGCTGTTTCACGGCCCGACGCTGGCGTTCAAGGATTTCGCCATGCAACTGATCGGCCAGATGATGCAGGCGACGCTGGCGAAAACCGGCGGGCGGGTCACGATCGTGGGGGCGACCAGCGGCGACACCGGGTCGGCGGCGATGGAGGCGTTCCGGGGGCTGGCGAATGTCGATCTGTTCATCCTCTATCCGCATGGCCGGGTGTCGGACGTACAGCGGCGGCAGATGACGACGCCGGTCGAGGCGAACGTGCACGCGCTGGCGATGGACGGCGATTTCGACGACTGTCAGGCCCGCGTGAAGGACATGTTCAACGACATGGCCTTTCGCGACGGCGTGCGGCTTGCCGGGGTCAACAGCATCAACTGGGCGCGGGTCTTGGCGCAGGTTGTCTATTTCGTCTACAGCGCGGTGGCCTTGGGCGCGCCGGGGCGCAGCGTAAGCTTCACGGTGCCCACGGGCAATTTCGGCGACATCTTTGCGGGTTACATCGCGCGCCGGATGGGTGTGCCGATCGAACGGCTGGTGATCGCCACCAACCACAACGACATCCTGCACCGCGCCCTGACGACGGGCGATTATGTGACGGACGGGGTCAAGCCGTCGATCAGCCCGTCGATGGACATTCAGGTGTCGTCGAATTTCGAACGCGCGCTGTTCGACGCCTATGGCCGCGACGGGGCGGCGGTGGCGGCGCTGATGGCCGAGTTGAAGGCGGGCGGCTTTCACATCAGCCAGGGCGCGCTTGGAATGCTGCGTGACACCTTTGCCTCGGGCCGCTCATCCGAAGACGAAACCCGCGCCACGATCCGCGCGGCTTTCGCGCAGACCGGCGAGGTGCTGTGCCCGCATTCGGCGGTGGGGGTGAAGGTGGCCGAAGATTTCCTCGGGGCGACCCCGATGATCACGCTCGCCACGGCGCACCCGGCGAAGTTCCCCGATGCGGTCGAGGCGGCGATGGGCACAAGGCCCGCCCTGCCGCCACGGATGGCCGACCTGTTCGACCGCCCCGAACGCCTGACCCGCGTGCCCAACGATCTGGGCGTGCTGCAAGACCTGATCCGTGAAAGGACGTCGCGTTGACCCTGAACCTGACCACGCTGCCCAACGGTCTGCGGATCGTGACCGAACACATGCCGGGCCTGAAATCGGCAAGTGCGGGCATCTGGGTGCAGGCGGGCGGGCGGCATGAACGGGCGGCGCAGAACGGCATCGCGCATTTTCTGGAGCATATGGCCTTCAAGGGCACAAGGCGGCGGTCGGCGTTGCAGATTGCCGAGGAAATCGAGGATGTGGGGGGGTATATCAACGCCTACACCAGCCGCGAGATGACGGCCTATTACGCCCGCGTTCTGCAGGGCGATGTGGCGCTGGCGCTAGACGTGATTTCCGACATCGTGCTGAACCCGGTGTTCGACCCGCGCGAGATCGAGACGGAACGCCATGTGATCCTGCAGGAGATCGGGCAGGCGCTGGACACGCCCGACGACATCATCTTCGACTGGCTTCAGGAAGTCAGCTACCCCGATCAGCCCTTCGGGCGGCCCATCCTTGGCCCGGCGGCGGGCGTGGCCGGGTTCAGCCGCGAGGATCTGACCGGGTTCGTGGGCGAGCATTACGGACCCGACCAGATGATCCTCGCCGCCGCCGGGGGGGTCGATCATGACGCCATCGTGCGGCAGGCCGAGGCGATCTTTGGCGGACTGGCGCAAGTGGGGGGCAAATTGCTGCATCCGGCCGCGTTCACCCAAGGCGAACGCCGCGAGATCAAGGATCTGGAGCAGGTGCATTTTGCGATGGCCTTCGAGGCGCCCGGATACCGGCATCCGGATGTGTTCGTGGCACAGGTCTATGCGATGGCCATGGGGGGCGGCATGTCGAGCCGCCTGTTCCAGAAGATCCGCGAAGAACGGGGGCTGTGCTATTCGATCTTTGCCCAGTCGGGCGCGTACGAGGATACCGGGCAGATCACGCTTTATGCCGGCACGTCGGAAGACGAGATCGGCGATCTGGCGCATCTGACCATCGACGAGATGAAGCGCGCGGCGGAAGACATGTCCGAGGCAGAGGTTGCCCGCGCCCGCACCCAGATCAAGGCCGGGATGCTGATGGGGCTGGAAAGTGCCTCGTCCCGCGCCGAACGCATCGCGCGGCTGCTGGCGATCTATGGCCGGGTGCCGGATGTCGACGAAGCCGTGGCGCGGATCGACGCGGTGACGACGACCGACGTGCGGCGGTTTGCCGAAACCGTGGCGCAGGCCCCTGCGGCGCTGGCGCTTTACGGGCCGGTCGATGCCGCGCCGGGGCTGGAGGCCATCCGCGCGCGGTTGTCTGCCTGATGCTGGGGGTCCGCAGGCGGCCACGGATCGAGGCCGACCGCATGGTGTTGCGGCTGCCGACGCATACCGACTGGCGGGCCTGGTCACAATTGCGCGCTGACAGTGCCGCGCACCTGACCCCGTGGGAGCCGGTCTGGGCCTATGACCATCTGTCCCGCCGGGCGTTCACCAACCGGGTCTACTGGGCCGGGCGGGCCGAGGCGTTGGGCACCGCGCTGCCGATGCTGCTGATCCGGCGGTCGGACGACATGCTGCTGGGGGCGATCACGCTGGACAACATCCGGCGGGGCCCGGTGCAGGCGGGAACGCTGGGCTACTGGATCGGCGCGCCCTTTGTCCGGCAGGGCTACATGCGCGAGGCGATTCAGGCGATCGTGCACCACGCCTTCCACAAGATGGACCTGAGCCGGGTCGAGGCAGCCTGCCTGCCGGAAAACGCCGCGTCGCGCGGGGTGCTGGAAGGCACCGGGTTCAAATACGAAGGCGTCGCGCAAAGCTATCTGCAGATCAACGGGCGCTGGCGCAACCATGTGCTTTACGCCAACCTTCGCGGAGACAGGCGCGGACGCACCGACGTGGGGTGATGCAGCGGGCATCGGGTGCCTCCCCTCGCCCTGATGGGGAGGGGGGTGCATTTGGAGCAGTGCCCCCCACCCCATCCCTCCCCACGAGGGGGGAGGGTGGTTCCTTTCCTCTGCGGAAGGACAGATTGACCCACGGTTTCGTGATCTGACAGGGCGCTCGGGCGGGCTACCCTTTCTCGTGGAGGTGCCGAGATGATCCGATCCCTGACGCTTGCCCTGCTGATCGCGACCCCTGCCGCAGCACCTGCCTTGGCGCAGGACCGCATCCCCAGCCACTGCATCGCTCTGGCCGAAGCTGACTCGCATGTCGTGCCCGTGGCATTCGGCGAGCCGCTGCCCCCTGATACCGTAAGGCTGCGCTATGTCGATCACGCGACCTTCCTTCTGGAGACCACCGGGGGATTGGTCGCGGCCACGGATTACACCGGGTATCTTGGGACGCGCGACGTGGTGCCGGATGTGGTCACGATGAACAACGCGCATGACACGCACTGGACGTCGAACCCCGACCCGCGCATCCCGCATGTGTTGCGCGGCTGGGCCGATGCGGCGGGGCCTGCAAACCACAGCCTTGATCTGGGCGAAATGCTGGTGCGCAACGTGACCACCGATGTGCGATCCCGGTTTGGTGACGATTCGCGCGGGGACGGCAATTCGATCTTCATCTTCGAGGTGGCGGGCCTGTGCATCGGGCATCTGGGCCATCTGCACCATGTGCCCGACGAGGCGCAGTTCGCCTCGATCGGGCGGCTGGATGTGGTCATGGTGCCGGTGGATGGCGGTTTCACGATGAACGTGGCCGACATGGCGGATGTGGTGCGGCGGTTCCGGTCTTCGGTCGTGGTGCCGATGCACTGGTTTTCGGGGGCCTCGCTGGAAACCTTTCTGACCGAGATGGCGAACGAGCTGGAAGTGGTGCGACCCGAATTGTCGGAGATCGAGCTGTCACTGGACAACCTGCCGCGCCAGCCGACGATCCTGGTGCTGGAACCGGAATATCTGCAATAGGTGGTCGACTGCCGGGCAGGCCGGCCGGTGATGTGCCGGTTCCGCTTTGGCCAAAGCTGATCTACACAAGGCTCAAAGGAGCCTTGCCATGCTGAACCCCGCCGACGCCGCTTTCCTGAGCCTGCTGGCAGAGGCGCTGCCCGAGGGCACGCTGCGCCCGGTGCCACCCGCCTATCTGGAAGAGCCGCGCGGCCGCATGGCGGGGCTGGGCGGGGTGCTGGCCCTGCCGCGCACGGTTGATGAAGTGGCGGTGATCGTGCGGGCCTGTGGCGCGGCGCGGGTCGGCATCCTGCCCTGGGGGGGCGGGACGGGGCTTGTGGGCGGGCAGGTGATGGTCGATGGCCCGCTGCCCGTGGTTCTGTCGCTGGAGCGGATGACGGCGGTGCGCGGCCTTTGGGCGGACGAGCGGGTGATGGTGGTCGAGGCCGGTGCGGTGCTGGCCGACGTGCAGGCGACGGCCGACCGCGCGGGGCTGCTGTTTCCGCTGTCGCTCGCGTCCGAAGGGTCGGCGCGGATCGGCGGGCTGCTGTCGACCAACGCGGGCGGGGTGAACGTGCTGCGCTATGGCAATACGCGCGATCTGGTATTGGGGATCGAGGCGGTGCTGCCCGACGGGTCGGTGTTTCACGGCGCGCACCGGTTGCGCAAGGACAACACCGGCTATGATCTGCGCCACCTTCTGATCGGGGCCGAGGGGACCCTGGGGGTGATCACCGCCGCCTCGCTGCGTCTGGTGGCCCCGCCCGCGCATCTGGTGACGGCGCTGCTGGTGGTGCCGGGTCCCGCCGAGGCGCTACGCTTGCTGACGCTGTCGCAGGGACGGCTGCCCGACATGGTATCGGCGTTCGAGTTGATCGGGCAGACCGGGCTGGATTTTCTGGCCGAGCATATGCCCGAGGTGGCGGTGCCGCAGATCGCCCCGTGGCAGGTTCTGGTGGAACTGGGCCTGCCGCAGGACATGGACCCCGAGGCGGCGATGGCGGGCCTTTATGCCGAAGGTGCCGAGGCGGGGCTGGTGCAGGACGGGGTGATCGCGGCGAGCACAGCACAGCGCGCCGGGCTGTGGCGCGTCCGCGAATCCATTCCGCTTGCCAACCGCTGCGTCGGGGCGGTGGTCAGCCACGACATCTCGGTTCCACTGGGGGTGGTGCCGGAATTTCTGGACCGGGCCGGGGCGGCACTGGCCGTGTTGGGGGACTGGCGCATCAACTGCTTCGGCCATCTGGGCGACGGCAACCTGCATTACAACGTCTTTCCCGCACGGGGCCGCACGCGGGCGGACCATGCCGGGCAGGCCAGTGCGGTGCAGCAGGCGGTCCACGAGGTGGTGCATGCGGTCGGCGGTTCGATCAGCGCCGAACACGGCATCGGGCGGCTGAAGGTGGGCGATCTGGAACGGTTCGGCGACCCGGCCAAGCTGGCTGCGATGCGGGCTGTGAAGGCGGCGCTGGACCCGGCGGGGATCATGAACCCGGGGGCGGTGCTGCGGTGAGGGGGTCAAGGGGGGCTGTCTGCCCCCCTCTGCCTGCGGCATTCACCCCCCGAGGATATTTCCGGACAGAAAATGGAGGAACCGGTGGCGACAGGGCATGTGTTCATTGCGACGAGTCTGGACGGGTTCATTGCGCGGCCTGACGGGGCGATCGACTGGCTGTTGGCGCAGCCGGTCGCCGGGGAGGACCACGGCTATGACGCATTCATGGCCGGAATGGATGCGCTGGTGATGGGACGCGGCACGTTTGAGGCGGTGGCGAGTTTCGAGGACTGGCCCTATGGGGTGCCGGTACTGGTGTTGTCGCGCCAGTTGGTGGGAACGGACGTTCCGGCGCGGTTGCGCGGACGCGTGCGGTTCGCCGATCTGGCGCCGGCGGCGGCGATGGCGCTGCTGGCCGCCGAGGGAGCGGTCCGGGTCTATGTGGATGGCGGCCGGGTGGTGCAGGCGTTCCTGCGCGAGGGCCTGATCGCCGACATGGTGATCACGCGGGTTCCGGTGCTGATCGGGGCGGGGCGGCCGCTGTTCGGGGATGTGGCGCGCGACGTGGCGTTGGACCATCAGGAGACGCGGGTGTTTCCATCGGGTCTGGTGCAGTCGCGGTACCGGGTCGCCGGATAAGGAAACGTCCCGCCGGTTGCCCGACGGGACGCTGGGGTGAGACTTCGTCACGTGTTGCAAGCAGCGTGACGTCCGGTTGGGTAGACCGAACAAGGACATGCTTAACGGTGAGTCGTTAGCGAAAGGTTTATGGATATCGCTAGAGCCCGTCGAAAGCGCACAAAGCGTGAACTTCCATGCCCATCGCCTGCAGCTTCTTCATGCCGCCCAGATCGGGCAGATCGACCACAAAGGCGCAGCCGATGACCTGCGCGCCCAGCCGTTCGATCAGCTTGATCCCGGCCTCGGCGGTCCCCCCGGTGGCCAGGAGGTCATCGACAAGCAGCACCTTTTCGCCCGGTTGCAGGGCGTCGTCATGCACCTCCATCACCGCCTCGCCGTATTCCAGCGTGTAAGCTTGGCTTATGGTCTGGCCGGGCAGCTTGCCCTTCTTGCGGATCGGCACGAACCCGGTGGACAACTGATGCGCTACCGCCCCGCCGAGGATGAAGCCCCGCGCCTCGAGCCCCACGACCTTGTCGATCCGCTGGCCGGCATAGGGGGCGAGCAGTTGGTCGATGCACATCCGAAAACCCCGCGGATCGGCGAAGAGGGTGGTCACATCGCGGAACAGGATGCCTTCGTGCGGGAAGTCGACGATGGTGCGGATGTAGTCCTTGACGGTTTTCATATCAGTCTTTCAGCACGCGGGCCGTGATGGGATCCAGCCGCGCCATCACGGCGGGATCGCGGGCGTCGGGCGCGGTGATCAGGGCGTGGGTCAGGGCGGTGTCGCAGCCGTGGGGGCAGGGGTCGCGTTCGGGGCTCAGGTGGGCGGGCAGTGCGGCGATCAGGCTGCGGGCGTTCTGGGCGTTGGCGGCAAGGGTCTGCAGGACCACGCTTACATCCACCGCGCCGTGATCCTGATGCCAGCAGTCATAGTCGGTGACCATGGCAAGCGAGGCGTAGCAAAGCTCCGCCTCGCGGGCGAGTTTCGCCTCGGGCATTCCGGTCATGCCGATCACGTCAGCGCCCCAGCTGCGATAGAGGCGGGACTCGGCGAGGGTCGAGAACTGCGGACCTTCCATGGCGAGGTAGGTGGCACCGTTGTGGACAGTGATCCCGGCACTGGCCGCGGCGGCGAGGCAGGCGGCCCCGAGGCGCGGGCAGGTGGGGTGGGCGACCGAGACATGCGCGACGCAACCGGGGCCGAAGAAGCTTTTCTCGCGGGCAAAGGTTCGGTCGATGAACTGGTCCACCAGCACGAAGTCGCCCGGTGCGTAATCCTCGCGCAGGCTGCCCACGGCGGAGACGGCGACCACATCGGTGCAGCCCAGCCGTTTCAGCGCGTCGATGTTGGCGCGGTAGGGAACGGAAGTCGGGCTGTGCGGATGGCCGCGCCCATGGCGGGGCAGGAAGGCCATCGGAATGCCACCCAGACGGCCCAGCAGCACCTCGTCCGACGGTTTGCCCCAGGGCGTGGCGACCTTGACCCAGCTTGCGCCTTCCAGCCCGTCGATCTGGTAAACCCCCGAGCCGCCGATCACGCCGATCATGGTTTGCATGGGGGTCCTTCGGGTTGGGGTCGCAGGCAGCTTAGTGGCGGGTCGCAGCGGGGGGAAGGGGGGTTTGCAGGGGGAAAGCGGGGTTGCGAGGGGTTATGGAGGCACGATCTGTGTTGTTCGGCGGGGGAGACGTCTGCGCGAGTCCGGTTGGTGCGCGTGGGTGGGGCCAGCGCGGGATGGGGCGGTTGATCCATTGTCAAAGTCCATTGCGGACGATCATTCCACGGATATTGTCTCAAGAGAAGCGGAGGGAGGTCGATGAAACACGGTCAACTCAGGTCCGTTGCCCACAGCATTGCCGACTCCTTGGGTTGCGGTGTCAGCCTATTGACGGGTTTCCATGATCTGCGGATCTATGAAGATGCGATGCGTTCTGAAGGCGGAGTTCTGACCGTCGATCTGTTGAACGGCAGGATAGTCACGGGAACGCCATCTTCTGATGTTGCATCCGCTGTCCTACGCATTCCCAAAGAGTTTGACCGCCTCTGCAGCGCGAAGGGATTAGCACGAAGTGACTGCCGAAGAGCTTTGGCTCATTTCCACACGACTCCGATCACGCAGGAATTTACGCTGGTCGTCGAGGATAACTCGGGGCGGATTACAGAAACGGACTTTCAAGGTATTCCGGCCCGCCGTGTGATGGAGCTTGACCACCTCGGAAGACTAAGACGCAGGGCAATTCGCCGTCCGTGAGGGTGCGGCAACGACTGCTTCGTCCGCCAAGCAGACCAAACCGCCTCCCGTAGTTCCGACGAAAACAGGAGCAAGCCTTCAGCCGGTCGGATCGCTTGCACAGCCCGCCCTGCGCACCGCCTGCGCCACCCGATCCGCCACCGCGCCCAGATCGCCGGGGGTCAGGCGGTCGGTTTCCACCTCGGTCACGCGGCCCGCCATCCGGTCGCGGTGTTTGGCATAGCGCGGGTCGTAGTGGTCGGCCATCAGGCCTTCGGCCAGCAGGGTGTATTCCCCGGCCTCGGCCATCGCCTGCCATTCCGCGATTTGCGCCGCGGCATGTGCCAGCCGGAGCTTGCCGATCACCTGCGCCAGCCGTGCGCCGTCCTGCACCAGATCGGCATAGGCGGTGACCAGATACTGCGCCCGCGCCGAAACCGGGGCCGCGATGGCGATGCGGGGGGCGGCGGTCATCGCCTTCCAGATCTCGGGCGGCAGGCTGCGCTGGCCGACCTTGCTGCTTTCGGCCTCGATCACCACGGGGCGCGCGGGGTCAAGCGCCGCGATGGTCATGGCGAGGCGGCCTTCGAACGCCTTCTGCGACGGTTGCGGGCCAAGCGCGCCGAAAAGCGAGCCGCGGTGGCCAGCCAGCCCTTCAAGGTCGATCACCTGCACCCCGCGTTCGGGCAGCAGGTTCAGGATCTCGGTCTTGGCCGACCCGGTATTGCCATCCAGCACGACGACCGGGCAGGGGAAGGCGGTTTCGTGGACTGCCTTGACCACAAGGCTGCGCCACGCCTTGTAGCCGCCCGCGATGGTCTCGACCCGCCAGCCGACCTGCGCAAGGATCATGGCGAACGAGCCCGACCGCTGCCCGCCGCGCCAGCAATAGACCAGCGGCCGCCAGCCGCCGGGCTTGTCGGCAAGCGGGCCCAGCAGGTGGTCGGCCGCGTTGCGCGCCACCAGCGCGGCACCCAGCTTGCGGGCGGTGAAGGGGTTGACCTGTTTGTAGATCGTGCCGACCTGCGCGCGTTCGGCATCGCTGAGGACCGGCAAGTTGATCGCGCCGGGCAGGTGATCTTCGGCGTATTCGGCCGGGGCGCGGACGTCGATGAGGGTGTCGAAGCCGTGGGCGGCGAGGTCGGAGAGCGAGGTCAGGGTGATGGGCATGCGGGCCTTCTACCCTAAGCCCAGTCCCACCGAAAGCCACCCCGCCCCCGTCTCTTTCAGGGGACGAATCGCGCCCGCGCTGCCCGTTGTCCCATAGGCCGGAGGCTGGCGGAGCAATGGTTCTCCGCAATCCAAAGGGTCGGGCGAATTGGGCAGTAATCAGCCTCGGTGATTGCCGGGGATCAAATCCCCGCCACCAACCGCTCCACCAGCGCCCCCAGCATCGCCTCGCACCGCGCCATCTGTTCGACGGTCACATATTCATCCGGCTTGTGCCCCTGCGCCATCGACCCCGGGCCGCAGATCACCGTGGGCACCCCCAGACGCGCATCGAACAGACCACCTTCCGTGCCGAACGCCACCTTGATCGTGCCGTTCGCCCCCGTCAGGGACTGCACGAACCGCACCACCCCGGCCTCTGTCGCCGTGCCAAGGCCGGGGTAGTCCCACAGGCGCGACACAGTGATCGCGGCCTCGGGGAAGTCGGCGCGCAGGGGGGCCACGATCGCCTCGGCCCCGGCGCGGACCTCGTCGATCAACGCCTCTACATCCTCGTCTGCCAATGATCGGATTTCCCAGTCGACCACTGCCGTCTGCGGCACGATGTTGACCTGCACCCCGCCGTTCAGCTTGCCCACATGTAGCGTCGAATAGGGCACGTCATAGTCGCCATCGCGCAGGCCTTGGGCCACCAGACGGGCCTGCACCGCGCGCACCACGCCGACGAAATCCGCCGCCAGATGCAGCGCGTTCAAGGCGAGCGGGGCCAGTGCGGAATGCCCCTCGCGCCCGGTACAGACGGCCCGGAGCGCGACCTTGCCCTTGTGTCCCGTTGCCACCTGCATCCCCGTCGGCTCGCCCACGATGCACATCAGCGGGCGCACCGGGGCCTGCGCCAAGAGGTCGATCAGGCTGCCGACACCCAGACAGCCGATCTCTTCGTCGTAAGACAGCGCCAGATGCAGCGGCACGCGCAGGTCGCGTCCTGCGGAGGCAATCATCGCGGCGATGGCACAGCCGACGAAGCCCTTCATGTCGGCGGTGCCGCGCCCGTAATATCGGCCCTGCGCCTCGGTCAGTGCGAAGGGCGGCACGGTCCAGGCCTGACCTTCCACCGGGACCACATCGGTGTGCCCCGACAGCATGACGCCCGCGCCTTCCGGCCCGATGGTGGCGTAAAGGTTGGCCTTGCCGCCGGACGCATCCGGGATCAGCGCCACCCGCGCGCCTGCCGCCTGCAGCACCTCCTGCACCCAGGTGATCAGGGCACGGTTGGGGTTGCTGCTGATGGTGTCGAAGGCGATCAGCGCCTGCAGGATGTCGCGACTGTTCATGATGGTTCCCATTCACCTTCGCACAGCCAAGCACAGGGCGCTGCCGCGCGGAAGGCTGCAACAGCATGATGTGACGGCATTTGTCACGCGGAACCATCTTTTCAAACCGGTTTTCAGGTGCAACAGTCAATCCACAGGGCCAGCAGGGCCCCGGTATTGATAGGACAGGCTATGGCACTGAAATCGCTTTTCACTCTTCTGGCCACAACCGCACTTCTGGCGGCATCGGCACAGGCACAGGACAAGTCGGGCACCAATGTCGACAAGGCGGGAACCGGCGCGAAGGGCGGGGTGGCGACACTGGCACTGGCGCAGGACCTTTACGCGCTGGGTCTGGCGAACAAGGACGCGCTGACCGTTCTGACCGCGGCGCGGCTGGCGGCGTCTGTCGATGTCAAGGAAGTCGAGCAGAAGGTGACGACCGAAGGCACCGAAACCGCCGGGCAGGAGGACGGCACCGACGCGCCGGTCGATTCGGCGGCGATGCTGGCCTCGGCCAAGGAGTTGGCGGGCGAGGACGAGGTACTGGCGGGCCTGATCGAGGATGCCGAGGCGGAAGGATCGCGCGGACGGATCGGCGGCGCGTCATCGACGCTGTCACGGCTGCCTGCGGGGCGGGCCGATACGTGGGAAATCCCGTTCTATGGCCAGTCCTATGCCGAACTGGCCATCGTGGGCGATGGCGATGCGAACCTGGATGTTCTGGTCACCGACGAGAACGGCAACACGATCTGCTATGACGTCAGCTGGACCGACAAGGTGTATTGCGACTTCGTGCCCGCGTGGAACGGATACTTCTATGTCCGTGTCGAAAACGTCGGGTCCAAGCGCAACAGCTATTACATCCTGACCAACTGATCTTTCGGCCACGACGATCAAAGGCCCGGTCATCCGACCGGGCCTTTTGCATGGCGGATCAGGGGTTTTCGGCGATCACCTGATTGAGCCAGGGCAGGAAGTTCGAGATCCGGGTATAGGCCGAGAAGTTCGCGGTTTCCTCGCATCCCTTGCCGTTCTGCGCCGACAGGCCCCAGCTGACCACGCCTGCCTGCACATAGGTCCCATCCGCCAGCGGCACGACCAGCGGCCCGCCGCTGTCGCCCGAACAGGCGGTCTTGCCACCCTCGTAGGTGCCTGAACACAGCATGTTGGCGCTGAGCGCGGCCGGTGCGCGGGCCAGAAGCGCATCCCATGCGTCATAGGCATCCTGTTCCGCCAGTCCGAACACCTGCGTTGCATAGACAAAGCCTTTGGCGGCCTCTTCGGCGCGGGCTTCGAGCATGGCGTCGTTGCACTGGTTGCGGTCCAGCATCTCGATCCGGGTCTGGCGCAGGGTTTCGGGGCGCGCCCCACCTTCGGTCAGGCCCCAGCCGGTGACGATGGTGATCACGCCGGGCGTGTCGAGTTGATCGCCGAAGTCCGCGTCGGGCACATCGACCGTGGCATAGGCCCCCTGTGGCGGACGGGCGAGCCGGATCAGCGCGATGTCGTTGTCAAACGCGGTGCCGACATAGGCCGGGTGGCGGAATATCGCGTCCACGGGGATGACATCGCCCTGACCGGGGGCCAGAACTTCGGTGCCCGTCAGCACCGTGATCGCCGCAGGGTCGATGTCGGCGTACTGGCCGGTGTCATCCGCCATATGGACGCAATGCGCCGCCGTCAGCACCCAGCGGTCCAGCACCAGCGATCCGCCGCAGAACTGCGAGTCCGGACCAACCGGACGACCGGCGACCAGCAGCGCCACCTGCCACGGCCATGCGCCCGGCTGCGCTTCTTCACCGCCGATGACCTTGGCCCCGCCGGTTGGTGCCGTTGCCTGACGCGCGGCCTTGCCGCCGCTGGCCGCAAAGGCGAAGGGAGAGGCCGGTCCGGTGGCATCGGCGTCGAAGCCGGGGGTTTGCGCGGTCGCCGCGCCGGACAGTCCCAGCACGCAGGCGGTCGCAATCAGTCGTTTCATGACAGGTTTCCTTTCACGGGGGCAAGGTGATGCGCACGGGCTGGCGCAGCAGCACCAGCGGCGGTTTGGTGGAAAATCCCCGCGTGACATCCGGCTGCAGCCGGTCCAGAAACCATGCCACCTGCGGGCTTGCCAGGCCCCGGTCCGTGGCGGGGTCGGCCAGCGCCGTCAGATCGACACGGTCCAGATCGGGGTCGACCGGGACCGCCACGATGAAAAGCTCTTCCAGGGCGGGGGGGCTGTTTTTGGCGATTCGCATGCCGGCGCGGGCAAAGTCGCCGCCCGCCAGCCGGTTGGACCTGCCGCGCTGTGGCCAGATCGGCGAGACGGTGAAGTCGGCGTTGAAATAAAGGATCGACAGGTCGACGGGCGTGGTGCCGTGGTTGGTGACGGTGACGAACAGCGTGTCGCAAGGGTGCAGTCCGCTTGCGGGGTCGGCGGGGCGCGGGGGGGCTGTGCCGCAATCGGGTCGCACCTCGTAGGTCGCGGAAAGCGTCGCCCGCCCGGTCAGGCTGCGCCCGGCGGCCCCGGCCAGCACCGCCCGCAGCCGCAGCGAATGCGCCGCCTGATCCAGCACGCGGCCCGTGGCATCGGCGGCGGCTTCGCCCGGTTCAGGGCGGATGCGGGGGGTGGAGCCGGGACCGGCCGGATCGAGCACGCCGTCGGGGCCGGCAAGCGCCACCTGACCGCCGGTCAGGATGGGCACAAGGTCTGCCGGACCGGGGTCGCCTGCGCCCAGTGCCGGAAGCCAGTCCGCATAATCCTGCGTGTCGGCCTGCACTGCCGGGGCCAGCCGCAGCGCGGCGGGCGGCGGGCGGGTGACGACTTCGGCCCATCCGGCTGCGGCGGGTGGATTGTCCTGCAGGAGCGACTTGCGCAAATCGACGCTGGCAAGGGTGGTGCGCGCCAAAGGGTCGCCCCCCGCCGCCTGCGCGTAAAGCGCGATGTCGCTGCCCGTCACCAGACCGTTCAGCAAACCGGCCTGCACCTGTCCCGCAGCGACGGCGAACCGCCCGGACCCCGGAGCCTGCGCGAACACAACATGGTCCAGCAGCGTGCCCTCGCCGTCGGGCACCTGCCGGGCGGGCCCTTGCTGCATGGCGTCGGCGGTCGCGGTCAGCACCTGACGCCAGCTTGCACCGGGCAGGCTGCGCAATGCCTCGGCCAGCCGCAGGGTGAACTCGCCGTGCCAGACGCCGCCGGTGCCCAAGGGATATTCGAAGGACCGCTGGTCGGACTGCGACGAGAACAGAAAGACATGGTCGCCCGGCAGGTCGGCGGGCAGGCTGGTGCCGATCTGCAACTCCGCCGCATCGGAGTCGGGCAGTCCAAGCTGTGCGGCGGTCAGGCTGCGGGCGACCCCCGCCCCGCCCACCGCGCGAAAGCCGGTGTTGGAATGGCAGGCGTCGATCAACCCCACCACCGCCACCCCCCGCCGCAACAACCCGCGCGCCCAGAGATGAAGATTGTCGTCCGTCAGCGCATTGCGCACCTGCCCGTCCTGCACGAAGGCATCGGCGGGCAGCAGGATTTCATCCATCCCGCCACTTTCGTCGCCGCTGATGTCGGGGGCTTGCGCGCCGTGGCCCGAGAAGTAGAACATCACGGTATCGCCGGGTTGCGCCGCCTTTGCCGCCTCTTCCAGCGCCTTCGTGATGGCGGCATGGGTCGGGGCGGCATCCGTTGCCCCCAGCACCTGTATCAGTGAAGGAGCGACGCCGCGCGAGACCAGCACCTCGGCCATCAGCGCCACGTCCTGCGGCGGGCCTTTCAGATCGGCGTCGAGTGTCTGATAATCGCCGACGCCGATCAGAACGGCGCGAACCTCGGCCCGGGCGGCATTGGGGAAAAGCGCGGCAAGGATCAGGGCAAGGCGCAACATGGCGGCAGGATAGCCGCGCCGCGCCGCCGGGCAAGCCTGCAGTGGCGGGTGACCGAGTTTGTCATCCGCAAGACCCGGGGGCGGTCAGGCCTGTACGATTCGCGGCGGGGTGCAGGCGGTGCGGAAGGCCGTCATAACCGGTTCCGCACCGTGATGTTCGGCCATCGTCATCAGGGCAAAGCGGATGCGCGCCATTTCGCGGTAGTACCCAAGGTAGGCGGCATTCAAAGCGGCCCCGCTGACCGCCCCCAGGATGGGAATGGCCTGTGCCACCAGTTTCTGGCCCATCGCCGTGGCGAGGCGGGGGGCGATGGTCGCGATGACCTTGTGCAGCGCGGGGCCGGTCACCGTCAGGCGCGCCGACAGGAACGCGGTGTTCAGCCCGTCATCCGCGGCAACGGGCGCCCCTGCCGCAAAGACCTGCAGGCAGGCGGCGCGGATGGCGGGGGTGTCGGGATCGAAACCCGCCTTCTGCGCCTCGCGCCGGATGGCATGCAGCAAGAGGGTTATGGTCACCGGAAGTTCGGCGATGGCCGAGGGCAGCCCGCCCGCGCCGCCCGCAGCGCCGGTCGCCATCACCGCAGCCAGCGTGCCGCGCGGCCCGACGTCGGGGGCGCGCGCGCCGACGGAGGCCAGCCCGTGCGCGGCCAGCAGGGCCGATTCGGTCACCCGGTCGATCTGCGCGAGCAGCGGGCCGGGCAGCAGGGCAAGCTGGCCTTCCATCGACCCGCCAAGCCGGTTGAGCATGCTCATCACCGGGCCGTTCGCGGCCTTGAAGGCCCGCGCCAGCGCCGCGATTTCGGCGTCCATCTGTGAAGAGGTCAGGGCGGGTAGCTGGGTCATGCAGGGAATGTGGGGCGCGCGGCCTCAGGTTGCAATCCCTGCCGCCTTGGTCACCCGGCCCGTCACGCCGTCCCAAGCGCCGCGTTTCAGGGCAAGGCCCAGCACGCGGTCGGGGTTGGTCGGCGGCGGCATCACCACGCCGTCGAGTTTCTTGAACCCGAACCGGCCATAATAGGGCGCATCCCCGACAAGCATCACCCGTTCCCAGCCCAGACGCCGCGCCTCGGCCAGACTTTCGTTGATCAGAAGACCTCCCAACCCCTCGCCCTGCCGGGTGGGGTGAACGGCGACCGGCCCCAGCAGCAGCGCATCCTGCCCGCCCGCCTCGACCGGCCAATAGCGAATCGCGCCCGCCAGCACGCCGTCGCGGTCGCGCAGCACGCCGCACAGGGCCGCGACCGTCGCCACCCCGTCGCGCAGCCGGTAGGAGGACAGCGCCGTACGGCCGGGGGCAAAGCAGAGGTCGTACAGCGCCTCCACCTCCCACCAGTCGTCTTCGGTCTCTTCCTCCAGCCGGTACACCGCGCCACGCCTCCCGAATCTTCTGGAAACGCGCCTAACACGCGCCTATGTCAGGATCAAATCCCGACAGGTGGTCCATGTTCTATCGCCCGGCAGACGGCCACGGCCTGCCACACAACCCGTTCAATGCGCTGATCGCGCCACGGCCCATCGGCTGGATTTCGACGCGCGGCCCGCTGGGCGACAATCTGGCGCCCTATTCGTTCTTCAACGCGGTGGCTTACGTTCCGCCGCAGGTGATGTTCGCCTCGACCGGGGCAAAGGACAGTCTGGCGAACCTGCGCGCGGCGGGGTGTTTTGCGGTCAACGTGGTGGGCGAGGCGGCCCTGCATGCGATGTCGGACACCTCTGAAGGGTTTCCGCCCGGTACGGACGAATTCACTGCCGTTGGCGTGGCGCGGGCGCAGTGTACGACCATAGATTGCCCGCGCGTCGCGGATGCCCCGGCGACGCTGGAATGCGTGCTGATGCAGATCATCGACCTGCGGGGGCGCGACAACTTTCTGATTCTGGGCGAGGTTACCGGGGTTCACATCGCGGACGACTGTCTGACCGCAGGCCGGTTCGATGCGACGAAGTACCGGCCTGTCGCGCGGATGGGATACCGCGACTACACCGTGGTGCGCGACGTGTTCGAGTTGAAGCGCCCGGATGACTAGGCGCAGGTGATATGGGCCGGGCCGGGTCGGACGTGCCCGATGACTGCGGCGTCTATGCCCGCCGCCAGCAGGGTGGCCAAGACTTCGGTGGCGCGCTCGGGCGGGACGGCGGCAAGCAGACCGCCGCAGGTCTGCGGGTCATACAGCAGGGGGTCGTCGGGGCCGGTGATGCGGCCTGCAAGGGCCGCGCGGTTCGACGGGGCAAGGGTAGAGGCGATCCCGGCGGTTGCCAGCGCATCGGCCGCGGGCAGGCGAGGGATGTCCGACAGCGTCAGATATGCGGCGCACCCCGACGCATCGAGGATTTCCATCAGGTGCCCGGCAAGGCCGAAACCGGTGACATCGGTCATGGCGGCGGCCTGTGGGGCAAGGATCGCGGCGGCCTTGCCGGACGGCCGGGCCATGCTGGCAAGGCAGGCGGCGACCGCCTCGCCCAAAATCAGGCCCGGCACGCGCGTCATCGCCATTTCGGCCGCAAGCACCGTGCCGGTGCCGATGGGTTTGGTCAGAATCAGGGCGCAGCCGGGGGTCGCCCCGCCTTTGGTGATCGGGGTCCGGGCGGTGCCCGTGACAGTGAAGCCGATGGTCAGTTCCGCGCCGATGCTGGTGTGTCCGCCGACGATGTCGGCCCCCGCTGCGGTGAAGGTCGCGGCGGCCTGCGCCATGATTTCGGCCAACATGTCGGCGTGCAGCGCAGGTGCGGCGCGGGGCAGGGTGATCTGCGCCAGCGCCGCCTGCGGCTGTGCCCCCATCGCCCAGATATCGCCAAGCGCGTGGATCGCGGTCAGTTCCGCCATCAGGCGGGGGTCATGGGTAAAGGCGCGCAGATGGTCGGTGGTGATCACCTGAACACCGGTCGGGGTGCGCAGGATGGCCGCGTCATCGCCCGGCCCCGACAGGACGTCGGGGTTGCGCGGGGCGGGCAGGCTGTGAAGCGCCGCCCGCAGGGCATCCGCGCCGACCTTGGCCCCGCAGCCGCCGCATAGGGGCTTTGGGCCTGCCACCTCTGCCAGTCCCAGCGGGGCGGGGTCCGGCAGGCGGGGCGCGGGCATGGCGGGGAAGACTTCGAACTTGGCCATGAACCGGGTGTCGATCCGGTCTTTCAGGTGCCACAGCCATGCGCCGCCCATGCGCAGGCCGAACTTGTCGGCCACCGCGCGGCGGTCGCCCATCGAGATCAGCTTCAGATAGTCGCGTTGCGGATGATACCTGCGCATCCGCCCGCCGGTCAGCGCGGCGCGCAGGTTGTGGTACAGGACAGGGGCTTGCCGGACGGCATAGACCCCGGCCTTGGGGCGGGGGGCGTGGGCCATGTGGGCGGTGTCGCCTGCCGCAAAGATCGCGGGGTCCGACGATTGCAGGGTGGGGCCGTGGGTCACAAACCCGTCGGTCAGGGCAAGGCCGGTCTCGGCCAGCCAGTCCTGCGGACGCCCCCCCGCGACCGACAGGGTGAAATCGGACGGAAGTGTTGTGCCATCGGACAGCAGCACGCCGTCTTCGGCCACACGAATGGCGGTTGCGTTGGTTCGCAGGGCAATCCCGGCGATGGCCAGGGCGGCCAGCAGGCGGCTGCGGGTGGCATCGTGCAGGCCGGACAAGGCCTGCGGGCCGCGTTCGACCAGCGTGATCGTGGGGTTTGCGCCCTGCGAACGCAGGCGGTGGGCGGTGGCCAGCGCCAGTTCGACCCCGCCAACCCCGGCCCCCAGCAGGACGACCGACAGGGTGGGAAGCCGCCTTGCCACGAACTCCTCCCACCTGCGGGCGTAGTCGCTCAGCGGTTTGGCCGACTGCGCATGGTCGGCGAACCCGGCGAGGTCGGGAAGGTCCGAGGCAATGCCGATGTCGAGGCTGGCCACGTCATAGCGGACCGGGGGACGGCCGCCCAGATGCACAAGGCGCGCCGACCTGTCCAGCCCGGTGGCGCGGTCCAGGATCAGCCGCGCCCCGGCAAAGCGCGCCAGCCGGACAAGGTCGATCATCAGGGCATCGCGGGGATAATGGCCCGCAACATGGCCGGGCAGCATGCCGGTATAGGGCGCGGCGGGGCCGGGGTTCACGACCGTCAGCCGCACGCCGGGCAGCGGCGTCATCCCCCACATGCGCAGCACAAGTGCATGGGCGTGGCCGCCGCCGACCAGCACCAGATCGCGCACAAGAGGTAGTGTCGTCTGCTCCATCGCCCGTCCTTTGCGCACGATGCGGACCATAGTCAGCCGGACCGGCAAAGGTAAGGGGCCGCCGTTGCACCGCAGCGAAGGGTCGCATAGCGTGATGCCATGCCGCGCCCCCGCCTTTTCGTCACCCAGACCCAGCGCCTGCAACTGAATGCCGGGTTGACTTCGGCCATCCAGATGCTGCGCACCGATGCGGCCGGCCTGACCCGCTATCTGGAAGAACAGGCCGAGGCGAACCCGCATCTGCGGCTGGACCCCGCCCCCTTGCCCGGACCGGGCGATTGGCTGCCGCGCTGGTCGGGGGTGATCGGGGCCGCCATCGGACCCGACAGAGAGGCCGAGGCCCCGGCCGCAAGCCTCATGGCGCATGTGATGGCGGCGGTCGACCGGTTGATGACCCGCCCGCGCGAGCGGCGGATCGCCGGGGCGCTGGCCGACGCGCTGGAACCTTCGGGCTGGCTGGGGCGGCCGCTGCCGGCGATCGCGGCCGAGCTTCGGGTTCCGGTGCCCGAGGTCGAATCCGTGCTGGTGCGGTTGCAGACCATCGAACCGGCGGGGATGTTTGCCCGCAACCTTGCCGAGTGTCTGACGCTGCAACTCGTCGACGCGGGGCAGATGGACGCGGTGATGCAGATCGTCGTGAAACGGCTGGACCTTCTGGCGTCGGGCGATCTGGCGCGGCTGGCGCGGCTGGCCCACAGCACCCCGGCCGAGATCATGGCGCGGTTCCGGATCATTCGCAGTCTGGACCCCAAGCCGGGCACGCAGTTCGCGTCGCTGTCGGCAGTGGCCGCCCGCGAGCCCGATCTGCTGGCGCGCAAGGTGGCAGGCGGGGCGTGGGAGGTGTCTCTGAACCGGTCCTGTCTGCCGACGGTCACGCTTCTGGAGGCCGAGCGCGGCACGCCGGACCTTGCCGCGGCCCGCGCGGTGGTGCGGATGGTCGAGGCCCGCAACGACACGCTGCTGCGGGTTGCCCGTGTCGTTCTGACCCGGCAGCGGGCGGCGCTGGAGCAGGGCGCGGCTGCGCTGGTCGCGTTGACCATGGCCGAGGTGGCCGAGGCGGTGGGTCTGCATGAAAGCACGGTCAGCCGCGTTGTGGCGGGCACCGCCGTGGACACGCCCCGCGGCACTTGGTGGCTGCGCCAGCTGTTCAGCGCGCGGGTGGGGGCAGAAGGTGCCGAATCCTCGGGTGCGGCGGTACGGGCCCGGCTGGAGCGGCTGGTGGCGCAAGAGCCGCGCGCGGCCCCGCTGTCGGATGCGGCACTGGCGCTGGCGCTGGCGCAGGGCGGGGTGGAGGTGGCACGGCGCACGGTTGCCAAATACCGGGCGGCCTTGGGCATTCCACCCGCGCACCGCCGCCGCCTGCGCCGGTTGGGCGAAAAACCCGCTGCGGGGGCGTGACCCGGACAGGCGCGCAGCCTATGACGGGGGCGGGACAACGGGCAGGCCAAGGAACCTTACGCAATGGCATATTTTCTGGGCGTCGATACCGGGGGCACCTATACCGACGCCGTGATCGTGGACGAGGCTGCTGACCGCGTGATCGGTTCGGCCAAATCGCTGACCACACGCGCCGATCTGGCGCTTGGCATCGGGGGCGCGGTGGACGCGGCGCTGGCCGCGGCCGGGATTGCCCCCGGCGATGTGGCGCTGGTGTCGCTGTCCACGACGCTGGCCACCAATGCGCTGGTCGAGGGGCAGGGCGGCCGGGTCGCCCTGATCTTCATCGGGTTCGATCCGGACGATCTGGAACGCGGCGGGCTGATCGAGGCGCTGAAGGGCGACCCGGTGGTGCAGGTCGCGGGCGGCCATACCCATGCGGGGACGGAAAGCATGCCGCTGGACCTTGCCGCGCTGGAATCCGTGGTGGCGGGGCTTGCGGATCAGGTGATGGGCTTTGCTGTGGCCGCGCGGTTCGCGACACGCAACGCGGCGCACGAGGTGGCCGTGCGCGATCTGGTCCGCCGGGTGACGGGGCGGCCGGTGACCTGCTCGCACGAATTGTCGGCGCAGTTGAACGGGCCGAAGCGGGCACTGACGGCGGTGCTGAACGCCCGGCTGATCGGGATGATCGACCGGCTGGTGGCGGCCTGCGAGCGGCATCTGGCGGCAGTGGGGATCGCGGCACCGCTGATGGTGGTGCGCGGGGATGGCGCGCTGATTTCGGCGGCAATGGTGCGTGAACGCCCCATCGAGACGATCCTTTCCGGCCCGGCAGCCAGCATCGTGGGGGCGCGCTGGCTGACGGGCGCATCGGACGCGCTAGTGTCAGATATCGGTGGGACGACCACGGATGTGGCGCTGCTGCGCGGTGGTCTTCCCGAAATCGACCCGCAGGGTGCCCGGGTGGGCGGATTCCGCACCATGGTCGAGGCGGTGGCGATGCGCACCACAGGCCTTGGCGGCGACAGCGAGGTGCATCTGATCACCGAAGGGTTGGACGGCGGCCTGCGGCTCGGTCCGCGCCGGTTGGTGCCGGTGTCGCTGATCGCGGTCGATCATGGGCCGATGGTGCATGCGGCGCTGGACCGGGCATTGTCGGTCGAGGCGGTGGGTGAATTCGACGGGCGGTTCGTGGTGCCGATGGGCGGGCAGGCGGGCGGCTTGTCGGCGCGCGAAGAGGCGGTTCTGGCGCGGATCACCCACCCCATGCCGATGGCGCAGGCCCTGGCCAGTCGGCTGGAGGCGGCGGCGTTGCAGCGGCTGGTGGCACGGGGGCTGGTAATGATCGCGGGGGTCACTCCGTCGGATGCGAGCCATGTGCTGGGCCGGCTGGACGCATGGGACGGGGTCGCGGCGCAAAAGGCGGTGCTGCTGCTGGCCCGGCGGCGCAACGGTTCGGGTGAGCGGTTCGCGGCGGATGCGGCAACGCTGGCGCAGGGGATCGTGAACCAGTTGACCGCGCAGACGGTGGATTGTCTGCTGGAGGCGGCGTTCGGCGAGGATGCGGCGATCGAGGGTCAGCCCGAAACACTGGCGCGGCATCCTCTGACCCGTGCCGGGCTGGACCGGCATCGCGGCGTGGTCGAGGTGACGGTGGGGCTGGGCGTGCCGGTGATCGGGCTGGGGGCGTCGGCCCCGTTCTACTACGGCGCAGTCGGCGAACGGCTGGGCTGCCGGATGATCCTGCCCGAACATGCCGGGGTCGCCAACGCCATTGGCGCGGTGGTGGGCCAGGTCAGCCAGCGCGCGCAGGGGCTGGTCAGCAGCCCGTCCGAAGGCCGGTTCGTGGCGCATCTGCCGGGCGGGCTGGTGTCGTTCAACGACCGCGACCCGGCGCTGGCTGCGATGGAGGAATCCGTGGTTGACGAGGCGACCGTGCGCGCGCGGGCGGCGGGGGCCGAGGATGTGCATGTGACGGTGGCCCGCGATGTGCGCGAGGCGTCTGTCGAGGGCCGCGTGATGTTCATCGAGGCGCTGATCACCGCTGTCGCGTCGGGGCGGCCAAGGGTGGCGCGGGGGTAGGGCGCGCAGGGAAAACGCGGGGTCAGGCCGGAACCGGGGTCATCCCTCGCCCGCAAAGGTGATCACGAACCGTGCCCCGACTGTGGATGGCGCAAGTCTGATCGTTGCATTGTGGGCGCGCAGCAGGTTGTCCGCGATGGTCAGGCCCATCCCGGTGCCGCCCGTCTCGCGCTGGGTGGTGAAGAACGGCGCGAAAATGCGGTCGGCGTTGCCTTCGGACACGCCGCTGCCGTTGTCGGTGACGGTCAGCAGCGCCGGTTTCGCAGAAAGGTGCAACACGGTCGCCCCATGTTGCGCGGCATTCTGCGCCAGATGGCCCAGCACGATCCGCAGCCCGCTTGCGGCCAGCGGCAGGGGCGTGTCCGCCCTGACGTCAGCGATTTGTAACAGGGGATGGTCGGCCTGCAGACCCGGCAGAACCTCGGCCAGCGTCGCCATGCCGTGATGCCCCGGTTCGCGCGCGGCAGTCACCCGGCGCAGGGCGTCAAGCTGCGCCTCCATCTGGCCTGCCGCCCCCAGAATCTGCGCGACAAGACGGCGGTCGGCGTCGGGCAGATCGGTGTCGGACAATAGTTCGGCGGCGATGCGGATCGCACTGACCGGAGTTTTCAGCTCGTGCGTCGCATGATCGGTGAAGGTGCGCACCGATGCCTCGCGGTTTTGCAGGGCGGCGGCCATCGCGGTGACCGACAGCCCGAGGTCGCGCAACTCTCGTGTGCCATAATGCGGCAGCGGGGCCAGATCGCGGGTGCCCTGCCGCAGGTCGCAGGCCTGCCGGGACAGCGCCGTGATCGGCCGCAGCAAAAGCCGTACCAGCAGCGCGCCAAGGCACAGGGTCGCCAGCCCGATCAGCACCGCCAGCCCCAGCGCCGCGCGGCGAAACCCGAAGTCCGGCCCCAGATAGCGCAGCGCCACCAGTCCCGCGAAGGACAGCGCCAGCGTGCCCAGCAAGGCCCCCCCCAGCACCATCCACAGCGCAGGCCGCCATTTGCCTAGCCGCTGCATGGACCCATCCGGAACCCGATGCCGTGCAGGGTCTGGACCGCGTCCCTGCACCCCGCCTCGGCCAGTTTGCGGCGCAGGTTGCGCAGGTGGCTGTCCAGCGTGCGGTCCGACAGGTCGTGCGCGGTACCCCAGACCGCCTCGATCAGCCGGGGCCGGGGGTGGACGACGTCGGGATGCCGCATCAGATGCGCCAGCACCCCCATTTCCGCGGCGGTCAGCGCCACCTCGGCCCCCGCGACACGGCAATGGTGGCGGTCTGGGTCCAGCGTCAGGTCCCCCCGCCGCAGCGGCCCGGCGGGGGCAGGGGCGGCGGTGCGTTTCAGGATCGCGCGGATGCGGGCCACCAGTTCGCGCGGCGAAAACGGTTTTGTCACATAGTCGTCGGCCCCCAGTTCCAGCCCGACGATCCGGTCCACCTCGTCGGCGCGGGCCGTCAGGAACAGGATCGGGGTCTGCGACCGCGCCCGCAGGCGACGGCACACCTCCAAACCGTCAAGCTCGGGCAGGCCGATGTCGAGCACGATCAGGTCGGGGGCTTCGCGGGCGGCCTGCGTCAGGGCGTGCTGGCCGTTGGCGGCACTGACCACGGTGAATCCGGCCCGGTCCAGCGCGGTTCCGACCAGATCGCGCAGGCGGGGGTCGTCATCCACGACGAGAATCTTCACGGCGGACCTCGGGCTGCTCCGGTCGTTCCAGATAGCGAAGGACGCGCCAGTCGCGATAGCCCCAATCTCGCCAGCCGTCGATCCGGGGTGGCCGGAAGTCATTGTCCCAGGCACAGCGCCCGAGGCGAAGGGCCGATGGAATTTCGGCGGCAGCGGTCGGCCCGAGGCTGCAGAGATAGGCGCGGTCGAAACTGGCGCTGTCGATGCGCGCCACGTTGTGGCGGGCAATCACGGCCGCAAAGTTGATGAAGGCACAGGCGTAGAGCGTTCCCAGCCCCAGCGCCGCACAGCGCAGCATCAGCCAGCGGTTTGGCCGGTCGGCGGCTACTTGTCCCAGGATCAGCGCCAGACCCGCCGCCACCAGCAGCATCCAGATGCCCGCATGAACCCTGAGGTAGGTCAGCCCGAAGGTCTGCACATACAGATCAAGCCGGTAGACCGCCGACAGCGCCAGCAGCACGTTCTGCGCGATCCACAGCAGCATCAGCGGTTTCAGCACCCGCCGCTCGTCCAGCCAGGGCCGGGCCGCCAGCGCAAACGCCCCCGCCAGCAGTGCGGTGGCCAGCAGCGGATAAGCCCCGCGATGGGCATATTCGGCCAGCGTCATCCCTGCGGGGGGCGCAAAGCCCGACCACAGATAGCGCAGATCAAGCAGCGTCTGCAGCGCAAGGATCGCATTGAAGCCGACCAAGGAATGGGTGACGGCGTTCGCGGTCAGCCAGCGCCGCGCCGGCCTCGCCGATTGCGGCAGGTCAACCGGCCTTGCACGGTCCGCCACCAGCATCGGCCAGATCATCAGCGCCAGCCCGACCCAGCCCGCACCCCGGGCCACCATCCGGCGCGGGTTCAGCGGCAGGTCGCCCAACGCCCCCAGCCAGTCGCCCAGAACCGGGTTCGCCCGCACCAAGAGCGACATCAGCACCAGCGCGCCCCCCACGGGAAACGCCCAGTCGCGCAACAGTCGCGACAAACGGCCCGCTGACCGCGGTGCGCGGTTCAGCATCACGGCCGCCCCGATCCCGTCGCGCAGCGCCTGACCCGGCAGCGTCCGCAGCAACCCCAGGACCGCGCCCGGCAGGCGGCTTACCCCTTGCGGCCCCCGAAGCGCCCACATCAGCGCAACCATCAGCCCGAGGGTCATGAGCGCTATCGACAGGGCCTGCACATGCTCGACCACCGGCAGCACCGACAGCAGCATGACCACCCACGCCCCTGGGTTCAGCCGCACGAGGGGCAGCGTCGCCACCGCGAACAGCACCAGGGCAAAGACCGCCAGCGACAGACCGACCGCATGCCCGTAGAACAGCGCGTCGCCCAAAGCCACCAGTGCCGCCAGCGCCAGAAGACGCGGATGCGACCGTCGCCCCGTCCCGCCGCCTGCCGTTCGGTTCTCTGCCCCGCCGCCGGAAGTCGTCCCCTCCGCGCCAGTCCCCGCAGGCGCAGCGGTCACATCCTTGTGCAACCACCACCCATCCCGCGCGATCGACGTCGGAACGCCCGTCACTGTCCAGTCCTGTGCCATCCCTGCCTCCGCTGTGTTTCCCGCCAAAAGGCTCTGGCAGACACACCAGCAGGACTGCTGCAGCGGTTGTGCAGAGATCGTGCAGCAACCGCCCTGCAGCACGCCGAACGGCAAACGCCCCCGACACAGGCGACCGATCCGCCGCCGCACAACGCAAGGTCCCAGCACTTTCCGCCTTGACGCGTCGGGGCATGTCCAATACGACCCCGCGTCAGTGGCTAGGTAGCTCAGCTGGTTAGAGCACGTGACTCATAATCACGGGGTCGGGGGTTCGAGTCCCCCCCTCGCCACCAAATTCAACATTGTTGTTCAGACAGTGACAGGTGAATGCCTGGATCTGTCAGGCGCGCGGGGCGTGCATTGTCTCATTCCACGCCTCATCTGCCGCCGACGTGCGGCCGGTTAGGGGGCGGGATCTTGCGCGGAAGTTGGATGGGGGCCACGCCTTGATTGTGCCGCTGTCCGACGCCGAGCGTCGAAGTCCGCAGCCTCAGGAAAGGCTGACAGCGTACCTGCCTTCTAGGGTGTGCTCGTGTTGGTCAAACCGAAGGGTCGCCAGCGTGATGACTCCGCCATGATCCCGGGAGCCGGTCGGAGGTTGTCGGCTCTGACTGCGTCAGTCTCGACCTATGACCTTGTATTCAGCAGTGACTGGCACACCAGAGATTCAAAGCACCGACGGTTGAGGGCGCGTCCCGAAGAGTACGAGATATTCCGATAAAATGGACTTATCAGTCCACTAACTATTTACAGGACCAACATGTCCATTATATATATTTGCGCAGGGACGACTGACCCGGACGCACATCTTCCTGTCTCGCTGCGCCGGACGAAGCTCTTGAATGAAAGGTCACCAGACCATGAAGATCGCGACCCTCCACCCAGCCCCCTTGAACATCGGCATCCTTGGGGCGGGGCCCGCCGGCCTTATGACCGCGCTGGCGCTGGAAGCGTATCTACCGGCCGGTCGTGCCCGGATCACGCTTCTGGATCGCAACAAAAGCGAAACGGACTATCCGGGTGTCGAATATGGCATCCAGGCGCGGGCCTGCCGTGCGCTGGAGCGGATCGGCCAGTTGGAGCAGGCCTGCGCGCGGGGAAATCCGTCCCGCGAACTGGCCTTCTACAACAAGAGGCTGGGCAAGCGCTTCAACTCGGTCGCGTTCGATCCAGCCTACACCCGAAACGTGGTGCGCCAGGAATTCCTGGCTGATCTGGCAGGTCTTCTGCAGACCAGCACTGTCAGGCGACGCCATCTGGTAACCCGGATTGCCGCTGCCGAGGATCATGGCGTGACGGTCGAGGGGACGGTTGACGACGTGCCGTTCACCAGTGATTTCGACCTTCTGGTCGCCTGCGACGGGGTCAATTCCACGGCGCGAAAGCAGCTTTTCCCGAATGACGCTGTCATCCATGACAGGGGATTCAACTGCATCTACATGTTGGTTGAAGGCGCCGATCAGACCGCGCCGGATGGATTTCTGGAAACGGCCAATTCGGGCCGCAACGAGATTGTCATTGGCCATTTCAGCACGATGACCATGTTCCCGCTTGGTCATGGACGGCTTGCACTGGGCATCGGTTTTGACCATGCGATCAAGGACGAAATCTGGAAGAAGCACGGTCTCGCCTCTGATGCGGACTGGAAGGATCTGCCCGCCGCAACAAAGAAGTCGATCGCCGTGACTTTGGCGACCGACAGCGACATTCATGGCGGAATGCTTGTCAGCGCGCTGGACCTCGTGCCCGACTGGGACAGCTACAAGATCTATCTTTGGGCGATGCGGGATACCGACCCTTTGGCGCAGCCGTGGTCAGCCGCCGCAAACGTGGTGCTGATCGGGGATGCCGCCCACGCCATCATGCCCACGATCGGCATGGGGGCCAGCCTTGCTATCGAGGATGCCGAAGCTTTGGCGCATCTGATCGCCACAGCGGCAAGCGGTGCCGCCACCCCTGCAGAATTCCGCGCCGTGGTAAAGGACGCGGTGTTCATGCCCTTCACCGCCGCACGACACCCGGTGTGGGTCAATCTGATCAATCGTGCCCGGCGGGCGGCCATCGGCAACTTCATCAACGTGGGTCGGCGCAGGCGCTTTTCGATTGGTGTGTTTCGGCGTGCAATTTTGACCCCTTAGGCGGGGTGATCGGCGTGCAATTTTGACCCCCTGTTGATCTGTCAGACCGTTCGTTGCGGGGCAGCGGACGGAGGGGGAGTTGAAG
>JAIYDJ010000113.1 GCA_027487575.1 Rhodobacter sp. | reverse complement strand
GCCTTCGGCACGGTGCCGCTGGTTGCCGCCCTGTTCACCGGGGTTCAGGCGGCGGTTCTGGCCGTGGTGATCGAGGCGCTGCTGCGCGTCGCCCGCCGGGCGCTGAAGGGCACCGCGCACTGGGTGATCGCCGCCTGTGCGTTTGCCGCGCTGTTCGCCTTTGCCGTCCCCTTCCCGGTCGTGATCATCGCGGCGGGGCTGTATGGCTTTTTTACCTCGCCCGGCCCCACCGGCCCCGCCCCGCCTGCCGAACCCCATCCCGACACCCTGAAAACCATCGCCCTGTGGGGCGCAGTCTGGCTTGTCCCGCTCGCGGCCCTTGGCCTGTTCGAAGGCGGGCTTCTGTTCGAGATCGGCCTGTTCTTCTCGAAACTCGCGGTCGTGACATTTGGCGGCGCCTATGCCGTGCTGGCCTGGATGGCCCAGGCGGTGGTCGAGGACAAGAGCTGGCTGACCCTGCCGCAGATGATGAACGGGTTGGGACTGGCCGAAACCACGCCGGGGCCGCTGATCCTGGTGACCGAATTCGTGGGCTATCTTGCCGGTCACCGCGAGGGCGGCGTGGCACTGGGGCTCGCCGCCGCTGCCATCACCCTTTGGATGACCTTTGCCCCCTGTTTCCTGTGGATATTCGCCGGCGCGCCCTACATCGCCCGCCTGACCGCGCAACCGCGTCTCGCGGGGGCGCTCGCCGCGATTCTGGCGGCCGTGGTGGGGGTCATCGCCAACCTGTCGCTGTGGTTTGCGGCGCATGTCCTCTTTGCCTCCGTCACCACATTGACCGCGGGCCCGGTGCGGATGATCCTGCCCGAACTGGCCACCCTGCGCCTGCCGGTCGCCGCGCTGGCCCTTGCAGCGGCCTATGTCTTGCTTGTGCGCCACTGGCCGCTGCCGCTGGTGCTGGGCCTGACCGCTGCCGCCTCTGCTGTGCTGACCTTCGCCACCTGAGGCTGCGCCTGCGGCAGACCCCCCTTCCCTTCAGGGACGAATCCCTTATGCTGACCTCAGTTGCGAAAGGGCATCCGATGGCACGGTCGATCGATTACGGGTTCCTCATGCACCGGGCCATGCGCGGGCTGATTCAGTCCGTACTGACCGACGTGGCAAGCAACGGCCTGCCCGGCGCGCATCATTTCTTCATCACCTTCGACACCACCCACCCGGATGTGGCCATCGCGGACTGGCTGCGCGCGCGCTATCCGGCGGAGATGACGGTGGTGATCCAGCACTGGTTCGAAAACCTGACCGTCACCGATGACGGCTTCTCGGTCACGCTGAACTTCGGCAACGCGCCCGAACCCCTGATCATTCCCTTTGACGCCGTGCGCACCTTCGTCGACCCGTCCGTCGAATTCGGGCTGCGGTTCGAGCAGCATGAGGAAGAGGCCGAGGACGAGGATGACACCGTGGAGGTTGCGGAGGAGAACGCGCCGTCCCGACCGGCCGAGGTCGTCAGTCTGGACAAATTCCGCAAGCAATAGCTTGGCTGTCTTACCCACGTCGCAACAGAACCCTATCTGAACCCGAATGTTTCAGAGGGTTCCCATGCCATCAGACCTTGCATTGTTCCTGCGCCAACTGATCCGCCGCCCGCAACAGGTGGTGGCCCTTTCGCCATCTTCCGCCGATCTGGCGCGGGCCATGACCGAAGGACTGTCGCCGGAAACCGGGCGGGTTGCGGAGCTTGGGGCCGGCACCGGAAAGCTGACCCGCGCCATTCTAGACAGGGGTGTTGCGGAATCCGATCTGACCGTGTTCGAGTTGAACCCCGAATTCTGCGACCATCTGCGCCGGCAGTTTCCCGGCATAAAGGTGGTCAACGCGGGGGCTGAAACCATCGGCCACACCTGTGCCCCGGGGTTGGGGGCGGTGATTTCGGGGTTGCCGCTGTTGTCGATGCCCAGCACGCTGCAGATGACCATCCTGCAAGGGGCGTTCCATCTGCTGCGGCCGAAGGGCGCTTTCGTGCAGTTCACCTACGGCCCCCGCCCGCCGGTCGACGAAAAGGTGCGCCAGACGCTGGGCCTGTCGGCACGGCGCGGCGAAATCGTCTGGGGCAACCTGCCTCCGGCGCGGGTCTATCATTTCACACGCATGGCAAGCTGAACCGATGCAAGCAACCCGATTGCTTTCGTCCCCGCCGCCGCCTAAACCGGCAGCGTTCCCAGACTGGAGGCCAGAATGACCGCGATCCGTGTTGAAACCGACAGCTTCGGTCCGCTGGACGTCCCGGCGGACAAATACTGGGGCGCGCAGACGCAGCGCTCGATCCAGAACTTCCCCATCGGTTGGGAACGCCAGCCGGTTGCCATCGTCCGGGCTCTGGGCGTGATCAAGAAGGCCTGCGCACTGGTGAACATCGCGCAGGGCGACATTGACACCTTGCTGGGTCAGACCATCGCGGCGGCGGCGCAAGAGGTGATCGAAGGGCGCTTCGACGACAATTTTCCGCTGGTGGTCTGGCAGACCGGGTCGGGCACCCAGTCGAACATGAACGCCAACGAGGTGATCAGCAATCGCGCGATCGAGATGCTGGGCGGGGTGATGGGGTCGAAAAAGCCGGTCCATCCCAACGACCATGTGAACATGGGCCAGTCGTCGAACGACACCTTCCCGACCGCGATGCATGTCGCAATCGGCATGATGGCGCGCGACACGCTTCTGCCGGGTCTGCGCAAGCTGCACGCCGCTCTGGCCGCGAAATCGGAAGAGTTCAAGGATATCATCAAGATCGGCCGCACCCACACGCAGGACGCCACCCCCCTGACCCTGGGGCAGGAGTTCGGCGGCTATGCGCATCAGGTGGCGCAGGGAATCATGCGGGTCGAAAAGGTCCTGCCGGAAATCTACGAACTGGCGCAGGGCGGCACGGCGGTGGGTACCGGTCTGAACACGCGGGTCGGCTGGGATGTCCGGGTTGCCGCACAGATCGCAGACATCACCGGCCTGCCCTTCGTCACCGCGCCGAACAAGTTCGAGGCGCTCGCGTCTCACGGCGCGCTCGCGTACGCGCACGGCGCGCTGAACGCGTGCGCGATGGACCTGTTCAAGATCGCCAACGACATCCGCTTACTGGGCTCGGGCCCGCGCTCGGGCCTCGGCGAACTGGCTTTGCCGGAGAACGAGCCGGGCTCGTCCATCATGCCGGGCAAGG
>JAIYDJ010000095.1 GCA_027487575.1 Rhodobacter sp. | reverse complement strand
GTGCGGTCCTCCAGCATCAAAAGGTCCAGCATCAGCCCGCCCGTCACCGGAACCGCCTCGGCCAGTCGCACCGTCACCCGCTGCCCGATGCCGATGGACACGCCGGTGTCGGACCCCATCAAGGTCTGCGTGTTCGCGTCATAGTGGAAGAATTCACGCCCCACCGAACGTATCGGGATCAGCCCGTCCGCGCCCGTCTCGTCCAGCTTTACAAACAGCCCGAACCGCTGCACGCCGGAAATCCGCCCGGTAAATTCGGCACCCACCCGGTCTGACAGGAACGCCGCCAGATAGCGGTCGACCGTATCCCGCTCTGCCGCCATGCTGCGCCGCTCGGCGTCCGAGATCAGCTTGGCGGTTTCGTCAAGCGTTTCCACATCCTGCACCGAAAGCCCGTCGCGGCCCCAGCCATGCCCGGCGATCAGCGCGCGGTGCACGATCAGGTCGGAATAGCGGCGGATCGGGCTGGTGAAATGGGCGTAGTTGCGCAAGGCGAGGCCGAAATGGCCAAAGTTCTGCGGGTTGTAGTAGGCTTGGGTCATCGACCGCAGGGTGGTCAGGTTCATCAATTCGTCGAATTCCGTCCCCTGCGCCTGTTCCAGCAGACGGTTGAGGTGCCGCGTCTGCAACACCTGCCCCTTGGCCAGCACAAAGCCCGAAGCCTCGGCCACCTCGCGCAGGCTTTCCAGCTTTTCGGGGCTGGGTTCCTCGTGCACCCGGAACAGCAACGGCTGCTTCAGCCGCACCAGTTCTTCGGCCGCCGCCACGTTGGCGAGGATCATGAATTCCTCGATCAGCTTGTGCGCATCGAACCGGTCCCTAAACGCGACCGACAGCACGCGGCCTTCGTCCGACAGCACGATCTTGCGCTCTGGCAGGTCAAGGTCCAGCGGTTGGCGCAGGGCGCGGGCCTGCTTCGTCGCGGCATAGGCGGCATAAAGCGGCGCGATCACCGTTTCCACCAGCGGCGCGGTGACGGCATCGGGATTGCCATCCTGCGCGTCCTGCACCTGCCCGTAATGCAGCGATGCGCGGCTGCGCATCAGGCCACGGGTAAAGCGGTGGCTGATCTTGTGCCCGGTCGCGTCCAGCACCATCCGCACCGCCATGCAGGGGCGGTCCACATCGGCGTGCAGGCTGCATAGGTCGCCCGACAGCACGTCGGGAAGCATCGGAACCACGCGGTCGGGGAAATAGGTGGAATTGCCGCGCTTCTTCGCCTCGCGGTCCAGCGCCGAACCGGGGCGGACGTAATGGGCGACGTCTGCGATGGCGACCCAAACCACGAACCCGCCGGGGTTCCTCGGGTCGGGGTCAGCTTCCGCGAACACCGCATCGTCGCGGTCGCGCGCGTCGATGGGGTCGATGGTGACCAACGGCACGCCGCGCAGATCCTCGCGGGAGTCCAGAGGCGCGGGCTGCGCCGCGTCCGCCTCGGCGATCACCGCGTCGGGGAAATGGTCGGGGATGCCGTGCTGGTGGATGGCGATCAGGCTGACCGCTTTTGCGCCGGAAGGGTCACCCAAACGCGCGATGATCCGCGCCTGCGGCAGGCCCATGCGGCGGTTGCCCACCTGTTCGGCCTCGACCAACTCGCCGTCCTTCGCGCCGCCCAGGGCATCGCGCGCGACCCGCCATTCCTTGTCGGCCCCCTTGTCGATCGGCACGATGCGCCCGCCTTCGTCGGTGGCGCGGAACACGCCCAGCACCTTCAGCGGATTGGAGCCGATCTTGCGGATCAGCCGCGCCTCATAGTCGTGATCTTCGCCCGTGACGGCGGCAAGCCGTGCCAGAATCCGGTCGCCTTCCCCCAACGCCGGATCGCCCTTCTGCGGGTTGATCAGGATGCGCGCCTCGCCCGCGCCATCTTCCATTGCGCGGGCGTAAAGGTCGCCTTGCGCATCGGGGGCCAGCACGGCCAGCATGGCCACGGGCGGCAGCGTGCCCGGATCGCGGAAGTACCGGGCGCGGCGGTCAAGCGCGACTTCTTCTTCCATCTCGCGCAGCAGGCGTTTCAGGTCGATGCGGGCGTCACCCTTGATGCCGAAGGCCTTTGCGATGTCACGCTTGGCCGACTGGGTGGGGTTGTCCGCGATCCATTGCAGGATCTGCTCTTTGGTGGGGATCGGGTTCATGGGGTGGGAGGTAGCACGGAACCGCGCCGGCTTCCACCGCTACTGCCCAAGATGCGGCTCTCCGCGTGCGGCGGCCAGGGCCATCTGCCGCTGGCGTTCGCGGAACCGGGCACGGTCGGCATCGGTGTATTCCGGCAGGCAGGCGTCGCAGGACACGCCCTGTTCGAAGTGGGGATGCTGGCGCTGCGCCTCGGTCAGCGGCCGCCCGCAGGCGCGGCAGGTGGTATGGGGGCCAGGAACCAGCCCATGCCCCACCGACACCCGGTCGTCGAAGACGAAGCATTCGCCCTGCCACAGGCTTTGCTCTGCGGGAACTTCTTCAAGATATTTCAGGATGCCGCCCTGCAGGTGATAGACGTCCTCCACCCCCTGACCCAGCAGGTAGTTCGTCGACTTTTCGCACCGGATACCCCCGGTGCAGAACATAGCGATCCGCTTGTTGTGGAAGCGGTCCTTGTTGGCCTGCCACCAGTCCGGAAAGTCGCGGAAGGTTGCGGTGCCGGGGTCCACTGCGCCCTGAAAGGTGCCAATGGCCACCTCGTAGGCGTTGCGCGTGTCGATCACCGCCACATCCGGTGCTGCGATCAGCGCGTTCCAGTCCTGAGGTGCCACATAGTTGCCGACCCGCGCGCGCGGGTCGATGTCGGGCTGGCCCATCGTCACGATTTCGCGCTTCAGCCGGACCTTCATCCGACGAAACGGCAACGTTTCGGCGAAACTTTCCTTGTGGATCAGGTCGGCACAGCCCGGCAGGGCGCGGATTGTCGCCAGAACGGCATCAATTCCGGCGCGCGGGCCGGCAATCGTGCCATTGATCCCTTCGCCCGCCAGCAGCAGCGACCCCTTGACGCCTGCGTCCGCGCAGGCCTGCACCAGCCCCGGGCGCAGTGCAGCAGGGTCGGCAAAGCGGGTGAAATGATACAGCGCGGCCACGGTCAGCATTCCCGCCCCTTGCCGCAGCCTGCCGCCAAGATCAAGGCCCTCGCTTGACGCCGCCGCGTCACCCGCCTACCCAAAGACGTCGCAACAGGAGAAACCCGATGCACCCCGCCACCGACGCCCTGATCGTGATCGATGTGCAGAACGACTTCTGCCCCGGCGGCGCGTTGGCCGTGCAGGGCGGTGACGAGGTGGTGGGCACGATCAACGCCGCAATGAACGATTTCGTCTGCATCGTGCTGACCCAGGACTGGCACCCGCACGACCACGCGTCCTTTGCAGCCAGTCAGGGCGCCGAGCCGTTTTCAACGGCGATGATGCCCTATGGCCCGCAGACGCTGTGGCCCACCCATTGCGTGCAGGGCACCGAGGGCGCGGCGTTCCACCACGGCCTGCGGACGAAACCGGCGCAGATGGTCATCCGCAAGGGCTTTCGTCCCGACATCGACAGCTATTCGGCGTTCTTCGAAAACGACCGGACGACTGCCACCGGCCTTGACGGCTATCTGCGCACGCGCGGGGTGACCGGGCTGGTTCTGGCGGGTCTGGCCACCGACTATTGCGTCGGATTTTCGGCGCTGGACGCGGTACGCCTTGGCTACCGGGTGACGGTCCGGCTTGACGCCTGCCGCGCCATTGACCTTGACGGTTCGCTGAAGGCGATGCTGGATCAGATGCGCGCCGCCGGTGTGCGGCTGGACGGATAAGATGGTCGACATCGCCACCCGCGTCTGGAACCACAAATGGAAGATCGACCCGATCGTGCGGTCGCTGATCGACACCGATTTCTACAAGCTGTTGATGTGTCAGTCGATCTTTCGCAACAAGCCGGACACGACCGTGGTGTTCAGCCTGATCAACCGGACGAAATCCATCCGGTTGGCCGATCTGATCGACGAAGGGGAACTGCGCGAACAGCTTGATCATGTGCGGTCCCTGTCGCTGACGCGCGGTGAAAGCACATGGTTGCGTGGCAACACCTTCTACGGCAAGCGCCAGATGTTCCGCCCCGATTTCATGGAATGGTTCGAGGGCATGCGCCTGCCGCCCTATCATCTGGAAAAGCGCGACGGCCAATATGAACTGACATTCGAAGGCCGCTGGCCCGAGGTGATGCTGTGGGAGATTCCCGCGCTGTCGGTCCTGATGGAACTGCGCAGCCGGGCGGTGCTGGCAACGCTGGGCCGGTTCGAGATTCAGGTCCTGTATGCCCGCGCGATGACGAAGCTGTGGGAAAAGCTGCAGCGCCTGCGCGCCATCGACGGGTTGCGCATCGCCGACTTCGGAACGCGCCGCCGCCATTCCTTTCTGTGGCAGGACTGGGCGGTGCAGGCGATGATCGAAGGGCTGGGTGACACTTTCATCGGCACGTCGAACTGCCTGATCGCCATGCGGCGCGAGGTTGAGGCGATCGGCACCAACGCGCATGAACTGCCGATGGTCTATGCCGCCCTTGCCAATAGCGACGCCGAACTGGCGCGGGCCCCGTATCAGGTTCTGGCCGACTGGCACGAAGAGCATGACGGCAATCTGCGGGTGATCCTGCCCGACACCTATGGAACCGAAGGCTTTCTGCGCAACGCGCCGGACTGGCTGTCGTCATGGACGGGGATGCGGGTGGACAGCGGCGATCCGGCGACTGCGGCGGAACAGGCAATCCGCTGGTGGAAAGAACGGGGCGAAGACCCGGCGTCCAAACTCTTGATCTTCTCGGATGGTCTGGACGTGGACCAGATCGAAAGCCTGCACCGCCAGTTCTCCGGACGGGTGCGCGCCTCGTTCGGCTGGGGTACCATGCTGACAAACGATTTCAAGGGGTTGGCGAAAGGCGACGGGCTCGCCCCGTTCAGCCTTGTCTGCAAGGCGATCTCGGCCAACGGGCGGCCCACGGTGAAACTGTCGGACAACCCGAACAAGGCCCTTGGACCCGAGTCCGAAATCGCGCGTTATCGCCGGGTGTTCGACGTGGGCGCGCAGGTGGCGCAAGACGTCACGGTATGAGCCGACGGGCAAGGTTCGTGGCGCGCTGGATGTGGCTGCGGTTGACAGGTGCGGTTGGCGGGACGCGCGGCATGGTCCACCCGACCGAGGCGCAGGCGCGGGCGAGGGTGAACAACTCGACCGATCGTGAATCGGCGGGGCGTGTTTCAGCGTAGCCGGACACGAGGGCGGCCAGAAGATCCGGGTAGGCTGGTTCGGCCAGATTGCCCAGCATCGCAGTGCCAAGGTCGTAAAGCCGGTAACCGAAGCCCGCATCGTCAAAGTCGATCAGGCTGACGGAACGTCCATTCACAAACACATTCTCGCGCAGCATATCGGCATGGATCAGACCGAAATCCCCGACATATCCGCTCAGCCATTCGCGCAGTGCGTCGCGGGTGCGCAGCAGGATGTCCCGTTCGTCGGGCGTGGCCGCCGGGTGATCCCAGTACCGGCCCCAAAGGGGTGTCGCGCCGACGAGTCCGTCCGCATCCCATCTGTGCCGCGCAAAATCCGGGGGCAGTTGCAGCGCATCGGACTGCCGGTGCAGTTGTGCAAGAACGCGGCCGAGGGCGACATGCAGATCAAGGAGTTCGGGCAGCGGTGCCGCAAACAGCTTGCCCGTGACACCCAAGGGATGTCCCTCAACCCAACAGACCGCCGTCGCGATCAAATTATCTGCGATCTGGACCAGCAGTTGCCCCGATTGGGTGGGCAGTGGAGCGGCCACGGGCACGCCGGCCTTTGCCAGCGCCGCCGTCCACCACAATTCCGAACGGATGGTCGCTGCCGTCTGGTACCCCGGACGGTGGAGGCGCAGCGCGGCACGACCAAACGGGCCAGCCATCTCGAATACCGCATTCTCGCGATGACTAAGCAGACCGCGCGTCTTGCCACCCCAAAGCGCGGCGGCCGCCTCCGCTGCTTGCCCGATTTTCATCATGGCACGACTGGGCCGACCGGTGTGGCCTGCAGGGGCTTGCACCCCACCGTTCCCGCCGGAGCCCGGCCTGTCAGATGATTATGAACGAGCATTCTATTTTGCGGTCCGAGCCTTGGGTCCGTCGGCGATATTCTGTGGTCCATCGGGGTTTCGGTCATTCGTCGTCGCCAACCTTGCCCCGCATCGCCTTGACCTCGCCGCGCTGCACCTTGGCCGCGACGCGGCGCAACTGGCTGCCCCAGGTGGGTTTGGTGGCAACGCGGCGTTTCGGAGGGATCAGCGCCTCCCGTATCATCTCTGACAACCGCTCACGGGCGATTTCGCGGTTGCGGGCCTGGCTGCGGGTGTCTTCGACCTGCAGAACGATGGCCCCTTCGTTGGTCCAGCGCCGCCCTGCCAGCCGTTTCAGCCGCGCCTTGACGGACGGCGACAGGTGCGGCGACCGATCCGCCTCGAACCGCAACTCGACGGCGGTGGACACCTTGTTGACATTCTGGCCTCCCGGACCCGACGACCGCATGAAGCTTTCGGTCAGTTCCCAGTCTTCGATGGCCAGCGTGTCAGTGATCCGGAGCATGGGGATTTATCGCATGGGAAAAACTCAAGAGAAAGAGCCGCCAAAGAGAAAGGGTCGCCTGCGTGCGGCGACCCTTTCCGAGTACAAGGAGATGAGCCAGTTAGGAAACTGCCCCAACCCTGGTTGGGTTTTTTAGGGGTCTGCCCCTAGAAAACACCCCCCAAGGCTGTCCCGACACGTCTCTCCAATATCACTCTAGACACTGGATCACCTCCTTTCAAATGGTTGCCGATGGTCATAGCCTGCCACAGATTTGGTGTTTGTCAAAAGGTTTCACGCTACAGGTGTGGTCATTTTGGCAACGATCATGCGAAAAGGCATAAGGGCGAGCAAAGCTATCCCAAGCTTTGTGCACAGATCGGCCAAGGCCAGCGAAACCCAGAATGGGGCCAGCGGGCCGACCCCCAGAATGGAAGTGGCGGCACCGGCCCAGGACACGTCATTGCCGGGCTCCAGCCAGATCAGTGCGCCCGAAAAGGCGATCGAGAAAAACAATGCGGTGTCCAGCGTCGATCCGACCAGGGTCGAGATCAACGGCGCGCGCCACCAGACCGATCCCCGCAGCCGGTCAAAGATCGTGACATCCAGAAGTTGCGCGGTCAGGAACGCAACGCCCGATCCGACCGCGATGCGCAACGTCACCAGCGGCCCGAAGTCACCAATGACCCGGGTGCCGATGGCCGAACACAACAGGCCCACCGCAAACCCGGCCAGCACCACACGGCGCGCCGCCGCCACGCCCTGCAAGCGGTTCGTCAGGTCAGTAACCAGAAACGCGAAGGGATAGGTCAAGGCCCCCCACGTCAGAAAGCCGCCCATCGGAAACTGGACCAGGATGTTCGACGCCGTGACGATCACGGCCATGGCAAGCACGCCGGGCAGAAGGTTCATGAGGTATTCCGTTTTTACAAGGTGGCGGAGACTTGGTCCATCGGGCGACGGCGCGGGATAGGCCCCCCGCGCGGGACTGTCAATCGGGCAGGCGGAACTCCACGATTTCGGTGATCTGAAACGCAAAGAAGTTGTCGTCCGAGATCATCGTTGCGCGCAGCCCGCCCGGCGCGCGCCAGACGGACAGACCTTCCAGATTGTCACGCAGACCGGGCGATGTTTCCAGCAGGACCTCGCCTTGGGAAAACCCGCCCGGACGCAGCGTGAACCGGCGCAGGCGGCTGGAAAAACCGCGATAGCCGTGAAACCGCCGTTCCAGCAGGTAGAACCGGCCATCCGGACCGACATCGGCGGCCACTGCGCGAAAGCCGTCCAGCCGGGGCAAGGACATGTCCTCGCGCCAGGCATCGCCGGAAAACACATAGACCGGAATGGCACCACCTGGTGTTGGCGCTTCTGGCACCGCATAAAGTGTACCGTCCGCATCGATTGCCAGAGCTTCGAGCGACCCGTTTGTCGGCAGGGTTGCGAAGTCCGCGTGAGCGGGCAACTCAGCCGAGGCCCCGCCGATCCGGTCATACCGCGCAACTCGGGTGTTCGCCTCGAAGGACACATAAAATGTACCGTCTTCGGACATCGCCAAACCTTCGCTGTCTGCGTTGTTTCCGAAAAGGTCCTTTCCGTCAGGACCCTTCAACTCTGCAACCAAATCGAAGCGGACCAAGGTGATGCGACCCGCCGGGTCGCGGGTGATCTGCCCCCGGACATAGGCCGCGCGGTCGGACAGCAAAAGCAGGCGCGTCCCGTCTGACGACACCTCGACCGCCGAGAAACCGCCGAACAAAGGGTCTTGGCTGACAAGCGTCAGGGAACCGGCAAACCCGGATGGCTCTTGCGCGGGAACGCTGCCGGATAGACTGCAGGCCAGAAACAGCCCGCAGACTATTCCGAGGCCAGAACGTCTGAACATTGGCGGGGCAGGTCGGCCATGGTGAATTCGCGCGGGCGCTTTTCACGTGGGCGGGCTTCTTCGTCCTTCGGTTTCTTCGTGGTCTTGGGCGGGTTCAGGTAGTCCGTCACCCACCAGGTCAACGTCTCGTCGCAACCATTGCCGCCCTTCGACAGTTCCGACACGGTCGGGGATTGCGTCTGGCACAGCTTGGCCCCCTTCGGGCATTTCAGGCGCACATGGAAATGCGTGTCGTGCCCGGCGACCGGGCGGATTTTCTGCAGCCATTTCTTGTCATTGGCCGTGGCCGTCTTGCACATCTCGATCTTGACCGCCGCCGCGACGAAAATCCGGTCCACACGGCCATCCGATGCCGCCGCGCGCAACAGCGCATGGTGACCGCGCGACCAGTTCTCTGTCACCGATTTCTGATCCGCCGACCGGACCGGGATCGAGCTGATGTTCTCGCGCTCGGTCCGGCTGAGGTTCAGGCGGCGGGGTGGCAGCATCCAGATGTCGGCGTCCAGCCCGATCTGGTGGCTGGCGTGGCCGCTGGTCATCGGCCCGCCGCGCGGCTGGCTGATGTCGCCGATGTAAAGGCCGGCCCAGCCGATCTGCTGCGCCGCGCGGGACAGGTCCTGCAGATATCCGATCATCTCGGGATGCCCGAAGTTGCGGCCGCGCGACAACCGCATCGCCTGCCAGCTTGGCCCGGTTTCCGGCAGTTCCACCAGCCCCGCCCCACAGCCCCGCGCATAGGAACCCACGGGCATCGGCTGCTGCGCCGAGGGTGCGTCATGCGCGCCGAACAACTGGTTGGCCAGTTGTTGCGCCGATGCGGGCAGCGGCAGCATGAGGGCAAGGGTCAGAAGCAATCGGATCATGCCAGTTCGCCTTTCGGTTTCACCCAGATTAGCAGGATCAGCCCGATGGCGAACAGCCCGATCACCGGCGAGATGCCCAATCTGGCCGATCCGGTCAGATCGGTGGCGACGGCGATCAGGAAAGGCGAGATGAAGCTGGCCACCTTGCCCGAAAGCGCGAACAGCCCGAACGCCTCGGTTGCCTGATCGGGGGTCGTGTGGCGCAGCATCATCGTCCGGCTGGCGGCCTGCAACGGCCCGCCCGCGGCCCCGATCAGCCCGCCACAGAGGAAGAACACGATGTCCGGCACCTTCGAAGCGGGGTCCAGCGGAATGCCCCACATGCTTTCGCGCGACATGCCCACGATGACCAGACAGACCACGATCAGCACGATGATGGACCCGGCGATCACCGGCTTTGGCCCGAACCGCTTGTCCAGCCCGCCGCCCACATAGGCCGCGATCATGGCGGTGATGGCCCCGGTGATGCCGAAAACTCCGATCTGCATCGTCTCCCACCCCAGCACGTTCAGGGCATAGACGCCGCCAAAGGCATAAAGCGCGTTCAGCGCGTCGCGGTAGGCCAGCGACGATCCCAGATAGGCCGAAAGGCTGGCACGGAACCGCAGGCTGGCCAGCAACTCCATCAGACTGCCCATGGCCGCGCCGATGTGCAGGGCCTGACGTGGCATGCGGGGCTCGCGCACCCACAGGAAAAACGGCACCATGAACACCACGAACCAGATCGCGCTGAACGGTCCCACCGCGCGCGTGCCTTCCCGCGCCTCGGGGTCCAGTCCGAACAGCGGGTCCAGCCCCAGCAGGGTCTTTCCGGTCGTGGCGCTTTCGGCAAAGAACAGCAGCATCAGGATCAGGGCCAGCAGGCCGCCCAGATAGCCGAACGCAAAGCCCCGGCCCGAAATCGAACCCAGATCGTCCTGATCCGACAGCGACGGCATCAGCGCATTGGTGAAGATCGTCGCAAACTCCATGCCGACGAACCCGATCCCGAAAAAGCAGACCGCCCAAAACAGCATGCCCGCCTCGCCACCCGGCGCGACGTACCAAAGGCCCCCGGCCCCCACGACATAGAACGCGGAAAACACCCAGACCCACACCAGCCTGCGCCCGGTGCTGTCGGCAATCGCGCCGAGGATCGGCGCGCAGACGGCAATCACCAGCGACGCGGCGGTCAGCCCGTACCCCCAGTAGGACTGCGCGGCGGCCTTGGCGGCCTCGGCTTCCATCCCGGTGCCCATGTAGTATCCGCGGGCGGTCTCCGCGAAATACGGACCGAAAATGAACGTCAAAAGCAGGGTGTTGTAGGGCTGGCTGGCCCAGTCGAAGAAGTACCAGCCCCAGATGCGCCGTTTCGCCGATGTCATGCCCTGCTCCCTGACCCGTTTTCCCGGATCAAGCCTGAATTGCGGACATCACGCAAGCATGACGGTGGCCCGGTTAGCCCGGTGGCCAGGGGCGCAGGGCGTCGGCCTCGATCCACGCCTGCACCCATGCGGGCAGGGGCGGGCTGACGTCGGGCAATCCCATCGCCCGCATCACCTGCACGGGCGGCACGATGCCCGCCTTCGAGGCAACGGCCGAGCGCAGCAGCATCTGGCTGGTGCATTCGCCTGCCCGCCACATGCTTTGATCCATGTAAAGGAACCGCGCGTCCCAGCCGATCACCCGGCTGCGCATCTCGAACCGGTCGAACATCCGCACCCGGCGGCGATAGCGGGTCGAGGCCCCGGCGACGGTCATGCCCCAGCCCTGCGTCTTGCCAAGACTTTCAAACCCCATCCGCCGCGCCATCGGCAACCGGCCGAGGTCATAGAGCGTCAACGTGCGGCCGTTGTTCAACTCCATCCACGGGTCGATGTCCTGCGGCAGACACATGTGATGGCTGATGTGGGTGTCGAACAGGCCCAGCTTCGGGGCGTTGCGGAACTTCCAAAGCTCGCAGTACATGCGGATGTAGGGGTACATGGCGGCCTCCTGCTCCCGGCGTCCTGCCCCGCGTGCGGCTTGGCGTCAAGGAAAACGCCGCGTCAGCATTGCCCTTTGCCCGGGGGGGCGTTACCTCTGCCCGAAATCCCGACCGTGGAGCGCGCCGTGACATCGATCCTGCAAATCCTGCTTCTGATCCTCGACATCGCGCAGTGGATCATCCTGATCCACATCATCATGTCGTGGCTGATCAACTTTCAGGTTCTGAACCTGCGCCAGCCGCTGGTCTCGCAGATCTGGGACGCGCTGAACCGCCTGCTGGAGCCGCTTTATTCGCGTGTCCGGTCAATCCTGCCGAACCTCGGGGGGGTCGACCTTGCGCCGTTGGTGGTGCTGGTCGCGATCTATGCCCTGCGGATCGTCCTGATCAACAATGCTGCGCTGTTTGTCTGACCTTAACCTTCCGGTCATGCCCCGCGTGCAGGATTGACCCCGATGCAGTCCGATCCGCGCGCCCTTCTGCAGTCGGTCTTCGGCTTCCCCGCCTTCCGGCCGGGGCAGGAAGAGATTGTGGATGCCGTTCTGGCCGGGCGCAACACGCTGGCCATCATGCCGACCGGGGGCGGAAAATCTCTGTGTTTCCAGTTGCCTGCACTGTGCCGGTCGGGCGTCACCGTCGTGATTTCCCCGCTGATCGCGCTGATGCGCGATCAGGTCCGGGCGTTGCGCGCCACCGGGGTGAACGCGGGCGCGCTGACCAGCGGCAACACGGATGACGAGACGGAAGAGGTCTTTGCCGCGTTGGACGCGGGCGAGATGAAGCTTCTGTACATGGCCCCCGAACGGCTGGCGGCCTCGGCGACCGTGCCGATGCTGCGGCGGATCGGCGTCAGCCTGATCGCGGTGGACGAGGCGCATTGCGTGTCGCAATGGGGCCACGACTTCCGCCCGGATTACCTGCGCATCGGGGCGCTCAGGGCCGCGCTGGACGTGCCTCTGGCCGCCTTCACCGCCACGGCAGACGAGGAGACGCGGGGCGAGATCGTCAACCGGCTGTTTGGCGGGGTGGCCCCGTCGACCTTCCTGCGCGGGTTCGACCGGCCGAACATCCACCTCGCCTTCGCCGTCAAGGACAGCCCGCGCGCGCAGATCATGGGGTTCGCCGCCGCCCGGCGCGGCCAATCCGGCATCGTCTATTGCGGCACCCGCGCCAAGACCGAAGTGCTGGCGCAGGCCCTGCGCGAAGACCGCCATTCCGCCTGCCACTACCACGGCGGTATGGACCCCGAGGAACGCCGCCGCGTCGAAATCCGGTTCCAGCAGGAGGATGGCCTGATCGTCGTGGCCACAATCGCCTTCGGCATGGGGATCGACAAGCCGGATATCCGCTGGGTGGCGCACGCCGACCTGCCCAAGTCGATCGAGGGCTACTATCAGGAAATCGGCCGCGCGGGGCGTGACAGCGCCCCCGCCGAAACCCTCACGCTTTATGGCCCCGACGACATCCGCCTGCGCCGCAGCCAGATCGATGAAGGTGCCGCTCCGCCCGACCGCAAGGCGGCCGACCACGCCCGGCTGAACGCGCTTCTGGGTCTGGCCGAGGCGATGGCCTGCCGCCGTCAGGTCCTGCTGGGCTATTTCGGCGAAACCAGCACGCCCTGTGGCAACTGCGATCTCTGCGACCGCCCGGTGGCGGTGTTCGATGCGACCGACGCGGTGCGCAAGGCGCTCTCGGCGGTGCTGCGGACCGGCGAGTGGTTTGGCGCGGGGCATCTGATCGACATCCTGACCGGCAATCCGACCGCCAAGGTCAAGGAGCGCGGGCATGACCAGTTGCCAACCTACGCCGTCGGGCGCGACCTGTCGAAACCGGCATGGGGCGCGGTGTTCCGGCAGATGATGGGCCGCGATCTGGTGCGCCCCGATCCCGACCGCCACGGGGCCCTGCGGATGACCGACGCCGCCCGGCCCATCCTGCGCGGCGAGGAACGCATTTCGCTGCGGCAGGATACCATCAGTTCGGCAACTGCCCCCCGCGTGACCGTCAAGGCCATGGTCGCCGAAGAGCATGCCGATCTTCTGTCCGCGCTCAAGGCCAAGCGGCGCGCGCTGGCCGAGGCTGCGGGCGTGCCCGCGTATGTGGTCTTTCCCGACCGGACGCTGATCGAGATGGCCGAAACCCGCCCTGCAACGCTGGACCAGATGATGGGGATCACCGGGGTGGGCGCGAAAAAGCTGGAGAGCTATGGCGCGGCCTTTCTGGCGGTGATCACCGGCGCCGCGTCGGCGCCGATGCACCCGGCGCGGCGCAAACTCGCCGGGCAGGACGCCGGTGCGATCTTCGACCGGCTGGCAGAGGTTCAGCTGGCGCTGGCGCGCGGTGCGGATGGCACGGGCAAGCATCTGTCCTGCACCCATTCCACCCTGCGCCAGATTGCCGAAACCCGGCCCGGTACCCTGTCCGATCTGGACCGCATCACCGGCATGGGCGGCCAGAAGACCGAAAGGTTCGGCGCGGCGTTCCTGCAGGTTCTGGCCGAAGGCTAGGTTCCGGTCATCGGTTCGGCCTCGGGGATGACCGGCCGGGCATCCGGGGGACAATGCGCCAGAAGGGCATCGATCAGCGCCGCCTTGCGCAGGGGTTTGGTCATGTATTCGTCCAGCCCGGCCGCCAGAATGCTGTCGCCATCGCCGTCCATCGCATGGGCGGTCAGGGCGATGATCGGCACATGGCTGCGCCCCGCCTCAAGCTGACGGATGGCCCGCGTCGCCTCGCGTCCGTCCATTTCGGGCATGGAGATGTCCATGAAGATCAGATCGGGGCGGAAGCTTTGATACAGCGTCACCGCCTCGTGGCCATTGCCCGCAAAGACCAGATCGACCGGCAGATCGCGCATCATCTTCTGGAACACCAGCTGGTTGGTCCGGTTGTCCTCGGCCGTCAACAACCGCATCCGGCGGCGGTCCTGCGGGGCCACGGGCACCGGGGCGGGTGGTTCCGGCACAGTGGCCGTCAGCGCCTGCAACCTGCGGTAAAGGTCCGACCGCAGGATCGGTTTCTGCAGGATCGCGGTCAAAGTCTCGCCCATGTCGGCCTCGCGCGCCAGCGCCGGGTTGGACGACAAGAGCACGATCGGCACCGTCAGGCCTGCCGCGCGGATGTGCTGGGCCAGTGCCAGACCGTCCATCTCGGGCATGTTGTGGTCGGTCAGCACCACGTCGAACCCCGGATCGCGCGCCAGAACCGCCAGCGCCTCGGCCCCGGACCGGCACAGCGCCACGTCGATCCCGCAAGGGACAAGTTGCCGTTCAAGGATGGTGCGGTTGATGAACTGGTCGTCCACCACCAGCATCCGCTTGATCGCCAGCGGGCCCACCGGCGGGGCGGCTTCCTCTGCGACGGGCAGCGTCACCTTGAAGCCGAAGCACGATCCCTTGCCCAACTCGCTGTCCACCCAAACCTCGCCCCCCATCCGTTCGATCAGGCGGCGGGTGATGGCAAGGCCCAGCCCGGTCCCCTCGAACTTGCGGTTCGACTGGCTTTCCACCTGATTGAACTCGCCGAAGATGTGGCCCAGATGCGCAGCGTCGATGCCGATGCCGGTATCCTCGATCGTGACGTGCAACTGGTGCGCGCCGGCTTCGACCTCGAAGCCCACGACGCGGATCAGGACATGGCCCGCATCGGTGAACTTGACCGCGTTGCCCAGCAGGTTGGTCAGAACCTGCCGGATCCGCCCGGGATCGCCGACATAGCGGGTGGGCAGGAACATGTCGAAATCGATCATCAGGTCCAGCCCCTTGGCCCGTGCCCGGGGCTGCAGCAGCATGGCCACCTCGTGGATGGTGCGTTCCAGATCGAAGGGTTCGGGGTGAAGGGTCAGCCGCTGCGCCTCGATCTTGGAGTAGTCGAGAATGTCGTTGATGATGACCAGCAGCGCCTCGCCCGACGACCGGATGGTTTCCGCGAAAAGCCGCTGTTCTTCCGACAGGTTGGTGTCGCACAAAAGCTCTGCCATCCCGACAACCCCGTTCATCGGCGTGCGGATCTCGTGGCTCATGTTGGCAAGGAACGCCGACTTCGCCCGGTTCGCGGCCTCTGCCGCCTCGCGCGCGGCCTGCAGGGCGGCCTGCTGTTCCTTCAGCGGCGTGATGTCGATGCGCAGACCGACATGCCCGCCGTCCGGGGTCGGATGGTCGTGTGCCCGCACCCAGCGCCCGTCGGCCAGTTGCTGTTCATGGCTGCCCGACTGGCTGCGATGCTGCGCCATCCGTTCGGCCATCCACTCTTCCTCCCGCCCGGCGGCATCGGCGTGCTGGCCGTGTTCCAGCCCATAGCGCAGGATGTCCTCGAACTTGGCCCCCGGTACGATGGCGGGGGCGGAAACGGCGTAAAGATCGCGATAGCGCTGATTGCAGGTCAACAGCCTGTCCTCCCTGTCATAAAGCACGAAACCATCCGGAATCGCCTCGATCGCGGCCCAGATGCGCATTTGTTCGGTGATGTTGATGGCAAGGCTCACCATGTCGCCGTCCCGCGCACGCCGGTCGACCAGACGGGCCCAGATGCCGTTGCGAAACTGCACGACGCGCGCGGGCACGGGGTCTGCATCCAGCCGGGCAATCATGTCGTCCAGCCACGCCTCCTTGGGCGTGTCACCCAACTCGACGATCTGCGCGTCGGCCGCGATGCGAAGCATGTCGGCATAGGCCATGCCCGGCCCCACGCCCAACCCGTCGAACACCGCAAGATAGGCCCGGTTCGCGGCCACCATCCGGAGATTCGTGTCATAGACGGCAAAACCGTCGCGGATCGTGTTCACCGAATCCCACAGCCTGCGCTCCGCCATCACGGCGGCGGTGTGGGCACGGTCCAGATCGGTCAGAAAGCGCGAGTTCTGGCCTTTCAGCGCCTGCGCCTCTGACAGCGCGGACTTCGCCACCTCGCGCTGTTCGACGATCTGATCCGACAGGGACCGGGCATGCAGCGCCAGTTTTTCGTTCGCGGCGAACAACTCGCGGCTTTTCTGTTCCAGCAGGCGTTCCGCCGCCAGCCTTGCCCTGCGCTCTTTCGCCAGCCGTTCCGCGATGTCCATGCCCGACCAGTCCTGCCACCGATCCGCGAACCGGCCCTTCTGGTCCGTCCTGCGATCCGGGCCAACTTCCCGCAACAAAGTGAACAGCCGCTTAACATGACAAAGCTTGCCATAGTGCCGCGAATCCTTGCGAAAGCGCGCCCGGTCATGCAACGATTTGACCGTTGAATGCAGGAGGATTTTTGATGCGTGGCATGGCATTGGTGGCGCTTGTTGCGCTGGTTCTGGGCGGAATTCCAGGGGCCGCGCCGGCGCAGACGCTTGTCCCCGAAAAGCGCCTTGTTCTCAGCGAAGATGCCGATCTGCCGGGCGGCGACATCGCCAGCTTCTTTGACACCACCCTTGAAGCCTGCGAGCGGGCCTGCCTGACCAATGCCCAGTGCACCGCCTTCACCTTCAACACCAAGAACAGTTCCTGCTTTTCCAAGGCTGATCCGGGCGCGCAATCCTTCTTTCAGGGGGCCTATTCCGGCTATGTGATCTCTGCCTCGCCAGAGGTTGAAGCCCGCGCGAAAACCCGTCGTGGTGAATTGGCCTTTCTGGAAGACTGGGACATTTCGGCGGCCACGACACAGGCCGGTGCGCTGGCCAACGACCACGTGACCAATGGCTGGACCGCCGAAGAACATCTGGCCTCTGCCGCTGCGGCCGAGGCCGAGGGCAACTTCGATCTGGCCGCGCGCTTTACCGGCGCGGCGCTGAACCTGTCCGATTCGCCCGACCATTGGGCCGAATATGCGCGGCTGCTTCTGGCGGCAGCGGGGGTTTCGGGCTCCAACCAGCAGGCCTACCGCGACCGGGCGTTTCAGGCGACAATCAACGCCTACCTTCGGGCGGACAACAAGGCGTTGCAACACAACATCCTTGTGACCCTTGGGCAGGTGGCAATTGCAAACGGGCGTGGCCGCGACGCGGTGCAGGCCCTGCGGCTGGCCCAATCGCTGCAGCCGCGCGATGACACCGCCTTGGCGCTGGACGATGCGATCGGCAAATACGGCTTCCGGCTGGTTGAAAACGAGGTTCAGACCGACACACCGCGCCCGCGGATCTGTGCCAGCTTTTCCGAAAATCTGGTGCCGTCAGGCGTCGACTATGCGACCTTTGTCCAATTGCCCGAACCCGGCATGTCGGTGGCCTTCGACGGCTATCGCCAGTTGTGCGTCGAGGGCGTGACGCGGGGTGCCCGGCTGACGGTGACGTTCCGCGAGGGGTTGCCCGCGCAGGACGGGCAAGTTCTGGCCAAATCCGTGCCGACCACCGCCTACATCCGCGACCGCAGTCCGGGCGTCCGTTTCCCCGGCCGGGGCTATGTGCTGCCGCAGTCCGGCGGCGCGTCGGTTCCGGTGGAAACCGTCAACACCACGAAACTGGACCTAACGCTGTTCCGTGTCACCGACCGCAACCTGCTGCGATCTCTGCAGAACGGTTATTTCGGCCAACCGATGGCCGACTATCAGGAAAGCTATTTCAACGGCGAGATCGGCTCGCAGATCTGGACCGGCACGGCCCAGGTGGGGCAGGAGGTCAACGTCGATGTCACCACGCGCCTGCCGATGGATCAGGCGCTGGCGGGGCAACCGCCGGGCATCTACGCGCTGAAGGCCGCCGTGCCGGGGGTCGACCCCTATGTGACGCCGGCCGGGTGGCAGTGGTTCGTTGTGTCCGATCTTGGCATGACCACGATGTCGGGGACGGACGGGCTGCATGTCTTTGTTCGCTCACTGGCGTCGGCTGCGGCCAAACCCGGCGTGTCAGCCGAACTGGTCAGCTCCGCGAACGAGGTTCTGGGCACGGTCACGACCGATGAACAAGGGTATGCCATGTTCGAACCCGGCCTGATGCGCGGCACGGGCGGGGCTGCGCCGGCGCTGGTGGTTCTGCGTGAAGGGTCGGGCGATGTGGCCTTCCTGTCGCTGACCGATCCCGAATTCGATCTGTCCGACCGGGGCGTCGAAGGGCGCCAGGCGGCGCCGCCGGTCGACGTCTTCCTGACCACTGACCGGGGGGCCTACCGGGCCGGGGAAACCGTCTACGCCACTGCGCTTGCCCGCGATTCCGGGGCCGAAGCGATCGAGGGTCTGCCGCTGACCGCGATCCTTCAGCGCCCGGATGGCGTGGAATACTACCGCGCGCTGGTCGAAGACGGCGGCGCGGGCGGGCATGTGTTTGCCCTGCCCATCGCGGGGTCTGCCCCGCGCGGGGTCTGGCGGCTGGAGGTGAAGGCTGATCTCGACGCCCCGGCCCTGACGACCGCAACCTTTCTGGTCGAGGATTTCCTGCCCGAACGGATCGACTTCGACCTGACGCTGGACGAGTCCCCGATCCGCCTTGGCGATGCGCCGCAACTGACCATCGACGCGCGCTATCTGTTCGGCGCGCCGGGGGCTGATCTGGCTATCGAGGGCGAGGTCCTGCTGCGCGCGGCCAAGGAGCTTGAGGCGTTCCCCGGCTATGTCTTTGGCCGCCACGATGAGCCTTTCGACTCGCGTCAGGAAAGCTTTGGCGGCGAACGCACCGACGAGGCCGGTCAGGCGCTGATCGACCTTCCGCTGCCCGAAGCCGATGATCCCCTGCGCCCGCTGGAAGCGCGGGTAACCGTCCGCCTTGCCGAAGGGTCGGGTCGTCCGGTGGAACGCCGGGTCTCCCGCCTGCTGACGCCGTCGTCCCAGATGATCGGGGTCAAGCCAATGTTCGACGGTGTGGCGGGCGAAGGCACCGATGCCCGGTTCCAGCTTGTCGGGGTTGGCGCAGATCTGGCTCCCGAGCCGATGACAGCGCGCTGGACCTTGACCCGGATCGAGACGAATTACCAATGGTATCAGGAATATGGCAATTGGAACTGGGAGCCTGTGATCTCTCGCAGCATCGCCGCCGAAGGCGACATCACACTAGGTGCTGCGCCTGTTGAAATCGCGGCAGCGGTGCAGTGGGGTGAATATGAACTGCTGGTCGAACGCAGCGACGGGCAGGTCGCGGCTACATCAACCACGTTCTACGCTGGATGGTACGCCCCGGCCGATGTCACCTCGACCCCGGATACGCTGGAACTGTCGCTCGACAAGGAGGCCTACAAGCCGGGTGATACGGCCATGCTGCGCGTCGTTCCGCGTGCCGCCGGAACCGCGCTGATCACCGTGCTGTCGAACCGGCTGGTGGCCATGCAGGCGGTCGAGGTGACAGAAGGTGAAAACCTGATTCCGCTGCCTGTCACCGATGAATGGGGCGCTGGCGTCTACGTCACCGCGTCGGTCCTGCGCCCGATGGACGTGGCCGCCGGGCGCAACCCGGCGCGCGCGATGGGTCTGACCCATGCGAAGATCGATCCCGGCACCCGCGCCCTGACCGCCAGCATCGAAACCGCAGCCGAGGCCGCTCCGCGCGGGCCGATGCAGGTGGCGGTCAAGGTCGACGGTCTGGTCGAAGGCGACACCGCCTATGCCACCATCGCAGCGGTGGACATTGGCATCCTGAACCTGACCGGCTTCAAATCCCCCGATCCGCAGGGCCATTACTTTGGTCAGCGCAAGCTGGGGGTCGGCATCCGCGACGTGTACGGGCGTCTGATCGACGGGTTGAACGGGGCCGAAGGCACGGTCCGCTCGGGTGGTGACGCGGGCGCTCAGGCGCGTCTGCAAGCCCCGCCCCCGACAGAGGAACTGGTCGCCTACTTCACCGGCCCTGTGCAGGTCGGGGCCGATGGCTATGCCCGCGCCAGTTTTGACCTGCCGTCGTTCAACGGCACCGTCAAGGTGATGGCGGTGGTGTGGTCCAAACGCGGCGTGGGTCAGGCCGAGGCAGAGGTTCTGGTGCGCGACCCGGTTGTCGTCACAGCCAGCCTGCCGCGGTTCCTCGCGCCCGGCGACACGTCGCGCCTGCTGCTGGAGATCGTGCATGCCACCGGGCCTTCTGGCCGCATGTCGCTGGACGTGTCGTCGGCGGGGCTGACGCTGGGCGCGGTGCCTTCGGGCTTCGATCTGGGCGACCAGGCCAAGGCGGTCTATGCCATTGCCGTCACGGCGGGCGAGGCCGGTCTGCACAGCGTCGAGGTGGCCTTGGTCACGCCCGACGGCAAGCAGTTGAAAAAGACCCTGACCATCCCGGTTCAGGTGAACGACCCCGAAATCGTCCGGGTGTCGCGTCTGGAGCTTGCCAAGGGTCAGAGCTTCACCTTCGACAGCAATGCCTTCGCGGGGCTGGTCCCAGCCACCGCCCGCGCGACCATGGCCATCGGCCCCATCGCGCGGCTGAATGCGCCCGGTGTTCTGTCCGCGCTCGACCGCTATCCCTATGGCTGCACCGAACAGATCACGTCCAAGGCTTTGCCGCTGCTGTACTTCGACGAAGTGGCGCAAGCGATGGACCTGCCCGGTGCCGACAACATCGCCAACCGCATCGAACAGGCGGTAGCCGAGGTTCTGACCAACCAGTCCTCGAATGGCGGCTTCGGACTGTGGGGGCCATCGGATGGCGACATGTGGCTGGATGCCTTTGTCACCGACTTCCTCAGCCGGGCGCGCGCCCGGGGGTACGAAGTGCCGGACGTGGCCTTCCGTCAGGCGCTGGACAACCTGCGCAATCAGGTCAACTACTTCGCCGATTTCGACAAGGGTGGCGAGGCGCTGGCCTATGCGCTGATGGTTCTGGCCCGTGAAGGGGCGGCAGCGGTGGGCGATCTGCGCTATTATGCCGATGTGAAGGGCGATGCCTTTGCCACCCCGACCGCGCAGGCGCAACTTGGCGCGGCCTTGGCCAGCTATGGCGACCAACCCCGCGCGGATGCGATGTTCCGCCGGGCGGCGGTGGCGCTGAACGCCCTGCAGACGCGCGAGGTCGAACAGGTGTTCCGCACCGACTATGGCACCCATCACCGCGACGCGGCGGCGGTGCTGACACTGGCCGTCGAGGCGGGATCGACCGCCATCGACGCCGAGGCGCTGACAGACCGGATCGTGACCAACGGCCCGCTTTCCACGCAGGAAGCGACCTGGACGCTGCTGGCCGCCAATGCGCTGATCGACCGGCCGGGGGCGGAAGGCATCACCATCAACGGGGCCCCCGCCGACGGCCCGCTTGTCCGCGCGCTGGACGGTGCCGCGACGCAACCAATTGTCGTGGCAAACCAATCCACCGCCGACACCACGCTGACGGTTACCAGCTACGGCGTGCCGTCCCAACCTGAACCGGCGGGGGGCAACGGCTATGCCATCACCCGCAGCTACTTCACGATGGAAGGCGAGCCGCTGTCGCTGGACGCCGTCACGATGGGCACGCGGATGGTGGTGGTGCTGGAAGTGACGCCCTTCGGGACGGGTGAGGCGCGGCTGATGGTCACCGATCCGCTGCCCGCAGGGTTCGAGATCGACAACCCCAACCTGATCGAGGGCGGATCGACCGAAAACCTGAACTGGCTGCAGACGACGACCGACGTGGCGCACACGGAATTCCGGCAGGACCGTTTCCTGACCGCGATCGACCGGTTCGACCGCAACGCGTTCAAACTGTCGTACGTCGTGCGGGCGGTGTCGCCGGGCGAATTCCACCATCCTGCCGCCTCGGTCGAGGATATGTATCGCCCCGACTTCAAGGCGCGCACCGACACCGGCCGCGTCACGATTGCCGAGTGATGAAGGGCCGCAGGTTTCTGGCGCTGGCGGCGGGCCTCTGGCTCGCCGCCCTTGGCCGTGACCGGGCGGACGACTGGATCGATGCGACGGTCCTGCCACCGCTGGCGGTGCAGACCTCGGTCGAAGTGCTGGACCGCAAGGGTGATCTCTTGCGGGCCTATACCGTGGCTGACGGCCGTTGGCGGTTGGCGGCGGGCGATGTCGATGCGACCTATCTGGCCTTGCTGGTCGCGTATGAGGACAAGCGGTTCTACGATCACCCCGGAGTGGACCTGAAGGCGGCCTTCCGCGCTGTGGCGCAGGCGGTCTGGAACGGGCGGGTGGTGTCGGGCGGATCAACCCTGACCATGCAGGTCGCGCGGTTGCTGGAAGAGTCTGGCACCGGGGCCTGGTCGGGCAAGCTGCGGCAGGCGCGGGTGGCGCTGGCGCTGGAACGGCGGCTGTCGAAACCCGAAATCCTGAAGCTTTATCTGCATCTTGCGCCATTCGGTGGCAATCTGGAGGGGGTGCGCGCCGCCAGCCTGTCTTACTTCGGCAAGGAACCGCGGCGTCTGACACCGGCCGAGGCGGCCCTGCTGGTGGCCATTCCACAGGCGCCGGAAACCCGCCGCCCGGACCGGTCGGTCGAACGTGCCACGAACGCCCGCGACCGGGTGCTGGAACGGGGGGCGCGGGACGGAATCTTTGACCCGGATCAGATCGTTGCCGCCCGGACCGAGGTGGTCCCCGCGCGCCGCAGGCCCTTTCCCGCGCTGGCCCCGCATCTGGCAGACCGGGCAAGACGGGACGATCCGGCGGCGCAACGCAACGCCCTGACCATCGACCGGACCCTGCAGATCGCGCTGGAAACGCTTGCGGCGGGTGTGGTCGCGGGGCAGGGGGACCGTCTGGGGGTGGCGATGGTTGTCGCCGATCACGCATCGGGCGAAATCCTCGCCTCGGTCGGTTCGGCGGGGTTCGCCGCAAGCCGGGCAGGGTTCGTCGACATGACGGCGGCGCTGCGCAGTCCGGGATCGACGCTGAAGCCGCTGATCTACGGGCTTTCCTTCGATGAAGGGCTGGCGCATCCGGAAACGGTGATCGACGACCGCCCGACCGATTTCGCAGGCTACCGGCCGCAGAACTTCGACCGGCAGTACCGCGGCGCGATCCGTCTGCGCGAGGCGTTGCAACTGTCGCTGAACATTCCGGTGGTCACGCTGACCGATGCCTTGGGACCGGCGAAACTGATGGCCGCGCTGGACCGGGCGGGGGTCAGGTTTGTCGTGCCGGGGGGGCAGCCGGGGTTGGCAGTGGCCCTGGGCGGGGTGGGGGTGACGCTGCAGGACATGGTGCAGCTTTATGCCGCCATCGCAAGGGGTGGGGTGTCCCTGCCGCTGACCTACCGGATGGAGGGGCAGCGGGCCGAGGGGCAACGGGTGCTTGGGGCTTCGGCTGCGTGGCAGGTGGGGGATATTCTGGCAGGGCTGGCCCCACCGCCAGGTGCCCCGGAAAACCGGCTGGCCTACAAGACCGGCACGAGTTACGGCCACCGCGATGCCTGGGCGATCGGGTTCGACGGCAACCATGTGATCGGCGTCTGGCTGGGCCGCCCGGATGGCACGCCGGTTCCGGGGGTGTTCGGGGCCGATCTTGCCGCGCCGGTGCTGTTTCAGGCCTTTGCCCGCCTGAAACCCGAACTTGCGCCGCAGTCGCCAGCCCCGCCCGCTACGCTGTTGGTTTCAAACGCACAACTGCCGCAACCGTTGCAGACGTTCCGGTCCCGCAACGCGGCGTTCGAGCCGGACCGCGACGCCCCCGCCGTGGCCTTTCCGCCCGACGGGGCCGAAGTGGAACTGCTGCCAGAGGGGCTGATGGTGCGGGTCACAGGGGGGCGCGGGCCGTTCACCTGGATGGTCGATGGCACGCCGGTGGCGCTGTCGCTGCGCGGGCGGCAGGCGATGCTGGCCGATCCGGGGCGGGGGTTCGTGACCCTGTCGGTGATTGATGCCGAGGGCAGGTCGGCGCGGGCAAAGGTCCGGCTGCGCTGAGGTATGCGTCACGTCTGGAACGCGTATGGCGCAGGTATGGCTTTGCGCATGACGTTGGCGGATGAGCGTTTGCGCGGCCCCCCACCCCATCCCTCCCCCAAAGGGGGGGAGGGAGGTGCCGGAATGGCGGATGTCGCGCTGCGGCGGGAAAGCGACGGGCGTGGCGGCCGCGTCAAGACCGATCGTCACACCCTCTCGATCCCCAGGGCGATGCCCTGACCGCCGCCGATGCACATGGTGATCAGCGCGGTGCGCGCGCCCGTCCGTTCCAGCTCGTGCAGCGCCTTCACCACCAGAATCGCCCCTGTCGCCCCCACCGGATGCCCCAGCGCCACGGCCCCGCCGTTGGGGTTCACCCGGGCAGGGTCCAGCCCCAGATCGCGCGACACGGCGATGGCCTGCGCGGCAAACGCCTCGTTCGATTCGACCATATCGAAGTCCGAAGGGGCCATCCCGAGTTTCGCACACAGCGCCCGCACTGCCGGAATCGGACCCAGCCCCATGACCTTTGGGTCCACCCCGGCATGCGCATAGCCCATCACCCGCGCGCGGGGTTTCATCCCGCGTGTCATCCGCGCCAGAACCAGCGCTGCCGCGCCGTCGTTGATCCCGCTGGCATTGCCTGCGGTCACGGTACCGTCCTTCTGGAACACCGCACGCAACCCGGCCAGCGCCTCGGCGGTCGTGGTCTTGGGGTGTTCATCGGTGGCAAAGCGGATCATCCCCTTGCGCGTCTCGATTTCCACCGGCGCGATCTGATCGGTGAAGTAGCCGGCGGCAATGGCATGGGCCGCGCGGGTCTGGCTTGCCAGGGCAAAGGCATCCTGATCCTGCCGTGAAATTCCGTATTGTGCGGCCACATTCTCGGCGGTGACGCCCATGTGCCCGGTGCCGAACGGGCAGGTCAGCGCGCCCGTCATCATGTCCAGCGCGCGGGTGTCGCCCATCTTCTGACCAAAGCGGGCGGCGGGCAGGATATAGGGACTGCGCGACATGCATTCTGCCCCGCCCGCAAGGGCCATGTCGCAATCCCCCAGCATCAGCGACTGCACCGCCGAGACGACCGCCTGCGCGCCGGACCCGCACAGCCGGTTGACGTTCATCGCGGGCACCGTTTCGGGAATGCCCGCCTGCATCGCCGCGACGCGCGACAGATACATGTCGCGCGGTTCGGTGTTGATGACATGGCCGAACACCACATGGCCGATCTGCCCCGGATCGACATCCGCGCGCGACAGGGCGGCCTTTGCTGCGACCGTGGCAAGGTCGATCGGCGGCACGGCAGACAACGCGCCGCCAAAGCTGCCGATGGCGGTGCGGGTGGCGGAAAGAATGACGATGTCGGTCATAGTGCACCTTTGGGGCCAAGCTGCACCAGCGTTGCCGCAATTCGACCGGGGCCGCAAGCCGGGGGTGGTTGACACCGCCGCCGGGCCGGAGGAAACGCGGCGTAACGGAGGACGGCATGCAGCAGGCATTGAAGGATCACCTTGGGCTGCTGGTTGCGGGCATTGCCACCTTCGTGCTGATGGGGGCGGGGCAATCGCTGTACGGGCCTGCGCTGCCGGCGCTGGCGCGGGGTCACGGCATCGCGCTGAGCACGGCGGGGCTGATGGTTTCGGCGCATTGGATCGGCTGCTTTGTCGGTGTCGGGTTCATGTACCTGTACGGGGTAAGGGTCGGACCGCGCAGCACGCTGGCCACGATGATGCTGGGGGCCGGGGTGGTGGCGGCCGGGTTGGGCTGGACAGCGACACTGGCGGGGGCGGCGATCTTTGGCATCGGCTATGGTGCGGCGACGGTGGTGTTCAATCCGCGCGTCCTGCGGACATTCGGGGTGCGCGGGCCGGGGATGATGAGCCTGCTGAACGCCAGTTTCGGCATCGGGGCCATTGCGGCCCCGCTGGTTTTTGTGGTGCTGGGGTCGAATCCGGCGCTGACCTTTGGCGTGCTGGCCGCGTTCTGCGCCCTGGTCTGGCTGGGGGCCGGGGCGGCGGGCGAGGGCCCGGCACCGGTGGCCGTGGCGGGGCCGTTCCGGCCGGACTGGGTGATCCTGTGCTTCGGGGCGCTGGCGATCGGGACGGAGGCATGCCTGATCGGGCTGGGTCCTGCGGCGCTGATCGTGGCCGGACAGACAGAGGTGGCGGCGGCGCAACTGCTGAGCGCGTTCTTTGCGGCCTTTCTGGGGGTGCGGATCGCGCTGATCTTCACCGCGCATCTGGTGGCACCTTTCACCCTGTTCACGGCCGCCATGGCCGGGGCCTGCGCGATGTCGGTTCTGGCCGCCACCATCAGCCCGCCGGTGTTCTTTGTGGGCATCGGAACCTGCGCCGGTTTGTTCTTTCAGGGCTTTTACGTGACGGCGCAGACCCGGATGGGCGGCGACCCGCGCGTTGCGCCCACGATCATCGCGGCGGGGCTGGTGGGGGGTATCCTGTCGCCCTTGCTGCTGACCGGGGTGATGGGCATCCTTGGCGAGCGGGGGTTTTTCTGGGTGATCGCGGGTGTTGCCGGGCTGGTGACGGCGGCAGCGCTGGCGTTGCGCCGCCGGATGGCGGGTTGACGTCGGGTGGCCGCAAACCCACACTTGACCCGAAAGCCACACTTGACCCGAAAGCCACACTTGACCCGAAAGAAGGAGAACGAGATGGCCTATGTCGACAACTTCGTGGTGCCGGTGAAGCGGTCCGATCTGGAGTCCTACAGGTCTTGCGCCGCCGAGATGGCACGGCTGTGGCGCAAGCTCGGGGCGATTTCGGTGGTCGAGGCGGTGGGCGACGGGCTGACCTGGGGCAAGACCACGTCCTTTCCGCGCGCCGTGCTGGCCACGGACGACGAAGTTGTAGTCATGGCCACCATCCTGTGGCGCGACAAGGCGCAGAAAGAGGCGGCGACGGCAGCCGCCTTTGCCGACCCTGCCATGCTGGCGCTGATGGACCGCACGCCGGTCGACGGGGCGCGGATGATCTGGGGCGGTTTCGAGGTGCTGGTGCAGGAAGGCCATGGCTGAGCCGCGCCGATTTGGCCCGACGCGGTCGGAGTTGTGGTTCTGGCTGGCCATTTCGGTCGGCGGGTTCGGCATGGTCGCGCTGGCCGTCTGGCTGCGGGGCATGCCGTCGGGGCCTGCACTGGTCGAGGTGTTCGCGTTGCCGGGGCTGTTGTTCGGCTGGCTGGGCGGGCGGTCGGTGGTGCGGTTGATCCGCCGGGATCACCCCGAATAGGGCACCGGCACCCGGCCGTGATCGGTCAGAAGCCAGGCCGCCTGACCCTCGATCACCACGGCGGTCAGAGGGCCGCCGTAGGCCGCACTCGAATCGATGTTCAGGCGGTTGCCATAGTGCATTGCGGCAGGCAGGGCGGTGTGGCCGTGCACGACAAGCGGGCCATGGCTGGCGGGTTCAGACAGGAACGGCTCTCTGATCCAGACGAGATCGGTTTCGGTCTGATCTTGCAGCGCGATGAAGGGGCGGATGCCCGCATGGACGAACACCGCGTCGCCCCGCTGGTACATCGTGGGGCGGGCGTTCAGGAAAGCAAGATGCCCGGCAGGCACGGCCGCGCAGGCGTCGGCATGGACCGGCAGCAGGGGCCGGTCGGCGGGGTTGCGCACGCCGTAGCTTTCCAGCGTGGCAGCGCCGCCAAGGCGCGGATGCAGCCAGCCGAGATCGGCGCGCAGGCCGGGGTCCTGCGCCTTGGGATCGTCCAGAAAGATCGTGAACATCCGGTCATGATTGCCCTTCAGCACCACCCAGTCCTGTGCGTCGTCGATGCCGGCGCGCAGGAATTCGACAACGCCCGCGCTGTCGGGTCCCCGGTCCACCAGATCGCCGACATGGACGACGGGGGCAGCCCCATGCGTTGCCATGTCAGCCGCGATCAGGTCATGCGCGCGGTGCAGAAGGCTCAGGTGGCCGTGGATGTCGCCGATGGCGTAGGTGTGCATGGTTCGGGTCCAAAGGCCGGGGGTTTCACACCCCCGGACCCCCGTGGGATATTTGGGCAAAGAAGAAGCTGCAAGTGGCGATCATGCCGGGGCGCATTCGGTGAGGCTGGGGCCAAAGCGGAAGGTCCATGTTTCCAGCCGCCGCGCCTCGATGTCCTGCCCCAGCGCGGCGGCGAGATCGACCAGCGCCTGCCCGCCGTCGCCCGAGAAATCCATCTGATACTCGACACTGCACTGCCAGGCATCGGGCGCCGTTTCGGTGCAGGTGCCGAAAGCGATGTTCGCGAACGTCATCGACCCGATGTCGAAGGCTTTTGCACCGGGGTCGCGGGTCAGGCGTTGCAGGAAGTTTCCCGCCGACGTCAGCGATGCGGTCGCCTCGCGCGCCGTGTCCAGAAGGCAGGCTTGGGCGCGGTCTTGTGGGAAACCGTCGCAGGCGGCAAGCAGAAGAAGAAGGAGCAGGGCGGCGCGTTTCATCGGGGGCCTTTCGGATGGCGGGCGCGGGGGGATGCCGCGCCCTACGGAGTCAGACGTCGAACTGCAGCGGTTTGACCTGCTGGAACATGCCGGTGCTTTCCAGCGTGTCCACCACTTTCGGCGCGATGGGCTGATCAAGGTAGATGATCGCGATCGCCTCCTGCCCCGCGCCGGAACGGCCGAGGGTGAAGTTGGCGATGTTCACGCCGTTCTTGCCCAGCGTCATGCCCAACAGACCGATGATGCCCGGCACGTCATCGTTGGTGGTGTAAAGCATATGCGCGCCGATTTCGGCGTCGATGTTGATGCCCTTGATCTGGATGAACCGCGGCTTTCCATCGCTGAAGCAGGTTCCGGCAACCGAGCGTTCGCGCCTGTCGGTCACCATCGTGACCTTGATGTAGGCGTCGAACACGCCGGTCTTGTCCTGCCGCGTTGTCGAAATCTGGATGCCGCGTTCCTTGGCGACGATGGGGGCTGACACGAGGTTGACGTCCGGATTGGCCGCCTTCATCACGCCCGCGATCACGGCCGAGTTCAGCGCGGGCAGGTTCATCGCCGTCACCGAGCCGTCGTAAAGGATGTTGATCGCCTTGATCGGCTCGTCGGTCATCTGGCCGATGAAGGCACCAAGGTGGGACGCGAGCTTGATCCAGGGGCCCATCACCGCCGCCTCTTCGGCGGTGACCGACGGCATGTTCAGCGCGTTCTGCACCGCGCCGGTCAGCAGATAGTCCGACATCTGTTCGGCCACCTGAAGCGCCACGTTTTCCTGCGCCTCGGTCGTGGCTGCGCCAAGGTGCGGGGTGCAGACGACGTTCGGAAGGTTGAACAGCGGGTTTTCGGTGGCGGGTTCGGTTTCGAACACGTCGAGCGCCGCGCCCGCGACGTGGCCCGAGGTCAGTGCGGCGGCAAGCGCCGCTTCGTCGATCAGCCCGCCGCGCGCGCAGTTGATGATGCGGACGCCGCGCTTGGTCTTGCCGAGATTCTCGGCGGACAGGATGTTGCGCGTCTTGTCGGTCAGCGGCACGTGCAGGGTGATGAAATCGGCCCGGGCCAGCAGGTCATCAAGGTCCACCTTGGTGACGCCCATGGCTTTGGCGCGTTCCTCTGACAGGAAGGGGTCATAGGCCACCACCTTCATGTGCAGCCCGATGGCGCGGTCGCAGACGATGCCGCCGATGTTGCCCGCGCCGATCACGCCGAGGGTCTTGTTGAAAAGCTCGACGCCCAGAAAGCGGGACTTCTCCCACTTGCCGGCCTGCGTGCTGGCGTTGGCCTCGGGCAGTTGGCGCGCCACGGCGAACATCATCGCGATGGCGTGTTCGGCTGTTGTGATCGAGTTGCCGAAGGGGGTGTTCATCACGATGACGCCCTTCTTGGACGCCGCCGGAATGTCGACATTGTCGACCCCGATCCCGGCGCGACCGATCACTTTGAGCCGGGTGGCCTTTTCCAGAAGCTTGGCGGTAACCTTGGACGCCGAGCGGATGGCGAGGCCGTCATACTGGCCGATGATCTCGGCAAGAGCATCCTTGTCCTTGCCGAGTTTGGGCATGTAGTCGACCTCGACTCCACGGTCGCGGAAGATCTGGACGGCGGTTTCGGAAAGTTCGTCGGAAACGAGAACGCGGGGGGGCATGGAAGGCTCCATCAATCGGGGGGAACGGCGGGGTGAACCCCGCCCTACGGATCGGGTAGGGCGGGGATCAACCCGCCGCACCGGTCAGGCGTTGGCAATCTCGGCATGGAAGGCATGGGCAATCCATGGCATCAGGGCGGCGACATCGGAGGTTTCCACGGTCGCCCCGCACCAGATGCGCAGGCCGGGGGGGGCATCGCGGTAGCTGCCTGCGTCATAGGCCACCTTCGCCGCTTCCAGCCGTTTCGTGACCGCCTTGGCGAAGGCTTCGCCGTCCGTGATGCGCGGATCGGTGAACTTGAGGCAGACCGAGGTGGTGGACGCGGTCGCCGGATCGGCCGCCAGATTGGACAGCCACGGGTTGACCGCGCAGAAGTCGAGGATCGCGGCGGCGTTCGCAGTGCAGCGGGCGATCAGGGCGGGCAGGCCGCCGATCGACTGCGCCCATTTCAGGCTGACCAGATAATCCTCGACCGCCAGCATCGACGGGGTGTTGATCGTCTCGCCCGCGAAGATGCCCTCGATCAGCTTGCCCTTCGACGTCAGGCGGAAAATCTTGGGCAGCGGCCACGGCGGCGTGTAGCTTTCCAGTCGTTCGACCGCACGGGGCGACAGGATCAGCATGCCATGCGCGCCTTCGCCGCCCAGCACCTTCTGCCAGGAGAAGGTCACCACGTCGAGCTTGTCCCAAGGCAGGTCCATTGCGAAGGCGGCGCTGGTCGCGTCACAGATCGTCAGGCCCTTGCGGTCGGCAGGAATCGCGTCACCGTTCGGCAGGCGCACCCCGGAAGTCGTGCCGTTCCAGGTGAACACCACGTCCGCGTCGAAATCGACCTGCGCCATGTCGACAATCTGGCCATAGGGCGCGATCCGCACCTTTGCGTCCAGCTTCAACTGCTTGACCGCATCGGTCACCCAACCTTCGCCGAACGACTCCCAAGCCAGCATTTCGACAGGACGCGCGCCCAGCAGCGTCCACATCGCCATTTCGACCGCGCCGGTATCCGACCCCGGCACGATGCCGATGCGGTAGTCCGCGGGCACGCCCAGAACCTCGCGCGTCAGGTCGATGGCTTGTTTCAGTTTGGCTTTCCCGACGCTTGCCCGGTGCGACCGGCCCAAGGGGGCGTCGCCAAGCATATCAAGGGAATAACCGGGGATCTTGGCGCAAGGGCCAGACGAGAAGCGCGGATTCGCCGGGCGCAACGCCGGTGGGGGCAGATCAGACATGCTATCCTTCCAGATAAACGCCCCTCGGTGGGGAGGGGTTTCCCACCGCCCGTGTTAGGGGGTCGGACGGGCTGGCACAAGCCGGAAAATCGTCGTAAAGCGCCGTCTGGATTCCGACAAGCGACGCCACGAACCAAAGAGCGCCCCGATGTACATCGCGACCCTGCTGACATCGCCCGCGCAACCGGCGCTGGACCGCGCGACCGTCGAGTCACTGCGCAATGCCTGGGGTGGCGGCGATGCGCGGTGGCTGTGCCCCGGTGAGGCGGCGGAAATTGCCTTGGGCGATGTGCCGGAAAACCTGTCCTATGTCTGGGACGCGCTGCAGGCGCGCGGTGTCGATCTGGTGGTGCAGCCGGCGGCGGGGCGGCGCAAGCGGGTGTTGATGGCGGACATGGACAGCACGATGATCCGGCAGGAGTGCATCGACGAATTGGCCGACGAGGCCGGGGTAGGCCCACAGGTGGCGGCTGTCACGGCGGCTGCGATGAATGGCGAGATCGACTTCGAGGCGGCGCTGGTGGCGCGGGTGGCCCTGCTGCGCGGATTGCCCGCATCGGTGATCGCATCGGTTCTTGACCGGCGGATCACGCTGATGCCGGGGGGGGGCGCTCTGGTCGCCACGATGCGGGCCAACGGGGCGCGGGCGGTTCTGGTGTCGGGCGGGTTCACCTCGTTTACCGGGCCCGTGGCGGCGCGGCTGGGCTTTGACGCGCACCGGGCCAACCTGTTGATCTTGGCCGACGGCAAGCTGACCGGTGAGGTGGCGCAGCCCATCCTGGGGCGGCAGGCCAAGCTGGAGGCGCTGGACGAGATCGTGGCCGGGATGGGGCTTGCACGGGCCGATGTGATTGCGGTGGGCGACGGGATGAACGATCTGTCGATGCTGGCGGCAGCAGGCACCGGCGTGGCGCTGCACGGCAAGCCCGCGCTTCAGGCGGAATGCCGGGTGCGTATCAACCATGGTGACCTGACGGCGCTGCTGTACCTGCAGGGCTATGCGAAAGAGGAGTTTGTGAATGATCATTCGTGAAGCAAGGCTGTCAGATGCCGTTGCGATGACCGATCTGCAGAACGCGGTGATCCGCATCGGCGGCACGACGGCGCACGAGGTCGAGCGGACGCCACAGGAGCTGGCCGAGGCCTATCTGACCGGGCCGAACGTCATGTGCGCGCATGTGGCCGAGGATCAGGGCCGCCTCCTGGGGTTTCAGGTGGTGGGCATTTATCCTGACATGCCAGACCGCTGGGGCGATATCGGAACCTTCGTTCACCCGGATGTGCAGCGCGGTGGCGTGGGGGCCGCGCTGTTCGCCGCGACCGTCGACTGGGCGCGGGCGCATGGGGTGCCGACGCTGCTGGCGGTGATCCGCGCCGACAACCGGGTCGGCCTTGGCTATTACACCAAGCGCGGTTTCGTCGACTACGGCACCGAGCCCGACATCACGCTGAAGGATGGCCGGGTCGTGGGCCGGATCGCCAAGCGGTTCGACATCCCCGCATGATCTTCGAGGTGTCGCTGCATCTGGCCCTGCTCCTGATCGTGGCGGCGTTTCTGGCGGGGTTCGTCGATGCGATCGCGGGCGGGGGTGGGCTGATCACCCTGCCGGTGCTGCTGCTGGCGGGAGCGTCGCCGCTGGAGGCGCTGGCAACCAACAAGCTGCAGGGCACGTTCGGGTCGGCCACGGCAGCGGTGGCCTATGCGCGGGCGGGGCAGGTGCGGCTGCAGGATCAGGCGGGAATGGCAGCGGTGGCGGGGCTTGCCGGCGGGGCGGGGGCGCTGGTGGCGCATCTGGTTCCGGTTGACGTGTTGCGTCTGGCCATGCCGGTGGTGCTGGTCGCGGTCGCAGTGTTCTTTGCGGTGAAGCCGGGGCTGACCGATGCCGACCGGATGCGGCGGCTGACGCCTGCGGTGTTCGGATTGACGGCGGTGCCCCTGATTGCGGCCTATGACGGGGTGTTCGGGCCGGGAACCGGGTCGTTCTACATGCTGGGGTTCGTGCTGCTGGCGGGGTATGGTGTCCTCAAGGCCACGGCGCATACCAAATTGCTGAACTTTGCCAGCAATCTGGGGTCACTGGCCGTGTTCGTCGCGTCGGGCGGCGTCTGGTGGGTCATGGGGTTTGCGATGGCCGCCGCACAGATCGCCGGGGCCGCGCTGGGGGCGCGGGTGGCGGTGCGGGTCGGCGCGCGTCTGATCAAGCCGCTGCTGGTCGCCGTCTCTACCCTGATGGCGCTGCGGTTGCTGTGGCAGGCGGTGGGATAGCGGGCAGGGTGGGGTTCACCCCGCAGCGCCCTCAGTCCCGCAACAGATCGTTGATCGAGGTTTTCGACCGCGTCTGCGCATCCACTTTCTTGACGATCACCGCGCAATACAGGTTGATCCCGTTCTTTGAAGGCATCGACCCGGCCACGACGACCGAACCCGCAGGCACTTCGCCATACATCACCGCGCCGGTTTCGCGGTCCACGATCTTGGTCGACTGGCCGATGAACACGCCCATGCCCAGCACCGAACCCTCGCGAATGATGCAGCCTTCCACCACTTCGGACCGCGCCCCGATGAAGCAGTTGTCCTCGATGATGGTGGGGCCGGCCTGCATCGGCTCCAGCACCCCGCCGATGCCGACGCCGCCCGACAGATGCACGTTCTTGCCGATCTGTGCGCAGGACCCGACCGTGGCCCAGCCATCGACCATGCTGCCTTCATCGACGAATGCGCCCACGTTCACGAAGGACGGCATCAGCACCACGTTCCGCCCGATATAGGCCGACCGGCGCACGATGCTGCCCGGCACGGCGCGAAAGCCCGCCGCGCGCCACTGGTTTTCGCCCCAGCCGTCGAACTTCGACGGGACCTTGTCCCACCACGTCGCAGCCCCATTGCCGCCCCCGATTACCGCCATGTCGGTCAGGCGGAACGACAGAAGCACCGCCTTCTTGGCCCACTGGTTGACGTGCCAGTCCGCCCCGCGCTTTTCGGCAACCCGCAGCGTCCCCTTGTCCAGCGCCTCAAGCGTCGCCTCGACCGCGTCGCGCGCCTCGCCCGTGGTCGACACCGACAGGCTGTCGCGGGCGTCCCAGGCGGCGGTGATGGCGGATTCAAGGGCGGTGAACATGCGGGCCTCTTTTCGGGTTGGTTGACGGTGGAAGTGCCTATAAGGCTTGGGTCTGATCCGCGCAATGCGCAGCTTCCCACAGGCCCCGATGACCGATGAACCCCGCACTCACCCGCTGCGCGACAGCAAGCAGGATGTCAGGACCGCCCGCAAGGTGCCCGACACGCCGCAAACCCGCGCCCCGGCCTACAGGCTGGCCTTTGCCGACGCCGACTTTCTGACCCGCGAAGAGTTGCGCCCGGTGCGGCTGCAACTTGAACTTCTGAAGCCGCAACTGGTGATGGACGAACGCGGCATCACATCAACCATCGTGCTGTTCGGCGGCGCGCGCATTCCCGATCCGGCCCGGCGCGACACCGCGCGGACGCCCGAACTGGCCGCGCTGTCGCAATACTATGACGAGGCGCGCCGCTTTGCGCGGATCATGACCGAACGGTCGCTGCAATCCTACGGCCGCGAAGGGGTGATCTGCACCGGCGGCGGGCCGGGGGTGATGGAGGCGGGCAACCGGGGGGCAGACGAGGCGGGCGGGCAGTCGATCGGGCTGAACATCGTGCTGCCGCACGAACAGGCCCCCAACGTCTATGTGACGCCGGACCTGTCGTTCAACTTTCACTACTTTGCCATCCGCAAGATGCATTTCCTGATGCGCGCGAAGGCGATCTGCGTGTTTCCGGGTGGTTTCGGCACGATGGATGAAATGTTCGAAAGCCTGACCTTGATCCAGACCGGGCGGATGAAGCGGGTGCCGTTCCTGCTGTTCGGCCGGGCGTGGTGGGAAAAGGTGGTCAACTGGCGGGCACTGGCCGAGGCCGGGGTCATCGCCGACCACGATCTGGACCTGTTCAGTTTTGTCGAGACGGCGGAAGAGGCGGTGGCCGCGATCGACGGCTGGCCCGGAGAGGTGCGATGAGCGACGAAGAAAAACCCGAAAAGATCAAGCGCCCGCAGCAGGTTTACACCCTGCTGGTCGAAGTGGGCCGCAAGGCGGGCGACGGGCTGCCCGACAAATCGACCGGGGCGGGGCTGGTGGTCTATGCCAGCGGCGTCGACGAGGCCGAGGCGGTGCGCGAGACGGTGGCGATCCTGAAGGAGGCCGATCTGGCCCCTCTGGACGTGTCGGGCTATGGCACGCTGGAGGAACGATTGGCGGACGGCGACGAGATCGAGCCGGAAGAACGAAAGCTGATGCAGCGGGCGCTGGACGAGAATTCGGTGATTGTGGCGCAGATGAACCCGTTCTTCGATTGAGAAACTGACCGCCCCTTGCCGGAATTGGCCACAGACAAATCAGGCCGCGCCTGTCTGCCTATCGGCAGGCGCGATAGGGCGCCCGCCAGGCAGACGCGGCCTGCTTTGCCCGACCCGCCGGATGGCTGACAACCTCTTGGCCTAAGCCGTGCGGCTTCAGCCAAGCGACCGGGGGACGCTCGACAGAAGCGTCCCCGATCCGGTCGCGGCACTTGATGACGCCAACGACATCACCCGAACCCGCGCACCAGCGTGCGCCCGGAATGGCCGATCAGCGGCTTCGCCTCGTAGCTCGCAAGGATGCGCCTCGGCGGTGGGGTCAGGCGGTCCGCGCCGTCGGACATCAGCACGCATCCGTCGGCGGTGAACAGCGCGGGGCAGCCAAGGTCCAGCGCCACTGACCGCGTTACCGCGCGCCGGTGTTCGGCCAGCGCCTTGCGCCCGTCGATCAGCGCACCTGCGGGGATCAGCACTTCGTCCTCGCCGAAGTGGTATTCGACCAGCGTGCCCGACAGCATCACCGGCTGATCCGCCGAGACCAGCAGATCCCGGTCCGCCCCGTAGAACGGCGCGCGCAGCAGGACCGGCGCGAAGAACCCCGCACTCGGCAACTCGCGGTGCGTGACGCGCAGCAGAGGCAATGGCCCTTCGTCCAGCGTCAGGATGCGGTCGCCGGGGCGCAGGCTGCCTGCAGGCACCGGCCCGGACAGGGTATCGACCCGAGTGTTCAACCCGATCCACGGCGCGCGGTCGGGCAGAACCTCGCCCGTCGTGGCCCCGTACCACAGCACGGCCGGATGGCGCTGCGTGCTGCGCCCCGCACACAGGTTCTGCAGATCATCCAGCCGCATCGGCAGCGGATCGCGCCCCACGGTCCACAAGGGGACCTCGCCGCCCAGAAGGTCCAGCTGCATATGCCAGCGCCTGAGCGTGGCATCGAAGCCGAAGGTCAGCCGCGCCGTGCCGTGGTTCAGCGGCAGCGGACCCGACAGAACATGGCGCCGCACCACCTGACCTTGCCGGTGCAGCACGATCAGCCCCACCTCGGGGTCAAGAAACACCGAAAATGTCCGCGCGCCGTCGGCATCGGTCTGCCGGTTCAGCAGCACTGCACTGTCCGCCAGCGGAAGCGCCAGTTCCATCACGAACAGCCCCCGGTGGATCAGCGCGGCCGTTGCGGGCGGGGCCGGATCACGACGGTCCGACAGCGCGATCCAGTCCGACGCCGCGCGGGGACGGTCCTGCATGGGGGGATGCTGCATCCTGCCTGCCTCGCTTGTGCCGACGCGGGCCGCAGGAAGACCGGGCCGCATCGGTGGGGTTTCGGGCGCGTTGACCCAGCCGTTGTCCTGCCTCGGGACGTTTCTTGCGTTGAAAGATAGGGCACAACCCGCCGCCTGTCATGCGTTTTCCGGTGGCAGGGGGCGTTGTCGGGGGGGCAGGGACCCGCTATTGCTGACGGGCCGCGCGAAAGGAACCTAGATGCCGCCTGTCGATCCCGCCGACCTGACCGCCCGCCTGATCCGCTGTGCCTCCGTCACCCCTGCCGAAGGCGGCGCGCTGGGGGTGCTGCAATCGGTGCTGGAGCCTGCCGGATTCGCCTGCACCCGCGTCGATCGTGGCGGAGTGGCCAACCTTTACGCCCGCTGGGGGCGTGCCGGGGCGAACAAGAGCCTTGGTTTCAACGGCCATACCGATGTGGTGCCGGTGGGCGACGCGGCCGCCTGGACCCAAGACCCGTTCGGCGCGGCGGTGGTGGACGGCTGGATGTATGGCCGTGGGGCGACCGACATGAAATCCGCCGTGGCGGCCTTTGCGGCGGCGGCGGTGGATTTCGTGGCCGCGACACCACCCGACGGCGCGGTGATCCTTGCGATCACCGGTGACGAAGAGGGCGACGCCGAACACGGAACCGTGGCGCTGCTGGACTGGATAGCGGCGCAGGGCGAACGGATGACGCATTGCCTGGTGGGCGAGCCGACCTGCCCGGACACGCTGGGCCAGATGATGAAGATCGGCCGTCGCGGCTCGCTGACCGCGTTTGTCACCGCCGTCGGTGTGCAGGGCCATTCGGCCTATCCGCATCGCGCCAAAAATCCGATGTCGGCGCTGGTCCGTCTGCTGGCGCGGCTGGAGGCAGAGCCGCTGGATGCGGGCACGGCGCATTTCGACGCCTCGACGCTGGCGATCACCACGATCGACTGCGGCAACCCGGCCAACAACGTGATCCCGGCGCAGGGGCGGGCGACCGTCAACATCCGCTTCAACGACGCCCATTCCGGGGCCAGCCTGACGGACTGGCTGCAGGGGCATGCCAGTGCCGTGCAGCAGGAAACCGGCGTGCAGATCGGGCTGCGGGTGCAGATTTCGGGCGAAAGCTTCCTCACCCCGCCGGGGGAGTTTTCGGCGCTGTTGGCGCGGGCGGTCGAGGCGGAAACCGGGGTTGTTCCCGAACCATCGACTTCGGGGGGCACTTCGGACGCGCGGTTCATCAAGGATCACTGTCCGGTGGTGGAATTCGGGCTGGTGGGCCGCACGATGCATCAGGTGGACGAACGGGTTGAGGTGGCGCAGATCCACGCCTTGAAGGCGATCTATGCGAGGGTTCTGCGGGACTATTTCGCGTGACGCTGGCCATCGCGCCGACGCGCGACATCGTGGCCTGCCGGGCCTTGCGGCGGGTGGTGTTCATCGAAGAACAGGGCGTTTCCGAGGCAGACGAGGTGGACGATCTGGACGATGTGGCGCTGCATCTGCTGGCGCTGCAGGACGGTCGGGCGGTGGGCACGGCGCGGCTGCTGGTGGCGGGGGATACCGTCAAGGTCGGCCGGGTCTGCGTGCTGGCCGATCAGCGGGGGTCGGGGCTGGGTGCGGCGCTGATGCGGGCGGCGGTCGAGGCGGCGCGCGGTCTGCCGGGTGTGGTGCGGGTCAAGCTGGGCGCGCAGACCCACGCGCTGGGGTTCTATGAGAGGCTGGGGTTCGTGGCCTATGGTCCCGAATTCGACGACGCGGGCATCCCGCACCGCGACATGGTGCTGGTGCTGTAGCGTTTCTGTTTTGGACCGATTTGGAAACGCTCCGGTGGAGCGTTTCCCGGTCCGTTGGCCGCAGCCGCAAGGCGGAGGCCAAGGGGGTATCAGCAATCCTGTCGATAGGGCAGATCAGGTCGCGCCTGCCTGGGTAGGCGCCCTATCGCGCCTGCCAAGGGGCAGGCAGGCGCGGCCTGATTTGGTTGAGACCAAATCCGGCAAAAAGCCTTCCTCCGTCTGACATCTCACGCGAATACCCCCTGACAGAACCACCCGCCCGACACTTCGCCGCCATGGGCGTAGAACAGCCACACCCTCTGACCCTCGGTCGTTTCCACCCGCCAGTAGTCGCGTGCGCCGGACCGCCAGTCGGGGTTGTCAAGCCACCATTCCGGCAGGATCCGCTCTGGCCCCATGGCCATCCGCACCGCCAGATCCCGCCTGCGCCAGCGGAACCGGTCGGGCAGGGCGGGCCCCTCGCATCCCCCCACCATCTCGGGGCGGAACAGGATCAGCGGGCGGGGCGTCGCAGGGGCGGGCCAGGGCGCGGCGTATGGCGCCGAAAACGCCGCCGATACCGCCACCACCGCCTTTTCCGGAATGTGGCTTTCCGCCGGGTGCAGCCGCATCACGGATTCGATGCCCAGACGCGCGCCCAGTTTGCCGATCAGATCCTCCAGCCGGGTGTCCGCCGTCTGCCGCGCCTCGGCGGCTGCGGTCGCATCGGCGTGGCCGCGATGCTGGGTGGCATAGACCGGCTCGGTCGCCACCGCCTCCAGCCGCAGCCGGTCGATGCCGAAACCGGGGTCGATCTGGTCCAGCTTGAGCAGCAGCAGCGGCCGGATGCGGTCGGGGGTGGCGGCGGGGCGGGCAAGCCCCACTTCGATGCCCACCACCCGCCCGTCGCTGCGGAAGGCCTGCAACTGCACCCGCCGCGCGCCGCGCCCCTTGGACACCAGCCGCGCGCACAGCACGGGCAGCAGGCGGTCCAGCCCCGCCTCGATGTCCGACTGCAGCCCGATCGGGTCGGGGAAGCTGATCCTGACCGCAAAGTGCAGCGGCGCGCCGGCCGGGGCCACCGGTTCGGGGTCCAGCCCCAGCGCCTGATCCAGCCGGCGCAACGCCTGCATCCCGAACCGCCGCGACAGCCCGGCGCGCGGCAGGGCCAGCATCTCGTCGACCTGCCGGATGCCCAGCCGGTTCAACCCGTCGACAACATCGGGCGCCAGCCGCAGCGCGGCCAGAGGCAGGCGCGCGATGGCGGCGCGCGCCTGCCCGGGTGCGGCGATCACGCCCTGCGGCAGGGGCGGGCCATCCGGCATCCGGGGGGCATCGCCGCCCCTTTCCCATCCCCGCCGCTTGACCGCGCGCGACCGGGTCGCCCGCGCCTCTTGGTCGATCGCGTCGCCGTTGCGCGCAGGCTCCACCACCTGCCCGGCATAGCGCGCCAGCGCCCAGGCCGCGCCCCGCGTATCCGCGATCCCGGCGCGCAGGCTGAGGCCCAGCCCCGCGCAGTCCGCCTCGACCTCGGCCAGAAGCGCCGCCTCGCCCCCGAACAGATGCGCACAGCCCGTCAGGTCGATCACGAGACTTTCGGGAGGCTCTTCTGCCACCCAGGGGGAAAACTTGCCCGCCCAGCGGCGCAGCGCGGTCAGAAACCCGGCATCGCCCACCGGATCGGCAGGCACCGTCACCACGCCCGGGCACATCGCCGTCGCATCGCGCAAGGGCTGGCCCTGCCGCAACCCCGCCACCTGTGCCGCGTCGTTCAGCGAGGTCAGAACCTGCGCGCCGTTCTGATCCCCGACCACCGCGAAAGGGCCGGGCAGAACAGTCCGCCGAACCCGCAACTGGCGTTCGGCAGCCAGACGGGGAAACCACAGCGACAGGATTCGGCGGTGCGACATGCCTGTCATGTTCACTTAATGTTCCAGAAACTCCAGCCCGGACGGTGGGCCTGACCCGACTTATCCCCGATGACATTTGCGTGATCCGCCCTTGTTCGCGGCAATGTGGCTATGAGACCGACATGCTGCCTGCCTATGCTTGGTCAGCAACCCAAGCCCAGGAGCCAAACGTGATCCCCCTTCGCAAACTCTTCATCGCCGGTCTTGTCCTTTCTGCAGGCGTTGCCTTCGCCCAGGTAGAGCCCACCGATCCGAACGTCATTGCGCGTCAGGACCTGATGAAGACCATCGGTGGCGCGACGAAGACGCTTGGCGACATGGCCGGTGGCAAAGCCGCCTACGACGCAGCCGCCGCCGAGGCCGCGAAGGCAACTCTTGTGGCCGCCTCGGCCGACATCGAGGCCAAGTTCACCCCGGCCACCACCGATCCCGCCCAAAAAGCCAAGCCGGAAGTCTGGACCAACTGGGAAGATTTCCTTGTGAAGGCGAAGGCGCTGAACGACGCGGCCACCGCGGTCGACACCAGCAGCGCCGAAACCATCGGGGCAGGCATGGGTGCCATCGGTGGATCGTGCAAAAGCTGCCACACCGACTATCGCATGTAACCGAGACCAAACCGCGCTGCGAAAACCCCCGGCGGAACCGGGGGTTTTTTGTATCCGGATTGATCCGGAAACTATGTCGGGCGGTTGATCCGGGGTAATCTGGTGACAACGGCAACCACCGGGGGTTCTCATGATCACCGATGTCGAGGATTACTTCACCGATGGCTGCGGGCGGTGTCCGCGCTTTGCCACGCCTGCCTGCGCCACCCGCCGCTGGGCTGACGGCCTGTCCCGGTTGCGCCGCATCTGCCGCGACATGGGTCTGGTCGAGACGGTGAAATGGGGGCACCCCTGCTATACGCGCAACGGGCGCAACATCGCGATCATCGGTGCGCTGCGCGACAGCTTCCGTCTGGGGTTCTTCAACGCCGCGCTGCTGACCGACCCCGACGGCCTGCTGGAACGGCAGGGGCCGAACACACCGCATCCCGACACCCTGCGCTTTAGCGATGCGGCGAAGGTTGTGGCGCTGGAACCCGCCATCCGCGCCATCCTGGCCGAGGCGACGGGCCATGCCGACGCGGGCCTCAGACCCTTGCCGGCACCTGCCAGCGTTGATCTGCCCGCAGACATCTCTTCCGCCCTCGACACCGATCCCGAACTGGCAGAAGCGTTCCACAGGCTGACCCCCGGACGCCAGCGAAGCTATGTCATCGCGCTGTCTTCTGCCAAGACCCAGACCACCCGTCTGTCGCGCATCGCCCGCTACCGCCCCCAGATACTTGCCGGAAAGGGCGCGACCGAGCGCTAGGGGCTGCTCCACGGGCCGAAAGACCTAGCCGCAACTGACCCGCGAGATCACTTCCGATCCGTCGACCTCAATGTTCAACCGGCCTTCGGAATAATCCATCGTCACCGCCATCCCCGGACGGATCACCCGAACCGGCTGCGAAAACCGCATCGTCTGCAGCACCGCCGCGTCCTGCCCGACCAGCCCCTGCAACGCGCCTGCGCCGCAGGACCCGACGACAGGCTCTTCCACCACCACCGGCACACAGCCCGCCAGCGCCACCGCCACAACCATCCATCTCATCCGCAAAACACCCTCCTGATCCGCGTTTCGCCGTCCACCGACGCGTTCAGCCGCGCGGGCTCCACCTCGGCGGTGACCTCCTGCCCAGGGTACAGCACGCGCAGGGTCCCCGGCAACTCAACGTCCGCGAGTGCCACAAACGGCTGCCCGACCAGCCCGTCCACCAGCGCCACGCCACAGCGGTCGGCCAGCAGGGGCAGCACCGCTTCGGGCGGCCCGACGCGCGTCATCCCCCCGCACCCCGCCAGCAGCACCACGACCATCCACCGCACGCCCAACTCCCGCGTTGCATTTTGCCCCGTCTTCGCACAGCTTGACGCCAAACCCCAGCAGGAGTCTCCCCATGCGCACCCGTGCCGCCGTCGCCCTCGCCGCAGGTCAACCCCTTACCGTGATGGAGGTCAACCTCGCCGACCCCAAACACGGCGAGGTCCTGGTCGAGATCAAGGCGACCGGCATCTGCCACACCGACGAATTCACCCTGTCCGGCGCCGATCCCGAAGGCCTCTTCCCCGCCATCCTCGGGCATGAGGGCGCGGGCGTCGTCATCGCCGTCGGCCCCGGCGTGACCACCCTGAAACCCGGCGACCATGTCATCCCGCTTTATACCCCCGAATGCCGGTCCTGCCCGTCCTGCCTGTCGCAGAAGACCAACCTCTGCACCGCCATCCGCTCCACCCAAGGGCAGGGCCTGCTGCCCGACGGCACCACAAGGTTCTCGATGCTCGACGGCACGCCGATCTACCACTACATGGGCTGCTCCACCTTCGCCAACCACACCGTCGTGCCCGAAATCGCCCTCGCCAAGGTCCGCGACGACGCGCCGTTCGACAAGATCTGCTACATCGGCTGCGGCGTCACCACCGGCATTGGTGCTGTCATCAACACGGCGAAGGTCGCGATCGGGGCCAAGGCGGTCGTCTTCGGTCTGGGCGGCATCGGGCTGAACGTGATCCAGGGCCTGCGCCTTGCGGGCGCCGACATGATCATCGGCGTCGACATCAACAACGACAAGAAGGCATGGGGCGAACGCTTCGGCATGACCCATTTCGTCAACCCGCGCGAGATCGACGGCCCGGTCGTCCCCCACATCGTCAACCTGACGAAAACCCCCTTCGACCAGATCGGCGGCGCGGATTACTCCTTCGACTGCACCGGCAACGTCAAGGTGATGCGCGACGCGCTGGAATGCACCCACCGCGGCTGGGGCGTGTCGGTCGTCATCGGCGTCGCCCCCGCCGGAGCGACCATCGAGACGCGCCCCTTCCAGCTTGTCACCGGGCGCGTCTGGAAAGGCACGGCCTTCGGCGGGGCGCGGGGGCGGACAGACGTGCCGGGCATCGTGGACTGGTACATGCAGGGCAAGATCGAGATCGACCCGATGATCACCCACATCCTGCCGCTGGAGGACATCAACAAGGGGTTCGACCTGATGCACTCGGGGGAGAGCATTCGCAGCGTGGTGGTGTTTTGAGGGGGTAACCGGACAGTGACCGGCAACCGTCGTCCTGATACTTCGTCGAAACTTCATATTGACGAACGGCTGTTCTGAGCACATTTTCGGGTCAGAGCGTGCCATCTGGCACCTGAGGGAACTTACGTGAAACAAGAAAAGGTCATAGGCGCGTTCAGCGAGGCTGATGCCGCACGACTTTCCGGTTTGTCCGTGGGTCAGCTCAGGGCTTGGGATTCAAAGGCTTTTTTGAAGCCCAGCTATGCCGAAGCAGATCGGCATCTGCCCTACAGCCGCATTTATTCTTTTCGCGACATTGTGTCGCTGCGCGTTCTTGGGCAACTTCGCAATGCCCACAAAGTGCCGTTACAGCACCTTCGGAAGGTCTCCGACACACTTGCACATTTGGGCGATGCAAAATGGACTGCCACAACGCTGTACGTGCTGGGCAAACGGGTCGTTTTCACAGACCCGAGAAGCGATCAGCGCGTAGAAGTCGTCAGTGGTCAGCGCGTTTTCGATATTCCACTACGCCTTGTTATTTCTGACACGCGGAAAGCGATCACAATTCTAAACCATCGTGACGAAGCTGAATCAGGCAAAGTGGTGCACGGAAAGTTCACGCTGCAAAACGAACCGGTTTTCGAGGGTACGCGTATCCCGGTCTCGACAGTAAAGCGTTACTTGGACGCAAACTATTCGCCGGATGCAATTATGATGGAGTTTCCTGATTTGACAGAGACTGACATAGAGATGGCCCGTCATTACGATAGTGGAAAAAGTGCCGCTTGATTCTTGAAGCGCCGCCAGATCCGCATCTGGACCCGGTTGCGTACCGTTTCCTAACCGACCACAACGTACCTGACTCTGTCGGAAACACCCTCGTCGCGCTGGGCCAAGACGTGGTTCGATTGCGGGACGTTATGGCTGTCAACACTACAGACCCTGTGGTTGCGAAGGCAGCGATCGAAGATGGTAGGATCCTGATAAGTTGGGATCGTGACTTTAACCAACAGCGTTTCATGGGTCCACGTTTTGCAGGACTGAATCGGTTATCAATGTCGGGGCCAGAGATGCAGGGAGCATCCCGACTTGAAGCTGTCTTCGATATCGTCTCCTTCGCATTGCACAGGGCGGCAGGTTTGCCTGTCACGATCCGCATAGGAGTTGGAAAGGTCCTTATCCATGTTTGAACCCTGACAACCCCTTAACCCCACCCCCCTAACCCATTGACATCAAACACCCCGGCCCCTGTCCCGCCCCGGGACACCGCCCGGATGCCGTCGTCTCCTCACTCCACCTCCACCGTCGCCCAGGTCTCGAAGCACACCCCGCCCGCCAGCGCCATCACCCCGATGGTGGCGCGGCCGCCCAGGCCCCGCTCCGGCCCGAAGGTCTCGACCAGCAGGTCCGACAGCCCCGACGACACCTTGTTGACCTCCGGATAGTCCGGCGTGCAGACCACGAAGTTCAGCGTGCGGACCACCGACACCACCCGGTCCAGCGACCCCACCGCCTGCCGGATCCCCGCCAGCACATTGACCCCCGTCAACCGCGCCGCCGCATAGCCCTGCTCGGTCGTAAGGTCCGCCCCCAACCGCCCCCGCGTGATCACGTCCCCCTTCTGCGCGACATGCCCCGACAGGAACAACAGGTTCCCGGCCCGATGGTAAGGTTTCATCTGCCCGTTGTCGGTGCCGTAATATCCGATCACGTCGAAGTCGGGAATGTCGAGCCCAAGGGCAACGGCGCGGTGTTCGGGGGTCATGCGGGCTCCTGCAGGAAGGGGTGAAGGGCGGTGTCGAGCGCGGTCGGGTCAGCAAACGCCAGCCGCACCGGCAGCGTCAAGACCCGGATGCGCAAGGCGGGGGGCAGGCGGCAGGCGTCCTTCTCGGTGGTGACCAGTTGCGCGCCAAGCCGGGCCGCATCCGCCTCCAGCCGGGCGAACATCGCGGGGGGGACGGGTTGATGATCGTCGAGCGGGACAGTGGCGGCCAGATCGGCCCCCGCCTCGCGCAGGGTCTGGAAGAATTTCTCCGGCCGCCCGATCCCCGCAAAGGCCAGCACGCGCGCGCCCTGCCAGTCCATGCCGGTGGGCAGCGGTTGCAGTTGTGCCGTGACCAGCGGGCTGCGGATGGCGGTGCCCCAGGTCGCACGAAACCGGTCCTGCGCCGGGGCCGGTCCGATCGCCAGCACCAGATCGGCGCGCGCAAGGCCCGCCGCGACCGGCTCGCGCAGCGGACCGGCGGGCAGGCAGCGCCCGTTGCCGAAGCCGGTCTCGGCGTCCACCACCACGACCGACAGGTCCTTGATCACGGCGGGGTTCTGGTGGCCATCGTCCAGCACGACGATCCCCGCGCCATCCGCCTGCGCCGCCCGCACCCCCGCCGCGCGGTCGCGGGCGACCCAGGTCGGCGCGAAGGCCGCCAGCAGCAAGGGTTCATCCCCCACCTGCGCCGCACCGTGCCGGGCGGGGTCTACCCGCAGCGGGCCCGTCTCGGTGCCGCCGTAACCCCGGCTGACGATGTGGGGCTGCCCTCCCGCCGCCAGAAGCCGCTGCACCAGGGCGATCACCGTGGGGGTCTTGCCCGTGCCCCCGGCGTTCAGGTTGCCGACGCAGATCACCGGCACCGCTGCCTGCCAGCCCAGTTGGCGCAGGCGGCGCGCGGTGGCTGCGGCGTACAGCGCGCCGAGGAGAAACAGCATCCGGGCCGCCAGCGCCGGGCGGTCCGGCGGGGTGAACCAGAAGGCGGGCGGGCGCATCAGCCGTCGCCTTCCAGGATGTCGCGGATCAGTGTCACCACGCGCAGGGTGACTTCAGCCCCCTGCGACGCGACCGCCCAGGCCGCATGGGCCTGCCGCGCCGCGCGGTCGGGGGACAGCAGATCGCCCAGAGTCTGCACCAGTTCGGGGCCGGACCCCACCATCCGTGCCGCCCGTGCCGCCGACAGCCGGGCGAACATCCCGCCATAGGGGCCGGGACGCGGGCCGTGCAGGATGGCAGACCCAAGGGCTGCCGGTTCCAGCGGATTGCGCAGACAGCCGTCGCCCAGCAGGCTGCCGCCCAGAAACGTGACCGGGGCAAGACGGTACCACAGCCCGAATTCCTGACCTTCATCCGGCAGGAACACCTCGGTTTCCGCGTCGGGATCCTCGCCTGTGCTGCGTCGCGTGACGGACCAGCCCTCGGTGTCTTCCAGCAACTTGGCCAGCGCCTCGCCTCGCGCCGGGTCCTGCGGGACAAGGATCAGCATCAGGCGGTGCGACAGGCGCAGCGCCTCGCGGTGGGCGGCGATCACCGTGGCCTCTTCCGCTTCGGGAACAGCGGCGGCGAGCCAGACCGGCCGGGTGGCAAGAGCCTGAGCCAGCGCCGCGCGGTCGGATTCGATGCAGGGCAGCACGGCGCTGTCTTCTTCCATCGGGCCGATGGATTCGACACGGTCGGCGATGGCCCCCGACTTGCGATAGAGGCGGGCGGTCTGTTCATCAAGGACGAGAACACGGCGCAGGCTGGCAAGGCCGGTGCGGATCAGACCGGGATACCAGCCTTCCCGCCCGGCCGGAAGATGCGGGTTGCGGGCGTTCACCATCAGGACCGGCAGCTTGCGCAGTTCGGCCTCGTGCAGCAGGGCAGGTCGCACCTCGCCGCCTGACAGGATGATGACCTCGGGCTTCCAGTGGTTCAGAAACGCCTGTACCTGCATGGTCGCGTCTGTGGGCGGCCGGGTGACCACCACTCCGGCGGACCCTGTCGGCGGCGACTGGGGCACCGTCAGCAGAACCGGCAGGCCATCCTCTTCGACAAGACGCCGCGCCAGCGCCATCAGCAGCCCGACCGACTCGGTATCGGGCGCATGCAGCCAGACAAGCCTGCCAGGCGGCCGGGCCGGCCAGTCGGGCCGGTCGACGGGATCGCGCCGGTGGGCGAGCGCATAAAGCGTAAGACCGAAGGAATAGCTCATGGATGCCGGGGTTTACGACCCCATCGCCTCGGTCTGCGACGCGGGCTGATCGGCTTCCTGCAGCCGGTGGATGTGCGCGATGAAATACCGCATGTGCGCATTGTCGACGGTGCGCTGCGCCTCGGCCTTCCAGGCGGCAAAGGCCGTGGCGTAATTCGGGAACATGCCGACAAGGTGGATGCTGTCAGTGTCCTTGAACACATTGGTCTGGGGATCGACCAACTCGCCGCCGAAGACGAGGTGAAGGCGCTGGGTCATGGGGAGGCTCCGCTGTGGGTCGGCGGGACCCTATCGTATGGTGGCGGGGGGTCAAGGTGCGCGCGCTGCCTGCAGGTGATACGGCGCGAGGAACCGGTGCAGGTCAGGTCGTGATGCGGGGGCTATGCAGGCAGGCGGTTTTCCTGTAGGGCAAACGTTACGGCCCGAGGGTTCCAGTGCAGATGACGAGGAGGTCATCTCGCGAAAGGGAATGAGGTGCCGTTTTTCGGACACTTCACGGGCGGGCAATGGCCCCCCCTTTGGGACACATGATGATCGACATGGAAATTGCCGCGCCTTTGGCCGCGGCTTTGGCGGCCAAGGGCTATGACAGCCTGACGCCGGTGCAGCAGGCTGTTCTGGCGGCCGAGGCACAGGGACGAGACGCGCTGGTTTCGGCACAGACGGGGTCCGGCAAGACGGTGGCCTTCGGCATCGCGATTGCCGACCAGTTGTTGCGCGGTGCGGACAAGCTTCTGTATGCCGACACGCCGATGGCGCTGGTCATCGCGCCGACGCGGGAACTGGCGCTGCAGGTCGCGCGGGAACTGGAATGGCTGTACGGGCAGGCCGGCGCGCAGATCGCGACCTGCGTGGGCGGTATGGACTACCGGACCGAAAAGCGCGCGCTGGATCGCGGCGCACATATCGTTGTCGGCACGCCGGGACGTCTGCGCGACCATATCGAGCGCAAGTCGCTGGATCTGTCGGGCCTGCGCGCGGCGGTATTGGACGAGGCGGACGAGATGCTCGACCTCGGCTTCCGCGAGGATCTGGAGTTCATTCTGGGCGCGGCCCCGGCGGAACGCCGCACGCTGATGTTCTCGGCCACCGTTTCGAAAGAGATTGCAGCACTGGCGCGCGACTTCCAGACCGATGCCTTGCGCATCCAGACGCAAGGCGAGGCACGCCAGCACGTCGACATCGAATATCAGGCGATGTCGGTCGGCGTGCGCGACCGGGAACATGCGATCTTCAACACGCTGCGGTTCCATGATGCCCAGACCGCATTGGTGTTCTGCAAGACGCGGGCAAACGTGAACACGCTGATGGCCCGCATGGGCAACCGCGGCTTTCAGGTTGTGGCGCTGTCGGGTGAATTGAGCCAGCAGGAGCGGACGCATGCCCTGCAGGCGCTGCGCGATGGCCGGGCGCGGGTGTGTGTGGCCACCGACGTGGCCGCGCGGGGCATCGACCTTCCGGGGCTGGAACTGGTGATCCACGCCGATCTGCCCAGCAACTCTGAAACGCTGCTGCACCGGTCGGGTCGCACCGGGCGGGCGGGGCGCAAGGGGGTTTCCGCGCTGATCGTGGTCCCGGCCGAGTTCAAGAAGGCGCAGCGGTTGCTGCAAGGCGCCAAGGTCGTGGCGGAATGGATCAAGCCGCCGAGCGCGGACGAGGTTCTGGCCAAGGACGACATGCGCCTTCTGGACCATCCGACGCTGCATGCCGGAATGGGCGATGCGGCCCCGATGGCCGATGCCCTGCTGTCGCAGTTCGGTGCGCCGGTCGTGGCGGCGGCCTTTGTGCGGCTGTGGCGCGAAGGGCGGGCGGCACCTGATGTGCTGTCGGATCAGGCCGTGCCGTCCAGCGCCGCCATCGCCCCCCGGGATCGTGGCGAGTTCGGTCCTTCGGTCTGGTACGCGCTGTCGGTCGGTCGTTCGGGCCGGGCCGAGGCGCGCTGGCTGTTGCCCAAGATCTGTGACGCGGGCGGGATCACCAAGGACGCCATCGGCGCGATCCGGGTACAGGAAGACCGCACCTTCGTGCAGATTGCCGCCGACAAGATCGGAAAGATCGGTCAGCATCTGGAACTGGAATCCGGCGTGACGATGGACCGTCTGCCCGGAGAGCCGGACATGGACCGCCCGGAACGCGCGCCGCGCAAGGCGCCCGCCCGCGACACGGCCCCCCGCGATACAGCCCCGCGCGAGCCTGTGGTGCGTGCGCCGCGGGTCGAGGCGGACCGCCCGGCCTATTTGCCAAAACCGCCCAGGATCGTCGAGGACGAACCTGTGGCCGCTCCGCGCGCAGCAGAAGTGGTGCAGCCCGCCGCCGCCGAACGCAAACCCTACGTCAAGCGCGACGACGCCGACGCCCCGCGCAAACCCTACGTCAAGCGGGATGAAGGCGACGTGCCGCGCAAGCCTTATGTGAAGCGTGATGATGCGGCGAAACCCTATGCTCCGCGCATCGCGGCGGCCAAGCCCTATGGCGAGAAGAAGGCCTATTCCCCGCGCGATCCGGCCGACCGCAAGCCCTATGTCAAGCGCGAAGAGGGCGACAAGAAGCCCTACGCCCCGCGCGCCGAGGGTGCCGCGCCCAAACCGCGTTGGGCCCCCAAGGCGGACGGCCCCAAGATGGACGCACCGGCACGGCCCCGGTCGGCCGGGTTCAAGTCGCATGGCACCGCCGAGGGCAAACCCGCCCGGTCGGGCGGGTTCAAGAGCCATGCCGCCGAGGGAAAGACATTCGGCAAGCCGGCAGAGGGCAAGACCTTTGCCAAACCGGCGCGGGCCAAGCCCGCCCCGGTGCGGGTGGATGCCAAGGACACCTCCAAACGGTTTGTTCCGCCGAAAAACAAATGAACGCACGATCAGGGCCGCCTTCGGGCGGCCCCAGTGTTTCAGTCGTACCTTAGTGTTTCAGACGGGCCGCGAGCTGCGCATGAAGGCCCGGCGGGGCAACGAGCAGGCCATCGGCCTGCGGATGCGCGCGGTTGAAGACCGGTGCAGCGCCGGTGCGGTCCGTTACGGTCGCCCCAGCCCGCGCCGCGATCAGGCTGCCAGCGGCAATGTCCCATTCCCAAGTCGGACGCAGCGTCAGCAGACCGTCGACGCTGCCATCCGCCACCTGACACAGCCGGTTTGCAATTGACGGGCGAAACACCCGGACCACGCCGGGGGGCGGTCCCTGCCAGTGCGCCGCATCAAGATATGTCTTTGCCGTCATCAGGGTGGCCCCTTCGGGATCGTGGCGGGGCGACACGCTGATCGGCGCGCCGTCGCGATACACCGCGCCGTCCGCAGCGGCGGCATAAAGGCGGTCACGCGCAGGCAGATAGACCACCGCCGCCGTCACGACCCCATGCCGCGCGATGGCCAGCGAATGCGAAAAGCCCGCGTCATGCTCGATGAAGGCGCGCGTGCCGTCGATGGGGTCGATAATGAACACATGTTCACATGATAGCCGATCCGCGCTGTCCGGCGATTCTTCGGACAGCCAGCCATAGTCGGGGCGGGCGCCGCGCAGGGTGTCCTGCAGCATGTCGTTCACCGCCAGATCGGCTTCCGTCACCGGACCCTGACCGTCGCCCTTGTCGCGGACCGACGGTTTGTTGCCCCAATAGCGCATGGCGATCTTGCCGCAGCGGTGGGCGGCTTCGACCAGAAGTGCAAGATCACGTTCCGGCAAGGGTCATCCCTTCGATCAGGATCGACGGCACGCGGGTCGAAAGGTGCGCGCGCGCGTCGTTGGCCGGGATGATGCGGCGCAGCATGTCGCGCAGGTTGCCCGCGATGGTGCATTCATTGACCGGATGCGACACGACACCGTTCTGTACCCAGAACCCGGACGCCCCGCGCGAATAGTCGCCCGTCGTCGGGTTGATCGTCGATCCGATCATCGAGGTGACCAGAAGCCCGGTGCCCATGTCGCGGATCAGATCTTCGCGCGAGGCGGTCCCTTGCGTCAGGTCGATGTTCGAGGTCGAGGGCGATGGAGGCTGCGAGGTGGAGCGCGAGGCGTTGGCGGTGGACGCCATCCCAAGCTGCCTCCCGGTGGCCAGGTCCAGCGTCCAGCCGGTCAGCACACCATCCTGAACGATCGTTCGCCTTTGCGTCGGCAGGCCTTCACCATCGAACGGACGCGAGCCAGAGATGCGCGGGCGGTGCGGGTCTTCGATGACAGAAAGGCCTGCAGGCAGCACCTGCGTGTCCAGCGCATCCAGCAGCCACGACGATCCGCGCGCGATGGAAGTTCCGTTGATCGCCGACAGAAGGTGCCCGATCAGCGAGGACGCGACACGTTCGTCGAAAAGGACAGGAAAGGTGCCGGTCACCGGGCGGGTCGCCCCGGCGCGCTCCAGTGCGCGCTGCGCGGCCAGCGCGCCGATCCCCGCAGCACCGGGCATGTCGGCGGCCCAGATCCGGCCTTCGCCCGCCCAGTCCCGTTCCATCGCGGTGCCGGAGCCGGTGAAGGCAACGGCGGACAGGCTGTGCGAGGTGCGGGCATAGCCGCCGGAAAACCCGTGCGAAGTGGCAAGGTGCAACTGCCGGCTCGAATAGGCGGCTGACGCCTCGACCTGGGTGATGCCGACGTTCTCCAGCGCGGCGGCCTCGGCGGCGCGCGCGGCCTGTTCCAGCGCAGCCGCGCCGGGTTCTTCGGCGGGGTCGGCCAGTTCGAAGGCGGCCAGATCCCAATTGCGCGCAAGCTGGTCCGGATCGGCAAGACCGACATAGGGGTCTTCGGGCGCCTCGCGCGCCATGGCGACGGCGCGCACTGCCAACCGGGCAAAGGTCGCCGGAGAGATGTCGGATGCCGACACGCAGGCCTGCCGCCCTCCGATCAGCACGCGCAGGCCGACCTCCGTCGCCTCCGACCGTTCGGCCTGTTCCAGTGCGCCCGCCCGGATGTCGATCGACAACGACGCGCCAGAAACCGCCAGCGCATCCGCGGTGTCGGCCCCGGCATCGCGGGCGGCCCGCAACAGGGCGTCGGTCAGGGAGTCGAGGGATGCGGGCATGGAGGTTCCTTCAGGGCGGTGCGCCGGGCGCTGGTGGGGCGGCGCAATTGACTTCACGCCCGCCCAAAGTCATGGTTTCGGAACGGATTTCAAGGGTTACCGCGCTGGATGCGGCAACTGCATTGCATTGAACGCAGGGCAAGGGGCTGACCGATGGCTTGGCACATCATCACCGATCGCGACGGGCGGCGCTGGGCCTACAACAACGACGGGGTCTATCTGCTGTTGCGCACGGCCGTGCGGGCGATGCTGGTGCGGCGGAACACCAGCACGGTTGCGACCGACCACGGATTCCTGCTGCCCACGACGTTCTGTGTGGAAACCAACTGGGGCGCCGTGCGGCAGGACCTGGAACTGGAAACGCAGCGGTATTGGGCCACGGCCGAGCAGGGCCTGCGCAGCTATCCGCGCACGATGTACCAGAACCTGGCGAGTGTGCTGCGGTCCGCGCGGGCCGACATGGCCTGGCTGCATTCCGAACGGGTCGCTGCGAACGGGCGGTCGTCGAGCAGCATCAATTCGGTGGTTGCAGGCTGGGAAAGGGCGCTGGGGGCGGCGACCTTCGTGCGCGATGCGAGTGCGACGATTCTGGTGGTCACGGCGGGGATCGTGTCGGGCGGAACCGGTCTGGCGGCGGCGGGCGCGGCAGGAATGACCGGAATTTCAACCGGAACCGCGATGACGACGCTGGCCGTGGGGTCGGCGATGCGGGGGGCGTTCACCTATCAGGATACCGGCAATGTCGGATCGGCGGCAATCAACGCGGTGGGGACGTTCACCGTGGGGGCGATCGGCATCGGGGCGGCGGGGGCCACGATGAGCACGGCGGATCAGGCCACGATCCTGGTCATACAAAGTGCAGGGCAGGGCATGACGACCGGGGGTCAGGCGCTGGTTGAAGGGCGCAACGCCAGTGACGCGGCGCGGGCGGCAGCAGTATCGGCCGGGTTCGGCTTTGCCGGCGGCGCGATCAGCAGCCAGGTCGGCAACATGAGCCTTCTCAGTCAGGTGGCGATCAGCGGGGTGGCCGACATGGCCGGCAACGCGGCGGCGGGGGCCGTGATCGCACCGCCGAACAACCCCATGCCGATGCCGCGTTCCTCGGGGGCGGATTATGCCGGATTGCCTGCGGACCCAGCCCAAGACGCGGCCTATCTGGCGCGCAATTGCATGTTCCTGTTGCCATAGGGCGGGTTCACCGGGAAATCCGGGCATGCTGCCCGGACCGGGATCGCCCAGCCGATGTGGGGCAGCGCACCAGAACAGGAATGGCCGCCCAAGCAGGGGCGGCCTTCGCAATGCCGCCGGGCTACTGCAGTTGCTGACCGTTGGCGAAGAAGCCCTTGTCCTTGAATTCAAGGGTCGAGGTCATCTCGTCCGGGCCCGCACCGGGATTGGCGAACATGCTCATCATCATCCGCGCACCGTTGGCGTCATCGGTGGTCAGAAGGCCCATCGCCACCAGCGAGTCGATCAGGGTATTGCCGCCGACCAGTTTGAGGTCGATCTTGCCGGTCGGCGCAGGCGCCCCGGCAAAGGTCACCAGATCGGTGTTGTCAAAGGTGAACGCACCCGCCCCGGTCAGTTCGGCGCCGGCCACGGTCGCGCGCAGTTCGGTCACCTCCAGCGCATGGATTTCACCCGGAGGTGCATCCCCCAGCGCGGCCATCGCCGCCTCGTCCACCAGATCGGAGGTCAGCCGGACCTTGCCCTTTGTATCGAAGACGACCGTCGCCGGGCTGTGCGGCAGCGCGTTTGCCGGATCGACCATGCCCCACAGGTCTTCGGACACCGAAAAATCGACGATGCGGGTCAGGAAGGTGAAATCCGAAGGCTCGGCCGCCGCCAGAAGCGGCATGGCCAGCGTGACCGCGAATTCGCCGTAGTTGACGTTGAACTCGGGGAAGGGAATTTCGGGGCCGCTGACGGAAATCGCGGTGCCGGTGCTGTCGACGCCATAGACAAGACCGGCCTCGTCCATCTGGAACGTCAGGCCGCCGCCTGTGCTTGCATAAACCACCCGCGTCGGACCTGTGGCTTCCGTCACGTCAAGAGTGAAGTCGACCGCGCCGTGGCTGAACGCGCCCGACAGCGCGGTGCCAGCCTTCAGGGCCGCCACCATTTCCGTCCCCATCAGCGCCATTCCGCCCATGTCCATCGCATAGCTCGCCGCCAGATCGGCCAGCGTGCCGGTCATCTGAACATCGGACTGCGACTCCGCGTCCTTGGCCATGACGTTGAAGGCGACACTCTGTGCGCCGAAATCCACGTCGATGGTCTTGGCGTCGGACGGACCCGCCACAAGGTATTCGCCCGCGACCATCGTCATCGTCATGCTGGCCTCTGCGTCCACCGCCGCCGCATCCACGCCTGCGATCTCGTCCAGCGAGATGGTGATGCTGGGTGCTTCGACCGTGTAGGACGTATCGGTCGTCGTGCCTCCGGCGGTGGTGACCATGCCGGGTTGGGCGACAGATACCGTCACATTGGTCGGCATATCGCCTGCTGCGGCATCGGAGGGCGGCAGGGTCAGGTCGATCAGATAGCTGTCGGACATGGTGATATCGACCGTGCCATCGCCGTTGTCGGTGAAGTTGACCTCGTCGATGGCGACATCGACCAGAACGCCGTCCTGATCCTGCACCACGGAAAGGTCGGTCACGACCAGCGTATCCCCATCGCGTTCCGCCGAGGCGGCCGACATCGTCTGACCATAGCCCGACGACATGTCCTGCCAGTTCTGCCAGACCTCTTCGGGGGTGACCTGCGCAAAGGCAGCCGTTCCGGTCAGCAGGGCCGCAATTGCAGTGGCCCCTGCGTTCTTAAAATTGGTCATGCTACAGCCTTTCCGTGTCCGGTGAATATCTGGTGCAACATCCATCGGCCTGCGGCACGGGTCAAGGCTTTCCGACAGGGCGCGCGATGGGCTAACTGGTCTTGTCATTGCAGAAGGGGGCGCGGGATGCAGGGGAAAGTCGTGATGATCACGGGGGCAAGCCGGGGCATCGGCGCGGCAGCGGCCCGCGTGTTTGCCGATTCGGGCGCCCGCGTGGTGCTGCTGGCGCGGTCGGCGGATCAGATCGCAGCACTTGCGGCGCAGGTGGGCGGAATGGCGGTGCCGTGCGATGTGGGCGACTGGGGGTCGGTGCAGGATGCCGTCGCCAGCGTGGTGGCGCAGCACGGGCGGCTGGACGTGCTGATCAACAACGCGGGCGTGATCGAGCCGATCGCCCGCCTGTCCGAGGCTGATCCGGCCGACTGGGGGCGGGCGGTGGACATCAACCTGAAGGGCGTGTTCCACGGGTGCCGGGCCGCCGTGCCCGTCATGCGGCGTCAGGGATCGGGCACCATCATCAACCTGTCTTCCGGTGCCGCGACCAGCCCGCTGGAGGGGTGGTCGGCCTATTGCGCGTCCAAGGCCGGGGTGCTGATGCTGACCCGCGCCCTGCATCTGGAGGAAGGCGGCTGGGGCCTGCGGGTGCTGGGCCTGTCGCCCGGCACGGTCGCCACCGACATGCAGGTCAGGATCAAGGCCAGCGGCATCAACCCGGTTTCCGCGCTGGACCCGGCGGTGCACATTCCCGCCGACTGGCCCGCGCGGGCGCTGCTGTGGATGTGCGGGGCGGGGGCGGATGCCTGGCGCGGCGAAGATGTGCGCCTGCGCGACGAGGCGGTGCGGCGGGCGGCGGGGTTGGTGGCATGATCGAAGTCGAAGATCAGGGGCGGATGCGGCGGATCACGCTGGCGCGCCCCGACAAGGCAAACGCGCTGACCCGCGAGATGCTGTCGTCGCTGGAGACGGCGGTGCTGGGCGCGTCGCGGGCTTCCGTCATCGTTCTCACCGGGTCGGGCAAGGTGTTTTCCGCCGGGGCCGATCTGGAAGAGATGAAGGCGGGGCTGGGCGTCGATCCGCTGTGGGGCCGGGTGTCGGCGGCGATTGCAGGATTTCCGGGGTTGACGATTGCCGCGCTGAACGGGACGCTGGCCGGGGGGGCCTTCGGGCTGGCGCTGGCTTGCGACATCCGGGTGGCGGTGCCGGGGGCCGCGTTCTTCTACCCGGTGATGCGGCTGGGCTATCTGCCGCAACCCGCCGATCCCGGGCGTCTGGTGGCGCTGGTCGGTCCGGCGCGCGCGGCGATGATCCTGATGGGTGGCGCGCGGATCGGCGTGGACGAGGCGCTGGCCTGGGGGCTGGTGGACCGGATTTCCGAAGATGTGGGCACGGCGGCCGAAGCGCTGGCAAAGGACGCGCTGTCGGCGCACCCCGCCCATCTGGCGGCGATCAAGGCGATGATTCCGCGTGGTTGACGCGCTGGTGATCGGCGGCGGGCCTGCCGGGCTGATGGCGGCGGAAGAGCTGGCGCTTGCCGGTCGCCGGGTGGTGGTCTGCGAGGCCAAGCCCTCGGTCGGGAGGAAGTTCCTGATGGCAGGGAAGTCGGGGCTGAACATCACCAAGGATCAGGATTTGGCCGGGTTTGTCGGGGTGTATCGGGCCGGGTGGCTGGAGCCCGCCTTGCGCGCCTTTGGCCCGGATCAGGTGGTGGACTGGTGCCGGGGGCTGGGGTCCGAAGTGTTCGTCGGGTCATCGGGGCGGGTGTTTCCGCTGGCGATGAAGGCCTCGCCGTTGCTTCGGGCGTGGCTGGTCCGGCTGGCGGGCTTGGGCGTCGAGATGCGGGTGCGCTGGCGGTGGGAGGGGTTTGAAGGCGACGGCTTTCGGTTTCAGACGCCGGAGGGTGAACAGGTGCTGCGGCCTGCGGTAACGGTGCTGGCCTTGGGTGGGGCAAGCTGGGCACGGCTGGGGTCGGACGGGGCCTGGGTGCCGTGGTTGCGGGATAAAGGCGTGGAAGTGGCGGCGTGGCAGCCTGCGAACATGGGGTTCGTGGTGGACTGGTCTTCGCACATGGCGCGGTTTTTCGGGGTGGCGGTGAAGGGGGCGGCGCTGCTGGTCGGCGGGCGGCGCGAGCGGGGAGAGTTCGTGGTGTCCTCGCGGGGGATCGAGGGGGGCGGGGTTTATGCCGTCAGCCGGGAGTTGCGCGAGGGGGCGGCGCTGGCGCTGGATCTGATGCCGGATGTGTCCGGGGCCGTGGCCGCGCGGTTGGGGCGGATGAAGCCGGGTGAGACGCGGGCGAACCAGTTGCGGAAACTGGGGGTGTCGGCGGTGGGGGTCGGTCTGGTGCAGGAGTTCGGGCGGGGTCTGGCGGTTGTGGACGCGGTGAAGCGGCTGCCGGTGCCGCTGGTCGGCCCGCGCCCGATCGACGAGGCAATCTCGGTGGCGGGCGGGGTGACGGCTGCGGCGGTGGCGGACGCGCTTGAGCTGAAGGCGCTGCCGGGGGTATTCGTCTGCGGCGAGATGCTGGACTGGGAAGCGCCGACGGGGGGGTATCTGCTGACGGGGTGTCTGGCGACGGGGCGGTGGGCGGG
>JAIYDJ010000053.1 GCA_027487575.1 Rhodobacter sp. | reverse complement strand
GTCACGTTGATGATGATGTCGGCCAGCTTCAGCTTGAAGATGATGCGGATCAGGATCGCGGTGATCGACACCGGCAGCATCAGCGGGAAGGTGACTTCCCAGAACCCGCGCCAGCCGCTTGCCCCGTCGACCTTGGCCGCTTCCTGCAACTCTTTCGGGATCGCCTGCAGACCAGCCAGGATCATGATCATCATGAAGGGGATGAAGGTCCAGGCGTCCATCGCCATGATGACGAACCGCGCCATTTCGGGGGTGCCAAAGAACGAAGGCTCGTCCCAGCCCAGCGTGCGCGCAAGTCGCGCCAGCGGGCCGAACCGGGCTTCCATCATCGACTTGCCGATCATCCAGCTGACAGCCACCGGCGACAGCATCAAGGGCAGCAGGAAGGCCACGCGGAAAAACTTGCGCGCCCGGATCTGGCCGTTCAGCATCAGCGCAAGGCCAAAGGCGATGGCGTATTCCACAACGATCGCAAGGGTGTACCAGACCATGTTCAGCATGGCGTTCCAGAAGAACGGGTCGCCCCACATCTGCCTGACGTTATCCAGCCCGTTGAACTTGCGGCCATCGGGCGACGACAGGTTCCAGTCCGAAAACGCGATGCCAAGCCCGAAGATCAGCGGCAGGATCGCCAATGACAGCACGAACAGCACGGCGGGCAGGACAAACAGCGTCCGCTTGCCCTGTTCCCCGCGTGTCAGGACCTGCCCCCAGCACAGGCAGATCGCCCAGAACACATAGGCGTAAAGGGTGGGACGCCAGTTTGCGAAGCCAATGTCCAGCCGCCCGGCCTCCTGCAATCCCTGCAAGACCGCCACCAGCACCAGCAACCCGGCCGACCCCCAGATCACAACGCGGCCGAACGCCGCGCGGCGGGCCGGAATGTTGTCGGTCGTCACGATGTGCAGAAGGTCGCCGTCCTGTGCCAAGCCCGTATCCCGCAAATGAAAAGGGTCGGCGGTTCACCCGCCGACCCTTGGTTTTCTCACATGCCCAGCGACGCCTTGTAGAGGGCGATCTGGCTGTCACGGCCGATCTGGTCGGTGATCTTTTCCCACGCGGCGGCAATGGCGTCGGCGGTTTCCTGTGCCGACTTGTAGGTGCCGGCATAGCCCTTTGCCAGTTCATCCTCGGCCACCGAGTAGTACTGGAAGATGCCCGGAATGCGGGGCTCCAGCGCGGCGTTGGGGTGGTTGTAGCTGTCGGCGTTGGACCCGAGGTAATCCTCGACAAAGGCCCGGTCATAGCCGGCCGCTTCCCATTCGTCGTACTGGAAGTGGCTGTTGCGATAGGGCTGGAAGCCCGACGGATAGGCCGACATCCACAGCGACAGATCCTTGCCGCCCAGATGCGCCGCCGCAGACCACGCCGCCTTGCGCTTCTTCTCGTCGCCCGAGACGCGGTTGGTGACATAGACACCCCAGCCGAGGTAGGCCATGTTCGGGGCTTCGTTGTAGGTTTCTTCCCATGCGCCGGTCTGGCTGTTGTAGACCTTGTCCGATCCGGGGTTGATGCCGAAGCCCACCACGTCGCCGACAACCGAGGTGTCCGACGTGCGGGCGTTCGAGCCCACATCGCCCCACCACATCAGGCTGGAACCCGTCCCCGCAAGGAACTGCGAGAAGGCCGTGGTGCCCGGATCGGCGTTGATCTGGTCGGCGGGGTAGGCCCCCGGCGTTGCGATCAGGTCCATCACGTCCTGGATGGCCTGAACCCAGGCCGGGTTGTTGACGCGCGGCTTCATCGTGTCGGCATCGAACAGCCATGCCGGGTCGGACGGATGCTTGGCATAGGCCGCAGCCCGGTTTTCAAGGAAGTAGAACCCGAACCCGCCCCAGCCCTTCAAGGGATCGAGATAGCCGATGGCAGGCTGCCCGGTCAGCGGATCGGTCTGACCGACGACGGCCTTGGAGTAGGCGTTGACCTCCTGCCAAGTCTTGGGCGGGGCGGCCATGCCGCTGACCGACCCGTCGCCGAAATAGTCGGTGCGGTAGGCGAAGGTGTGGCAGTCGCCATCGATCGAGATGCGGTAGGTCTTGCCATCCCAGGTTCCGACCGGAGCCTTGAGGTAGCCCACATAGTCGTCCATCTCGATCTGGGTCTTCACCCAGTCGGGCATCTCGTCCAGAAGGCCCTTGCTGGCGGTGTCGCCTTCCAGAGGTGCGCCCATGGCCAGAATGTCGAAGTCGACGGTGCCGGTGGCGATGCTTTGCTGCAGGCGCGGGTTGTAGTCGGCCTGTGCCAGGTCGATCCAGTTGATCTTGGCGCCGGTGTAATCCTCCCAGCCCTTCAGCAGTCCGCGGAACAGGATGTTGTGCAACCCGTTGTTGTTGATGCCGAAGAAGGTCAGTTCGACCCCGGCGAATTCGCCTTCGGCCACATTGGCCTTGGTGCTGTCAAGGCACATTGCCCCGACCTTCTGCCAGTCCGCATCGGTGGGCGAGCCCATGCCCACGCCCGGAATCTTCAGGATTTCCGCGCGCACGCCACCATGCGCTTCGGCGCGGGCCATGCCCGGCACCATGCCCCCCATCACGGACATGGCACCGACCCCGGCCACGCCCTGCAGCAGGCGGCGGCGGGTCAGGCTGGTCTTGGCCGCGTGTTCGTAAAGTCCGACTTTCATGAAAAACCTCCCAGAGTTTCACCCGCGCAGCGGCGGTCCGGTCTGGGCGGGCGGTCTCCCCGTTCGGGGTCATTGTCACCGCAGGCAAGCCCGTTCCGGGTCCGGGCACGGCCGGACATGCCGAGACATTCTCAGCGATGTCCGGTCAAGTCAAGCATCTAACATGTTAGTATGTCCAGGTGATGGACAGGCGGTTTGGCCTGCGATACCAAAGGCGGCAAGCATTGGCGGAGGGGACGCGTTTTGGCCGAGGTAAAGATCCGCGCACTGCAGAAAGCCTATGGTGCCGTCAAAGTGGTGCACGAGGTCGATGTCGACATTCCGGATGGCGAATTCGTGGTGCTGGTCGGCCCGTCCGGCTGCGGCAAGTCCACGCTGCTGCGGATGATCGCGGGGCTGGAGGCAATCACCTCGGGCACGATCAGCATCGGAAACCGGGTCGTCAACAACCTGCCCCCCGCCGAGCGCGACATCGCGATGGTGTTCCAGAACTACGCGCTTTATCCGCACAAGACGGTGGCGGCCAACATGGGCTTTGCGTTGAAGATGGCCCGCATGGACAAGGCCGAGATCGACTCGCGGGTGGCAAGGGCGGCCGATATTCTGGGCCTTCAGCCCTATCTGGCTCGTTATCCGCGTGAATTGTCGGGCGGGCAGCGGCAGCGCGTGGCCATGGGCCGGGCCATCGTGCGCAACCCGCAGGTGTTCCTGTTCGACGAGCCGCTGTCGAACCTTGATGCCAAGCTGCGCGTGCAGATGCGCAGCGAAATCCGCGAGTTGCACCAGCGGCTGGCGACGACGACCGTCTATGTGACGCATGACCAGATCGAGGCGATGACGATGGCCGACCGGATCGTGGTCATGCGCGAGGGGCGGATTGCCCAGCAGGGTGCGCCGCTTGACCTGTACGACCGGCCTGCCAACACCTTTGTCGCGGGCTTCATCGGGTCGCCGTCGATGAACCTTCTGCCGGGTGTCAGCCGCGGCGGCCGGATCGAGGCCGAGGGGCTGTCGCTGCCTGCGCCGGACGGAGCCGCCGAGGGGCGCCGGGTGATCTGGGGGGTGCGCCCGGAACATTTGGAACTGGACCCAAGCGGAATCGCCGCGACTGTCGTGGTGGTGGAGCCGACCGGGTCGGAAACCCATGTGGTCCTGCGCATCGGCGGCCACGACGCGGTGGCGGTGTTCCGCGAGCGCCACGCCTTCCGGCCCGGCGAGGTGATCCACCTTTCGCCGCGCGCCGGACTGGTGCATCTGTTTGACGAAGCGACGGGCGACCGGATCAACTGAGGGGGAAAACATGCTGAAGGGTCTGGACAACCGGCTGACGGCCGATGTGCTTTATGCGCTGCGGGCAATGGGGCATGGCGACACGCTGGTGATTGCCGACACCAATTTTCCCGCCGACAGCATCGCGCGGCAGACGGTGCTGGGCGAATTGCTGCGGATGGACAATCTGACCTGTGCGCAGGCGGTCGAGGCAGTGCTGTCGGTCTTGCCGCTGGACACGTTCGTCGATGATTTCGCGGGCCGGATGGAGGTGGTCGGCCACCCCTCGCAAATCGAGCCGGTGCAGGCCGAGGTGCAGATCGCCATCGACGCCGCCGAAGGGCGCCCCCGCCCGATGATCGGCATCGAGAGGTTCGAGTTCTACGACCGGGCCAAAGAAGCCTATGCCGTGATCCAGACCGGCGAGCGGCGGTTCTACGGCTGCTTCATCTTCCGCAAGGGCGTGATCGCCCCCGACGCCGGGACGGTGTAAATGGGTCGCGTCGTCGTTCTGGGCGTCTTTGTCGCCGACACCTCGTACCGCGCCGACCGCAGCCCGAAATTGGGCGAGACGATCATGGGCCACAGCTTTGCCCTCGGGCCGGGCGGGAAAGGGTCCAATCAGGCCGTCGCCGCCGCCATGGCCGGGGCGGAAACGCATTTCATCTCGCGCCTTGGCAAGGATCCCTTCGCCGACATGGCGCTTGCCACCTGGGGCAGGGCAGGGGTGCACGCGGCGGTGACGCAGCATTCCGAAAGTTACACCGGGGCGGCCTACATCTTCATCGAGGCGGCAACCGGCAACAACGCCATCATCGTGTGCCCGGGCGTGGCCGGAACGATCTCTGTCGACGACATCACTTCGCGGGCCGGTCTGATCGCCGGAGCGGATGTGTTCATCGTCCAACTGGAACAGCCGATGGAAGCCGCCGTCCTTGCGCTGCAGACCGCGCGGGCGGCCGGAGTGCGAACGATCCTGAACCCGGCCCCGGCGGCGCCGCTTCCGGCCGGAATGGTTGCCTTGTGCGGCTACATCACGCCCAACGAATCAGAGGCCGAGGCGCTGACCGGTCTGCCGGTGACGACGGTGGACGAGGCGATTGCCGCCGCAACGGCCCTGCGTGCGATGGGGGCGGGAACGGCCGTCATCACCCTTGGCGACAAGGGCGCGCTTTATCAGGATGCCGAAAGGACGGTGCATGTGCCCGTCATCAGCGCCGGACCGGTGGTTGAAACGACCGGCGCGGGCGATGCGTTCAACGGAGGCTTTGCGGCGGCCCTGTCCGAAGGCATGGACCCGATCGCCGCAGTCCGGTTCGGCTGCGCCACGGCGGGCATTTCCGTCACGCGCGCGGGCACGGCCCCGTCTATGCCGTCGCGGGCGGAGATCGAAGCCCTGCTTGCGCGGGGCTAGGCCGCCGCCTGTGGCAGTCGATAGACCCGGCGGGCGTTGCCCTGCGCGATGGCAAACTGCTCGTCCGGGGAAAGGGTGCCGATCAGTTCACGGGTGGCCGCGATCCAGTCGGGCAGGGTCATCCCCAGATTGACCACGGGCCAATCGCTGCCCCACAGGATGCGGGACGGCCCGAACGTCGCCAGCAGATGCGCGAAATAGGGCGCAAAGACAGCGACGCCCGCCGTTCCCGGCGTGCAATAGGCCGCGATCCCCGAAAGCTTGATCACGACCTGCGGCTGATGCGCGATGGCGCTGATTCCGGCGGCCCAGGACTCGAACGCGCCTCCGGCGATGTCGGGAACGCCGCAGTGGTCCAGCACATAGACCTGATCCGGGCAGGCCTGCACCAGCGCAAGCGCAATCGGCAGTTGCCGGGCCAGAACGGTGATGTCGAACGACAATCCCGCCGCCCCGATCTTTCGCAGGTTGCGGCGGAACGTATCCGTCTCGGACAGCGGATCGGGCATAACATGCAGCAGGCGGCGAAATCCCACGACGTTCAGATCGCGGCAGGCGTCCAGCCAGTCGTCAAAGCCTTCATCCGTTTCGGGGCGGATCGAGGCGATCTGCCCCAGCAGCCCGTGACGGCCCACCAGCCCCGAGATGAACCGCGCTTCGGTCTGGTAATCGGCATCATCGACGCCGGCCTCCATGAACAGCTTGCCCGCGATCCCCAGCCCGTCCGTCAGACGGTCATAGTCGGCTTGGGTGAAATCCCCGGTCGCCAGCGCGGGTATGCCCGCCGTCCATGCGTATCGAAGGTGGTTGCGGTAGATCAGGTGTTGATGCGTGTCGATGAACTGAACCATTTCCATCCCTGCCCCCATGCGCGTTGCGAAAGCCTAACCATCCGGGACCCGCATCACAACAGGGATGGATGGCGCAAGGCGTTCGGCCCGGGCCAGATCGCACGGCGCAGGTTCCGGTCAGTCCTCGGTCCCACGCGTGGGTGTTTCGGCCCCGGCCCCCGCCAGCAGGTTTTGCTGTGCCGTCCGCAGCACGCGCAGACACAGGTCGATCTCGTCCGCCGCGATTCCCGTCAGGGCCAGCCGGTTGGCCTCGATCGCGGCCTCGATTGCAGGACGCTCCAGCTCCCAGCCCTTCTTGGTCAGCGTGATGATGAACTTGCGCCCGTCATCCGCCGGTCGCTGCCGGGACACCAGCCCGCGGACCAGCAACTGGCGCACCGAACTGACCATCGCCGCCCCGGCGACCCCGGCCTTGCTGGCCAGTTCGGTCTGCGTCAGGCCATCCGTTTCCCACAGGGCCCGCAGCGCATACCATTCGCCGATGTTCAGCCCGAGCACCGCAATCCGGTTGGTCAGGTCGCGCTGGATCAGCCGGTGCGTCTGGCGCAGGTTGTGGCCAAAGCTGCTGGCGGTCGGCAAAAGGGGGGGCGCACGCAGGGCATCGGTCATGTCGCGGCCTTTGGAAAGCCGCGCCCGGCCCTTGAGCGGCGGTATGCTTGCATGGGAATGAGATCGTTCATTACAATGTAATCATAGAGCATCGAATGCAAACCTCAAGCTGCCGCCCCGACCGCAAGGCAGCACACCACAAGGAACCCCGCCGCATGTCCGACCCGTCTTCCGTTCCGCCCCCTTTGGTCAGGGCGCAGCCAGATGAAATCGCGCCGGGCGTGTTCGTGATCCACGACCACCGAGTTCCGCTGGTGCCCAACATCGGGATCATTCTGGGCGAACATTCTGCGCTTGTGGTGGATACCGGCATGGGCCCGGCCAACGGGGCTGCCGTGCTGGAGGCTGCGCGCAAGATCGCGGACGGGCGCAGGCTGATCCTGACCCTGACGCATTTTCACCCGGAACACGGCTTTGGCGCGCAGGCGTTCAAGGGGGCCGCGCAGATCGTCTACAACCGGGCGCAGGCGGCCGAACTGGCGGCAAAGGGACCGGCCTATCTGGACATGTTCCGGGGCATGTCGGCCGATGTGGCCGCAGCACTGGACGGCACGCACCTGGTCGAGGCGGATGACCTTTATAACGGCGCGGAGCATCGGATCGACCTGGGCGGCCGGACGGTGGTGCTCCGCACCTGGGGGCAGGCGCATACGTTGGCCGATCAGGTTGTCTGGTTGCCGGCAGAGCGGGTCCTGTTCACCGGCGATCTGGCGGAAGAACGGATCTTCCCGATCTTTCCATGGTTTCCGCCCGACGATGCCGACATCGACGCACGGGGTTGGCTGGCAGCCCTTGATGCGATGGTGGAGATGGCTCCGGCTATCGTCGTGCCCGGACATGGCTCTGCAGGCGGGAAAGAGATCGTGCAAGGCGTTGCCGATTATATCCGCTCGGTGGCGGCGGCAGTGCAGGCGGGCGACGATGCCGACACGATCACGGCGCAGATGCAGGCGCGTCACCCCGACTGGGACGCGCCGGAATGGATAGGGTTTGCCGTGCGCTATTTTCAGGATCGCCCGTTGTGACGCGCACGGCCGTCCTTGCCCTGCACTACCAGAACGAGGTTCTGCATCCCGATGGCAAGATCCGCCTCGGGGTGGCCGAAGGTGCCACGGGGCGAAATCAGGTCATCGAACGGGCGGGGCGGCTTCTGGCCGGGGCGCGCGTCGCCGGGGTGCCGGTCGTTTCGGTGCGCGTCGCCTTTCGACCCGATCATGCCGACGTTTTGCAGAACGCCCGGATTTTCCGCGATGTGGTGCGTCTTGGGGCAATGGTGGAAGGCAGTTGGGGCGCAGAGTTCTATCCGGGCCTTGGTCCAGAACCGGCGGAATTCGTGGTCACGCACAACCGGATCGGGGCGTTTCACGGGTCAAACCTTGGCGATGCGCTGCGGGCGATTGGGGCAGAACGGCTGATCGTAGCCGGGATTGCCTCCAGTTCGGTCGTGGTGACCACGGTGGCGCAAGCCGTCGACCTGGGATTCGAGGTCATCGTGGCCCGGGATGCCTGTTCGGCTGGGCGGCCCGAGATGCATTCCGCTGCGATGGACATCATGTCGGTGGTCGCCGAGATCATGTCGGTGGACGAGGCGTTGCGCCAGTTATAGGCGGAAACGGACCTGAACAATTTCTTGTCATGCAAAAACTTTTCCCCTAGCTTTCGTTCAGCACTGAACGATTGCACGTTGTCAGGTCCGCTTGTGCGCCGTCAGGTTCCGGGAAACTTGCCGATCCAAATCATACCGCAAAATCATCAATGGGGAAGAAGATGCGCTACTCTGTCTCGATGTTGGCGAGTGTTGTTACAAGCCTTCTGCTGGCCGCCGCGCCGGCTTCGTCCGAAACCGTGAAGTTCGGGCTGGTGATGTCCTACAGCGGCTGGTTCCAGCCGATCGACGGCAGCACGATCGACGGTGCCATGCTGGCGGTCAAGGAGATCAACGCCAAGGGCGGCGTGCTTGGCCAGCAGATCGAAGTCGTCAGCTTCGACAACAAATCCGAACCGCTTCTGGGTGCGGACGGCGCGCTGGATGTCATCGGCAAGGGGGCCAAGGCCATCCTCTTCCCCAGCGATTTCGATTTCGGCGCACCGGGTGCCTTCGTGGCACAGCAGAACGGCGTGCTGTCCTTTTCGGGCGCGTCCGACCCGAAATGGGGTGTCGCGGGGATCGGCAATCTGGCCTATTCGATGTCCAATGCCAGCCAGGCACAGGGTGCGCTGCTGGCCGAATGGGCATTCGAGACGCAGGGCTGGAAAACCGCCTATGTCCTGCTCGACAACACGATCTTCTATACGAAATCGTTGTGCGGCAGCTTTGCCACCCGGTGGAAGCAGCTTGCGGGGGATGCGGGGCTTCTGGGCGAAGATACCTTCCTGAACAGCGATCCCAGCATCGACGCGCAGGTGTCTCGGATCAACGGGCTGGAAACCAAGCCCGAGGTCATCATGGTCTGTTCCTACGCGCCGGGCGGCCCGTCCGCGCTGCGCCAGATCCGGGCGGCCGGACTTGACCAGCCGATCGTCAGCGGCGAGTCGATGGATGGCGATTACTGGGCGGGCACGGTGCCGAACCTGTCGGATTTCTACGTCGTCACCTACGGGTCGTTCTACGGCGATGACAGCGACCCGGCGATTGCCGACTTCTTCAAGCGCTACGAGGCTGAATACGGCAAGCGCGCGGATGTCAGCTATGGACTGCGCGGCTATTCGGCGGTGCAGGCTTGGGCCACCGCCGCCGAGCGGGCGGGGTCCGTGGAACCGGCCGCGGTCGCTGCGGTTCTGGACACCTTCAAGGACGAGCCGCTGGCCATCGGCCCGACCACCTTCACCCCCGAACTGCACATTTCGACCACCCGTCCGATCACGCTGGTTCAGGCGCAGGACGGCAAGTTCAGCGCCGTCGGCAAGGCCACAGTCCGCGAATTCTCGCTGGATTAGGGCGGCAACCGGGGCGACAGGAATGCTGACGGCGCAGGCGGTGTCGGTGCATTTCGCAGGGGTGCGCGCGATCGAGGATGTCTCGGTCGCGCTGGCCCCGCGCGAAATCCTCGGGCTTGTTGGGCCCAACGGGGCTGGCAAGACCACGATGGTGAACGTGCTCAGCGGATTTCAGGCGCCCCATGCGGGAGGGGTCACTCTGAACGGCACAGCCGTGACGGGGCGAAGCAGCGACTGGCTGGCGCGGCATGGGGTGGTGCGGACGTTTCAGGCGGTCCGGCTGTTTCGCAAGCTGACCGTCAGCGAGAATGTCGAAGCGTCGCTGGTCAGCGTCGGGTCGGGGCGCGGGGCAGCCCGGCGCAAGGCGATGGAAATCCTGAGCTATCTGGGCATTTCGCATCGGGCGCATCTGCAGGGCGATGCGTTGAACTATGGGGACGAACGCCGCGTCGGCATCGCACGGGCGCTGGCGCTGAACCCGGCCTTTCTGTTGCTGGACGAACCCGCCGCAGGAATGAACGTGGCCGAGGCCGAGGCGCTGGCCGACCTGATCCGCCGGATTCGCGATGATTTCGGCTGCGGCATCCTTTTGATCGAACACAACATGGCCCTGATCACCCGCATCTGCGAACGCATGCAGGTCATGGCCAGTGGGCGCACCATCGCAGTGGGCACTCCTGCAGAGGTGTTTGAAAACCCGGTATTCCGGTCGGCCTATCTGGGAACGGGGGCGCTATGACGGCGCTTCTGGCCATCGAAGGGTTGGCGGTAAGTTACGGGCGGATTTCGGCCCTGCGCGGGGTCAGCCTGCAGGTGGACAGCGGCGAGATCGTGGCCATCGTCGGCCCGAACGGCGCGGGAAAGTCGACGCTTTTGTCCTGCATCGCAGGGCTGGTGCGTCCGGCGGCCGGTGTGATCCGGTTTCGCGGCGACGCCATCGCAGGTCAACCGCTGGAACGCACCGTGCGGCGCGGCATCGCCCTTGTGCCGGAAGGTCGCCATGTGTTCGCCGGCCTGACCGTTCTGGAAAACCTGCGGCTCGGGGCCACGATCCGCACCGACCGCGCCAGGGTCGCGTCCGAGATAGACGCCTACATGGACCTGTTTCCGATCCTCGCCGACCGCCGCCATGCGCCTGCGGGCACCCTTTCGGGGGGCGAACAGCAGATGCTGGTCATTGCGCGCGGCTTGCTGTCGAACCCCGCGCTTCTGATGCTGGACGAGCCTTCACTCGGGCTGGCGCCCAGGATCACGGATCAGGTCTATGACCTGATCGAGTCGGTCCGCGCGCGCGGCGTGACGGTTTTGCTTGTCGAACAGAACGCCGACCGCGCCCTGCGTTCGGCGGACCGGACCTATGTGCTGAACACCGGCGCGGTGCGGCTGTCCGGAGCGTCGGGCGACCTGCGCGGCAGGCCCGATTTCGAAGCCGCCTATTTCGGCCTCGACCTTGTCGGGGGGCAGGCATGAACGCCGCCATCCAGATCGCCGTCGACGCGATGAGCCTTGGCGGGCTTTACGCATTGACTGCCCTTGGTATCGGGTTGATCTTCAGCGTGATGCGGCTGGCCAACTTTGCCCATGCCGAACTGGTGACCTGTGCGGCCTATGCGCTGTTCGCGCTGTCGGGTCAGCCGCTGGTGATGGCGTTTTCGGGTGCCATCGTCGTGGCGGTGGCACTGGCCGTGGTGACCGAACGGATCGCCTTTCGCCCTCTGCGCCGGGCCGATCCGACGACCATGATGATCGCCTCCTTCACCGTGTCGATGCTGATCCAGAAACTGCTGGTCTTCACGCTCGGGTCCCGCCCCAAGTCACTGGACCCGGTCCCCATGCTCAGTCAGGCGGTGTCCATCGGCCCGACGCAGGTCAGTCTTCTGAAACTGGTGACGATTGCGGTCTGTGCCGTGCTGCTGCTGGCGCTGACGCTGTTCCTGAAGCGGACGAGTTTCGGATTGCAGATGCGCGCGGCGGCCGAGAATTTCACGATGGCGCAACTGACGGGCGTACGGGCGAATGCGGTCATCGTGGTGGCCTTTGCGCTGTCCGGTGGTCTGGCGGCGGTGGTGGCGCTGCTGTTTGCGGCGCAGTCGGGCTTCGTGCAGCCGCGTCTGGGTGTCCCGCTGATGATCACCGCCTTCGTGGCCACGGTGATCGGCGGCATGGGCAGTCTGCCCGGCGCGGTGATCGGCGGGCTTCTGGTCGGGGTCGTGACCACGCTGCTGCAGGCCTATCTGCCGCCCGACCTGCGCCCGTTCCGCGAGGCGTTCCTGTTCGCCCTAGTCATCCTTGCCCTGCTGGTCCGCCCGAATGGCCTGTTCCCGGCGCGCGGCCTGAAAGAGCGGATATGATGCGCGACCTGATCCTGCGTGCGGCTCCGCTTCTGGCCTTGGTGGCGCTGATCGTGGCGATCAGCCTTCTGGCCGGGATGGCCGACACCGTGACGACACGCCGGGTGATCCTGTGCCTTGTCAACGTGGTCTGTGTCGTGGGCCTTTACATATTCATGGGCAATTCGGGCGTGCTGAACTTCAGCAGCGTCGGCTTCATGGCGATCGGGGCCTATGTCGCGGCCCTGCTGACCATGCCCGCAGGACCCAAGGGCATGTTCCTGCCCGATCTGCCGGTCTGGCTGGCGGCAACCGAACTTCCCGCGCTGGCCGGGCCGTTTCTGGGCGCGCTGTTCTGCGCCATCGTGGCGCTGGCGGTCGGTTTGCCGATCATGCGCCTGTCGGGCATCGCCGCCGCCATCGCCACCTTCTCGCTGATGTTCATCTGCTACATCGTGCTGGGCAACTGGACCAGCATGACGGGCGGGCAGATTTCGCTGATGGGGCTGAAGTCCTATGTCGGACTGTGGACGGCCTGCGCCTTTGCCGTGGGGGCGGTCGCGGTGGCCTTTGCCTATCAGGAAACCCGCTGGGCGCTGGCCTTGCGCGCCTCGCGCGAGGATGCGGTGGCGGCACGGGCCAGCGGCATCCGCGTGGCGCGCCTGCGGTTGGGGGCCTTCGTGCTGGGGGCGGCCGTCTGTGGTGCGGGCGGCGCGCTTTACGGCCATTTCCAGGGCACGCTGCGGGTCGAAAGCTTCTATCTGGACCCGACATTCCTGCTGGTCACCATGCTGGTTGTGGGCGGGATGCGCAGCCTGACAGGGGCGGTGGTGGGCTGTCTTGCAATCTCGCTGCTGACCGAGGTGCTTCGGCTGGTCGAAGTCGGCATTCCGCTGCCCGGCACAGGGGCCGTCGTGATGGTCGCACCGGGGTTCGGCGATGTGGTGCTGGCGGCGCTGATGCTGCTGATCCTGTTGTTCCGGCCGAACGGAATCACGGGCGGGCGGGAAATTCTGGGCAATCTGGCAGGATCGGGGCACAGGCATGATCAGGTTTGACGGACAGGTCGCGATCGTGACCGGGGCGGGGCGGGGCTTGGGCCGGGCGCACGCGCTGGATCTGGCGCGGCGGGGTGCCCTTGTCGTGGTCAACGATGTGGGAACGGCGACCGTATCGGGGCTTGGGCAGGATGCGGGCGTGGCGCAGGCGGTCGTGGATGAAATCACGGCGGCGGGCGGGCAGGCGATGGCCGACGCAACCGATGTGGCCGACCCTGACGCCACCGCGGCGCTGGTGGCCCGCGTCATCGCCGCCGCGGGCCGCATCGACGTGCTGGTGTGCAACGCAGGCAACCAGCGGTTCCTGCATTTTGCCGAAACGACGCGGGTGGATTACGACTCGCTGACCGCCATCCACCTTGGCGGCAGCTTCAACATGGCGCGGGCCTGCTGGCCGCACATGGTGGCGGCGGGCTATGGCCGGATCATCTTTACCTGCAGCCAGGTCGGGTTCTATGGGCAGGTCGATGCCGTGGCCTATGGCGCGGCCAAGAACGGCGTGCTGGGCCTGATGCATGGAATGAAGCTGGACGCGCTGGCGGCCGGGATCAGGGTCAATTGCATTTCGCCCTTTGCCTACACGCGGATGGTGGCCGACCTGTTTCCCCGCGAACTGGCCGAAGAACTGGCCCCCGAACGGGTGTCGGCCGGGGTCAGCTATCTGGCCAGCCGCGACTGCACGCTGAACGGTGAGGTGCTGATCGCGGGAGGCGGGCATTTCGCCATTGCCCGCACGATCGAGACGCTGGGCATCGACATTGCCGATCCTGACGGCATCACCGCCGAGGCCGTTCAGTCCGCGATCGGCCAGATCACCGACACGACGCGCGTCGGCATGTATCCCGATGCGCTGGGGGCGGTGCAGGTGACGTTCGACCGGCTGGTGGCGCAGGCCAGGGCGCGGGCGGGGGAGTCATGAAGGCGATCATCGCGGGCGGCGGAATCGGCGGTCTGACCACGGCCATGATGCTGGCCGCGCGCGGCATCGAATGCACCGTGCATGAACAATCCCCCCGTCACCGCGAGCTGGGAGTGGGCATCACCCTGATGCCGACGGCCGTGGGTGCACTGGCGGGTCTTGGCCTGCTGCCTGCGCTTGACTCCATCGGTGTGTCCAGCGCGCATCTGTACTATCAGACCCGTCGCGGCCAGACCGTCTGGGACGAACCGCGCGGGCGGGCGGCAGGGCACGCCATGCCGCAGATGTTCGTGCATCGCGGCCATCTGCTGGGGATGCTGGCAAACGAGGCCGCGGCGCGGCTGCCGGCGGGCACGATCCGGCTGGGTCAGCGGCTGATTGCGTGGCGCCAGACCGACAACGGGGTCGAGGCGCGCTTTGCCTGCGCCGACGGGGGAGAGCATGTGGAAACCGCCGACCTTCTGATCGGGGCGGATGGCATTCATTCCGCCACCCGTGCCAGCCTGCATCCGGACGAAGGCCCGCCCCGGTTCAGCGGATTGCAGATGTGGCGCGGCGCTGCGGACTGGCCCGCCTTTCTGGGCGGCGCGTCGCTGCTGATCCTTGGCGGGGTCGACGCGAAGCTGGTGCTGTATCCCATCGGCCCGGGCACGGCCCCGGATCGGCGGCTGACGAACTGGGTCGTCATCGTCCGCACCGCCCCCGATGGCAGCTCGCCCCCCAACCGGGCCGATTGGGCGCGCGAGGGCGACCTTGCCGATCTCGCCCCGCATCTGGACCTTTTCCACTGTACCGACGTCGATGCGCGCGGCCTGATCGCGGCTTCGGGCACGATATGGGAATATGCCCTGTTCGACCGCGACCCGGTGGCGTTCTGGAGCAGGGGATGCGTCACGCTGCTGGGGGACGCCGCGCATCCGATGTACCCGATGGGGGCAAACGGCGCGACGCAGGCCATTTTGGATGCGGTAACACTGGCCGACGCGCTGATGGGCACCCCGGACATTGCCGCAGCCCTTGCGCAGTATCAGGCCGCCCGGCTGGCCCCGACCGCCGAGATCGTGCGCGCCAACCGGCGCGGCGGGCCCGAGGCGGTGATCGACGTCGTCGAACGGCTTGCCCCCGACGGGTTCACCGATGTGGACGCGGTGCTGTCCCGCGCCGACCGCCACGCCATCCTGCAAGGCTATGCCGCCAAAGTCGGGATGATCCCGCAACAAGAGGTTCGCTGATGCGTTTTGCCGCCCTTTTCCTTGACAATGTCACGCCCGACAGCCTCGCGCCCGATCTGACCCGCGCGCATTTCGACTACCTTGCGCATCATGCCGACCGGATCACGATGGCGGGCGGCCTGCGCCCGCCCGAAGGCGGCGGCTTTTGCGGATCGCTGTGGGTGATCGAAGCCGAAGACGAGGCTGAAGCCCGCCGTCTGATGGACGAAGACCCCTATTGTCTGGAGGGCCTGCGCCCCAACCGTACCCTCTACCGCTGGGGCGTGGCCCGAACACCCGCAAAGCCCTGAACGTCCGCTTTCCCTGCACGCCTGCCCGACCCCTATCAACGGAGCTTGTCAGATGTCCGATACCGATCCCCAGGTTGTCATCCTGCGCCCCGAAGCGACCCGTGCCGCCGTGCAGGGGATGCCGCAGTTCTTCGGGATCAGCGGCCAGACCGCCGGGGCCAAGGGCCTGTCGATGAACCTGACCGCCTTTCCGCCCGGCGGCAAATCGAAGGCGCATTTCCACCGCGATTTCGAAACTGCGATCTACGGCATCTCGGGCCAGATCGCCCTGTATCACGGGCACGCCTTGGAACACCGCAGTCTGATCGAGCCGGGCGTCTTCTGCTATATCCCGGCCTTCGTGCCGCATGTTGCCTTCAACCTGTCCGACACCACCCCCGCCACGGCCCTGTCAGCGCGCAACGATCCGGCTGAACAGGAAAATGTCGTGCTGGCCCCCGAACTTGACGGCAAGGTCGATGCGGATGCCGCCGCACTGAAACGGCAGATCGCCATGGCGGGGGAGTGATCGGGATGGGACTTTTCGACGTATCGGGCCGCGTCGTTCTGGTGACAGGAGCCGGCAGCGGCATCGGGCGGGGGATAGCGCTCGGCCTCGGGGCGCAGGGCGCGCAGGTCTTCGGGTTGGACCGCGATGTCGGGGCCCTGTCGGAAACCGGAACACTGGCGGCGGGGCAGGCCTTTCGCGCCATACCCTGCGACGTGGCGTCCGAGACCGAAGTGGAGTCCGCCTTTGCCGAAGTCATGGCGCAGGCGGGGCGGCTGGATGTGGTCTTTGCCAATGCGGGGATCGCGGGGCGTCCGTTGGATATCGACAGTCTGGACTTTGCGGAATGGCGGCGCGTGCAGGGGGTGAACCTGGACGGCACCTTCCTGACGATGCGGGCGGCGGCGCGGATCATGAAGGCCCAGGGCGCGGGCAAGATCATCGCCACGGCGTCCACCTGGGGGGTGCGGGGTACGCGGGTGGCCCCGTTTACCGCCTATGCCGCATCCAAGGGCGCGCTGGTCAACCTGACACGGCAACTTGCGCTGGAACTGGCGCTGACCGGGGTCACCGTCAACGCGCTGGCTCCGGGCGGGTTTGCGACAAACATGGCGAACGGGGTGCTGGACGATTCCGCAGCCGACATGCTGCTGTCGCAGATGCCGATGGCACGGTTCGTGACACCCGACGCGATGGTCGGCCCGGCCACGTTTCTGGCCAGCGCGGCGTCGGACTATGTCACGGGCATCCTTCTGCCGGTCGATGGCGGCTACCTTGCGCAATAGCGGCAGACGGTGCTGGGCAGGGCCGGGGCACTTGCAGACACCATTATGGCGCGGCAGTCTTTCCATGGTGAAGCCGCCTGCCTGCGACCTTGGCAGGTTGACGCAGTCCGGGCCGTCCGGACCGATTTCAGGACGCGGCCGGGGGGTCTTTTCCGGATGAGCCTTCCGCACAACAGACAACAGGTACCGTGATGCAAAAGCAGGACAGCCCGCCGCTCAGCTATCTGGTTGCCACCGATGTGGGCGGCACCTGCACCGATACCATCGTGTTCGGCTCGGACGGCGGCATCCACATCGGCAAGGCGCTGTCGACGCCGCCGGACTTTGCCCATGGCGTGCTGGCGTCCATCCAGTCCGCCGCGACGCCGATGGGCCTGACGCTGGACGATCTTCTGGCGCGCACGCATCTGTTCGTGCACGGGTCGACCGTGGTGGACAATGCGGTGCTGACCCGGGACGGCGCGCGGACGGGTCTGATCACCACGCTGGGGTTCGAGGACACGCTGCACGTCACGCGCGGGGCTTATGGCCGCTGGGCCGGGCTGACCGAGGGGCAGATGAAGCACCCCGTCAAGACCGACCGCGCGGCACCCCTTGTGGCGCGCGAAGCAGTGGTCGGTGTGGCGGAACGGGTGGATTGCTTTGGCGATGTCGTGACACCGCTGGACGAGGCGGCGGTGACGGCGGCCGTGCGCCATCTGGTGCAGGACAAGGGGGTCGAGGCGATTGCCGTCAGTTTCCTGTGGTCGTTCCTGAACCCCGCGCACGAGGCCCGGGTGCGCGAGATCATCGAACAGGTGGCCCCCGGCACCTACGTCACGCTGTCGTCCGACATCGCGCCGGTTCCGGGCGAATACGAACGCGGTTCGACCGCCGTGATCAACGCCTATGCCGGGCGGATCACGCGCGACTACCTGACCGATCTGGCATCGCAGCTTTCGGCGCGCGGCTATGCCGGGGCGACGATGGTCATGCAGGGCTATGGCGGCCTTCTGCCCGCCGCCGAAGCCGCCGACCGCGCCGTGGGCATGATCGAATGCGGACCCGCCGCCGGGGTCATCGGGGCAAAGTTCCTCGGCGACCTGATGGGCGACGCCGATGTGATCGCGGCCGACATGGGCGGCACCACCTTCAAGGTCGGGGTCATTCAGGGCGGCCAACTGGAATACGCGCGCGAGCCGATGGTGGACCGGTTCCACTACATCGCGCCCAAGATCGAGGTGGTGTCGATCGGCGCGGGGGGCGGATCGATCGTCGCGGTCGATCCCGTTACGCGCTTGCCGTCGGTCGGCCCGCGGTCGGCCGGCGCGCGCCCCGGCCCGGTCTGCTATGGTCAGGGCGGGCATGAGGCGACGCTGACTGACGTGATGCTGCTGATCGGCTATATGGACCCGGACCAGTTCCTTGGCGGGGCGATCACGCTGGACCGCGCGGGTGCCGCCGCTGCCGTGGCATCGCAGGTGGCCGAACCGCTGGGGCTGGACCCCACCGCCGCCGCCATCGGCATCTACCGCATCGCCTGCGCCCAGATCACCGACCTGATCCGCGAGATCACCGTCGAACGCGGGCTCGACCCCCGCGATTTCGTGCTGCATGCCTTTGGCGGCACCTGCGGCATGCTGGCGGCGGCTTTCGGGGAAGAGCTTTCGGTGCGCCGGGTGATCATTCCCTACACCGCCTCGGTCAACTGCGCCTTCGGTCTGATCTCGGCCGATGTCGCGCATGAATACACCACCACCCGCACTCTGGGCACTGCGACGCCCGCCGCAGAGGTCAACGCGATCTTCGCCGGGATGGAGGCGCGGGCGCGGGCGCAACTGCTGGCCGAAGGCATCGAACCCCACCGGCAGCGGATGGAATGGTCCGTCGACCTGCGCTATTGCCGTCAGGTGCATGAGGTGACGACGCAGGTCCATGCGGCCGCGCCGCTGGACACGGCGGGCCTTGCGCGTCTGGTCGACGATTTCGAGGCGCTGTACGAACGAAAGTTCGGCAAGGGGTCCGCCTACCGCGAGGCGGGAATCGAGATGACCGCCTTCCGCCTGACCGCGCGCGGATTGATGCCGCGCCCGAAACTGCCCGTCGAGGAGGAAGGCCCCGCCGATCCGTCCGCCGCGCTGATGGGCCGCCGCCCGATCCTTGACCTGACCTCGGGCGGCATGGCGGTGGGGCAGATCTACAACTTCACCCTGCTGCGCCCCGGCAACGAGGTGCCCGGCCCCGCCGTGATCCATACGCCGATCACCACCATCGCGCTGCACACCGGCCACCGCGCCCGGATGGACCGCTGGCGCAACATCGTCGTCACCACCGATGCCCCACACATCGACGCCTGAACGGAGGCCCGCATGGACCCGATGACCTTTTCGATCATCCGCCACCGCCTGTTCCGCATCGTGGACGAGGCGGTGATCACCCTGAAACACGTTTCGGGGTCGGCCATCACCAACGAAGGACACGACCTGATGGTGTCGCTGTATCGTGCGGATGGCACGCTGCTGATGGGGGGCGTGGGGTTCCTGCATCACCTGACCAGCGCCGCCGAGGCCTGCAAGGCGATCATCCGCAGGTTTCAGGGCCAGATCGGCGAAGCCGACGTCTATCTGCTGAACGACCCCTATACCGCCGCGCTGCACACGTCCGACATCTATCTTGTGGCCCCGATCCATCACGAGGGCCGCCTTGTCGCATGGTCCGCCTGCTTCGTGCATGTGACGGACATCGGCGCGATGAATCCCGGCGGCTTTGCCCCGCAGGCGGTCGACATCTATTCCGAAGGCTTCTCCAGCCCCGGCCTGAAACTGCTGGACCGGGGCGAGATGCGGCAGGACGTGCTGGATACGATCCTGAACATGGTGCGCTCACCCGAAATGGTCTCGCTGGACCTGCGGTCGATGATCGCCTGCTGCAACGTGGCGCGCGACCGGATGAGCGCGCTATTGACCAAATACACCGCGCCCGTGGTGGACGAGGCTTGTGCAGCACTGGTCGAACAGTCCGAAACCCTGTTCCGCGCCCGGCTGCGCGCGCTGCCAGACGGTCAGTGGCAGTCGCGGCAATATCTGGACGTGCAGGGAGAAACGGCGCGGGTCGTGCTGACCATGACCAAGACCGACGACCGGCTGGTGTTCGATTTCACCGGGTCGGACCCGCAAAGCCGACATTCCATCAACTGCACGAAATGGGCGGCTCTGGGCGGACTGTTCGCGCCGCTGTTTCCGCTCTTGTGCTATGATATAACGTGGAACGAAGGCGTGATCCGCCCCGTCACGATGATCGCGCCGGAAGGGTCAATCGTGAACTGCACGCGTCCCGCACCGGTGTCGGTGGCGACGGTGGGGGCGATCCAGTCGGTCAACAACGCGGCCTGCACGACCATCGGCAAGATGCTGGCCGCCTCGCCGGAATACCGCGATCAGGCAACGGCCGTCTGGCATGCCAATCACTTTGCCATCTTCAAGTTCGGCGCAAACCAGCGCGGCGGCTATTCCATCGGCATCCTGACCGAAACCTTTGCCGGTGCCGGCGGCGCGCGCAGCTTTGCCGACGGGGTGGACATCGGTGGCGAAATTCCCAACCCGATCAGCCGCATGGCCAATGTCGAAACGGTCGAGGGCGCGTTTCCGATCCGCTACCTCTTCCGCCGCCGCGCCCCGGACTCTGGTGGACCGGGGCGGTATCGGGGCGGAACGGGGGGCGAAATGGCGATCGTGCAGCACCGCGCCCCGGCGGGTGGCATCGATTATGTGATTTCCGGCAAGGGCGCGCGGCATCCGATGTCCGAAGGGCTGGCGGGCGGGTATCCCGGCGCGCCCAACAGCTATGTCTGGGTTCATGCCGATGCAGAGGCGGCCCCCGGTTCCGCCGACCGGCTGGAGACGATCCCCGGCACGCCAGAGCCGGTGTCCTGGGGCGTCTATCCCCTGCGCGGGCAGGATGCGCTTTATGTCCGCTGGAACGGCGGCGGCGGATATGGTGACCCGATCGCCCGCGACCCTGCCGCCGTCGCCGCCGATGTGACCAGCGGCGTGGTGTCGGCGCGCGCGGCGGCGGAGATCTACGGCGTGGCGCTGGCGCCCGATGGCGGGGCCGATTCTGCGGCCACCGTCGCCCTGCGCGGGGCTATCCGGACCGCGCGCCTTGCGGTGCCGGAGGCCGCCGAATGACCCGGTTCATCCTGCCCACCGTTGCCACCGACGGCACCATTTGCACCTGCGCCGCCTGCGGTCACGCCCTCGGACCCGCGCCGTGGAAGCGCGGAGCCATCCGCCGCGACCTGCCACTCGCCGTTGCGGGGGGCGCGGCCTATGATACCGGACATGCGGGGGTCTTCCTGTGCCAGTTCATCTGCCCCGGTTGCGCCGTTCTGCTGGATACCGAAACCGCGATGGCCGGGGATGCGGCGCTGGATGACCGGCTGCACCTGCCTGCCGCGGCAAACTGACGCCGCGCGCCTGCCGCCGAACCTGAAGGAGCCTCCGATGCACGACACCGCCATCCGTCAGCACATCATCGACCGGGTCCTTGCCCGTCGCGGCAAGCTGCATCTGTTCGACCATCTGGTCGCCGCGCGCACCGCGCTGGTGGTGATCGACATGCAGGGCACCTTCTGCGCCCCCGGCGCGCCTGCCGAAGTGCCGCAGTCGCGCGCCATCGTCGCGCCGATCAACCGGCTGGCGCAGGGACTGCGCAGGTCCGGGGGGCATGTCATCTGGGTGAACCATGCCAACGCCTCGACCCCCGCGGGCAGCGACTGGTCCGGGTTCTTTGACCGGTTTGTCGCCGCTGATATCCGCAGCCGCACCATCGAAAGCCTTGCGCCGGGCCGCGAGGGGCAACAGGTCTGGCCGGGGCTTGACGTGCAGCCGGATGACCTGAAGATCCTGAAGAACCGCTACAGCGCGCTTATCCCCGGGTCGTCCAGTCTGGAACGGGTCCTGCGCAGCCTTGGCATCGACACGCTGCTGATTGCGGGCACCAAGACCAACATCTGCTGCGAATCCACCGCGCGTGACGCGATGATGATGGATTTTGGCGTGGTCATGGTGTCCGACGCCACCGCCGCGCTTTCGGATGATGAACACCGCGCCACGCTTGAAACCGTGATCCAGCAATTCGGCGATGTGCTGAGTGTTGACGAAGTCATCAACCGCCTCATTTGACTGCGCACGCGGCGATCAGACCCGACCGGCGCAGACTTGGGTCTGCCGTCCTGCGGTCGCACAGGGGAACGGCCGGCCTGAACGGGCGTTCTACCCCGGGGCCGGTGTTGGACGGGAGGGAAAGATGACCGATCGGAACGCCAGCCGCCCGTCTGCCGCCTGTGCCCCCTCCACTCGGACAGGCCAAGCGGCATGACGGTCAGGGCCGACGAAATCCTGTATCCGACTCCGTTGGGCCTTTATTGCGCGCCCGGAGATTTTCACATCGACCCCCTGCGGCCCGTGCCGCGCGCGCTGGTCACGCATGGGCATGCCGACCATGCCCGCCCGGGCCATGCCGCCGTTCTGGCGACCCGCCAGACGCTGGAGATCATGGAGATCCGCTATGGCACCGACTTCACCGCCGCGCGCCAGATTGCCGAGGGGCCGCTCCGGATCGGGTCCGTGACCGTCAGCTTTCATCCCGCCGGGCATGTGCTGGGGTCGGCGCAGATCCTGATCGTGCCGGACAACGGACCGCGCATCGTGGTGTCGGGCGATTACTGCCGCGCGCCGAACCCGGTCTGCCTGCCGTTCGAGCCTGTGCCCTGCGATGTGTTCGTCACCGAAGCGACCTTCGGCCTGCCGATCTTCCGCCATCCCGATCCCCTGGCCGAGGCAGGGCGCCTTTTGGCCAGCATGGCGGAATTTCCCGACCGCCCGCATCTGGTGGGGGCCTATGCGCTGGGCAAGGCGCAGCGGGTGATCGCGCTGGCGCGGGCCGCCGGGCATCATGATCCGATTGCCATCCACGGCGCGTTGAAACGGCTTTGCGACTATCACACCGAACAGGGCATCGACCTTGGCCCGCTGGTGTCGGCCACCGACCCGGGCGAGGCGCGGCTGGTCGTGGGGCCACCTTCCGCCTTTGCCAGCCCTTGGGTGCAGCGGTTCCGCGATCCGGTGCTGTCCTATGCCTCGGGGTGGATGACGGTCCGCGCGCGTGCGCGGCAGCGGGGCATCGAGTTGCCGCTGGTGATCAGCGACCATGTCGACTGGCCGCAACTGACCGGCACCATCCGCGAACTTGCCCCCGAAGAGGTCTGGATCACCCATGGGGCCGAAGACGGCCTGATGCGCTGGTGCGAGATCAGCGGCATTGCCGCGCGCCCGCTGCGGCTGGTGGGCTACGAGGACGAGCCGGAATGAAAGCCTTCGCGCGTCTGCTGGAACGGCTGGCCTTCACCGCCGGGCGCAATGCAAAGCTGACGATCCTGTCGCATTACTTCGTGGCCACCCCGGACCCGGATCGCGGCTGGGCACTGGCCGCGCTGACCGGGACGCTGGACCTGCGGCAGGTGTCGCCGTCGCTGCTGCGTCGGCTGGCGGCGGAACGGGTGGATGAACAGCTTTTCGCGCTGTCCTATGACTTCGTGGGGGATCTCGCGGAAACGATATCCCTGATCTGGCCGGAGGCAGAGCGATCCGCGCATGAGGTGACACTGTCGCAGGCCGTTGGCCTGTTGCGCGAAACCGGCAAGCTGGCACTGCCTGCCGCCATGGCCGGGATGCTGGACCGGTTGACCCCGCCCGAACGGCTGGCCTTCCTGAAACTGGCGACTGGCAATCTGCGTGTCGGGCTTTCGGCGCGGCTGGCGCGGGTGGCGCTGGCGCAGACCGGCGTGCGGACGGTGGAAGAGATCGAAGAGGTCTGGCACGGGGTGGCCCCACCCTTTGGACCGTTGTTCGGCTGGCTGGCAGGCGGCGTGCAGCCCGACCCGGTGTCGTCCGCGCCGTTCCGCCCGGTGATGCTGTCGACGCCGGTCACGCCCGACGACCTCGAGACGCTGAACCCGGCGGACTATGTCGCGGAATGGAAATGGGACGGCATCCGGGTGCAGGCGGTGGCCGAAGGCGGGTTGCGGCGGCTTTATTCCCGCACGGGCGAGGATATCGGGGCGGCGTTTCCCGACCTGCTGGAGGCGATGGAATTCGCGGGCGCGGTGGATGGCGAATTGCTGGTCCGGCGGGGGGCCGAGGTCGCCCCCTTCGCCGATCTGCAAAAGCGGCTGGGGCGCAAGGCGGTCAGCCGCGCGATGCTGCAATCGCACCCGGCCGTGCTGCGCCTGTACGATGTGCTGACCTGGCAGGGCGAGGACTTGCGCGCCCTGCCGCTGTCGGCCCGCCGCGCCCGGCTGGAAGGCGTGAATTTCGCCGGCGACCGGATCGACCTCTCGCCGCTGCTGCCCTTTGGCACATGGGACGATCTGGCCCGCCTGCGTGCCGCGCCCCCCGCCGCCGTCATCGAAGGCGTGATGATCAAGCGCCGCGATGCGCCCTATGTCGCGGGCCGTCCGCGCGGCCCGTGGTTCAAATGGAAGCGCGATCCGATGGTGGTGGATGCGGTGCTGCTGTACGCGCAAAGCGGCCACGGCAAACGGTCTGGCTTTTACAGCGATTTCACCTTTGGTGTGTGGGACGGAGACGATCTGGTGCCGGTCGGCAAGGCCTATTTCGGATTTACCGATGAAGAGTTGCGCGAACTTGACCGGTTTGTGCGCAAGAACACGACGCAACGCTTTGGTCCGGTGCGGCAACTGGCCCCGCTGCTGGTCGTAGAGGTTGCATTTGAAGGTCTGAACCTGTCGACCCGCCACCGGGCCGGTCTGGCGATGCGGTTTCCCCGCATTTCGCGCATCAGGTGGGACAAGCCCGCCGCCGAGGCGGACAGGCTGG
>JAIYDJ010000058.1 GCA_027487575.1 Rhodobacter sp. | reverse complement strand
GTCGGGCGCTGCCCGGCGGGCTTCGCCCTTGATTCCGGGCTGGAAGGGGAAGGGCAGACTTGTGTCCGCGCCGTCCCGCAAAGCTGACCATCCTGTTCCCCGAATACCCAAAGTTAATGAGGTGAGGTTAACCCCCTCCCGTTCACTCCCTGATCACGGAAAAAGCCTTAAAAACTCCACCCCAACTCCTTGATCCCGCACACATAAAATCCGTCCCACCCCGGGACACCCCTACCCCATCACCTCGAACCGGTCCACATCCACCATCCCCATATCCGTGATCTTCAGATGCGGGATCACCGGCAGGCACAGGAACGCCAACTGCAGGAACGGCTCTTCCAGAACCACCCCCAGCGACCGCGCGGCGGAACGCAGCGCCACCAGCCCGGCGTGGACCGTCTCGAACGGCTCGAGGCTCATCAGACCTGCCACCGGCAGGGCGAGTTCCGCAAGGATAACGCCCTGTGACACAACGACAAACCCGCCCTCGATCTGCCCCAGCCGGGTGACCGCCAGCGCCATGTCCGCATAATCCACCCCCACCACGGCGATGTTGTGGTGGTCGTGGCACAGCGTCGATGCGATGGCCCCGCGCCGCAACCCGAAGCCTTTGACAAAGCCGGTCGCCTTGTTGCCGTTAACGCCGTGCCGCTCGATCACCGCGATCTTGACCAGATCGCGGTCCACATCCGGGGCCTTGTCGCCGTCCACCGGCAATATCTGGTAGGTCAGATGGTCGGTGATGATCTTGCCCGGCACGATCCCGATCACCGGCGTCTCTGCCCGGTTGCCTCCGGTCCGGAAATCCGCCGCCGTTATCACCGGTGCCTTCACCGAATGCCGCGCGACCGGCGCAATGATGGTCCGCGCCGCAAACGCCTCATCGCAAACCCTTGTTCCACCGGCATAGACCTCTACGACACGGCAGGTCTCCACCCCGTCGATCACAGCGATATCCGCCCGTTTCCCCGGCGCGATCAGCCCGCGGTCTTTCAGCCCGAACGCCTCGGCCGCCGAAAGGCTCGCCGCGCGATAGACCGCCAGGGGTGGCGCCCCCAACGCGATCGCGGTGCGGATCATGTAGTCGAGATGGCCGTGTTCGGCGATATCCAGCGGGTTGCGGTCATCGGTGCACAGGCAAAGGTAGGGCGCGTGCCGTTCCGTCAGCAGACCCACCAGCGCGTGCAGGTCCTTGCTGACCGACCCTTCGCGGATCAGCACCCGCATCCCCTTGCGCAGCTTTTCCAGCGCCTCGTCATAGCCGGTCGCCTCATGCTCGGTCCGGATTCCGGCGGCGATGTAACCGTTCAGGTCATTGCCGCGCAGCAGCGGCGCATGGCCGTCGATGTGGCGGCCCTGAAACGCCTCCAGCTTTTCCATGCAGCCGGGGTCGCGGTGCAACACGCCGGGATAGTTCATGAATTCGGCCAGCCCGATCACGCGGGGATGGTCCATCAGGGGCACCAGATCGGCGGCAGACAACCGCGCGCCGGTCGTTTCCATATGCGTGGACGGGACGCAGGACGACAGTTGCACCCTTATGTCCATCAGCGTGTGCTGCGACGCGTCGAGGAAATAGCGGATGCCGGTCAGGCCGCAGACATTGGCAATCTCGTGCGGGTCGCAGATCGCGGTGGTCACGCCATGGGGCGTCACGCAGCGGTCGAATTCGAACGGGGTGACCAGACTGCTTTCGATGTGCAGATGGGTGTCGATGAACCCCGGCACCAGAACGCGGCCCGACATATCGACCTCGCGCTGCCCGGAATAGGTGCCGAAAACCCCCACGATCGTGTCGCCGCAGATCGCGACGTCGGTTTCGACCAGATCGCCGGTGATCAGATCGAACACCCGGCCCCCCTTCAGCACCAGATCGGCGGGCATGATCCCGCGGCCCTGATCGATGCGGTCACTTAATGTGGCGTGTGGCATGGTGACACTCCTTTGCCGACAGGGAACCCCAGCGGGCGGCAGAGGTAAAGGGGGGTTGCAGGCCCCGTGCATCGGTGCTTGCCTGCCCGAAAAGAGGTTTCCATGCGTCCCCTGCGCGGTATCGCCCTGAAATTGGGCTCGGTTCTGGTGTTCATCGTCATGGCCTCGATGATCAAGGCGACATCGGCGCATGTTCCGGCGGGGCAGGCGGTGTTCTTCCGGTCGCTGTTCGCCATTCCGGTGATCGTGGCCTGGCTCGGGATGCGCCACGAACTGGCGACGGGGTTCACGACGCGCAATCCGCTCGGGCATTTCTGGCGTGGTCTGGTGGGAACGTCGGCGATGGGCCTTGGCTTTGCCGGCCTTGCCTATCTGCCGCTGCCCGAGGTGACGGCCATAGGCTATGCAGCGCCATTGCTGACGGTGGTCTTTGCGGCGATGTTTCTGGGAGAGCAGGTGCGGATGTTCCGGCTGACCGCCGTGGCACTGGGCCTGGTGGGGGTCCTGATCGTCCTGTCCCCCCGCCTGACCGTGCTATCCCCCGAAGCCGCAAGCCACCGAGAGGCGTTTGGCGCGATGCTGGTGCTGGGCGGGGCGGTGTTTGCGGCGCTGGCGCAGGTGTTCGTGCGCAAACTGGTGAACACCGAGAAGACCCCGGCCATCGTGTTCTGGTTTTCGGTGACGGCGACACTGCTGTCGCTGACCACGCTGCCGTTCGGCTGGGTCTGGCCCACCCCGTTCGAGGCGGGTTTGCTGGTGGGGGCGGGACTGCTGGGCGGGGTCGGGCAGATCCTGCTGACGTCAAGCTACCGCGAGGCGGACGCCTCGCTGGTGGCCCCGTTCGACTATGCCTCGATGCTGTTCGCGCTGCTGATCGGGTACTTCGTCTTTGCCGAGGTGCCGACGCTGACCATGCTGGGCGGCGCGGCGCTGGTGATCGCGGCAGGCGTGCTGATCATCTGGCGCGAGCGGCAATTGGGGCTGGAGCGGGCGCGGCAAAGGAAGTCGATGACGCCGCAGGGGTGAGCGGGGGCCAGACTGCGGTCTTGCAGCCTGTTTTTTCGGCGCACGCCCGGGCACGCGGGGGGCAGGCTGAGCGACTCTCAAACTCTCGGTCAAGCGACACCCGTCCGCCGATCCTTGCAGATTTGTCCGTCGACAAATCTGCCCGCGCCTGCCTGTTGGCAGGCGCGATAGACGCGCCAGCCCAGGCAGTCGCGGGCAGATTTACGCGGTTCGTCTGCTGCACGACGCCCTTTGCCCAACGGCGTCCCGCCTTATGGGCAACGAAACCGATGAACCGTCCACTGGACGGTTCATCAGGCGGTTTCCAAGACCCATCGCGACACCGCCGCACAAGTGCAGACCCCTCACCCCCACCGCACCACCACATCCGCATCTCGCGACCCCTGCACCACGCGCCGGATGTTCGGCAGGTCGTTCCCGTCGATCCACGCCCGCGCCTGTTCCGGCGTCTTGCCGTAATGCGCCCATCGGGCGAGCAGGCGGCGGTCGAGTTCGGCTTCGGGGACGTCGATCCACACGGTCAGGTCGAACAGGGGCGCGGAAAGATCCCAGGGTGGTTCGTTGAACAAAAGGTAGTTGCCCTCGACCACCAGCAACCGATCCTGGGGCGTCACGATGTCCGCCCCCGCCCGGCTGATTTCCAGCGCGCGGTCGAACAGGGGGATCGCCACCTCGTCCTCGGTTCGCAGGCGGCGCAACAGGTGCAGGAAGCCCGCCACATCAAAAGTGTCGGGTGCCCCCTTGCGGTCGCGTGCGCCCCGCGCCAGCAGCACGGCATCGTCGTAGTGGAACCCGTCCATCGGCACGGCCTTGGCCCCCGGCCCCAAGGCTGCCACCACCGCCGCCGCCAGCGTCGATTTACCCGCCCCCGGCGGCCCGGCCAGCGCGGTCAGGAACCGCCCCGTCCCGGCCCGTGTCCGGATGACCTCGGCCAGCCCGTCGGGCGTCATGGCTGTTCGGCCAGGCCTTCGGGCAGCTTCGCGCCGGTCATGAAGGCCACCGCGTCCGACATCGAATAGTCGCCCGGCTTGATCACGCACAACCGCTTGCCCAGACGATGGATGTGGATGCGGTCGGCCACCTCGAACACGTGCGGCATGTTGTGGCTGATCAGAATGATCGGGATGCCACGGCTGCGCACATCCCGGATCAGCTCCAGCACCCGGCGGCTTTCCTTCACCCCCAGCGCGGCCGTCGGCTCGTCAAGGATCACCACTTTCGACCCGAACGCCGCTGCCCGCGCCACGGCCACGCCCTGCCGCTGACCGCCCGACAGGGTTTCGACCGGCTGGTTGATGTTCTGGATCGTCATCAGGCCCAACTCGTTCAGCTTTTCGCGCGCGAACTTTTCCATCGCGGGGCGGTCCAGCATCCGGAAGACCGACCCGAGGACGCCCGGTTTGCGCAACTCGCGCCCCATGAACATGTTGTCGGCAATCGACAGCGCGGGCGACATGGCCAGCGTCTGGTACACCGTCTCGATGCCGTGCGCCCGCGCCTCGATCGGAGAGCGGAAATGCACGGCGCGGCCTTCCAGTGTGATCTCGCCCTCGTCGGGGATCACGGCCCCCGAAATCGCCTTGATCAGCGTCGACTTGCCCGCACCGTTGTCGCCGATCACCGCCAGGATTTCACCGGGGTAAAGATCGAAGTCGCACTGGTCGAGCGCGGTGACCCGGCCATACCGCTTGACCAGGTTGCGGCCTTTCAGGATGGGTTCGGCGGTCATGCGGAAGCCTTTCTGATCCATTGGTCCACTGCAACGGCGAAGATGATCAGTACCCCGATCAGGAAGAAGGTCCATTGCGGATCGGTGCCGACCAGCCGCAGACCCATCTCGAACACGCCCACGATCAGCGCGCCGAAGAACATCCCCACGATGGACCCCCGCCCGCCGAACAGGCTGATGCCCCCGATCACGACGGCGGTGATCGACTGGATGTTGCCAAGCTGCCCCGTGGAGGCGGTGGGCGACACCGAACCGAACCGCCCGATCATGACCCAGCCCGCAATCGCGCAGAACAACCCGGCCAGCGCATAGACCGACACCAGAACCTTCTTGGTCGACACCCCCGCCAGCGCGGCCGCTTCGGGATCGTCCCCCACGGCATAGACATGTCGGCCCCAGGCGGTGCTGCGCAGCACATAGGCCATGATCGCGACCAGAACGATCATCAGGAACACGGCATACAACACCTTCAACTCGCCCGGCGGGGCTTCGGAGGGTACGGTATTGCCCCAGTATCGCAGCGCCGGGGCCTGTTCCGAAATGTCGGAACTGCGGATCGTCTCGTTGGCCGAAAAGATGAAGTTGGACGCCAGCAGAATCTGCCAGGTGCCCAGTGTGGCGATGAACGGCGGCAAGCGCATGTAGGCGATCAGCAATCCGTTGACGGCCCCCATCGCGGTGCCAAGGCACAGGCCGATGGCAATCGAAAGCTCGGCCGGCACGCCATAGCGGAACGACATCTGCCCCATCAGCACGGATGAAAACACCGCAATGGCCCCGACCGACAGGTCGATGCCTGCCGTCAGCACCACGATGGACTGCGCGCAGCCCAAAATCCCCACGATGGCGATCTGCTGCAGGATGGTCGACAGCGTCGTGACCTTGAAGAAGTTCTCGGACCACAGGCCGAACACGATCAGCGCCACCACCAGAACGATCATCGGAACGGCCGACGGCGTCTGGTGCAGCCAGTGCTGCGCGCGTTTGAGGAACCCGCGATCTTCCCTGAACTCGGCCAGTTTTTCTGAGGCGCCCTTCAGCCCCTCTTCAAAGCCGGGTGCCGGTTTTGCATCTGCCATGGTTCCCCCCTGAGAATGCCCGCAGTTCCGTCGCGGTTTGTGACAAGGGCGGCGCGAACGCCGCCCTTGCCTTCTGATCCTTTATCAGACCCCGCCGCAAATCAACGGCGGTGTGGACCGGACCTCAGCCCCAGCAGAGTTCCGCGCCCTTGGTGCTGTCGATCGATTCGACGCCGTCGACCGGCTTGTCGGTGATCAGGGCCACGCCTGTGTCGAAGAAGTCCTTGCCTTCGGTCGGTGCAGGTTTGGTGCCGTCAGCGGCGAACTTGGCAATCGCCTCGATCCCCAGCGAGGCCATCAGCAGCGGGTATTGCTGCGAGGTGGCCCCGATCACGCCGTCCTTCACGTCTGCGACGCCCGGGCAGCCGCCGTCAACCGAAACGATCAGTGCGGTCTTGCCTGCGGCCTTCAGCGCCTCGAAGGCCCCTGCGGCCGACGGCTCGTTGATCGTGTAGACCACGTTGATGTCGGGATCCTTGGTCAGCAGGGCTTCCATCGCCTTCAGGCCGCCCTCTTCGTTCCCGGCGGTCACTTCGTTGCCGACGATGCGCGGGTCGGTCTCGTCACCCCATTTGGTGATGTCGACGGTGTCGATGCCCATGCCGGTCAGGAAACCCTGGTCGCGCAGGACGTCGACCGACGGCTGGCTGATGGCAAGGTCCAGCATGGCGATCTTGGCATTGGCGGCGTCTGCCCCCAGCGTGGCGGCAGCCCACTGACCGATCAGGAGACCGGCACGGAAGTTGTCGGTGGCAAAGGTCGCGTCGGCCGCGTCGATCGGCTCCAGCGGGGTGTCAAGCGCGATGACCAGAACACCGGCCGCACGGGCGGCGGCGACCGAGTCGACGATGGCCTTGGTGTCGGAGGCAGCGATCAGGATGCCCTTGGCGCCGTCGGCAATGCAGGCCTCGATGGCCGCGACCTGGCTTTCGTGGTCGCCGTCAACCTTGCCGGCGTAGGATTTCAGGCTGACGCCCAGTTCGGCGGCCTTGGCTTCGGCGCCTTCCTTCATCTTCACGAAGAACGGGTTGGTATCAGTCTTGGTGATCAGGCAGGCCGACACGCCGTGGCTTTCGGCAAACGCCGGGGCCGACAGCAGGGCCATGGCAGCGGCGCCCATCAGGGCGGCAGCTTTGAATTTCATTGGTAGTTCCTCCCAAGGATCATTGGGGTCAATCGCCCCGTTCGTACGCCCCTCCAAGCCTCCCGGCCCGGCGACAGGCATACCAAACACCGAATCCGGCGGATGCGTCAAGATAAATAAATCAGAGTGAATTATCATTGACAGCCCGCCCCGCCCCCCGCAAGGTCACTCTGTGCCGGGCCTGGAAGCCGGCACCACCGGCGCAGGGGGAGGACGAAGATGCTGATCGGATTGCCGCCCCTGCTGGGCCCCGACCTGTTGTTCGCCCTGCGCGCCATGGGCCACGGCGACGAAATCGCGCTGGTCGACGGCAACTATCCGGCACAAGAGCATGCGCGCCGTCTCGTGCGCGCCGACGGGCACAGCCTTCTGGCGGTGCTGGAGGCTGTGCTGCAGGTTCTGCCGATCGAGAGGGATGGCGACGGCGGCGTGTTCCGCGCATCCCTGAACAACGATCCGGCGCAAACGGGGGCGATCCATCGCCAGATCGACGCGGCCTGCATGGCGCGCGGGCTGCGGGTCACGGCCCTGTCAGGGACTGACCTTTATCCACGCATCCGGGCGGCGCATACCATCGTCGCGACATCGGAACTGGCATTGTTTGCCAATGTCATCCTTCGCAAGGGTGTGATCTCTGCGACCGGGTCCGGTTGAGGCACCCGCGGCCATGTCCGACACCGTCTTTGACCGGGCCCTTGCAGAAGCCGCGATCCAGCGCGGCACCAACCAGTCCGGCATGCGAGCGCAGAACGAGCGGCTGGTTCTGGGCCTTGTGCGCCAGCACGGCGCGCTGGCCAAGACCGACATCGCGCGAATCACCGGACTTTCGGCGCAGACCGTATCGGTCATCATGCGCGCGCTGGAGCGGGACGGCCTTTTGCTGCGCGGAACGCCGCAGCGTGGCCGAATCGGTCAGCCTTCGGTGCCGATGTCGCTGGCAGCGGATGGGGCGTTCTTTCTGGGGCTGAAGATCGGGCGGCGGTCGGCGGACCTGACGCTGATCGATTTTCTGGGCGGGGTGCGCGCCACGCAGCGGCGGGTCTACCGCTATCCCACGCCCGACGCGGTGGTGGCCTTCGTGCAGCAGGCGCTGCCCGGCATGGTCGCGGCCCTGGCCCCGCCCCACCGCGACCGGATCGGCGGTCTTGGGGTCGCGATGCCGTTCCAGTTGTGGAACTGGGTGCAAGCGCTGGGTGCCCCGCAGGCCGAGATGGACGCATGGCGCGAACGCGACATTCAGGCTGACCTGGCCGCGATCACCGCCATGCCGGTCTATGTGCAGAACGATGCCACCTCGGCCTGTGGGGCGGAACTTGTGTTCGGCACGGGCGAGCGGCCTTCGGAATTCCTGTATTTCTACGTCGGCACGTTCATCGGTGGTGGTCTGGTGCTGAACGGACAGCTGTTTCTGGGCCGGACCGGCAACGCGGCCGGGGTGGGGCCGGTCCCGGTGCCCGGGCCGGACGGGCGGATGCAGCGCCTGCTGGATGTGGCCTCGCTGTCGGTTCTGGCCGACGCGATGGAAGCGGCCGGCGAAAGCAGCGATCATCTGTGGGAAAGGCCCGATCACTGGCAGGTCGGCAAGGCCGTTCTGTCGGCATGGATGGACGCCGCCGCCGACGGGCTGGCCTCGGCCATCCTGTCGGCTTCGTCGCTGCTGGAACTCGAGGCGGTGCTGATCGACGGCTGGATGCCCGAGTCCGTCCGCGCCGAGCTGACGGCGCGCACGCAGGCGGCCCTGTTGCGGCTGGACCTGTCCGGGGTCACGCCGCCCGTGGTGCGTCAGGGCACGGTGGGGGCGCAGGCCCGGTCTTTGGGGGCTGCGGCAATTCCGCTCTCTCAACGCTATTTGATAGACCAGAACGCCGCATGGAGGGAAACCTAGCCGAAAGACAGGTCCGAAATCGCCCGAAAACCATTGGCCTTGCGGCATCGCACGCGTATATCGCGGCAGGCGCTTTTCGTCAGCCTGTCTTGTCATTTCGGGAACTGTCGAGTTGATGCCCTTGATCCTGCTGGTTTGTCTGCCCTTTGTCGGGGCCCTGCTGCCCGGACTTTTGCACCGGGCCGGCCGCGGAATGCAGGCCATGGCGGCCGGGCTGGCAACCTCGGTCGCGCTGGCGGGCCTTGCGTCGCTTGCCCCGGCGGTCCTGCGCGGCGAAGCCGTGGCACAACGCGTCGACTGGATGCCCCAGCTTGGACTGGCGTTCAGCCTGCGGCTGGACGGGCTGGGCCTGTTGTTTGCCGGGCTGATCCTGGGCATCGGCCTTCTCGTGATCATCTACGCCCGGTTCTACCTGTCGCCGCGCGATTCTATGGGGCAGTTCTACAGCTATCTGATGCTGTTCCAGGGTGCGATGCTGGGCATCGTGCTGTCGGACAACCTTCTGCTTCTGCTGGTGTTCTGGGAGCTGACCTCGCTGTCATCCTTCCTGCTGATCGGGTTCTGGAGCCATCTTCCCGAGGGCCGCCGGGGCGCGCGCATAGCGCTGACGGTCACCGGGGCGGGTGGGCTGGCGCTGCTGGCCGGGGCGTTGCTGCTGGGCCATATCGCCGGGTCTTACGAGATGTCGGTGATCCTGACGCGCGCCGCGGACATTCAGGCGTCGCCGCTGTATCTGCCGGCCCTGATCCTGATCCTGCTGGGGGCCTTTTCGAAGTCCGCGCAGGTGCCGTTCCAGTTCTGGTTGCCGCAGGCGATGGCCGCGCCGACGCCGGTGTCGGCCTATCTGCATTCCGCAACGATGGTGAAGGCCGGGATTTTCCTGATGGCGCGGCTGTGGCCGGTGCTGGCGGGCACGCCCGAATGGTTCGGCATCGTGACGACGGCGGGGTTGCTGACCCTGCTGCTGGGGGCATGGACCGCGCTGTTCAAGGACGATCTCAAGGCGCTGCTGGCCTATTCGACCGTCAGCCATCTGGGATTCATCACCCTGCTTCTGGGCATCGGCACGACGCCCGCGCTGATGGCGGCGGTGTTCCACATCGTCAACCACGCCAGCTTCAAGGCCGCGCTGTTCCTGTCGGCGGGGATCGTGGACCATGAAACCGGGACGCGGTCGCTGTCGCGGCTCGGGGGCTTGCGGCGACTGATGCCGGTGACCTTTGTGCTGGCGTCGCTGGCCGCGCTGTCGATGGCCGGGGTTCCACCGCTGAACGGGTTCCTGTCGAAGGAAATGCTGCTGCACGAGGCGGCGCACACCTCGTTTGCCGGGTCGCACTGGGTGCTGGCGGCGATGGTCACACTGGGCACGGCCGTATCGGCGGCCTACAGCTTCCGTCTGATCGGCGCGGTGTTTCTGGGCCCCGTGCGCGACGATTATCCACACAAGCCGCATGATGCGGGCGCGGGGATGACCGGGCCGGTGCTGCTGCTGGTGGCTCTGGTCGTGGCCATCGGGCTTGCACCGATGCTGGTTGCGGGCGGACTGGTTCAAGCGGCTTCCGAGGCAAGCGCGGGCGGGCCGGTCGAGGTGGCGATCAAGCTGTGGCACGGGCTGGAACCGGCGGCGCTGTGGATGTCGCTGGTGGCTTTGGGTGGCGGATTGCTGATCTGGGGCCTCTGGCCGCGTCTGGCCGCGCTGGACCGCGCAGTCCATCTGCCCGACAGCGCCGCAATTTTCGAGGCCGGGATTGCGGGCGCGGTCCGGCTGGCGCAGGGCATCACCCGCGCTGTGCACGACGGCCCGCTGTCGCGCGGGCTTGTGGTGGCGCTGACGGCGATGGCGGGGCTTTCGGTCTGGGCCTTTGCAACCGGGACCCACGCGGCGGGTGTGCGCGCCGCGACCCCGACCGAAGTCGTGCCCGTGGTGGCGACTGCAGCCATCGTTCTGGCCACGCTGGCCGCCCTGTGGCTGCACCGTAACCGGGTGATGACCCTGCTGCTGATCGGGGTGGTCGGGTTGGTCCTGTCACTTGGCTTTGCCTATCTGTCCGCCCCCGACCTGGCCCTGACCCAGATCACGGTCGAGGTCGTGACGGTGCTTCTGATGCTGCTGGCGCTGAACCTGCTGCCCAAGGGCGCCCCGCTGGAGCCTTTGTCGCGCCGCCTGCGTGACGGGGTGTTCGCGGCGGCGCTTGGCGTCGGGATGGCCGGGCTGGCCTATGTCCTGCTGACCCGCGACGCGGCGTTCGAGCCGATTTCGGCCTTCCATCTGGCCCAGTCGAAACCCGGCGCGGGCGGCACCAACGCGGTCAACACCATCATCGTCGATTTTCGCGGCTTTGACACCTATGGCGAGATCATCGTGCTGGG
>JAIYDJ010000026.1 GCA_027487575.1 Rhodobacter sp. | reverse complement strand
GGATTGCCGGTTTCGCCCAGCAGGACCGAACCCACCACCGTCGCGTTCGCCGCCCAGACAAAGTCGATCCGGTCCGCCGTCTCGGCTTCGGGGATCACCGGCCAGGGCCGTCCCGGTGTCCAGGTCAGACCGGGAACCGCCACCGGGTCGGGATGGGCCGTGCGGAAGGTGTCGGAAAACCCCGCATCTTCCATCAGTTTCGACACTGGCCAGTTGACGGGGTATTTCAGTCCGGGCCGCACGGCCTGCACCCCCGGCGTCCAGTCCAGATGCGAGGGCGCATTGAAATCCCCGGTCAGCAGCACCGGCGCCCCCCGCGCGGCCACCGGCGCCAACCCGTCGAGCAGCGCCTGCGCCTCGGGCAACCGAACCGCGGCTTCGTTGGCCAGAACCTCGGTTGGCGTCGCCCCGTCGCGCACCATCTCGGGACCATATGGATCGGAGGTGAGATGGGTATTGGCCACCGCAATCACTTGCCCCGGAGCCACCATCGCCCAGACATGCAGGGCGTCCCTTTCCAGCCCGGCGATCGAATAGGGCGGGGCGTCGGTCGCCGTCGTCACCCCCAGCGCTGGATCGAAGAGCGGATAGCGCGACAGGATGTGCCGCCGCGTATCGGCAAAGGGATAGCCTGCTGCCACCGCAAGGTCCAATGTCCGCCCGTCGGGCTCCTGCAGCCCCACGATGTCCGCATCGGCCAGCCGGATCGCCTCGACCACCTTGGCGAAATTCACCTGATCGCCGCCATACCAGATGTTGAAGCTGAGAATCCTGATTGTCACCCTGTCCTGCGCCACCGCCATTGCGGACATTGCCATCGCCACCATCCCCACGACTGCCCCTGCCATCCAGCGCTGCATGATACCCCCTACACGTCGCCCAGTATCGGCCTCAGCAGCATCCTACACGCGGCTTTGGCACGATCGGGTGACATCACGTCGGGGGCCAGACACTGTTCCAGCCAAAGCCCGTCGGCCAGCGCGATCACCGCCCCCGCCAGCACATCATCCCCCACCACCGCCGCGACCTTGGTGCGGTAGGCGGTGTAATGCCGTTCGTGTTCGGCCTTCAGAACCGGGTTCACCGCGATTTCGCCCCACAGCGCCAGCCAGACGCGCGGGCCGGGTTCGGTGAACTGCGCCGGGGCGAACAGCCGGTCCACCAGCCCCGGCAGGCCGACACCTTCCCACCCTTCCAGCACGGGCGCATAGGCCGCCGCATGGACCGCCACCAGCAAGCCGTCCTTGCCGCCGAAGTGGTGTGCGATCAGCCCGCGCGACGCCCCCGCCTCGGCACAGATGTTGTCGACCGTGAACGCGCCGATCCCGCCGCGCGCAAGGCAGGCCATCCCGGCCTCGACCAGCATTCCGGCCCGCACCTCGGGCGCATAGCGGCGAAAGCGCGGTTCAGCCATGCTGCCTGCCCGCAATCCGCTGTTGAACGGTCATCCAACATCCTCCTTGCCCGAATCGATGGGCCAGCCTTACCATACAACCGTTCAGCAAGAGGTTCCCATGCGCCGCAACCCCCGCTATGACCCCTTGTTCGAACCGTTGCAGATCGGCCCCAAGGTCACGAAGAACCGCTTTTTCCAGGTCCCCCATGCCAGCGGCATGACCAACGCCGCCCCCCGCGTCCGCGCAGCGTTCCGGGGGATGAAGGCCGAGGGTGGCTGGGGCGTCGTCTGCACCGGGGCCTGTTCGGTGGACCCGTCGTCGGACGACAGCCCGTTCCCCAACGCGACGCTTTGGGATGCCGCGGACATCAAGGCCCATGCGCTGATGACCGACGCGGTGCACGCCCACGGCGCGCTGGCGGGGGTGGAGCTTTGGCATGGCGGGGCGGCGGCGATGAACCGCACCACCCGGCTGCCTGCGCTGTCGCCCTCGGGTGTCCCGTGGATGGCCACGCATGTGCCCTTCATGTCGCAGGCCCGGCCCAGGATCATGGACGCCAGCGATATCAAGGACCTGATCCGCTGGCATGCCGAGGCCGCGATCCGGGCCGAACAGGCGGGGTTCGACATTCTTTATGTCTATTCTGGCATGGGGTATCTACCCTATCAGTTCCTGCTGTCGGACTACAACCACCGCACCGATGCCTATGGCGGCAGCGTCAGGAACCGCACGCGCCTGACCGAAAACCTGATCGACGCCGTGCGCACCGCCACCCAAGGCCGTACGGCAGTCGCCCTGCGCATCTCGATGCAGGAACTCCGCAACCGCCCCTCAGACTCCCACGCCTCCGAGGCGCACGAGGTCATCCACCACCTGCGCGACGCGCCCGACCTGTTCGACGTCAAGATGGACTATTCCGCCTACGACTGCGCCCCGTCCCGCTTCACGCCCGAAGGCAGCCACGAAACCACCATCGACTTCATGAAGACCGTCACCGACAAGCCCGTGGTCGGCGTCGGTCGTTTCACCTCGCCCGATACAATGGTGTCGATGCTGAAACGCGGGGTGCTGGACCTGATCGGCGGCGCGCGGCCATCGATCGCCGATCCTTACTTGCCCAACAAGATCGACGAAGGCCGCGAAGAGGACATCCGCGAATGCATCGGCTGCAACATCTGCATCAGTTCGTGGCATGACGGCGTCTGGGTCCGCTGCACCCAGAACCCCACGGCGGGCGAGGAATGGCGGCGCGGCTGGCATCCCGAACGCACCCCGAAGGATGGCAGCGGAACGGTGCTGATCGTCGGCGGCGGGCCTTCGGGGCTTGAGGCGGCGCTGACCCTTGCCCGGCGCGGCTTTCAGGTGACGCTGACCGACAAGGCCGAATTCGGCGGCCGCCTGCGCTATGAAACCGCACTTCCTGGCCTGCGCGCGTGGAACCGAGTCGCGGAATACCGGCTGGGCCAGTTGCGCAAGCTGAACAACGTGGCGCTGTACCCGAATTCCGAACTGACCGCGCAGAACATCCGCGATTTCGAGGCGGATCACACGATCCTTGCCACCGGGTCGCGCTGGCTGCCCAACCTGTGCGGGGCCAACGAACTGCCCGCAGCCCCGCTGACCGCGCCGCGCATCTTCACCCCGACCGACCTTGCAAGCGGGGCAACGCCGGAAGGCCCGGTCGTCGTGTTCGACTTCGACAATTATGCGCTGGGAACGGCCATCGCCGAAGATCTGCACGACAAGGGCCATGCGGTGACCTACATCACCACCGCCGGGGCGGCCTCGGCCTGGACGTTCCTGACCAACGAACAGCCGCTGATCCATCAGGCGCTGGCACGGCGCGGGATCGGGTATCGCACGCTGCAGATCGTGACCGGCTTTGACGGCGACACCCTGCACCTTGCACAGATCATGACCGGCGAGCCGTCCTCGATCCGGGTGCGGTCGCTGGTCATCGTGGGGCAGCGCCTTGGCGGGTCGCCCCTGCAACAGGAGCTCGCCGACCTGCCCAGCCTGCACCTGACCGGTGATGCGAATGCCCCCGGTGCCATCGCCCATGCGGTCTGGCAGGGCCACCGAACCGCCCGTGATCTTGCCAACCCGAACCCCGTCCTGCGCCGCGATGCCGCCTTTGCGACCGCCGACACCGTGGCGGCAGAATGACCCGCCGCCCCCGGCCCGCCCGCAGCAGCGGCCAGATCCATCAGCCCGCCTTTGGCCAGACCCCCCGCCCTTATGCGCCCATCGCAGTGATAAGCGGCGATCAGGTCGCGGCGATCCACAACGCCGCGCTGACCGTGCTGCGCGATACCGGAATGCGCATCCTTGATCCGACCGCCCGGCAGCTTTACGCGCAGGCCGGCGCGCAGGTCACCGACGACCGCGTCCGGTTCGACCCCGGCCTTGTCGCGGAACGGCTGAGCACAATTCCAGCGACCTTTACCCTGACCGCCCGCAACCCCGCGAAATCGCTGCGGTTCGGCGGCAATGACGTGGTGTTTTCGTCGGTTGGCGGCCCGGCCTATGTGATGGACGCCGAACGCGGCCGCCGCGATGGCACCTTTGCCGAAATGCAGGATTACCTGCGGCTGATCCAGTCGATGAACATCCTGCATCAGGAAGGTGGCGGCCCGTTCGAGCCGATGGACCTGCCCGCAAACACCCGGCATCTGGACCTGTACCTGGCCGAGATCACCTTGCTGGACAAAACCTGGCAGACCCAGACATTGGGCCGCGCCCGCACGATGGACGGGCTGGAAATGGCGGCGCTGATGCTGGGTCAACCGGTGGACCGCCTGCCGGTGGCCCTGATGGGCGTCATCAACACCAACTCGCCCCTGCAACTTGACGTGCCGATGGCCGAAGGGCTGATCACGCTGGCCAGCCACGGGCAGGTCAACATCATCACTCCGTTCACGCTGTCAGGCGCAATGGCCCCGGTCACGCTGGCGGGCGCGCTGACCCTGCAACATGCCGAGGCGATGGCGGGGCTGGTCCTGACCCAGATCGTCCGGCCCGGCTGCCCGGCGATGTATGGCGGCTTCACCTCGAACGTCGACATGCGATCCGGGTCGCCCGCGTTCGGCACGCCGGAATACGTGAAGGCGGCGCAGGCCTCGGGGCAGCTTGCGCGCCACATCGGCGTTCCGTTCCGGTCGTCCAACGTCACCGCCGCCAACACGGTGGATGCGCAGGCCGCCTACGAATCGCAGATGTCGCTGTGGGGGGCGATCATGGGCGGAGCGCATCTGGTGGAGCACGCGGCAGGCTGGATGCACGGCGGGCTGACCGCCAGTTTCGAAAAGCTGATCCTTGACGCCGAACTGCTGGGGATGATGCAATCCTACCTGCAGCCCATCGCCACCGACGAGGCCAGTCTGGGGGTTCAGGCGATTGCCGACGTCGGCCCCGGCGGCCATTTCTTTGGCGCGGACCACACGATGGCGCGGTATGAGGATGCCTTCTACACGCCGCTGCTGTCGAACTGGGACAACCATCCACAATGGCTCCAGAAGGGCGGGCAGGACACGACGCAGCGCGCCACCGCCGTCTGGAAGCAACTGCTGGCCGAACATGAGGACCCTGCGCTGGACCCCGCGACCCTTCAGGCGCTGACCGAGTATGTCGCGCGGCGAAAGGCCGAAGGCGGCGCGCCGATGAACTGACGGCCGCAGGGTTGGGCCTGCCGCCAGAAGTCTCGTGGGCCATCGCTTTCCGGGCAGGCCGCCGTCGGTCGAGGGGTTCACGGCGATCCTGGCTGCGGGGGGAACAGGCCTTCGACAGATCGGTCGGAAACCCGGTTTCCTCTTGCCCCAAACTTGTTCTAACCTGCGCCAAATCAGCAAGGACATCCCATGATCCCGGTATTCGACGGCCACAACGACATCCTTTACCGTCTCGATGCGGCCCCGGGACAGCGGCAGTCGATCTGGGACGGCACCGACGCCAAGGGGCAGCTTGACCTGCCGCGCATGGTAAGGGGCGGTTTTGCGGGCGGGTTCTTTGCCGTCTACATCCCCTCGCCGGTCGATTTCGATGATCCGGATTTCTTTCTGCGGATGGATACGCCCCCCTATGATTTTCCGCTGCCCGACCTGATCGGCCACGCCGCGGCACAGCCGGTGGCGCTGGCGCAGATCGGCCATCTGAAATGGATGGAACGCACGGGCGCGCTGAAAATCTGCACCACCACCGCCGAAATCCGCGCTGCCATGGCCGCAGGCACCATCGCCGCCATCCTGCATTTCGAAGGGGCCGAGGCGATCGACCCCGATCTTGACGCGCTGCACAGCTTCCATGCGGTGGGCCTGCGCAGTCTTGGCCCGGTCTGGAGCCGCCCGACCCTCTTTGGCCACGGCGTGCCGTTCCGTTATCCCTCGACCGGGGACACCGGGCCGGGGCTGACCGACCTTGGCAAGCGGCTGGTCCAAGAATGCAACGCGCTGCACATCATGCTGGACCTCAGCCACCTGAACGAGGCGGGCTTCAACGATGTGGCCGCGCTGTCCGATGCGCCGCTTGTCGCGACGCATTCCAATGCGCATGCGATCTGCCCATCGTCGCGCAACCTGACGGACCGGCAGTTGCACATGATCCGTGAAAGCGGCGGCATGGTCGGGCTGAACTTCGCCACCTGCTTTCTGCGCCCGGACGGCCGCGAGTCGCCCGACATGCCGCTTGACGCGATGCTGCACCACCTTGACCATCTGATCGCGGCCTGTGGCGAGGATCACGTCGGTTTCGGATCGGATTTCGACGGCGCGACGATGCCCAAGGACATCAAGGACGTGACCGGCCTGCCCGTGTTGCTGGATGCCCTGCGCGCGCATGGCTATGACGATGCGCTGCTGCGCAAGCTGGCACATGAAAACTGGCTGGCGCTGCTTGACCGGACATGGGCCTGACATGCTGGCGCTGGTCACCGCAGGGGCATCGGCCATCGGGCGCAGCCTGACGCGCGCGCTGGCCGGGGCGGGGTACCGGGTGGCCTTCACCCATCTGGGTCAGGCCGACGCCGCACAGGCGCTGGTGGCCGAGATCGGCCCGACGGCAAGGGCCTGGGAAAGCGACGCGGGCGACCCGGCACAGGTCGCGCAGTTCCATGCCGAGGCGGCCGACTGGGCCGGGCAGGCACCGCGCGTCATGGTCAACAACGCGGGCATCCAGACATGGTCCACCCTTCTGGACCTTGCGCCCGAGCGTTGGGACGCCGTGATGGCCACCAACCTGCGTGGAACCTTTCTGAACACCCAAGCCGCGGCCAAGGCCATGATCGCCGCAGGCCATGGCGGATCAGTCATCACGCTGGGATCGGGGTGCAACAAGCACGCCTTTCCGCGTCTGGTCGATTACACCGCGTCCAAGGGCGGGATCGAGCAGTTCACCAAGGTCGCTGCCGTCGAACTCGGCCCCCACGCCATCCGCGTCAACTGCATCGCGCCGGGTGCGATCGCCACTGAACGCACCGCGGCAGAGGCGGGGGACTATGCCGCGACATGGTCCGCCGTCACCCCGCTGCGCCGGGTCGGCACGCCGGCAGACCTGACCGGCCCGCTGCTGTTCCTGATCTCGGACGCTGCGGCCTTCGTCACCGGGCAGACGCTGTGGGTGGATGGCGGGGCATTTTCGCAGGCCAACTGGCCCTACCCGACATGATGCAGGCCGTCCTCATCGCCCATGGCCAGCCGTCGGACCCCGGCCCTGCGGCGCAGGCGCTGACCGACCTTGCCGCGCGGGTGTCGCTGCATCTGCCGGGGTGGAGCGTCACCGCCGCCACGCTGGCCGAACCGGGCGCGCTGGCGCGGGCCACGCAGGCGCCGCAGGGCCGGGCCTATCCCTTGTTCATGGCCGGGGGCTGGTTCACCCGCATCCAGATTCCGGCCCGGCTGGCCGAAGCGGGGGCCACCGGCTGGCAGGTGCTGGAACCCTTCGGCTGCGACCCCGCGTTGCACGCGCTCTCCTCGGCCATTGTCGCGCGGGCGCTGTCGGACCGCGGGATCGCCCCGGCCGATGCCGCGTTACTGCTGGCGGCGCATGGGTCGTTCAAAAGTCCCGTCCCCTCGCGCATCGCCGCGCGCGTCGCGGCGCGGATCGCCGCCGACCTTGGGCTGGGGCATGCCGAGGCGGCTTTCATCGACCAGTCGCCGCAACTGTCGCAGGTGCAGGGTTTCGGCGAAAACGACCTGTGCCTGCCGTTCTTCGCGGCGGAAGGCGGTCATGTCACAGAAGACATCCCGGCGGCCCTGGAAACGGCGGGGTTCCGGGGGCGGGTCCTGCCGCCCCTTGGTCTTGCGCCCGAGGTTCCGGCCCTGATCGCGGCCGCAATTCTGGCGGGTCAGCCGGTCTGCGCCGCCGAGTGCCGCTTCGGCCTTTCGGCAGGGCAGGGGGACTGACGCGGTCAGCCTGCGCCTACGCAGGTCTCGGGCTCCTGGAAACAGGGGTCCACGACGCTGCCTTCCCCGCCCGATGCATTCAGCTCTTCCGCCTTCGCCTCGGCGGCCTTGCGCGTCTTGCGCTTGCCCTTGCCTTCGACGATCACCCCCCAGCCATCATCGTTCATCACGATGGCCGAACAGTCGCCGCCCTTGCAATTCACCTGACCGGCCTTGTAGGTCGGCGACTCCGCGCCCGCCCAGACGACCCCGACCGACAAGGTGATCACAACGGCCACCGACTGTCCGATCTTTCCAATCTTCATCACAAAATTCCTTCCGCTTGCAGACCAGCTCAATTGCCGGTCCGCACAGATTGGCGCAGACCCAAGGGGCGGTACAGTCAGGTATCCTGACCGGCCAGCCCCAGCCGCTCCATCACCCAGACGCCCAAAGCCTGCACCATGTCGTCGCGCCCCGACAGGGGGCCGGGCCGGTACAGCGCCGAGGCCAGCGCCTTTTGCTGCTTTTCCAGAATGCCCACATCCTCGCGCCCGACACGTTCCCAGCGGTCATAATAGGGCGCGGCGCGGGTTTCGAAATCGGGGCGCAGCAGCCGGTCCGCCGGAAAACAGCCGCCGATCTCTAGCCGGGAGTGCGCAACCGAGACGGGCGTCACGTTCAGCCACCACAGGCAATCCTGCGCGACGGCGAACTGCATGGTCGGCAGCGCCACGGTGAAATACGTGCCCATCCGCGCGTCCGCATCCAGCCCTTCGACCGGATCGAACGGCGGGATCGTGTCGGACAGCGTGGCGACCGACCGGCCTGAAATCACCTGAATGCAGATCCAATTGCCCCGCGTGGCCAGCGTCCGCGACTGTTGCGCCCCCACCGTCGCCTTGTGCACGACCCCGGTGTGATAGGTTTCCATCGCGTTTTCCAGGATCAGTTTCCAGTTGCACTGTGGTTCCAGCGTGATCGACCAGGTGCAGCGCATCTCTTCGGGCCGGTGCGACGCCATGCGGTCGGGCAGATTGCCCAGATGGTCCCGCAGGCTTGGCCCGTCATGGGTAAAGCGTGCAAAGACAAACCCCGCCCAAGACTGGCAATCCAGCGCGACCATGCCGTTTTCGCGCCGGTCGAACCCTTCGGCATCCTTCATGTCGGGGCAACCATACAGCGTGCCATCCGACAGATAGCTCCACGCGTGATAGGGGCAGGTCACCCGGCCCCCGGTGTTGCCCGATCCTTCCAGCAGGATCGACCCGCGGTGGCGGCAATAGTTGGCGAAACAGCGCAGCACCCCGTCCGCCCCGCGCAGCGCCACCACCGGCCCGCCCGGCGTATCGAAGGCGCGGTAGTCGCCGGGCGCGGGCAGCATCTCGTCGCGGCACAGGAAGAACCATTCGCGCAGGAACAGCCTCTCCCGTTCAAGCGCAAAGATCGCGGGGTCGGTGTAGAACCCGGCCGGCATCGACTTTGCCCGGCTGATCGGGGCGGTGGCGGCGGTCAGGTCGCGGGGGTCAAAGTTCATCGGCGTCTCCGGTTTGACGCAGGTTGCCCAAGGCAGAGGCGCCATGCAAGGCCCGGCTCAGGTCCGCGCCCCCAGAACCAGCAACCCGCCCGCAATCGCCCAGTTCTTGACGAAGATCGACATCTGCCAGCCATCGCCGGGGATGAAGTGGAACACGCTGGTCGCCATGCAGTAGGCGGCCCCGGCAAAGGCCCAGACCCGCACGCGGGGCCCGAACACCAGTCCTACCGCCAGCGCGGCGTTGAAGGCCAGCGCGGGCCAGACCAGCCACCCCGGGAACCCCACCCCTGCCAGCAGGTCCTGCACCTGACCCGGCTCAACCGCCTTCTGCACCGCCCCCGCCGCGAACAGCGCGGCCAGCAGGATCCGCCCGATCAGATCAATCCATGCCATGCCCGTCTCCTCGTTTCTGCAGATACGACCGGGCAGGGACCAAAGTTTCAGCCGCGGCGATTGCCGGGTTAACCCGCTTCCTTGACCGCCTCCATCGCGACATAGGTCGAAGTCGAAGCTACATGAGGCAGGGCCGAGATGTGTTCGGCCAGAACCCGGCGATAGTCCTGAATGTCGGTCGTGCGGACCTTCAGCAGATAGTCGAACCGGCTGGCGATCATGTGGCATTCCTCGATTTCCGGCACCGCCCGCGCCGCGCGGTTGAAGGCCTGCAGGGCCGCCTCGCGGGTGTCCGAAAGCCGTACCTCGACAAAGGCGACATGCCCCAGCCCCAGCGCGGCGCGATTCAGCCGGGCGTGATAGCCGGTGATCAGCCCCGCCTGTTCCAGCCGTTTCAGCCGGGTCTGGGTGGGCGATTTCGACAGCCCGATCCGCCGCGCCAGATCGGCGGCGCTGATCCGGCCTTCTTCGGACAGTGTCCGCAGGATGGCGGTGTCGAACCGGTCAAGGTCGGATGGCACGGAAGCACCCCCATTTTCGGGCGGAACGCCTGCGCTCCGGCCCACAATCGGGCGAACGGCCCGCACGATCCGCTGTACCATGGGTCGAACAGCCAAGGAACACCCCGATGACCGATGCCTTCGCCCGGATCGACCGCGACGCCCTGACAGACGAGACCGCGTTGGTCCGCCGTCTGATCGCCGAGGCAGGTCTTGATGCCGCCGCCCGCGACCGGATCAGCGCCAGCGGGGCCGATCTGGTAACCCGCATCCGCGCCAGCGCAAGGCCCGGGCTGATGGAGGTGTTTCTGGCCGAATACGGCCTGTCGACCGATGAGGGTGTCGCGCTGATGTGTCTGGCCGAGGCGCTGCTGCGCGTGCCGGATGCCGACACGATGGACGCCCTGATCGAGGACAAGATCGCGCCCTCGGACTGGGGGAAGCATCTGGGCAAGTCGGCATCGAGCCTTGTGAACGCCTCGACATGGGCGCTGATGCTGACGGGCCGGGTGCTGGATGACCGCGAGCCGGGCGTGGTGGGGCATCTGAAGGCCGCCGTCAGACGGCTGGGCGAGCCGGTGATCCGGGGGGCCGTCGCTCGCGCGATGAAGGAAATGGGCCGGCAGTTCGTGCTGGGCGAAACCATCGGCGCGGCCATGAAGCGTGCGCGAGATCTGGAGGCGAAGGGGTATACCTACAGTTACGACATGCTGGGCGAGGCGGCGCGGACCGAGCGTGACGCGCAGCGCTACATGCGCGCCTATGCCGATGCCATCGCGGCGATCGGCAGGGCGACGAGGGGCGACATCCGCAGCAATCCCGGCATCTCGGTCAAGCTGTCGGCGCTGCATCCGCGCTACGAGGTGGCCCAGACCGACCGGGTGATGGATGAACTGGTGCCCCGTGTGCAGGCGCTGGCGGCGCAGGCCAAGGCGGCAGGCATCGGGTTCAACATCGACGCCGAAGAAGCGGACCGGCTGGCCCTGTCGGCCCGGGTGATCGAGGCGGTCCTGTCGGACCCGGCACTGGTGGGGTGGGACGGGTTCGGCGTGGTGGTGCAGGCCTATGGCCGCAGGGCCGGCGCGGTGATCGACTGGCTGCATGCCCTTGCCACCCGGCTGGACCGCAGGATCATGGTGCGGCTTGTGAAGGGCGCCTATTGGGACACCGAGGTGAAGCGGGCTCAGGTGCTGGGGTTGGCATCGTTCCCCGTGTTCACCCGCAAACAGTCGACCGATGTCAGCTACATCGCGAATGCCCGCAAACTGCTGGGCATGACCGACCGCATCTATCCGCAGTTTGCCACCCACAACGCCCACACCGTTGCGGCCATTCTGGACATGGCGACCGACCGGACCGCCTTCGAATTCCAGCGCCTGCATGGCATGGGCGAACGCCTGCACGACATCGTGCTGACCGATCACGGCACGCGCTGCCGCATCTATGCCCCGGTGGGCGCGCATCGCGATCTGCTGGCCTATCTGGTGCGGCGGCTTCTGGAAAACGGCGCGAACAGCAGTTTCGTCAACCAGATCGTCGACGCGCAGGTCCCCCCCGCCCGCGTCGCCGCCTGCCCGCTGACCGCGACCGAGGCGATGGACGCCATCGCAAGCCCGGCCATCCTGACCGGGCCGCATCTGTTCGCGCCCCGCGTCAATGCACGCGGCTGGGACCTGACGGATGCGGGCGATCTTGCCATGATCGACGCCGCGCGCGCCCCGCATCTGACAACCCGGTTCGAGGCCGCCCCAAGGCTTGCCGGTCGTCCGGTCGGCGGGTTGCGGCAAGACATCCTGAACCCCGCAACCGGGACGCTGACCGGCCATGTCATCCCGGCCGCCCGCCCCGATATCGACACCGCCCTGCGGCTGGCCGAACCCTGGGCTGCGCCTTCCGCCATCCGCGCGCAGGTCCTGCGCCGCGCCGCCGATCTGTACGAGGCTGATTTCGGCCCGATCTTCGCCCTTCTGGCGCGCGAGGCAGGGAAAACCCTGTCCGACTGCGTGTCCGAACTGCGCGAGGCGGTTGATTTCCTGCGCTATTACGCCGACGGGGCGGAAAGCCTCACCGCCCCGGCGCGGGGCGTGTTCACCTGCATCAGCCCGTGGAACTTCCCGCTCGCCATCTTCACCGGCCAGATTGCCGCCGCCCTTGCCGCAGGGAACGCCGTGCTGGCCAAACCGGCACCGCAGACGCCGCTGATCGCCGCCTTTGCAACCGACCTGATGCTGCGCGCGGGCGTGCCCGCCACCGCGCTGCAACTTTTGCCCGGTGACGGGACCGTAGGTGCGGCGCTGACCGCCGATCCGCGCATCAGCGGCGTGGCCTTCACCGGATCGACCGCCACAGCACTGCGCATCCGTGACACGATGGCCCGGCATCTGAACCCGACCGCGCCGCTGATCGCCGAAACCGGCGGGCTGAACGCCATGCTGGTCGACAGCACCGCCCTGCCGGAACAGGCGGTGCGCGACATCCTCGCCTCGGCCTTCCAGTCGGCCGGGCAACGCTGTTCCGCGCTGCGCTGCCTTTATGTGCAGGAAGACCTGGCCGATACCTTGCTGGAGATGCTGCAGGGCGCGATGGACGACCTTGCGCCCGGCGACCCGTGGCATCTGCCCACCGACACTGGTCCCTTGATCGACGCAGCCGCTGCCACCAGCATCGCCGCCTATATCGAAACGGCCCGAGGCGAAGGCCGCCTGATCAAGACGCTGCCCACCCCCGCGACCGGCCATTTCATCGCGCCCACCCTGCTGCGCGTGTCCGGTATCGCCGCGATGCCGCGCGAAGTCTTCGGTCCCGTTTTACATGTCGCCACCTTCCGCGCGTCCGAAATCGACGCGGTGATCGATGCGGTCAACGCCACCGGCTATGGCCTGACCTTCGGGCTGCACAGCCGCATCGACGACCGGGTGCAGCGCATCGTCGACCGGCTGCATGTCGGCAACACCTATGTCAACCGCAACCAGATCGGCGCCGTGGTGGGCAGTCAGGCCTTCGGGGGCGAGGGGTTGTCCGGGACCGGTCCCAAGGCGGGCGGTCCGCACTACCTTGCCCGGTTTATCCGGCAGGCGGCCCCACAATCCGCCCCCGACGACCGTATCACCCTGACACAGGACGCCGCTGCTTCGCTGTCGCCGCAGCGGCGGCCCGCCGCCGTGTCGCGCATCACCCCGCTGCCCGGACCGACAGGCGAATCAAACCGGCTGACCACCACGCCGCGTGCCCCGCTGCTGTGTCTTGGCCCTTCGGCGGCCAGTGCGATGGAGCAGGCACAGGCCGTGCGCGCGCTGGGGGGCCACGCGGTCGAGGCACCGGGGCTGCCGCCCGAGGCGCTGACCACCCTGACCGGCTTTGCGGGCGCGCTGCACTGGGGCCCGCCTGAAACCGCCCGGCCCCACGCGCTGGCGCTGGCCGCCCGTCCGGGTCCGATCCTGCCGCTGATCGGCGACTTGCCGGATGCGGCGCATGTGCTGCTGGAGCGCCACGTCTGCATCGACACCACGGCGGCGGGTGGCAACGCACAGCTTCTGGCCGAGGTCGGGGTGGCTTGACGCGCCCGCGCGGATCGGAAACGCTGCACCCATGTTTCCGATCCGCGACCACAACCCGTCCGGCCGCACGCCGGTCATCACCTATGCCCTGATCGCGGTGAACATCGCGGTGTTTCTGGCCTATTGGCTGACGGTGCCCAGCGACTATGCGCTGGCGGTGTTCTTCAACCGATGGGGTCTGATTCCCGGGGCCGTGGTGCAGGGCTATCAGGTTGAATCGGTGCTGACCTCGATGTTCCTGCACGGCGGCTGGATGCATCTGGCGGGCAACATGCTGTTCTTGTGGATATTTGGCGACAACATGGAAGACGAGATGGGGCATCTGCCGTTTCTGGTCTTCTACCTCGCCGCCGGGCTGGCCGCCGCCGCGCTGCAGGTCGCCGCCGACCCGATGTCGCCCATCCCGATGGTGGGGGCATCCGGGGCGATTGCCGGGGTGATGGGGGGGTATCTGCTGCTGTTTCCCCGCGCGAAGGTCGATGTGCTGTTCATCTTCATCATCATCTTCCGCATCTTCCCGATTCCCGCCTGGATCGTGCTGGGCGTCTGGGTCGCGGTGCAGATGTTCAACGGCGCGGTGACCCCCACCGACGGCGGCGGTGTGGCCTACCTCGCCCATGTCGGCGGGTTCATCGGCGGGCTTGTGCTGACCGTGCCGGTCTGGCTGCGGCGGGGCGGGTTCGGGTTCTGGCAACGCACGCATGGAACGCCACCCCACCCGGAGGCGGAGTACGCCATTTCAAGGTCGTCGGTGCCAAGGGTGCCGCGCCGATGAGGGGCACCTGCCATTGCGGGGCGGTGGTGCTGGAGGTGGCGTTGGCGGCTGGCCTTGCCACCGCGCGGCGCTGCGACTGCTCGTTTTGCCGCAGGCGGGGGGCCATCGCCGTATCGGCTCCGTTGGCGGGGATGACGATCCTGCAGGGTGCCGACAACCTGACGCTGTACCAGTGGGGCACCCGCACCGCGAAACACTGGTTCTGCAAGACCTGCGGCATCTACACCCACCACCAGCGCCGTTCCAATCCCGATGAATACGGGGTCAACGCCGCAATTCTCGACGGGGTGCACCCGCGCGATCTGGGCGACGTGCCCTGGGCGGACGGGGTGAACCACCCGTCGGACCGCAAGGCGATCGACCAACCTGCGTCGGATCCGGAATAACGTTGGTTCGTGCCTGATTTGCCGGACCGGCCCGATCGCAGATTATCCCTTGCCTCTCCGGCGTCCCGCCTCCGAGGCAACAGTCCGGGGATGTGCCACAGGCACGTCCCCTTTTCGGACCGAAGAAAAGGCTCAGGTGTTCCGGATGATCTTGCAGAACGGCACGAACAGCGGATCGTTGGCCGCAATCGCCGTGCCGTCCAGCAGGATGTCGCCGCCCTCGCGCACCGGGGCGATCATTCCGCCCGCCTCGCGCACAAGGATCAGCCCGGCTGCGATGTCCCAAGCCTGCAACTCGCGCTCCCAATAGCCGTCGTACCGCCCTGCCGCCACATAGGCGAGGTCCAGCGACGCGGCCCCCCAGCGCCTGACCCCGGCGCATCCCGGCATCAACCGGGCAAGGTCGCCCAGCATCGCGGGCAGCGTCTTTTTCGCGCCGAACGGCACGCCCGTCGCAAACACAGCCTCCTGCATCACGCGCCGTCCCGACACCCGCAACCGGCGGTCGTTCATCCACGCGCCTGCGCCCTTTTCGGCCCAGAAAAGTTCGTCCTTCGCCGCGTCATAGACCACGCCCGACACGATCTCACCCTTGTGCTCCAGCGCGATGGAGATGGCCCAGTGCGGCATCCCGTGCAGATAGTTGGTCGTGCCATCCAACGGATCGACGATCCAGCGCCGGGTCGGGTCCGCCCCTTCGTCGCCGCCGGTTTCCTCGCCCAGCCAGCCATAGGTCGGCCGCCCCTCCATCAGCATGTCCTTGATCACCCGCTCCGCCTCGCGGTCCGCCTTGGAGACGAAATCGCCCGGACCTTTGGAGGACACCTGCAGGTTTTCCACCTCGCGGAAGTCCTTGACGAGCCCCCGCGCAGCCGCCCGCGCGGCCTTGATCATCAGGTTCAGGTTGGCACTGCCTTGCATGTCGGTCTCCGGACGGGGTCAAGGCAGGGGCATTACACGGCGGGGCGGCGGATGGGAAGGGGGCGCGCCGCAGCTTTGGTTTTGCTTCGGATATACGTCGTGCATTTGTCGGGCATCCGTACCGACGCGGGGGGACAAGACTACTGTTTCCTGCCTGTTTTGGTCTCAACCAAATCAGCCAGCGTTTGCCTGCCCCCGGCAGGCGCGATAAGGTGCCCGCCCAGGCAGATGCGCCCAGAATTGCCCAACCAACCCGATTGCGAAGAACCCCTTCACAGGCAGCTCGCGCCCCCCCGGCCAACGGACCGGGTTGCGCAATGAATCCCCTGATTGGTGTGGGGTCCCTGATTGACAGAAGCATGATTCGAACATACTGTGCCAAGTAATTAAGATAATCGATATTCTAATTGTGGAGGGTGCATTGTGACTTTACCCATTGGAACAGTGGTGTCCAGTCTTCTGGATTTAAAGTTGTTTCAAAAATATTCTGGTCGCTCGGAAAAGTGGGTTCTCGCAGATGGAAGTACTATACCGGATTCAGAATTTCGCTCGATAGTGAAGAGTGATCCGAATTTCTACAATGAGCTTCATCGAGATGGCAACGTTTGGCTTCCTGATCTGCAAGGGGTGTTTCTGCGGGGCATGCAAATAAAACGGAATGATGGAAAGGGCAATCCTGAACCCGGACCAATGGCATCGTTCCAATGGGATGATGTTGGGCCTCATCAGCATTCTTACACTTCGTCTTTCCACAATGCCGGGAGTGCTGGGGGAACTGGACCACATGCGGGTGACGCTGCACCAACGCTTACAGGTAACCCCGAAGCTGTTACCCATACTCGCTTGGAGACGCGTCCTCGCAATATGACCGTTGCGTTCTATATTCGGATCGATTAGCGCAGCAAGCGTGGTACCGGCACAAACCCACCATTCTCACAGGCGGCGGAGCAAAGGGAATAAAGCGAATTCCACCTGCCAACTGACTGTGAATTCCCCCAATCCTTAGCTATCCGTAAAGTCATCCAGTCTAACCATTTGACTCAAACGCCCATAAGTCTCCCCCGCGGGGACATCCCCTAACCCCGCTGCAGCTTCACTGGCTCCGACCGGCCCAGTTTCAGGAAATGCGCCATGAAGGGGCGGGCGGCGTCCTCCTCCCGCGTGGCTGCATACAGCCGCTTCGTGATGACCCCCGGCCCGAGGGGGCGCGTCACGTAGTCGGCGGAGGATTTGACGTCGCGCAGTACCCAGTCGGGCAGCACCGCGACGCCACGGTTCGACCCGACCAGCATCAGGATCACCGCCGTCAGTTCCGCCGTCCGTTGCGCGCGGGGTTCGACCTTTGCGGGGGTCAGAAGCTCGGTGAACACGTCCAGCTTGTCGCGCGTCACGGGGTAGGTGATCAGCGTCTGGTCGCGAAAATCTGCCGCTTCGATCATGTCCTTCGCAGCCAGCGGGTTGGCGGCGGCGGCGAGGAACGTCGGATGATAGTCGAACAGCGGGTTGAAGGTGATGCCGGGCAGGGGGAGCGGGTTGGACGAGATCACCAGATCCACCTCCTCGCGGTTCAGCGCGGGCAGCGCGTCGAACGCCAGACCGGCGCGGATGTCCACGTCCACCTCGGGCCAGGCGTGGCGAAAGAGTTCCAAGACCGGGAACAGCCAGTCGAAACAGGCATGGCACTCGATGGCGATGTGCAGCCGCCCCGTCTTGCCGGACCGCAGGTTGCGGAATTCCTCTTCCATCGCGTCGATTTCCGGCAGGATGCGGTCTGCCGCCCGCAGCATCCTGATGCCCGCCGCCGACAGTTTCATCGGTTTGGACCGGCGCACGAATAACTCCATCCCGGCCTGATCCTCCAGCCCGGCGACCTGATGCGACAGCGCGGACTGGGTCATGTTCAGAACATCGGCGGCGCGGGCCAGGCCCCCGGCCTGATGGATGGCGCGGATGGTGCGCAGGTGGCGCAGTTCGATATACATGCGATGAACCTCATTATAATCGTGAAAGATATGAATTTGTCTCACATCCGAAATCGTGGGACAAGGGGACAACAACAGGAGCCGCCCTATGTCCGCACCGCGCATTTCTTTCGAATTCTTTCCGCCACAGGGCCTCGATGCGTCATTCAAGCTGTGGGAAACGGTGCAGGCGCTGGCGCCGCTGGACCCGGCTTTCGTGTCGGTCACCTATGGCGCGGGCGGCACCACGCGGAAGCTGACGCACGAGGCGGTTGGCGCGATCAACCGCAACTATGGCCTGCGGGTCGCGGCGCATCTGACCTGCGTCGATGCGACAAAGGCCGAAACGCTGGAAATTGCCGCAGCTTACGCCGAGGCGGGGGTGACCGAGATCGTGGCGTTGCGCGGCGATGCGCCCAAGGGGGCTGACCGGTTCACCCCGCATCCCGAGGGGTTCGCCTCGTCGGTCGATCTGGTGGCAGCGCTGGCGGCGACGGGCCGTTTCAGGATTCGGGTCGGGGCCTACCCAGAACCCCACCCCGATGCCGCCGACGCCCGCGCCGATGTGCGGTTTCTGAAGCGCAAGATCGACGCCGGGGCGACCAGCGCGATTACCCAGTTCTTTTTCGATGCCGACACCTTCTTTCGGTTCCGCGATGCCTGTGTGGCCGAGGGGATCACGGTTCCGATCATCCCCGGCATCCTGCCGATCCAAAGCTGGGCCGGGACCAAACGTTTTGCCGCGCGCTGCGGCACCCGGGTACCCGCCCGTCTGGACGAGGCGTTTGCCACGGCGGCGAGGGACGGGCGCGAAGACCTGCTGGCGCTGACCCAGTGCACCACCTTGTGCACCCGGCTGATTGAGGGCGGGGTGGAAGATTTGCACTTCTACACCCTGAACCGGCCGCACCTGACCCGCGAAGTGGTGCGCGCGCTGGGTCTGGCCCCGGAACCCGCGCTGGAAAAGGTCGCCTGACCGCTTGCCCGGCGGGCGGGATCGGCTAGGGTGACGCGGACCCCATGAAGGACCGCGCCCTTGCCCCAGCCGAAACCGATCTTCCTCCTGAATGGTCCGAACTTGAACCTGCTGGGCCAGCGGCAACCCGAAATCTATGGCAGCCAGACGCTGGACGATGTCGGCGTGGCTGTGGCCGCGCTGGCGGCAGAGCTTGGCCTGTCCGTGCGGTTTCTGCAGTCGAACCATGAAGGTGTTCTAGTCGACTGGGTGCAGGAGGCGCGCAGCGAAGGCGCGGGGATCATCATCAATCCGGGGGCTTACAGCCATACGTCGATCGCCCTTCTGGACGCGCTGAACGCCTTCGATGGCCCGGTGCTGGAGGTGCATATCTCGAACATCCACAAGCGCGAGGCGTTTCGGCACCATTCCTATGTCAGCCTGCGCGCAGATGGCGTGATCGCGGGTTTCGGCACCGAGGGATATCTTCTGGCGCTGCGCCGGATGGCCAGCCTGCTGGTGGCGACATGAAGCTGCCGAAGAACGCCTTCAAGCAGGCGCTGGCCGAGGGGCGCCAGCAGATCGGGCTGTGGAACACGGTTCCGGGGCCGGTGGTGGCCGAGCTTCTGGCAGGAGCCGGGTTCGACTGGGTAGTGATCGACACTGAACATTCGGTCACCGACTTGCCCGACACGATTGGCATGATGCAGGCGATGGTGGGTTACCCTGTGTCGCCGGTGGTGCGGCTGGCCGACAATGACACGGTACTCATCAAGCGGGTGCTGGACCTTGGCGCGCAGACCCTGCTGATCCCCTATGTGCAGACTGCCGACGAGGCGAAGCGGGCGGTGGATGCGATGCGCTATCCGCCGCGCGGTGTGCGGGGAATGGGTGGCATGACGCGCGCCACCCGCTATGGCACGGTTCAGGACTATGTGGCGCAGGCGGAACAGGAATTGTGCTTGCTGGTGCAGGTCGAAACCGCCGCGACCCTGCGCCAGATCGAGGCGATCGCGGCGGTCGACGGGGTGGATGGCCTGTTCATCGGGCCAAGCGATCTGTCGGCGACCATGGGATATCCGGGTCAGATGGATCATCCGGTGGTGGTCGCGGCCATCGAGGATGCGCTGCGCCGGATCGCCGCAACCGGCAAGGCGGCCGGGATTCTGGCGCTGGACCCCGATTTTGCGCGCTCCTGCATGGGATGGGGCAGCCGGGTGACCGGCGTGGGGGTCGATCTGGTGACGTTGGCGCGGGCGGTGCGGGCGCTGCGGGCCGCGTTTCCCCAAACGTGACGGCGGGACGCCCCGACGCGCCCCGTCATGTCGGCGCGTCTGACCCGCCATTGGTGTCAGCCGGACCGCAGCGGCCCGAAGGGTTCCGCTGGCATCCCGAGGCGCGGTTGTTCGATGCGGCGGGCCGCGCGGTTCTGTCCGTACAGATGGCATCCGGGGTGATCGCCGCCCGTCCTGCCGGGGCGGCGTTGGCGCAGGCCTTTGCCGCGGGGTGCTTCCGGATCGGGGGGGCGGGGCCTGCGCCGACATCGGGGTTCGAAACCCTGACGGCGGGATCGTCGGGTGAACCCCGGCGCATCGCGCGCAGCCATGCCAGCTGGGCCGCCAGCTTTGCGGTAAATCGCGGGTTGTTCGGCATCGGGCCGGGCATGCGGGTGGGCGTTCCGGGGCAACTGGTGCAGTCGCTGGCGCTTTACGGGGCGGTCGAGGGGCTGACGCTGGGGGCAGAGGTGCACGTGCTGGATGGCCTGCGCCCGGACCGGCAGGCGCAGGCGCTGGCCTCGCGGCGCATCCAGGTGATCCATGCAGCACCCGTACAGGTGCGGTTGCTGGTTGCGGCAGGGGTGACGCTGCCCGACCTGCGGCTGGCGCTGGTGGGCGGGGCCAAGGTTGATGCCGGACTGCGGCAGGGTCTGGCGCGGATCGCACCCCGATGCGTCTTGCGGGAGTTCTACGGGGCTGCCGAGACGAGTTTCATCACGCTGGCCGATGATGACACCCCCGAAGGATCGGTCGGGCGCGCCTATCCGGGGGTCGAGATCAGGGTCGACGCCGGGTCCATCTGGGTGCGCAGCCCTTATCTTTTTTCCGGTTACGCCGGGGAACCGGGGCCTGCGGTCTGGCGCGACGGCTGGCTGTCGGTGGGCGAGATGGGACGGATCGCGGACGGGTATCTGTTCCTGCACGGCCGGGCCGGTCGGATGGTGACCGTCGCCGGGCAGAACGTGTTTCCCGAAGAGATCGAAGCCTGCCTCGCCGCGCTGCCCGGCGTTGCGCAGGTGGCGGTTCTCGCGCGGACCGATCCGCTGCGCGGGGTGGTGCTGGTCGCGGTGGCACAGGGCGACCCCGCTGCCGAAGCATCCCTGCTGTCGGCGGCCCGCGCGCGGTTCGGCGCGCTGGCCGCGCCACGCCGGGTGATCTGGCGGGCGGACTGGCCTGTGCTGGCCTCGGGCAAGACCGATCTTGCCGCCCTGACGGCCGGGATCGGGGCAGGGACGTGACCGCGTTCGTGATCGCCGCGCAACGGTCGGCGGTCGTTCCGCGCGGCGGGGCGTTTCACCGCCTGTCGATCGAGGACCTTGGCGCGCCCGTGTTGCTGGCCGCGCTGGCCGCCTGCGGGCTGGGTCCTGCCGACGTGGACGAGGTGATCGTGTCGAACGCGCTGGGGGCCGGGGGCAACCCGGCGCGGCGGGTGGCGCTGGCCGCCGGGTTGCCCGACCGCGTCGCGGGGCTGACCATCGACCGGCAATGCGCGGGGGGGCTGGATGCGGTGCTGCTGGCGCGGGCGCTGGTGGAAAGCGGGGCGGCGCGGGTTGTGGTGGCGGGCGGGGTCGAAAGCTATTCGCGCAGGCCGATGCGGCTGCGGACCGATCCGGATGGCGGGCCTGCGGTGCCCTATGATCAGGCCCCGTTCACGCCGTGGCCCGACCGCGATCCGGGCATGGCCGAGGCGGCCGAGGCGTTGGCGCAGCGGTTGGGCCTGTCGCGCAGGGTACAGGACCAATGGGCGGTGGAAAGCCACGCACGCGCGTTGCGCGCCGATTTCCGCGCCGAACTGGTGACGGTGGCCGGGGAGCGCCGCGATGCCTTTGCGCGCCCGTTGACGCTTCAGGTCGCGGGCCGGGCCAGACCGATCATCGGCAGCATCACCGCCGCCAACGCAGCCGTTGCGGCTGACGGGGCGGCGTTTGTCGTCGTCAGCGCGGTGCCGCGCGGGCGCAGTCTGCGGATCACAGCCGGGGCGACGGTCGGCGCGGACCCGGCACAGCCGGGCCTGTCGCCGCTGGCCGCAATCGCAGCAGTGGGCGGCGCGCAGGGCCTGACGGTGGCCGAGGTGATGGAGGCTTACGCCGTGCAGGCCATCGCCTGCGTCGAGGGCGCGGGCATCGACCCGGCCATCGTCAATCCCGGCGGCGGGGCTTTGGCGCGCGGGCATCCGATCGGCGCATCGGGGGCGATCCTTGCCGTGCGGCTTTACCACCAGTTGCAGCGTGGCAGGGGCCTTGCCACCATCGCCGCCGCCGGGGGCGTGGGCTGCGCACTGGTGCTGGAGGCCTAGGGTCGCGACAGCAGTGCGCCGGGGCGCATCTGCGCGATGCCCCGGGTGATCAGCGCGGCCAGCACCACCTTGATCAGGTCCCCGGGCAGGAACCCCAGCAGGAACACCTGCACCTGGGTCAGCGACTTGCCCAGCATCAGGGCCCAACCCGCCGCGCCGAGGGGATAGAGCACGATGATCCCGCCCAGCACGGCCCCCGCACCTGCTGCCAGCCCGACTGGCGCGGACCAGCGTTCCACCACCCACCCCGCGACGTAGGCAGCGACCGGGAAGCCGATCAGGAACCCCACCGACGGCCCGGCAAAGACGCCAAGTCCCCCGCGCCCGCCTGACAGGATCGGCAGCCCCACCGCCACCAGCGCCAGAAACACCAGCACCGCCAGCGCCCCCTTGCGCGCGCCCAGCACCGTGCCGCACAGCATGATGCCCAGCGACTGCGTGGTGATCGGCACGCCGAACCCCAGCATGATCGGAGGCACCAGCCCCAGCACCGCCACAAGGGCCGCGAACAGGGCGATATGGGTCAGGTTGCGTTCCATGGGATCTCCTCTTTCGGGCGGTCTATCCCGCGCCACCCCGTGCGCGCAAGGCCTCGGCCACGTGGTCTGCATCGTCAAGCGCGGCCAGCGTTGCAGGCACCATCACCCGCCAGCCCGGTCTGCGCCGGGACCGGGCCAGCCAGGCCTGCCGGATCTGGGTCAGCCGGTCGGACAGCACCGGAATGAACCGGATCACCAGCGCAAAGACCAGCGCCACCCGGCGCGGCGGCAGGCCCAGCCGCGACAGGGGCTGCAACAGCGTCTCGATCACCGCCAGCATGTCAGACAGGCGGGTGGTCATCGTCACCAGATTGGCCGCCGCGACCGCCGCCAGCAGGCGCAGCGCAATGGCGGCCCCCTGTCCGGCATCGTCGGTGACCCAGTGCCACACCCCGAGCACCAGCAGGAAGGGCCAGAGCGGCCAAAGCAGCCGCAGCGCGTGGCGGGCAAAGACCGGCCCCCCGGCGGCGATCAACCCCGCCGGGGCCAGCGCTGCCGTGGCCAGCGCAGCAGGGTCGCGCAACCCGAACAGCAGCACGGTATAGGCGCACAGCGCCGCCAGCTTGACCCCCGCCCGCAGCCGGTGCAGCGGCGTTTTAACCGGGGATGTCAGTGTCAGCATCCGCCGCCCCCCGGTCAGCCATCGCATCGCCGAACGCGGCCAGAACCGCCGCCGCCGCCCCGTCGGCCACAACCCGCCCGGCCTCAAGCCAGATCACCCGGTCCGATCCGGCCACCGCCGCCGGATCGTGGCTGATCGTGATCACCTGCTGCGGCAGCGCCTGCAGGCGCCGCGCAAGACGAAGCTGTGTCGGCAGGTCAAGACTGGCCAGCGGTTCGTCCAGAAGGATCGTCGCGGGTTCCATCAGCAGCACGGCCAGCAGGCACAGATAGTGCCGTTGCCCATGGCTCAGCGTGCTGACCGGGGCCGTCGCCCAATGGCTGCGCGCCTCGCTGGCAAGCAGGTCGGCCACCGCCTGCGCCGCCTCGGCGCGGGTCAGGCCCATCTGGACCAGACCGAAGGACAGTTCCTCGTCCACCGTTGGAAACAGGATCTGATGGTCGGGGTTCTGGAACAGGATGCCCACCGCCGCCAGCATCGCGCGCCTGTCGCGCGCCGGGTCGAGGTTGCCCAGCCGCACCGTGCCCGACGACGGCGCGATCAGCCCCGCCAGCAACCGCAGCAGCGTGGTCTTGCCCGACCCGTTGCGCCCCACGATGCCGATCCGCCGCTGGGTCAGCGACAGGGACATTGCGTGCAGCACGGGCTTGCCCGACAGAGTCACGCTGGCGTCCTGCAGGGTGATGCCGGAGAACGACGCGCCTTCGGGTGCGCCTCCGCCGGACCCGCCTGCAAAGCCCAACGGCAGGGGGTCAGCCCGTCGATTGCGCATTGATCCGTTTTGCATAAGCCAGCGCGCGTTCGTAGATCGGGTGCAGATCCGGGTTCAGAAGGCCCCGCTGGGCCGCGATCTGATAGATATGGCCCGGATTGGCGTTGGTTTCGTTGATCAGCGCGCCTTCGTCAGTCAGGAAAACATCCCAGCCCAGAATCCCATGACCCAGAAACAGGTCGTGCGCCCGGATCACCGTCTGCATCGCCTGTTCCCAATGGGGCAGCGTCAGACCCAGCAAAGGCTGGTCCTTGTTCAGCCAGTGTGTCCAGTCCGGTGACAGCGCATCGCGCATGTCGCGCAACCGCGTGATCCGGCCTGTGGTATGGTCGATCAGCGCCCAGGCGCGCTGCCCGACATGGTCGCCGTCGTGCATCGCGCCTTTGACCGGAATGCGCAGCATGGCGTAATAGGGCTCGATCCCCCGGTCGGTGCGCAAGGTGACGATCCGGACGCAGGCCATCGCCTCGCCGACATGGGGGGCAAGGGCGCTGTGATTGCGGTAGAAGGGCTGAAAGACATATCCCGTGCCCCAGTCATTGATGATCTCTACCGCCAGATCGGCCAAGGGTGCGACCTTGCCATTCAGCAGGATCACCGACTGGCCATCGGGGGCCAGCCTGTCGATCACCACCGCGCCGCGGGCCATCGAATCCGATCTGGGCTTGCCGAAGACGGGCAGGTGCGCGGGGTCGGCCAGATAGGCGCGGATCGCATCGCCGTCCGCCAGATGGGTGATCGCCGTCCGGTCCGGAGGCGGCGCGCCCACACAGGCCAGTGTGCGAACCGAAGGCAGCCCCGCCTCGCGGATCAAGCGTTCCGTCAGAAGTTTGTCGACGATGGTTTCGGTCGAAACACCCCGCGACGGGACAAGCAACACGTCGTTGAAGGCCTTGCGCCGGATCGTGGGAAGGAATTCGCGGATCAGTTGGCGGGTTTCGGCGTCCCGCCTCCACATGCCGAACTGATAGAATTCCCCGATGTCGATGCCGGTGCCCCGCAGCCGGAGCTTCAACAGCCGCCAGACCTGCCGGTAGCCACCCGGACCGCCCTGCGCGATGACCCGTGCCATCAGGGCCGCAGGATCAAGCTTTTCGCCCTCTGATGGCTTCGAAAGGTATGTCATTCGCCCCCGCCCTACCGTGACAGGGGGATAGCAGGCAGCGGGGCGGCAGCCAAGCCTTGGATGCCGCCCCGATCAGAACCGTGCGTGTGCTCAGCAGCGGTCGATGTACCGCTGGCCCTGCGAGTTGCGGTAGTAGCATTGTCCGGCATTGCCGGTCGGGCCGATCAGGGTGGATGCAGCGACGCCCACGGCAGCGCCGATCAGCGCGCCCTGCGTCCGGTTGCCGTCATCGCTGATGGCCGAACCCACGGCAGCCCCGCCAAGCGCACCGAGTGCGGCGTTCTGGTCGGACGTCTCGCAGGCTGCCAGACCGACGGTCAGCAGGGGCAGCATCAAAAGGAACTTTTTCATTTCAGTCTCGCTTGTATGAGGTAACGGATAACGCGCGAGCCGCTGCTTTGTTCCTTGCTGCCCAGAATTAATCCGGATCGTCCCGCAATGTCACAGGACGATCCGGTTCCAGTCGGGTCAGGCGGCCCGCGCCGCAGCGACTGATTCTTCCAGAATCTCCATCGCTTCGGCGAAATGCGCGTCGGGGATGGTGATCGGAGCCAGGAAGCGGATGACGTTGCCATAGACACCGCAGGTCAGCAGGATCAGGCCGCGTTTCAGGGCTTCCATGCGGACACGTCCTGTAAACCCGGCGTCGGGTTCATGGGTCGACGGGTTGGCGAATTCGACCGCAACCATGAAGCCGGGGCCCCGGATGTCGCTGATTTCGGGGGTGACGGACCGCAAGCCTTCCAGCCGCTGCTTCAGCCGACCGCCGAGTTCGTTGGCCCGCGCGCACAGGTCTTCATCCTCGATCACATCCAGCACCGCATTGGCCGCCGCGATGCCCAGGGGGTTGCCGCCATAGGTGCCGCCCAGACCGCCGGGATGCGCCGCATCCATCAGATCGGCGCGTCCCGTCACCGCCGCCAGCGGCAGACCCCCCGCCAGACCCTTGGCCATCGTGGTCAGGTCTGCCGCCACGCCGTAAGCTTCCATCGCGAACAGATGTCCGGTGCGGGCAAAGCCGGTCTGTACCTCGTCCGCGATCATCACGATGCCATGGTCATCGCACAGCTTGCGGATCGCGCGCACAAGATCAACCGGGGCGGGGTAGAAGCCACCCTCGCCCTGTACCGGTTCAAACACGATCGCCGCGACGCGCGCCGGGTCCAGATCGGCCTTGAACAGCTTGTTCAGGCCCGCCAGCGCATCGGCGGTGGTGATGTTGTGCACCTCTTGCGGAAACGGGACGTGGAACACGTCGGGCATCATCGCGCCGAAGCCCTTCTTGTAGGGCTCCACCTTGCCGGTCAGCGACATGCCCATGAAGGTCCGGCCATGAAAGGCCCCTCCGAATGCGATCACCGCGTTGCGCCCGGTGGCGATGCGGGCGATCTTGACGGCGTTCTCGCAGGCTTCCGCCCCGGTAGTCACGAAAATGGTCTTCTTGGGAAAGTCGCCCGGAACCTTGTCGTTCAGCCGTTCGGCCAGACGGATGTAGGATTCATACGGCAGCACCTGATGGCAGGTGTGGGTGAAGCGGCCCATCTGTTCGGTGACTGCGGCCATCACGCGCGGATGGCAGTGCCCGGTGTTGACCACGGCAATGCCCGCGCCAAAGTCGATATACCGGTTGCCCTCGATATCCCAGATTTCAGAATTCAGCGCCCGGTCGGCGTAGATCTGGGTCATCATGCCGACGCCGCGAGAGATGGCGTCGTCCCGGCGTTTTGCGACTTCGGCGTTCAGCATGGCATTGGCTCCGTAATGTTGCGCCCCGGATGGGGCATCGCTGCGCCCATTTGATCAAACTTTCCGGGGCGCAGCAATCGCCAAGCGCGGCTTATTCGCCGAGGTTGTTCACAACCGCATCGGCAAAGGCGGTGACCAGCGTCGTGTAATAGACGTCCGAGGTCGGCTCCAGCGTTTCGATGACGGTGCCTTCGGGGAAGTAGGCGGTCGAGCTGCCCACGTCGACGGTCAGGTCATAGTTGGCCGAATCCGGATTTTCGGCAGTGCCCTTGACCTTGACGTTGGCGACCAGTTTGGTGTCGGCCAGATTGAACGTCTCGGTGAACGAGTTGCTCAGTTCCAGCTCTGCGATGTCGATGGTCATCTCGACGCCGTCTTCGGCCGAAATCCGGTCAACCAGTCGCGCGGCGATGGCGTTTTCCAGATCGGCTTCGATATTGGCGAAGCGCGTCGCGGCTTCGGCGTTCGTCAGCGCGTCCAGTTCGATCATGACGTCGACCGATTTCACCATGACTTGCGCATGGGCGGTCAGGGGCAGGAAGGCCAGCAGGCTGGCGGCGATCACTCGGGGGAACATGGCAAACTCCTGAAAATATGCGTCGCAGGCCCTTGTGGCACTGCCGACCGGACAGCGGCACCTCTGCAAGAAGCACCACACACCGCAGTAACGCGCGGCGCGGCGTCCGGTTCCCGTCGATCCGTTTTCAAGCACGGAGGCAAAAGGGATTCACCTGCCGTTAACCCTGGTCGGGGCAGGGTGGCCTGAACAGTGCGAGGGTGCGATGGCGGCGAGTCGGGAACGCATGCAGGGGGTTCGGGACGAAGACCCGCTGGACTGGCTGCGCCTCATCCGGTCGCGCCGGATCGGGGCCGTGACCTTTCACCGGCTGGTGGGCGAACACGGGTCGGTTGTCGCGGCGCTCGCCGCCCTGCCCGCCGTGGCGCAGGCTGCGGGGATCGACAATTACACCGCCTGCCCGATCGAGGTGGTCCGCCATGAGATGGGCCTTGCCCGCGCCGCACGGGCGGTTCTGCTGCGCTGGGGCGAGGCCGCTTATCCGGCGGCACTGATGGACCTGCCCGATGCACCGCCGATTCTGTGGGCGCAGGGCGATGTGTCGCTGCTGAACCGGCCGATGGTCGCGATGGTAGGGGCGCGCAACGCCTCGTCCCTCGGGTTGCGGATGGCGCGCAGGCTGGCGGAAACGCTGGGCGCGGCGGGGCAGGTGGTGGTGTCGGGCCTTGCCCGCGGCATTGATGCCGAGGCGCATCAGGCGGCGCTGGCAACGGGCACCGTGGCGGTGCAGGCCGGGGGGGTGGATGTGATCTACCCGCTGGAGAATGCCGACCTTGCGGCGGCGATCATGGCGCAGGGCTGCCGGGTGTCGGAACAGCCCATGGGGATGGACCCGCAGACCCGGCATTTCCCGCAGCGCAACCGCATCATCTCGGGCCTGGCGCGGGCGGTGGTGGTGGTCGAAGCCGCCGCGCGGTCCGGCAGCCTGATCACGGCGCGCGAGGCGCTGGATCAGGGGCGCGAGGTGCTGGCGGTGCCCGGCCATCCGTTCGATGCGCGGGCCGCCGGATGCAACCAGTTGATTCGCGACGGGGCGATGCTGGTGCGGTCGTCGGCCGATGTGCTGGAGGCGATCGGTGCCACGATCCGCGTTGCGGATGCTGCCACCGAACCGGTGGTTGCGCTGCCCGGCCAGACACTGCCCGGACCCGTGCCGTCGCGCCGCCCGCTTACTGAAACGGCCAGCGTCCACAGCCTGATCCTGGCCCGTCTCGGCCCCAGCCCGCTGGCGGAAGACCAGTTGATCCGCGATCTGGCCATGCCGCCCGCCACCCTGACGCCCGCCCTTGTCACGCTGGAGCTTGAAGGCAGGATCCAGCGTCAGGCCGGGGGCCTGTTGTCGCGGCTTGACTAGGACCGGTCAGGCGCGGTTGACATTCCCCCGGCTTGCCCCCCATCTTGCCGCGCCATTGCCGGGGTCGGATCAAGGGGTTTTCATGCCAGTCGTCGTTGTTGAATCGCCCGCCAAGGCCAAGACCATCAACAAGTATCTCGGGTCCGACTATACCGTGCTGGCCAGCTTCGGCCATGTCCGCGACCTGCCGCCCAAGGATGGTTCGGTCGACACCGAGCATGATTTCGCGATGATCTGGGAGGTGGCCGCCGACAGCCGCAAGCACATCAAGGCGATTACCGACGCGCTGAAGACCGACGACCACCTGATCCTCGCCACCGACCCCGACCGCGAGGGCGAGGCGATTTCGTGGCACCTGCAGGAGGCGCTGGCCGGCAGCCTGAAGAAGGGCAAGAAGGTGGAACGCGTCACCTTCAACGCCATCACCAAGGCGGCGGTGACCGAGGCGATGAAGCACCCCCGGCAGGTCGACATGCCGCTGGTCGAGGCGTATCTGGCGCGTCGCGCGCTCGATTACCTCGTGGGGTTCAACCTGTCGCCGGTGCTGTGGCGCAAGCTGCCCGGCGCGAAATCGGCGGGGCGGGTGCAGTCTGTCTGCCTGCGGCTGGTGGTGGAACGCGAGCTTGAGATCGAGGCGTTCAAGAACCGCGAGTTCTGGACGGTGGCCGCCACCCTCGTCACCCCGCGCGGACAGGAGTTCGAGGCGCGGTTGACCGTGCTGGGCGGCACCAAGCTGGACAAGTTCGACATTCCCACCGCCGAGGCCGCCGAGATCGCGGTGCAGGCGGTTACGTCGCGCAGCCTGACCGTGCAGTCGGTCGAGGCGAAACCGGCCAGCCGCAACCCCTATCCGCCCTTCATGACATCGACCCTGCAACAGGAAGCCAGCCGCAAGTTCGGCATGGGGGCCAAGGCCTGCATGTCGGCGGCGCAGCGGCTGTATGAAGCCGGGCATATCACCTATATGCGGACCGACGGCATCGACATGGCCCCCGAGGCGGTGATGCAGGCCCGCGACGCGATCAAGGCGCGGTTCGGCGAGGCGTATGTGCCCGCCAGCCCCCGGATGTACAAGAACAAGGCCAAGAATGCGCAGGAAGCGCATGAATGCATCCGCCCGACCGACATGGCGGCGGCGACCGATACGCTGCGGCTGGAACCGGATCAGAAGAAGCTTTACGACCTGATCTGGAAGCGCACACTGGCCAGCCAGATGGCGGCGGCGCGGCTGGAACGCACGACTGTCGATGTGGGCAGCGCTGACGGGCAGGTGGTCTTGCGGGCCAACGGGCAGGTCGTGCTGTTCGACGGCTTCCTCAAGGTCTATGACGAAGGCCGCGATGACGAGGACGGCGATGAAGGCCGCCTGCCGCAGATCATGGAAGGCGAGCCTGCCGAAAAGCGCGCCGTGACGCCGACCCAAAGCTTTACCCAGCCGCCGCCGCGCTATTCCGAGGCGACGCTGGTGAAACGGATGGAAGAACTCGGCATCGGGCGGCCATCGACCTATGCGAGCGTGCTGACCACGATCCAGGACCGCGAATATGTGCGGAAAGACAAGAACCGCCTGATCCCCGAAGACAAGGGGCGGCTGGTGACGGCCTTCCTGACCAACTATTTCCGCCGCTATGTCGAATACGACTTCACCGCCGATCTGGAAACGCAGCTTGATGACGTCTCGGCAGGCGAGCGGGCCTACCGGGACGTGCTGGCCCGGTTCTGGCGCGATTTTTCGGCCGCGATTGCCGAAACCGCCGATCTGCGCATCACCGAGGTGCTGGAGACGATCAACGAATTCCTTGCGCCCCACCTGTACCCGCTGCGCGAGGACGGCAGCGACCCCCGCATCTGCCAGACCTGCGGCACCGGTCGGCTGAACCTGAAGACGTCGCGGTCGGGTGGGGCGTTCATCGGCTGTTCGAACTACCCCGAATGCCGCTACACCCGCCCCATCTCGGGCGGCGAGGAAGGGTCTGTCGATGGCCGGGTCCTGGGCGAGGAGGATGGCCAGCCCATCAGCTTGCGCACCGGGCGGTTCGGCCCCTATGTGCAGAAGGGCGAGGCGACCACCGAAGTCCCCAAACCGCCGCGCGCCAGCCTGCCCAAGGGCTGGCAGGCCGACACCCTGACGCTGGAACAGGCGCTGGCGCTGTTGTCGCTGCCGCGCGTGATCGGCCCGCACCCCGAAACCGGCGCGCTGGTCGAGGCGGCGATCGGGCGGTTCGGGCCTTACGTCAAGCACGAAAGCACCTATGCCAACCTGCCGGATGTCGAGGAAGTGTTCACCATCGGGATGAACCGCGCGATGGAAGTCCTGGCGCAGAAGGCGACGCGGGGCCGGGCGACGGCTGCTGCGGAACCGCTGCGCGATCTGGGACTGCACCCGGACGGCGGCCCGGTGCAGGTGATGCCCGGGCGCTATGGCCCCTATGTCAAGTGGGGCAAGGTCAACGCGACGCTGCCCAAGGAATTGACCCCGGAAGCGGTGACGCTGGAAGAAGCGCTGGTGTTGGTGGCCGAAAAGGCGGGCAAGGGCAAGAAGGCGGCACCCAAGAAGGCCGCGCCCAAGAAGGCCGCACCGGGAAAGGCCGCCAAGGCCGCGCCGGTGGCGAAGGCGGCAAAGACGGCCCCGAAGACTGTTGCGGCCAAGCCGAAGGCCGCAGCGAAACCGAAAGCCACCCCCAAACCGGCGGCGAAACCGCGCGCGAAAAAGGTCGCCGCGACCTCATAGGCAACCAGCCCGGTCTGCGGCATTCTATGCCCGACGAATCACTTCCGATGGTTTTCCGATGCTGCGCCGTGCCGCTTTGCCGCTTGCCCTGGGTCTTGCCGCGCCTGTCCTTGCCGAACCGATTTCTGACCGGGGTTACACGGTGGGCTGCAGCGACGATGGCTGCGTGATCCAGGCGTCCGGATTTTCGTTCTTCGTGGCCTACGGGGGCGGCTCGGACGAGATCAAAGACATGCTGGTGGCGTTGCCTCCGGTGTCGGCGGTGGCCTTCGAGGGCGAGATGTCGAACATGGGCGATTCCAGTGCCGACCTGATCCTCAGCGCGCTGACCCCGGTGCCGGACGATCTTTACGAAGGCAACCTTCAGGCGATGCAGGGCGACTGGACCCCCATGGGCGAGGAGACGCCGTTTGTCGTGCGGATCGCCGGGCTGGACTGGGAAGAGCAGGTGAACGGCGAGTTTGCCGACGCCTTCGCCATGTCGGTGGGCGAGGCCTGCGCAGACGGCGTGGTGCCGGGCGGGATGGCGATCAACCTTTACCGCTATGGCGACGATCCGGCGGCGGATGCGTGCTGGCAACTGGAATACATCGAAGGCGACACGATGGTGCTGCGCGATTTCAAGGGCGATCAGGGGCAGGTCGAGTTTTCCCGTCCGTAGGACGGGCGGTATTGCCCATCCTACTTTCCGCGCGGGTTGATCAGCCGTGCCATGAGGCTGGACGCACGGATCACGCCGATGGGCGTGCCAGCCTCCACCACCGACAGTTCGCCGGCACCTTCCGACAGCAGGGTCATCACCGCCTTGACCGGCATCTCGCAGTCGATCGCCGCCCCGTTGCCGTGCCCCGGTTCCATGACGTCCCGCGCCGTCAGCACCGCCATCGGGTTCATGTGCGCCACGAAATCGGCAACATATTCGCTGACCGGGTTGGCGATGATCTGCCGCGCGGTACCGCACTGCACGATGCGCCCGCCCTCCATCAGCGCGATCCGGTTGCCCAACTTGAACGCCTCGTCCAGATCGTGGCTGACGAAGATGATCGTCCGCTTGAGTTTCGCCTGCAGGTCCAGCAGTTCATCCTGCAACCGCGCCCGGATCAACGGGTCGAGCGCGGAAAAGGGTTCATCCATCAACAAGATCGGCGCGTCGGTCACGAAGGCCCGTGCCAGTCCCACCCGCTGCTGCATCCCGCCCGACAGTTCGCCCACCTTGCGGTCGGCCCATTGCGTCAGGTTCACCAGCACCAGTTGCGCATCGACGCGCGGCCGCCGGTCTGCTTCGGGAACGCCCGCCAACTCCAGCCCCAGACCCACGTTTTCGCGCACCGTCCGCCAGGGCAGCAGGCCGAACTGCTGAAACACCATCGCCACCTGATGCCCGCGCAGGCGGCGCAGCAGCGCCGGATCGGCCTTGGTGACCGACACCATGCCCTTGCCGTCGTTCACCCGCACCTCGCCGCGCACCACCGGGTTCAGCGCGTTCACCCCGCGCAGCAGGGTCGATTTGCCCGACCCCGACAGCCCCATCAGCACAAGGATCTCGCCCGTCGCCACAGTCAGGCTGCAATTGTGGACGCCCAGAACCTGCCCGGTCCGGGTCTGAATCTCGGACCGCGACAGCCCCTGATCCATCAGGGGAAGCGCCGCGCCCGGATTGTCACCGAACACGATCGACACCTTGTCAAACTCGACCGCCACACTCATCGTGTCACCCGCAGCATCCGGTCCAGAAGGATCGCCAGCGCCACGATCACCGACCCCGCCTCGAACCCCTGATCGGGGCGCACCCGGTTCAGCGCCTCGACCACCGGCACGCCCAACCCGTCCGCGCCGACCCAGGCCGAGATGACCACCATCGACAGCGACAGCATAATGGTCTGGTTCAAACCGGCCATGATCTGCGGAAAGGCGTAGGGCAGTTCCACCTTCCACAGCACCTGTCGCGGTGTCGCGCCAAACGCCGTCGCCGCCTCCAGCAGGGCCGTGGGCGTGGTGGAGACGCCGAGATGCGTCAGCCGGATCGACGTCGGTACCACGAAGATGATCGAGGCGAACAAGGCCGGCACCAGCCCGATGCCGAACAGGATGACGAAGGGGATCAGGTACACCGGTGCGGGCAGGGTCTGCATCAGGTCCAGCACCGGCTGCATCGCGGCATAAAGCCTGGGCCGGTGCGCCGCAGCAACCCCGACGGGCACGCCGATGGCCATGCAGATGATGCAGACATAGGCCACAAGGCCCAGCGTTTCGGTCGTCTCTTCCCAATAGCCCTGATTGATGATGAAGGCGAACCCCAGTGCCACGACCACGCAGGGTTGCCAGCGCCGCTGGATCGCCCAGGCCAGCCCCATGAAAAGCACCACGACGACCCAGGCCGGGGGCCACTGCAACACGGCTGTCAGGCCTTCGATGGCGTCTTCGGTCACGTCGCCGAACGTGTTGAACCCCTCGCGGAAGTTCGCCTTGAGCCAGTCAAAGACGATCTTCGCCGTTGCGCCGACCGGAATCTGCCACTGGGTAAGCCAGTCCATCCGTCCCCCGAACCCTTTGCTGGCCTGCGGCCCCGGATCGCTCCGGGGCCGTTCTGTTTATTGCAGCGCTGCGGCCACGGCGGCCTTGGCGTCGCCGCCGTCCTTTGTCGTCACGCCGTCCAGCCAGGCTTCCCACGTGGC
>JAIYDJ010000075.1 GCA_027487575.1 Rhodobacter sp. | reverse complement strand
CGGATCTGGTTGCCCCAGCCTGCGTCGCCCTTGGCCTCGTGCGCCTCGTTGATCGAGGCGTTCCGCTTGTCGAGTTCCATCTGGTAAAGGCGCGACTTCAGCGCCTTCATCGCGATGTCGCGGTTCTGGTGCTGTGACTTTTCCGAACTCGTCACCACGATCCCGCTGGGAAAGTGGGTGATCCGCACGGCCGAGTCGGTCTTGTTGACGTGCTGGCCCCCTGCCCCGGACGATCGGTAGGTGTCGATGCGGATGTCCTTGTCATGCACCTCGATCTCGATGTTGTCATCGACCACCGGGTAGACCCAGATCGAGGCGAAAGACGTTTGCCGCTTGTCCGCCGATCCGAACGGGCTGATCCGCACCAGACGGTGCACCCCGCTTTCGGATTTCAGCCAACCATAGGCGTTCAGGCCGGATATCTTGTAGGCCGCCGATTTGATGCCGGTTTCTTCGCCGGGAGTTTCGGCCTGCAACTCGACCTTGTAACCCTTGCCCTCGGCCCAGCGGATGTACATCCGCGCCAGCATATTGGCCCAGTCGCAGCTTTCCGTCCCGCCGGCCCCTGCGTTGATTTCAAGGAAGGTGTCGTTGGCGTCCGCCTCGCCGTCCAGCAGCGCCTCAAGCTCCTTGCCCGCCGCGAGGTCGACAAGCGCGCGCAATGCCTCTTCCGCTTCGGCCACGACCTCGGCGTCGCCCTCGGCCTCGCCCAGTTCGATCAGTTCGACATTGTCGCGCAGCCCGCTGTCGATCAGCTTGTAGGTCGACAGCGCGTCCAGCAGTTGCTGGCGTTCGCGCATCAGCTTTTGCGCCTTGGCCGGATCGTTCCACAGGTTCGGGTCTTCGATCAGCGCGTTGAATTCCTCAAGCCGGTGCGGCGCGGTTTCCATGTCCATGCGTTGCGCAAGCAGGTTCAGCGATTTTGCAATCGCATCGGCATGGTACTGGATTTCCGTGCGCATGGATCTTCCTTGGGAATTGGTCAGGCCGGGGTGATAACGCGGGGGGCGGGGTCAGGCAAGGCGGTCAGTAAAGCCCGCCGGAACTGAGCGTTCCGAAATCGGCCTTCTTGGGAATGACCTTCGTCTTGCCGGTCGAGGTTGTCACCGTCGCATCGCCGCCACCGTCGGTTTCGCCATAGGCGAACAGCGGCAGGTTGGATCCCATGGCAAAACCCCCGTCCACCATCGCGCCAAGGCCGAAGATCGGGTCTTCGCCTTCGCGGAAATACTCTGCCACCACATTCGCTCCGGATGCCCCATCAGGCAAACGCGCGCCGGTGAACCGGTCGATGTTGATGAAGTAGCCGCCAGGCGGGACACTGAACTTGCCCCCGCCGAATTTCTTGACGGCTTCCTTCATGAACTCGTTGAAGATCGGCACGCACAGGGTGCCGCCATAGGCGCCTTCGCCCAGCGTGCGCGGCTGGTCATACCCCAGATAGCAGCCCGCCACGATGTTGCTGGTGTAGCCGATGAACCACACATCCTTGGCGTCGTTGGTCGTCCCGGTCTTTCCGGCCACCGGAACCGGCAGATCGACGCCCGAACCCGACCCGCGCAGCACGGCACCTTCCAGCATCGACGTCAACTGATAGGCGGTGATCGCGTCCATCACCCGTTCGCGGTCCGACGAGATGGTCAGCGCCGCACCGGCGTTCAGGCTGGCAAGCTGGCAATCCTCGCAGATCCGCTGGTCGTGCCGGTAAACGGTGCGGCCGAACCGGTCCTGCACCCGGTCGACCAGCGTCGGCTCCACCCGTTCGCCGCCATTGGCAAACATCGCGTAGGCGGCCACCATCTTGAACAGCGTGCTTTCCTGCGCACCCAGGGCATTGGCCAGGAACGGCGACAGCCGGTCATAGACGCCAAAGCGTTCGGCATAGCCCGCGACCACGTCCATTCCGATTTCCTGCGCGATCCGGATCGTCATCAGGTTCCGGCTTTGCTCGATCCCGGTGCGCAGAGGGGTCGGGCCGTAGAACTTGTTCGACGAATTCTTCGGCGTCCACAGGCCCTGCGGGGTTTCCACTTCGATCGGCGCGTCGATGATGATCGTGGCGGGGGTAAAGCCGCTGTCCAGCGCCGCCGCATAGACAAACGGCTTGAAGGACGATCCCGGCTGGCGCGTGGCTTGCGTGGCGCGGTTGAAGACCGAGTCCTGATAGCTGAACCCGCCCTGCATCGCCATGACGCGGCCGTTTTCGACGTCCATCGCCATGAAGCCGCCCTGCACTTCCGGCACCTGCCGCAGGGACCAGCGCACGAAACTGCCGTCGTCATCCTTGGTGACCGCACGCACCATCACGATGTCACCAACGGCGACCAGATCACCCGGCACCTTTGCCTTGCGGCCCAGCGTCCCGTCCGCGTTGCGCTTGCGGGCCCAGGTCACGTCCTCTGCCGGTATCCAGTTGCCGCCCTCGGCCGTCTCGACCCCTTCGATCCCGACGCGCGCCGCATCCTCGGTCAGTTCGAGGACCACCGCCGCATGCCAGCCTTCAACGTCGCGCGGCAGGTTCTGCTGTTCCACCAACGCCGCGCGCCATGCGGTTTCGTCGGACAGCACATCGACCGGCAACGCACGCCCGGTGCCGCGCCAGACCCCCTGACCCCTGTCGAACTTTTCAAGGCCCGTGCGCAGCGCCTTTGCCGCAATGGCCTGCAGTTCCGGGTCCATCGTGGCCCGGATCGACAGGCCGCCCCCGAAGAATTCTTCCTCGCCGAACGTCCCCGACAACTGCCGGCGTATTTCGTCGGTGAAATAGTCTCGGGGCGGCAGGGACTCGCGGAAAGCCGGGAAGTCACCGTTCTGCACGGTCAGCAACGGCTTGGCCGCCTCTGCGTCGGCCGTCTCGCGCGAGATGTAGCCGTCTTCGGCCATCCGGTTCAGAACATAGGCCCGCCGTTCCAGCGCACGATCCTTGTTGCGCACCGGATGCAGGTCGGACGGGGCCTTGGGCAAGGTCGCAAGGTAGGCCGCCTCGCCGGGCGACAGGTCGGACAGCGGCTTGTTGAAATAGGTCTGCGCCGCGGCGGCGACACCATAGGAGTTCTGCCCGAGAAAGATCTCGTTCAGATACAGCTCCAGAATTTTTTCCTTGGAAAGCGTCTCTTCCAAGCGGACCGCCAGAATAATTTCCTTGATCTTGCGCTCTCCGGTCCGATCGCCCGACAACAGGAAGTTCTTCATGACCTGCTGCGTGATGGTCGACGCACCGCGCAGGTTTTGCCCCCGCGAAATCACGGCATCGCGGAAGGCGGCAATCATGCCGGTCGCGTCATAGCCCTGATGCACATAGAACCGCTGATCCTCGGCGGCGACGAAGGCATGCTTGACCAGTTCGGGAATCTCTTCCGCCGGAACGAACAGGCGGCGTTCCTGCGCGAATTCGTCCACGATGCGGCCCTCGCCGGAATAAATCCGGCTGATGGTCGGAGGGGTGTATTTCGCAAGGCTTTCCGTCGAGGGCAAGTCCGCCGAAAACATATAGAAAATGCCGCCCACGGTCAGGGCAGCAAACAGCAGTCCAAGGGTCACCATCGTGAAGATGGCCCCAAAGAAGGATCCGATAAACCGCAGCACGCGCCCGCCCTTTGTTCAGTGATGGTGACTATACACGGACTGACGGGCAAAGGTCAAAACGATGCCGGTCCGGTGGCGCCGGGTCGCGCAAATTTGTGGATGTGCAACCGCGTAGGCAGAGAATCCACTAGGCCTTGTCAGCCCTTTCGTTCCATAGCAGAATGCCATTGATCTGTGCTTCAAGCATCACAATCTGCTCAGGTGTCAACCGACCGATTAGCAACATAAGTTCGCTAACGCTGTAGTTGCTGGCCGCTAAACCCATGAACTCTTCCATGTTCTTGCCGAAGAAGCGCGCCATCTTCACCGCGTCGGTCACGGTGGTATCTATTGTTTTGCGCTGGTGCAGCTTGTAGATTTTCGTTTCTGACACGCCAGTACGTCGCGCGAGTTCGGCCACCGAAATTCCGGCAGCATTCATGTGAGCAATAAGACATTCTCGGTAGAGGGTGGTGGGAAATTCCATTTTGCGGCTCCAAAGATAACTGAATGTTATGAGAAATTTTGATTGTGGCGATTACGGGCCCTTCAACCCCTGAAGCATCGCATCCTCGGCTGCCCAGTCCAGAAGTCCCACGCGCAGCGCCTCGGCCATCCGGGCGCGCCACGCGGGATCGTTCAAGCGCGCCAGATCGCGGGCCGAAGACAGGAACCCGAGTTCCAGCAGAACCGAGGGAATGTCGGGCGACTTCAGCACCGAAAACCCGGCCCGCTGCTGCGGGTGGCGGTGCATCTTGATCTCGGCCCCTTGAATCGCCGCCTGCAGTGCATCGGCCAGCCGCGCGATGCGGGGGGCCGTGGCGGTGCGGGCCATGTCCATCAGAACCTCGGCCACCAGATCGTCCTGTTCGGTCAGATCGACTCCGGCAAGAAGGTCATCGCGGTCATGCCGTTCGGCCAGTGCCGCCGAAGCTTCGTCACTTGCCTCGGCATCCAGCGTGTAGATCGTCGCGCCGACCGCCTCGCCTTCGGCAATCGCATCGGCGTGCAGGCTGATGAACACATCCGCCGCCGCCGCGCGGGCAATCGAGATGCGCGATTCCAGCGGAACGAAGATGTCTTCCTCGCGGGTCATCACCACGTCGAAGCCGCCGTCGCGCAACAGGTGCTCTTTCAACTCGCGGGCAAAGCCCAGCATCAGATCGGCCTCCGTCTGGCCGTCGCGTTCCGCCCCCGGATCAAGCCCGCCGTGTCCCGGGTCAAGCACCACGACCAGCGGCCCGTCCGCCTTGCGTGCACGGGACGGCAGCACTGCGCGTTCGGGCAGCGACCAGTCGGCGGGTTCGGGCAGGGCCGCCTGCACCGCGAAATCGGCCGGTGTGGCCGGGTCCAGCCGCAGATGCACCCGGACGTCGGGGCTCGTCACCATTTCCGCGCGGGTCACCAGCAAGGGTTCGGCCAGTTCCACCACCAGCCGCGACCAGCCGGGGCGGAACACCCCGGCGCGCAGTCCCAACAGCCGCTCGCCGGACCGCGGCACCTGGTCGAGCGTGCTCCAGTCAACCTCGCGCATGTCCAGCACCAGCCGGGGTGGCGCATCCAGCACCCGCACCCGCCACGGCACGGCCTGCGAAAGGGCCAGCGTCAGGTCCACCCCCTGCCCCCGGTCGGTGATCGACGACTGCGCCGCGTCCAGACGGGCCAGCCCGGAGAGTTGCTGCGCGGTGGCCAGGGTGGCAAGCCAGATCAGCAGTCCGGCCAGCAACACCCCCATCACAAAGCGGGGATCGGCGTGCCGTCGACTTGATCTTCCCATCTGCCGCCCCTTAAGGTTTTCGGGCACTGTCCGGCCCCGCGCCGGACAGGTCAAGCACCGTCCTGTCCCCCGGAGTTCACATGCGCCTGACCCTTGCAGCCCTTCTGGCTTCGGCCACCCTTCTGTCCGCCCCGGCGCGGGCAGAGATGACAGAGGCCGAACGCAGCGCGTTCCGCGACGAGGTGCGGGCCTATCTGCTGGAAAACCCCGAAATCATCGTCGAGGCGATGGACGTTCTGCAGGGCCGTGAACAGGCTGATGCGGCGGCGAAGGACCGTCAGATGCTGGCCGATCAGCAAGGGGCGATCTTTGACGATCCGGCGTCCTGGGTGGGCGGCAATCCCGATGGCGACGTGACGATCGTCGAGTTTGTCGACTATCGGTGTGGGTACTGCCGCAAGGCGCATGACGAGGTGACGGAACTGGTCAAGTCGGACGGCAACATCCGTCTGATCCTGAAAGAGTTTCCAATTCTGGGCGAGGCATCCCTGAGCTCTTCAAGGTTCGCGGTGGCAGTGCTGCAACTGCATGGACCAGAGGCGTACAAGACCGTGCATGACGAACTGATCGCGCTGCGCGGCGAGCCGGAGGAGGAGACCCTGACCCGGCTGGCACAGGATCTGGGGCTGGATGCACCGGCCATTCTGGCACGGATGGCGGCCGACGAGGTGACCAAGGTGATCAGGGACAACCATTCGCTGGCCGACATCATGGAGATCAGCGGAACCCCGACCTTCGTGATCAACGGCACGATGGTGCGTGGCTATGTGCCGCTGGACGGGATGCGCCAGATCGTGGCGGGCGAGCGCGGGTAGGGCCGGGCTGCGGAATCGGGCTGCGGGTCGGCAAAAGGGCGGGGGTTTCACACCCCCGCACCCCCGTGGGATACTTGTGCAGAGAAGAAGCCGGGGACCGCTATTCTGCGGCTTCGGCGGCCCGCGCCTCGATCTCGGCTGCTTTCGCCTCGACCAGTTCGACGATGTGGTCGATCATCCGGTCGTTGCCCAGTTTGTGGTGCTGCTTTCCCGCAAGATAGACCATGCCCGACCCCGCCCCGCCGCCGGTAAAGCCGATGTCGGTCATCAGCGCCTCTCCGGGCCCGTTGACCACGCAGCCGATGATGCTGAGCGACAGGGACGTCGTGATGTGCGCAAGCCGGTTTTCCAGCGCGGTCACGGTCTTGATCACGTCAAACCCCTGCCGCGCGCAGGACGGGCAGGAAATGATGGTGACGCCGCGATGCCGTAGGCCAAGGGATTTCAGGATTTCGAAGCCGACCTTCACCTCTTCGACCGGGTCGGCGGACAATGACACCCGGATCGTGTCGCCGATGCCGAACCACAGGAGGGACCCAAGCCCGATGGCGGATTTGACGGTGCCCGACTGCAGTCCACCCGCCTCGGTGATCCCAAGGTGGATCGGGGCATCGGTTACGCCGGCAAGCTGCTGATAGGCGGCGGCGGCCATGAAAACGTCAGACGCCTTCACGCTGATCTTGAATTCGTGAAAATCGTTGTCCTGCAACAGCTTGATATGGTCCAGCCCAGATTCGACCATCGCATCGGGGCAAGGCTCGCCATATTTGTCCAGCAGGTGCTTTTCCAGACTGCCCGCGTTGACGCCGATGCGGATCGAACAGCCGTGGTCCTTTGCGGCCTTCACCACTTCGGCGACCCGCCGCGCATCGCCGATGTTGCCGGGGTTGATCCGCAGGCAAGCTGCCCCGGCCTCGGCCGCTTCGATGGCGCGTTTGTAATGGAAATGGATATCGGCCACGATCGGAACCGGGCTTTCGGCGATGATGTGTTTCAGCGCCGCCGTGCTTTCCTCGTCCGGGGTGGACACGCGGACGATATCGGCCCCGGCGATGGCGCACCGCTGGATCTGCTCCAGCGTTCCGGCAATGTCGGTGGTCAGCGTGTTGGTCATCGTCTGGACCGAGATCGGCGCGTCACCGCCGACCAGAACCTTGCCGACCCGGATCTGCCGCGACGGTCGGCGGTCGATGTTGCGCCATGGGCGGATCGGATTGTGGGTCAAGGCGCGCTCCTGCACTGCGTTTGCCGTCAGGATAGGGTGATGCCGCGCGTTCGGCAACCGCCGCCGATGCTATTCGGTCGGCACCGCAGGCAGCGCCGCCTCGACCGTGACGAACTGCGCAAGGTCTGCGTCGTCGGTCAGGACCGCCTCGGCATAGGTCGCTGTCAGCGCATCGGGGGTCAGCGCGATGTTCTTGATCACCTGCGCACCGGGGGCGGCCGGGCCATAGGTCTTGCCGTTCACCGAAAAGTAGATCGATCCCGAATTGCCCGACCGCAACAGCGGCGCCTCTTCCAGCGCGGGCACGACATAGCGTTCACCGGCGTCGAGAATCTTTTCGAACAGGACAGTCCCGTCCGCCGAAGACACCCGAACCCACGAAGGCCGGACCGCCAGAACCTCGACCCCCGGATTGGCTTCGGCCACCACCTGCAGCGGTTCTTCGACCAGCGCCTCGGCCGGTTCGACCGTGGCCAGAACGCCGGTTCCGCGCGGATTGATCGCGGCGATCGGTCCATCGCGCGACGTCAGCACCGGCACATCCAGCGCCTCGGGGCGATAAAGCCTGTCCACGATCTCGGCGTTTTCCGCCGTCTGTTCGGCTCCCGGGGCCGACCGGACCAATGGGGCGTCGCCCTTGACGTTGCCCAGCGGGTCAATCTCGGCCACCACGCTGGGGGCTTCGTCGACAGGGGCCAGTTGCACGCGCTGCACTTCCTGCAGGACGGACCAGCCCCCATAGCCAAGCGCGCAGATCAGGGCGATCAGAACCGCCACCGATCCCACCGCACCCGGTTCGATCCGCGCGAAGGCGGATTCGGCGCGCGGCACGAAACTGGCATTCGGATTGGCAAGGGGTTCATGGTATTCGGCCGCCGCCGCCCTGCTGCGCGCGCCGCTGACCGAGGCGGTAGAGGCGGCTGCGGACATGCCGTGCGCGACCTGGAACTTCGCTTCCTTGCAGAATTTCGCAAAGGCATCGTCCGGGTTCATACCGAGATAGCGGGCGTAGGACCGAACGTAGCCCGCGACGAACCCCTGCGTCTCGAAGGCCGACACATCGGCGTTCTCGATGGCGGCAATGTAGGTCGCCTTGATCTTCAATTCGCGCTGAACGTCCAGCAGGGACTTGCCCATGGTCGCCCGTTCACCGCGCATGAGATCGCCAAGACGCAGTTCGAAATCATCAAAGCCTTTCGGCTTGTCCGCTTCCAGCGTCGGGGTCTTAGACCTCCAACCGATCATGCGCCTTGCCCCATCCCCGCCTCGATCCGACGACTCGCCGCCTATCGACTCATTTTCTGTCGTATTGAGGAAACGCTAGCACAGGGCAAGTGATTTTGCACATGCGAGATGGGTCACGCGCTGAGTTCGGCGCGATTCAGCGCGCAGTGCCCCCAGAGTGCATCCATCGCCCGCACAAGGTGGTCGATCTGCCGTGAATCGTGCACCGGAGAGGGAGTGAACCGAAGCCGTTCAGTGCCGCGCGGAACGGTCGGAAAGTTGATCGGCTGCACGTAGATGCCATAGGTTTCCAGCAGCATGTCCGACAGCATCTTGCAATGGATGGGGTCGCCGACATGCACCGGCACAATATGCGTGCCATTGTCGATGATCGGCATGCCCAGACCCTTGAGCCGCATCTTGAGGATGCGGGCATTGGTCTGCTGGGCGTCGCGCAGGTGCTGCGCGGTCTTCAGCACGTTCACCGACACCGCCGCACCGGCCGCAATCGCGGGGGGCAAGGAGGTGGTGAAGATGAAGCCCGGCGCATAGCTGCGCACCGCATCGACCATCTTCGCACTTGCAGCAATGTACCCGCCGAACACCCCGTAGGCCTTGGCCAAAGTGCCGTTGACGATGTCGATCCGCGCCATCTGGCCGTCCCGTTCGGCCACGCCCGCGCCCCGCGGTCCGTACATGCCGACGGCGTGCACCTCGTCGATGTAGGTCAGCGCGTTGAACTCGTCGGCCAGATCGCAGATCGCCTTGATCGGGCCGAAATCGCCGTCCATCGAATAGATCGACTCGAAGGCGATCATCTTGGGCGCTGCGGGATCATCGGCGGCCAGCAACTCGCGCAGATGGGCCAGATCGTTGTGGCGGAAGATGCGCCGCGCGCCGCCGTTGCGCCGGATGCCCTCGATCATCGAAGCATGGTTCAGCGCGTCGGAATAGATGATCAGGCCGGGGAAAATTCTGGGCAGGGTCGACAGCGTGGCATCGTTGGCGACATAGGCCGACGTGAAGATCAGCGCGGCTTCCTTGCGGTGCAGGTCGGCCAGTTCAGCCTCCAGCCGCTTGTGATAAACGGTGGTGCCCGAGATGTTGCGCGTTCCGCCCGAACCTGCGCCTGTCGCCTCCAGGGCTTCGTGCATCGCGGCAAGGACCTGCGGATGCTGTCCCATGCCAAGATAGTCGTTGCCGCACCAGACGGTGATCTCTTTCTCGGAGCCATCGGGCCGCGTCCAGACGGCATGCGGGTAGTGACCACGCCGACGCTCGATGTCGATGAAGGTCCGGTAGCGGCCTTCGTCGTGCAGGCGGTTCAGGGCGGCGTCAAGCGCGTGGTCGTAGGTCATCCGGTTCTCCTGGCGCATCCGGCAAACCGGCGCGGGCTGGGCGGGCAGTCGGGTCGTTTCCCTGACGGGCGGTTTGCACGATCAGACGGCCTTGGACTTTGATTTGCATCAAATGCGGGCGAGAGGCACATGGCATATTGCCGCTGGGGGCGGCAACCCGTTTTGCTTCGCGTCAGTCCTGAATGACGACGACACAGTCGGTCGCCCCGCCCTTCGATGCACAGGCGGACACGGCGGCCTCGGCCCCCTCGCCGATGCCCCAGGCCCCGGTCGTGTCGGAAACCGCCAGCGCGCCGCCCTTGCCGGGGTAGTCGGCGCGCAGGGCCGCCGTCGCCTCGACCGACAGTTGCAAGGGGCGCGGCTCGTACCCTTCCGGGCGGATCAGGGCGGCGATCACACAGGGCTTGCGCCCGGTTTTCTTGGCATCGCAATCGGCCAGTGCGGCGGCTTCGGCTGCGGCGGTGTCATGGTGGCTCGCGGCGGCGACGGTCGCTTCGGACATAAGACCCTCGTCCGGGCTGATCGCGATGGCCCCGTAGTAGGGCTGCGTGCCTGCAACCGAGGCCAGCACCGTCTGGTCCTGTTCGGACAGGCCCGAGTCGGGCTTCATCTCGACCGAAGCCCCCTTGGGGGCAAACAGCACCTTGCGCGCCTCGCGCCCGGTCAGCGGGTCGGCCTGCGCCATGGCGGCGGTCGCGGCAATCAGGGTCAGGACCAGGGCGGTTTTCATCGCAACTCCTTTGGCTGCAAAAATCCGCACGGGTGTAACCGATGCCGCCCGGGGTGGACAGGGGGGATGGCGCTGCTAGGCTGCACGCCTGATCACGAATTGGAGACGCCGATGACCGCCCCCCACGTTCTAGACCCTGTTCTGGCCCGGATCGACGCCACCCTGCCCGAGGCGCTGGACCGGCTGATGGACCTGCTGCGCATCCCGTCGATTTCGACCGATCCCGCCTACGCGCCCGATTGCGCGCGGGCGGCGGACTGGCTGGTGGCGGACCTGCAGTCGCTGGGCTTTGTCGCGGCCGCCCGGCCGACGCCGGGGCATCCGATGGTGGTAGGGCATGGCGGAGCGGGCGGGCCACATCTGCTGTTCTACGGCCATTATGACGTGCAACCCGTTGATCCGCTGTCGCTGTGGGACCGCGATCCGTTCGACCCCGAATTGCAGGACGGCCCTAAGGGCAAGGTCATCCGGGCGCGCGGGGCGTCCGATGACAAGGGGCAGTTGATGACGTTCCTGGAGGCGTGCCGGGCCTGGGTGGAGGTGCACGGCGCCCTGCCCTGCCGGTTGACGGTGTTTCTGGAGGGGGAAGAGGAATCGGGATCGCCGTCGATGGTCGGGTTCCTGCAGGACAACAAGGCAGAACTGACCGCGGACATCGCGCTGATCTGTGACACCGGGCTGTTTCAGGGGACCGATCCCGCGATCGTCACGATGCTGCGCGGATTGCTGGGCGAGGAACTGACGATCCGCGCGGCCAGCCGCGACCTGCATTCCGGCATGTACGGCGGGTTGGCGGCCAATCCGATCCGGGTTCTGAGCCGGATTCTGGCCGGGCTGCACGACGATGCCGGCCGGGTGCAGGTGCCGGGGTTCTATGACGGTGTCACGGAACTGCCCGATGCCATCCGCCAGCAGTGGCAGGCGCTGTCCTTCGATCACGCGCGGTTTCTGGGCGACATCGGGCTGTCGGTTCCTGCCGGCGAGGTGGACCGCACCCCGCTCGAGATGATCTGGTCGAGGCCCACGGCGGAGGTGAACGGCATCTGGGGCGGCTACACGGGCGACGGGTTCAAGACCGTGCTGCCCGGTGAGGCCCATGCCAAGGTCAGCTTCCGTCTGGTCGGCGCGCAGGACCCCTTTGCGATCCGCGAGGCGTTTCGGGCTTGGGTGCAGGCACAACTGCCGGGCGATGTGACGGTCGAATTCAAGGGCCACGGCAATTCGCCCGCCAGCGTCATGTCAGTGGACAATCCGGCCTTCGCGGCGGCGCGGGCGGCGCTGACCGAGGAATGGGGACGGCCTGCGGCCTTCGTCGGCGCGGGCGGATCGATTCCGGTGGCGGGGTATTTCAAGACCCATCTGGGGATGGATGCGATGCTGCTGGGCTTTGGCCGCGACGATGACCAGATCCATTCGCCGAATGAAAAGTATGATCTGGAAAGCTTTCATCGCGGCATCCGGTCCTGGGCGCGTGTGCTGGCGAAACTCGCATGATCCTGCGCGACGCAGAACCGGCGGATGAGGCCGCATGGCGGGCCCTTTGGGCGCAGTATCTGGCGTTCTACCGGGTCGATCTTGACCCCGAGATCACCGATTTCACCTGGGCCCGGCTGATGGACCCGCAGTCACCGCTGAAGGCCCGACTGGCAGTTGCTGGGGAAGTGGCGGGCTTTGCCATCCACCAGCACCACCCGTCGACCTGGGTCATGGGCGACGACTGCTATCTGGAAGACCTGTTCGTCGCGCCGGGCGCGCGGGGAACGGGCATCGGGCGGGCGTTGATCGAGGATCTGCGGCAGATTGCAGCGGCGCGGGGGTGGCAGCGGCTGTACTGGCACACCGATCAGGACAATGCGCGGGCACGCAAGCTCTATGACAGCTTCGTCCCGAGTGACGGCCATGTGCGGTATCGGATCGGCCTGTAGGATGGGCAATATTGCCCATCCTATGGATAGCAACCCGGCGGCCTGGAAATGGTAAGGACTGGATTTTACGTTCGGGCCGATCCGGCGGTTTGGCGAGGTTGACGGGGCTCGAACCCGCGACCCCCGGCGTGACAGGCCGATACTCTAACCAACTGAGCTACAACCCCGCGTTACCGCGCTGGATCGAGACCCGAACGTTGGGGTGTATTATGCGGGGGGTGGGGGCGCGTCAAGCGGGTTTTGCCGGGTTTCTGACGGCACGCGCGTTTTCTTGCACGCGGCGGTTCTGCGGCTTCGGGCGACGCGGGGGTTTCACACCCCCGCACCCCCGTGGGATATTTTCAAGCAGAAAATGAAGGGGTTGGGTCACGTGTCGGGGGCCGGGATGAAGTCCTGACTGTCGCCGGGGGGCAGGCTGAACCGGCCATATGCCCAGTCTCCGGCGCGCCAGGCTTCTTTTGCTGCGTCGATCCGGTCCTTGCTGGAGGCGACGAAGTTCCACCAGATGTGGCGGGGCCCGTCCATCGTCGCGCCGCCCAGGAGCATCAGCCGCGCGCCCTGCGGACCGGCCGTCAGGCCAAGGGAATCGCCGGGTCTAAACACAAGCATCCGGCCGGGCGCGAAAGTCTGGCCTGCGACAGTGACCTCGCCGGACAGGATGTAGGCTCCACGATCCTCGTGGTCGTCGGGCAGCGGCAGGCGGGCGTGGGGGGCCAGCGTGGCATCGGCGTAAAGCGTTTCGGACGGTGTCGCGACCGGAGCGCGTTCGCCCCAGGCATGGCCGAGGATCAGCCGCACGGATTTGCCTTCGCCTTCGATCAGCGGCAGTGCCGCGGCCGGGGCGTTGACAAAGCGGGCCGGGGCGTCTTCCTGATCCCTGGGCAGGGCGAGCCAGGTCTGCAAACCGAACAGGCTTTGCGGCGCGGTGCGGGCCGGGCCATCCATCCGTTCGGAATGGGTGATCCCCTGCCCCGCCACCATCAGGTTGACCTCTCCCGGTGCGATCCAGGCATCGGTGCCCAGCGAATCGCGGTGGTGGATGCGGCCCCTCAGCAGATAGGTCACGGTGGCGAGCCCGATATGGGGGTGCGGACGCACGTCGATGCCGGATCCGGTCAGGAATTCGGCCGGGCCCATCTGGTCGAAGAAGATGAAGGGCCCGACCATCTGGCGCCGCGCCGATGGCAGGGCGCGGCGCACTTCGAACCCGCCCAGATCGCGGGCGCGCGGGATGATGACGGTCTCGATCGCGTCGACGGCGTCGCCGAACGGGATGTCGGGATCGAGGGCGGGGTTCCAGCTCATCGCAGTCTCCTTCTTCAGACGACAAATGTGGCGCGACCGGGCCCGGCTGAACAGGGGCAGGCGCGCACATCCGGCCTGCACCCGCGCAAACGTCAGGGAACGGCGGCGGGCAGCAGAGGCAAAAGGGTGGTCGACTTGATCTCTTCCATGCTGAGGAGTGCCGTGACGTTATAGATCCGCACTTCGGCGATCAGCGCCTGATAGAAGGTGTCATAGGCGCGGGCGTTGCGGACGCGGACCTTGAGAATATAGTCGATGTCCCCCGCCAGCCGGTGCGCCTCCATCACCTCGGGGCGGTCGAGCAGGGCCTTGAGGAACTTGCGCTGCCATTCGGCCTCGTGCTCGCTGGTGCGGATCAGCACGAAAAAGCAGGCCTCCAGCCCCAGAGCCTCGGGGTCGAGGACGGTGGTCTGTTGCACGATCACGCCCGCCTCGCGCATCCGCCGGATGCGATTCCAAACGGGCGTCTTGGAAGAGCCGACCTTGCGGGCAATCTCGTCCAGCGACTGGCTGGCATCGAGCTGCAGTTCGGTCAGGATTTTCCGGTCGATCTCGTCCAGCCGGACAGCCATTCGCTGTTGCCCCCATTCGGCGGAATGCCGTTCTGTTGCGCCGCAGTATCAGAACCATCGTTCTTATCTGCAAGGGCATCTGGCCGTGAAACAGGATAATCTTCTATATAGAGGGCAGCATTCAGGATAGCGCCATGACCGATCTGCCCATCTTTGCCCCCAGCGCCGCCGCCGTCACCTTCGTGGGGGCCGGGCCGGGGTCGGCGCAACATCTGACGCTGGGCGCATACCGGGCGCTGCAGGAGGCGGCGGTGGTGATCCATGACCGGCTGGTCGGGGCAGAGGTGCTGGCGCTGATCCCGGCCCGGACGCGCCGCATCGACGTCGGCAAGGAGGGGTTCGGCCCGGCCACGGCGCAGTCCGACATCAACGCTGTTCTGGTGGCCGAGGCCGCGACGGGCGCGCGGATCGTCCGGCTGAAGGGCGGCGATTGCGGCATCTTTGGTCGGCTCGACGAAGAGATGGAAGCCTTGGAGGCGGCAGGGATCAGCTTTTCCATCCTGCCGGGGCTGACCACGGCTTCGGTCGCGGCGGCGACCATCGGCCAGTCCCTGACCCGCCGCGGCCGCAACGCCAGTCTGCGCATCGTCACCGGGCATGACATGGAGGGCTTTGCCGAACAGGACTGGCGCGGGCTGGCCCGGCCGGGCGAGGTGGCGGCGATCTACATGGGCAAGAAATCAGCGCGGTTCATCCAGGGGCGGCTGATGATGCACGGTGCCTCACCCGCAACCCCGGTCAGCCTGTGCGAGAACGTCTCGCGTCCCGACCAGCGCATCCTGTCCGCCACGCTGGCGACCCTGCCCGAGGTGGCTTCCCGGCTGACCGGCCCCGCGATCATCCTTTACGGTCTGGCCCCGCGCCAGGCCGCCACACTTGTCGAGTTGAACGAGGTCCGCGCATGAGCCGCCGATTTACCCCCCAGGTCGTCACCGCGAACGACCTGCGTCTGGGCGACGTGGTCTATCTGACCGCGGATGACCGCTGGTCCCGCCACCACCACGAGGCCGAACTGATCGAGGATGAGGCGCATGCCCAGCTGCGCCTCTTGTTCGGCGCGGCGCAGAAACTGGTCATCGTCGGAGCCTACCTCGCCGATGCAAGGCCCGGCCCGAACGGCCCCGAACCGATCCACTTCCGCGAGGCGTTCCGGACGCGCGGTCCTTCCAACTATGCCCATGGCAAGCAGGTCGATCATGTATAGCTATTCCGATTTCGACGAAGCTTTTGTCCGCTCGCGCGTCGCGCAGTTCAGCCAGCAGGTGGAACGCCGTCTTGACGGATCGCTGACGGAAGAGGAATTCCGCCCGCTGCGGCTGATGAACGGGCTTTACCTGCAACTGCACGCCTACATGCTGCGGATCGCCATTCCCTATGGCACGATCAGCCCGCGCCAGATGCGGCAACTCGCGCTGATCGCCGACACCTGGGACAAGGGATACGGGCACTTCACCACCCGGCAGAACATCCAGTTCAACTGGCCGGTGCTGGGCGATGTGCCCGCAATCCTGTCGGCGCTGGCGGATGTCGAGATGCACGCCATTCAGACGAGCGGAAACTGTGTGCGCAACGTGACGGCCGACCATTTCGCCGGCGCTGCAGCGGACGAGATCGAGGACCCCCGCCCCTATGCCGAATTGCTGCGCCAGTGGTCCACCGACCATCCGGAGTTTCAGTTCCTGCCGCGCAAGTTCAAGATCGCGATCACCGGCAGCCCGAACGACCGGGCGGTGACCCGCGCCCATGACATCGGCCTGCGGATGCACCGCAATGCCGAAGGCGAGCCGGGGTTCGAGGTGATGGTGGGTGGCGGTCTTGGCCGCACCCCGATGATCGGGCATACCGTGCGGGACTTCCTGCCGGTGGCCGACCTGTTGCCGTATGTCGAGGCGGTGCTGTCGGTCTACAATACGCTGGGACGGCGCGACAACAAGTACAAGGCACGCGTCAAGATCACGGTCCATGAAACCGGCCCCGCCGAGTTTACCCGGATGATCGAAGAGCGTTTCGCGGAACTGAGGCCCTTCTTCGGCGGCAACGATCAGGCGATGCTGGACGACATCCGGCAGGCCTTCGCACCGCCGGTCTGGCGCGATGCCGCGACGGATGGCTATGACGCCTTTCATGCCAACGACCCGGTGTTCCGCGCCTGGGCCGACACGAACCTTGCCGAACACCGCAACCCGCAGTACGCCATCGTCACCGTCAGCCTGAAGGCACATGGCGAGACCCCCGGCGATGCGACCTCAGCCCAGATGCGCCTGCTGGCCGATCTGGCGGAACGCCATGGCCACTCGGATCTGCGCATCAGCCACGAGCAGAACGTGATCCTGCCGCATGTCCACAAATCCCACCTGCCCGCGCTGCATGCGGCGCTGTCGCAGGCGGGCCTTGCCACCGCCAATGTCGGCCTGCTGTCCGACATCATCGCCTGCCCCGGCATGGATTACTGCGCGCTGGCCACCGCGCGGTCGATCCCGGTCGCGCAGGAGTTGGCGATGCATTTCGATGCGCTGAAGCTGGAACATGACATCGGCCCGCTGAAGATCAAGATTTCGGGCTGCATCAACGCCTGCGGCCATCACCACGTCGGGCACATCGGGATTCTCGGACTGGATCGGGCGGGCGTGGAAAACTACCAGATCACGCTGGGCGGCGACGGCACAGAGACGGCGGTGATCGGCGACAAGACCGGTCCCGGCTTTGCCTATGACGAGATCACCCCGGCGATCGAGCGGATCCTGCGGGCCTATCTGGGTCTGCGGACCGAACCCTCCGAGACGTTCCTGCAGGCCTACCGGCGCGTCGGGCTCGGCCCGTTCAAGGCGGCGCTTTACGGCACGGAGGCGGGTCAGGATGCCGCTTGACCTGCACACCGGCGAGGTCGCGGCGCGGGTCGCCGCGCTGAACGCGCGCTACAAGCATCACGGCGCGACGGCCGTTCTGGAACACGCGCTGAAGGATGCCGATCTGGGCCGGGTGGCGCTGGTCAGCTCGTTCGGGGCGGAATCGGTCGTGCTCTTGCATCTGGTCAGCGTGATCGCGCCGGAAACGCCGGTGCTGTTCATCGACACGCGGATGCTGTTTGCCGAAACGCTGGAATACCAGCGGCAACTGGCCGACAGCCTGCCGCTGTGCGACATCCGCACGATCCGCGCGCCGATGCCCAAGGTCAGTTTCGAAGACCCCGACGGCACGCTGCACCAGTTCAACACCGATGCCTGCTGTGCCGTGCGCAAGGTCGATCCTCTGGAACACGCCCTGCGCACGTTCGACGGCTGGATCACCGGGCGCAAACGCTATCAGGGCAGCACCCGGCAGGCGGTGGACTTTTTTGAATCCGAAGGCGACCGGCGCATCAAGGTCAACCCTCTGGCCCATTGGGGCCGCGAGGATCTGGAAGAGTACATCGTGGAAAACCGGCTTCCCCGGCATCCTCTGGTCGCCAAGGGCTATCCGTCCATCGGCTGCGCCCCCTGCACCACGGCTGTGAAACCGGGCGAAGACCCGCGCGCAGGCCGCTGGCGTAACACGGAAAAAACCGAATGCGGCATCCACTTCATCGACGGCCGCGCCGTTCGCACCCCGCAGGAGTCCGCCGCATGAGCGTGATCGTCACCGACACCGGATTTGCCCCTGCAACCGAGGCCGGCTTCGTGCCGCTGGCCGATCTTGCGCGCCATCAGGGCGCGGTCGATCTGGTCCATACCGACGATCTTAAGGCGCTTCAGGCGGCCCTGCCCGACCTGAACCTGATCCGCATCGCCTTTCCGGCGTTCAACGACGGGCGCGCCTTCACGATCGCGCGGCGGCTGCGGATGATGGGCTACACCGGCACGCTGCGCGCCCTTGGCCCGGTGATCGCCGATCAGTATGCCATGCTGCGGCGGGTCGGGTTCGATCAGGTGGAAATTCCCGATGAACTGGCGCAGCGCCAGCCCGCCGCGCAGTGGGCCTTCCGTGCCGACTGGCAGGCCCATGACTATCAGTCGCGGCTGAAGGCCTGAGTTCAGCCTTTCCCGAACCGCGCGAACCCCGTATCGAAGGCCAACCGAAATGATCGAAGCGTCTGTGATGACCGCCGCAAAACCGCACCTGCCCGATGCACAGACCGTCACATCGGTCACGCACTGGACCGACAAGCTGTTCTCGTTCCGCGTGACGCGGCCCCGGACGTTGCGGTTCCGGTCGGGCGAATTCGTGATGATCGGGCTGATGGGTGAAAATGACCGCCCGCTTTTGCGCGCCTATTCCATCGCCTCGCCGTCCTGGGATGACGAGCTGGAGTTCTATTCGATCAAGGTGCCCGACGGCCCCCTGACCAGCCGTCTGCAACACATCGGCGTGGGCGACGAGATCATCCTGCGCCCGAAACCGGTGGGCACGCTGGTGCATGACGCGCTTTTGCCGGGCAAGCGGTTGTGGTTTCTGGCGACGGGGACCGGGATTGCGCCCTTTGCCAGCCTGATGCGGGAACCCGACACCTACGAGAAATACGATCAGGTGATCATGATGCACACCTGCCGCGAGGTGGCGGAACTGGAATATGGCCGTCAACTGGTGGACGCGCTGACCGACGACCCGCTGATCGGACAGATGGCGGCGGGAAAGCTGATCTACTATCCCACGACAACGCGGGAAGCCTCGCCGCTGATGGGGCGGATCACCGACAACCTGACCTCGGGCAAGGTGTTCGCCGATCTGGGCCTGCCCACGATGGACCCGGCCTTTGATCGCGCGATGGTCTGCGGCAGCCTGGCGTTCAACGTCGATGTTAAGGCGGTGCTGGAAGGCTTCGGCCTGCGCGAGGGCGCCAATTCGGAACCGCTGGAATATGTGGTCGAAAAGGCCTTCGTGGGCGACGGTATCTGAGCCGGTCGCCGCGCGGGATGTCCCGCGCGGCCAAACTGTCGGGTCAGGCGATCACAGGCCCAAGGCGGTGCGGATCTGTGCCAGCGCCGGTTCCACCAAGGCGGCATTCGATGCCGCGGCGTTCACCGCGACTTTCAGCGTTGCCTTGACTTCGGCGGACAGCGTCGTTCCATCGACAAAGGCCGAAACTGCGGCTGCATCGAAGTTTGCCGGGTCCAGCACGGTTGCGGCCTGGGCGGCCAGATCGGTGGCGGCATCGGTTGCGGCCGTGGCGGCCTCTGTCGTGGCGGCGGCGGCGTCGGTGGCGGCCTGTGCGGCAGCGGCTTCTGCCTCGGCGGCGACGGCGGCGGCATCTGCGGCGGCCTTGGCTGCGGCGGCTTCCGCCTCGGCAGCGGCGGCGGCGGCATCTGCGGCGGCTTTCGCAGCGGCGGCTTCAGCCTCGGCTGCTGCGGCTGCGGCAACGGCGGCAGCCTCCTGCGCTGGCTTGTAGCTGAACTGGTAGTAACCGCCAGCCGCCAGAAGTACGACCACCAGGCCGATAATCACGTTTCTGTTCATCTTGAAATCTCCATTACCGAAAGGCTCCCGGTGGGCGTCCATTGGCATGGAAACGCCGCAAAGAAAAGGGCCGCCCCTTGCGCAGTTCGCGCGATGGCTGCATTAGCGGTTGAAGACGCAGGGCCGCATCGTTATCTTGCGCTCGCAGACAACAACCACCGAAGGACGCAGACCATAGCCCGCAGACCGCACAATGCCCCGCCACAACGCGAAACCGGCCCGCGCATCAACGATCGCATCCGGTCGCCCGAAATTCGCCTGATCGGGGCGGAAGGCGAGAATATCGGCGTCGTCACTCCGGCGCGCGCGCTGTTTCTGGCCGAAGAGGCCGGGCTTGATCTGGTGGAAATCTCTCCGAACGCCGAGCCGCCCGTGTGCAAGATCATGGATTTCGGCAAGTTCAAGTATGAGAACCAGAAACGCGAGGCGGAAGCCCGCAAGAAGCAGCACATCATCGAGATCAAGGAAATCAAGTTCCGTCCGGGCACCGACACGCATGACTATGACGTCAAGATGCGGTCCGTGATGAAGTTCCTGGAGGAAGGCGACAAGGTCAAGGTCACGCTGCGGTTTCGCGGGCGCGAGATGGCGCACCAGCAGCTTGGGCTGGAATTGCTGAACCGTGTCTCGGCAGATGTGGGGGATGCGGGCAAGATTGAATCGATGCCCCGGCTGGAAGGCCGCCAGATGGTGATGATGATCGGGCCGAAGTAAGGCTTCGGACGTCGGACACGGACCCCCGGCACGACCGGGGGTTTTTCATTTCAGGGCGTCGGTCAGACAGGCGCTTGCTACCGGTCCGCGCATGTGGCGCAGCGTGGCGGCAATCCCGCGCGTACTGCGGTTGAAGATGTCGGACGAAATCAGGGCCTCGACCGGCGACCCCAGCGGCATCAACCCCCAATAACCGCCCAAAGCCTGCAGTGCGGCCGGGCGGCAGATCGCCGGGTCTTCGGCCCGGCACAGCGTTTCGCACAGGGCCACCACCGCGTCAGCTTCTTCCGCCGTTTCGGACCACGCCGCGAACCCCGACAGGTCCGGTTCCGCACCCAGCACCGCCCGCTGCGGGTCGGCGGGATGCAGCGCCTCCGCCCCGGCTTTCGTTTCGCGCAGCGCGTAGGCTTGCAGACTTGACGGATAGGCCGGATCGGCGGCCACCGCCGCAAAACCCTGCCGCTGCCGTCGCGCCAGTGTCAGGGCTGCGAACCGGGCGGCGCGGGGTTCCTCCAGACGGGCGAAATCAAGGATGACCTCGGGCGTCGCGGCCGTATCCCACAGCCGCCCCCAGGCTTGTGCAACCGGATCGTCAAGTCCCGTGCTCCACCGTTTTCCCGACAGCCCGCCGGGCGCGCGCAACAGGGCAATCCGCTCGGCGCGGGGCAGTCCGGACAGCCAGTCGCCCTGAAGCGCCGGAAAAGCGTCGATCTGCCCCAGCAGAAGCCGCGCCGCCACATTGCCGGATGCCGCCTGTGCCGAAAGGACGGGCAGCGCATCCGCCTCGTTTCCGGCAAGCCAGTCTCCAACCGCCGCCTGCAGTTCGGGGTCGTTCTGTCCGGCAATCTCTGCCAAGACCGGCAGGGCCAGCCAGACAACCGACAGCATGAGGATCAGGGTACGCATCATCGCATCGTCACCCGGATGGGAGAGGCGGGCAAGCCCCTGTCACTCCGGCTCGCGCAGATGTGGGCGGGCCCTGATCTCTTTCAGCAAGCCCCCCACCCCCATTCCGGCAATGTCGGCGTCGGTCACCTCCACCCCGCAGGCCAGCCGTTCCAGCACCCAGTCGGCCCCGTTCAGCGCAGGCGACCGGGCGCAACCGGGCAGGCCGATCACCGGACATGCCCCCAGCGCCCCCAGAAACAGCAGATTTCCCGGATCGACCGGCATCCCGAAGCGCGCCACCGTGCCCCCTGCCAGTCGCACCCCCTGCGGCGCGGTGTCGTAAAGGTCCGATGTGGCCGATCCTGTCAAGATCAGCAGAAGATCGGCACCGGACCGCGCCAGCGCCCCGGCAATTGCGCCCGGATCATGGGCCACGACCTCGGACGTCGAAAGCCGCACCCCCAGCGCCCGCAGCCGCCCCTCGATCGCGCGCCGCCCTTTGGCGGTCAGCTTCGCATCCTGACCGGGCACCTCAGTCAGGATCAACCCCGCTGTCCGGCGTAGCACCGGCAGAATGCGCACAGCCCCCCGAACCCCTTCGCAGGCCCGCGAAAGCGCCGTCTGTTCAACGGCATAGGTGATGATCTTCACTGTCCCGACCAGCATGCCCGCCGTCACCCGCTGCCAGGGCGGCAAGGTGGCCAGCGTGATGGCCGGGTCTACCAGGTTCATCGCCCGCACCGCATCCTGATCGATCTGCACGATGCCCGGTCCGATGGCCTTGAGGTTGACGCGCCCGGTGAATGCTTCGGTCAGGGACAGCCCCTGCCCCGCCGGATCGGGCACCAGTGCGTCAGCCAGTGCGCTTGCGGCGGCGTCTTCGGCCACGTCGCCCGGCTCCAGCCGTGCCACGGTGACGTAGCGCAGCCCGCATTCCGCCAGAACGGCCAGATCGGCACGGCCCAGGACGGCCCCCTTGCGCAACCGGCCGGTACCCAAACCGACGGAATGGGCCAGCACCGCCCCTTCAGCCTCGGACAAGGGCACGGGGCCGAACTTCATTCCAGCCTCAGCACCCGGGTGATCTGCGCCAGGATCGACACGGCGATTTCCGCCGGGGATTTCGCCCCGATGTCCAGCCCGACGGGCGCGTGGATGCGGGCGATCTCGGTTTCGGAAAACCCCTCGGACAACAGCCGTTCGACGCGTTTGGCATGGGTGCGTTTCGATCCCAGACAGCCGACATAGAAAGCCGACGACCGCAAGGCGACGCGAATCGCGGGGTCGTCCAGCTTGGGGTCATGGGTCAGCGTGACGATCGCGGTGCGCGCGTCGGGGGCCAGCGCGGCCAAGGCCTCGTCCGGCCAGTCCTCGGCGATCACCGCATCGGGAAACCGGGCCGCCGACCCGAAGGCTCCGCGCGGGTCGATCAGCACCGGGTCATAGCCGCAGGCGCGTGCCATCGGCAGCAAGGCCTGCGCGATATGCACCGCCCCCACCACGATCAGCCGCAGCGGCGGGTTGTGCACCGCGATCATCCTGCCCTCGTCCACGCCGGACTTGTCGGACCGCAGACGGTCCGCCACTTCGGAGCCATCGGACAGGTGATGCGCGAAGGTGCCAAGGTCGGTCAACAGCGCCACCGCCCGCTTGGCCGCCCGCGCCTTGACCAGCGCCCGCAGCACATCGACCGGCAGCACCGCCCCCACCGGTTCCACCAGCACCCGGATCGTGCCGCCGCACGCCAGACCCACGGCAAAGGCCGTCTCGTCGCTGACCCCGAAGGTCAGAAGCCGGGCCTTGCCGTCGGCCAGCGCATCCGCCGCCTCGGACACCACCGCACCCTCGACGCAACCGCCCGACACAGACCCCATCATCTGACCGTCCCCGGCCACGACCAGCAGGCTGCCCGCCGGGCGCGGCGCGGAACCCCAGGTTTCGACCACCGTGGCCAGCACGGCCCCGCGCCCGGCCAGATGCCAGTCAAGCGCGGTTGCAGAAATATCCTCGGCGGCGTGGGTCATGCCGCATCATGACGCGGCGCGCGCACCAAATCCAGTGCGCATGAAAATGGGTCAGGCCCTTTCGGACCTGACCCGGGGTGATCCTGTCAGGGATCACGGATGGCATCGCCCGAACGCAGCGGGCGCTGCCATATCAGTTGGACGCGACTTCCATCAGCGGCGTGATGATGCGCACCGCGACGCGGCGGTTGGCCCGTTCGTCGCCTTCGGTGTCGATCCGCAATTCCTTTTCACCATAACCCTGCACCACCAGGTTTTCCGGGGGCACATCGAAGTATTCGGTCAGCGCCAGCGCCACCGATTCGGCCCGGCGGTCCGACAGCGCAAGGTTCGATGCCCCGCTGCCCACCGCATCGGTGTGCCCTTCGATCAGGAACACCTCGCCGGGGTTGGCTTCGATCAGGTCGGTGATCAGCCCGCCAAGGTCGGCCAGCTTTTCGGCTTCGGTCGCCTTGATCGCCGACGACCCGCTGTCGAAGGTGATGGTGTCGACATTGATCGTCGCGGCCAGGTTGCGGACCTGCGCCACTTCGCGGATCTGGCGCAGGCTGAAGCTGCGACCGATGGATTCGGCCTCGCGGGCGGCCAGACGGGCCTTGAGGGCCGCGTTGCCGTCCGAGGTCGAGATGATCACCCGGTCTTCGCGCGGACGCGGCAGGTCGGTGATGATGATCGGGCGTTCCGGCTGCAGATCGTCGAACAGCACCAGTTCGCGGCCCCGGTCATCGTAGGTGGCACGGCGCAGCACCCGGCCCGACGCATCACGCACCGTCACAACCTGGGTTCCGTCGCCACGCTCGACGATCGTGCGGGTCGATCCGTCGCCGTAGGTTTCGGTCCGAACGTCCGAACCGGGACGGCGCAGGATGGCGTCGTCATCCTTGTAGACCTGATAGGTCCCGTCGGGACGCTGCACCACCACCCGGTCACCCGTGTTGGAAATCACTTCCTGACGGTTGTCCTTGTTGTTCTCGTTGATGATGGCACCCACCACCAGCGCGCCAAGGGCCACCAGACCGACCTTTTCCAGATTGGACAGCCCGGACTTGCGGCCGTCGCTGACCTCGACCGGAGCGGCGGTGAATTCCTCGGACGATGATCGGGTGTCGGCTTCGGTCACCGTCTGGTTGACGACGACCGAGACGTTGGGTGCCGCCACGTCCGACGGCTGACGACCGGGGGGCAGCGGTGCGGCGCTGACCTTTGCGGCTTCGGCCACAGGGGCAGCGACCGCCTCTGTCCCTTCGACCACTTCGGCAACGGTCGGCGCCACAAGCGCGGCAGTCAGACCTTCGACGGCGGTTTCGGTCGGCACCGGGGCTTCAACCGGGGTTTCGACGGCGACGTCCTGCGTGGTCAGCGGCGCAGCGGCGTCGGCATCTTCGGCGACGGCCGCGTCGGGTGCGGCTTCCACCGCATCGGCCGCGACCTTGCCGGCGGTGTCTGCGGCTGCGTCCGCCTCGGCCTGCGCGGCCGCAGCGGCGGCAGCCTCGGTTTCGGCCTGGATCACGGCTGCGTCTGCCGCAGCTTTCTCGGCGGCGGCAGCCTCGGCTTCGGCCTGCGCGGTGGCTGCGGCTTCGGCATCGCCCGCTGCAATGGCGGCGGCAGCAGCGGCGGCGGCCTCTTCTTCGGCCAGTTTCGCGGCTTCGGCGTCAGCTTCGGCTTGCGCCTGTTCGGCAGCGGCGGCATCCGCATCCGCCTGCGCGGCGGCGGCGGCATCGGCCTCTTGCGCGGCGATGGCGGCAGCAGCGGCGTCTGCATCCGCCTGTGCGGCGGCGGCGGCATCAGCCTCGGCCTGTGCGGCGGCAGCGGCGTCTGCATCCGCCTGAGCGGCGGCAGCGGCGTCAGCTTCGGCCTGTGCGGCGGCGGCGGCATCGGCCTCTGCCTGTGCGGCGGCGGCAGCAGCGGCTTGTCCGGCGGCGGCGGCGTCAGCTTCGGCCTGTGCAGCGGCTGCTGCGGCGGCGGCGTCGGCTTCGGCCTGCGCCGCAGCGGCGGCGGCCTCTGCCTGTGCTGCAATCGCGGCGGCGGCGGCATCTGCGTCGGCCTTGGCGCGCGTTTCTTCGATGATGGTCTTCAGGTCGCAGACGACGCCCGTGGCGGGGTCGCAAAGAACGGTCCCGTCGGTTGCAACGACTCGGCCGTCTTCGGTCAGGGTTTGCGCCAAAAGGGGCATCGGCGGCGAGAAGGCCAGCGCCACGGACAGGGCCGTGGTCGAGGTCAGAAGTCGTTTCATGGAAACATCCTTTCAAGACAGTCAGGTCGGGACGCGAATCGCAGCGCTGGGTCTGCAGGGTCCGATGAGGGGAAATAGACCGCAGCCGTGTCGCTATGCGATATCAACCGCGATGATAACCGATACGTTCCGCGCGTTCTGGCGGGATATCGCCTAGCGGCGGCAACCTTGGTGCGGACGGGTCATGGTGGACAGCGCCGCGACACGCCGCTACCGCTTGGACAGGGGGACACCATGCGCGCACTTGCGATCCTGACCGTCAAGAACGAGGCGGCCTTCCTGCTGGACTGGCTGGCCCATCACCGGACCTGCGGGTTCACCGATTTCTTGGTGTTCTCCAACGATTGCACCGACGGCACCGATACGATGCTCGATCGGTTGATGGCCATGGGCTGGCTGACGCATGTCCGCAACGACATCGAAACCCCGCAAGGGCCGCAATGGGCGGCGCTGAAGGCCGCCGACCGACACCCGCTGACCCGCGCCGCCGACTGGGTGCTGGTGTGCGACATCGACGAATACGTGAACATCCATGCGGGAAACCGCACGCTGTCCGCCCTGCTGGCCGCGCTGCCGCAAGCGACGGCGATCGCCCTGACCTGGCGGATGTTCGGCAATGGCGGCGTTATCGACCATATTGATCGTCCAGTGACCGAACAGTTCACCCGCGCCGCGCCGCCAACGCTGGCCTGGCCCTGGCGCGCCTGCCTGATCAAGACGCTGTTCCGCAACGACGGCACCTACGCCAAACTGGGCGTTCACCGGCCCCGCAGCCCCGACCCAGCCCGGCTTGGCGTGCAGGTCTGGTGCGACGGGTCCGGGCGCGTCCTGCCACAGCGGATGCACACCAACGGCATCATCGCGGACTACCGGCATGACACCTGCGGTCTGGTGCAGATGAACCACTATGCGCTCGGGTCGATGGCGGACTATCTGCTGAAATGCGACCGGGGACGGGCCAACCGGGACGCGGCCGCCTTCGACATGGGGTACTGGGTGGACCGCAACTTTGCGGCCATCGAGGACAAGACGGTGCTGTCGCTGGACTGCAGCGAGGCAAGGGCCGCGCTGCGGGCCGATCCGGTTCTGGCGGACCTGCACGCAAAGGCGGTCGCGTGGCGACATGCCAGATTTGCCGAACTGATGACACAAGAGCCATGGCGCGCGTTGTTCGGACGGTTGTTGATGTGTCCGCCGTCACAGGCGCTGACACCGCAGACCGCAGCACCGCTGTTGCGCCATGTGACGCCCCGCAGCGACGCCTGACGAAACAATCCACCGGCACTATCCCGCCCGGCCCGCCAATGCAGGGTCGTATCTTCTTGCATGAATCGGCAAATCACCCGATTGTGCCGCATGGGTGGGACCATGCACCGGCGCCAATGGCGTTCGGCAACTTCGAGTGTGTGTGATGTCCGATGCCATGATGCCTGACACCAACGCGGCCTCCGGTCATGACTGGATCGCCCGGCTTGATGCCCTGGGCGAGGAGCATGGCTATTTCCAGACGCTCGGGCCGCGCCATTGGGCGTTGTTCATCGACGAAGCCCCGACGCTTGTGGTCAGTTTCGAGACGGTGGACCAGATGTGCGCCCGCCCGGCACAATTGCCGGTCGCCCATGCAATCGCGGCAAAACATGGCTGGTCGCACCTGTGCCTGATCGCCGACGGGGCGACCTGGTACCGCGACCCTGCGGTTTACGGCTATTTCGACCGGCTGGTCGATGACGCGTTCTTCGAGGATTTTGACCGGGTCCTGTTCTTCGGGGCCGGGATGGGCGGGTATGCGGCAGCGGCCTTTTCGGTCACGGCGCCGGGGGCCAACGTGCTGCTGGTCAATCCCCGCGCCACGCTCGACCCGGGGGTCGCGCGCTGGGACCGCCGCGATCTGGCCGCGCGCAGACTGAACTTCACGTCGCGCTATGGCTATGCCCCCGACATGACGGAAGGCGCGGGAAAGGTGGCCGTGCTGTTCGATCCGACCCGGAACGAAGACGCGATGCATGCCGCGCTGTTCCACGCGCCTTACGTCACCCGGATGAAGGCACCGCTGCTTGGCGACCGGCTCGACTGGGCGCTTGGCCACATGGGACTGCTCGACGGATTGATCGAGGCTGCGGTGGAAGACCGGCTGACACCCGCGCTTTGGGCATCGGTCTGGCGGCGCCGGCGCGACTTCGGCCCCTATCTGCGGGCCATCCTGCAGCAGGCCGCAAAGGCGGGCAGAACCGGACACGAGGCGATGATCTGCCGGTCGGTGAACCGGCGCCTGAACGCCCCGCGGTTCCGCAAGCGCCTTGCCGAGCTTCAGGCGGGCTGACCGGCCGTCACGAACCGCTGGCCACCACTTCCCACAGATCGTCCGCCCGCGCCTGAGTGACCCGCGCCCGGCAGGCTTCGTGGATCATCGTCTGCCCTGACCCGCCCCACCAGAGATAGGCTTCGGCCTTGCAGGCCTGATCGCGATAGGTGATCCAGGCCCGCTGCCCGTCGCGCAAGGCCAGTTCTGCGCCACGGTCCGCCGGTCGCAGGTCGGCGTCGATCCGGCGCATCAGCGCGCGCGCCTCGCCATAGGCCAGGTTGAGGTCGGCGTCAGCCTCCCGGAACGCTTCGGCGGCGCAAAAGGTCATGTCGATCTGCGTCTGGGCCGCGGCACAATCCACGTCCTGCGCCAGTGCTGCACCCGGAAACAGCAGAACCAGCCAAAGCACCTTCATGCTGCACCGCCGGCAGCCTTGATGGTCAACCGCTTGGCATTGGCCCGCGTCCGGTCGCGCAGCGGGGCGATTCCCGCCAGCGCCATTTCCCCCGCCGTATTTCCCGCCATCCCCGAGGCATAGACGGCCTGCGCCGATTCGGTCATCGCCTCGACCTTTTCATCCATCATGCGCTGGTTCTCGGCCGGACCCATCTGCCAGACCCCGGCAAGGCCGGTCATGCGCAACAGGATGACCTCCTGCGCCTCGACCATCATGCGCGACATCTCGATCGTCGGTCGCAGAAAGTCGAACGGATTGAATAGGGGTGTCATCGGATGTCCTGTCATGCCTGTCTGGCCGCAACGCGCAAAAGCGTAGCGTGGTTCCTGCGAGCTGGACAGGACCCTTGTCGGTTTACCGGCTGGAAAACCGTTTGCCGATGCGTTAGGCCCGGATCATGACCCTGCGATTGATCCTGCGCCGCCCCGACGACATGCATCTGCACCTGCGCGACGGGGCGATGCTGCAAGGCGTGCTTCCCGAATCCGCCCGCCATTTTGCCCGCGCGCTGGTGATGCCCAATCTGGTACCACCCGTGGTCACGGCGGCACAGGCCACCGCCTACCTTGCGCGCATCATGGCAGCCCTGCCCGAGGGTGCAGCATTCCGGCCGCTGATGACGCTTTACCTGACCGAGGACACCGATCCCGACGACGTGGCCGCCGCCGCCGCATCCGGTCTGGTCACGGCGGTAAAGCTGTATCCCGCCGGGGCCACCACCAATTCGCATGGCGGTGTGCGCGACATGGCCCGAGTCTCCGCCGTGCTGGACCGGATGGCTGAGATCGACCTGCCGCTGTGCCTGCACGGCGAGGTGACGACGCCCGAGGTCGACATCTTCGACCGCGAAGCCGTGTTCCTCGACACCGTCCTTGATCCGCTGCGCCGCAGCCACCCCGCCCTGCGCATCGTGATGGAGCATATCACTACATCGCAGGCGGTGGCCTGGGTGCGCGCGCAGGGGCCGCAGGTTGCCGCCACGATCACCACGCATCACCTGATCCTGAACCGCAACCACCTGCTGGTCGGCGGCATCCGGCCGCATTACTATTGCCTTCCCGTCGCCAAGCGCGAGGAACACCGCGCGGCCCTTGTCGCCGCCGCCACCAGTGGCGAGGCGTGCTTCTTCCTTGGCACCGATTCCGCACCGCATGTGGACGCCCTGAAAGAGAACGCCTGCGGCTGTGCGGGGTGTTTCACCGCCCCAAACACAATGGCGCTGCTGGCCCATGTGTTCGAAAATCAGGGCCGGCTGGACCGGCTGGAGGCGTTCACCAGCCTTCAGGGCGCAAACTACTACCGCCTTGCCCCGAATGAAGCCCGCATCACGCTGGTCCGGCACGACACTCCATTGGCCCAGCCCGACCAGATTTTCACCGAGGCGGGGCCCGTCACCGTCTTCAACCCCGGTTTCCCCGTGCATTGGCAGGTGGAGCCCTGACGTCTGCCTGACCCGAAGGCCGTGCGCAGCGGGGCGGGATGGCCGTCCGAGGGTGCACAAGCCGGACGCCCCGCAGCCCTGCAAAGGACCGACCCGTGATCCCAGCCAGCTTCCCGCCCGCCGCCGAAATCGCCCGCCTGACAGCCCGCGCCCTGCTGGAGATCAAGGCCGTGCATTTCAACGCCGAAACGCCGTTCATTCTGGCCAGCGGCCTGCCCAGCCCGACCTACATCGACTGTCGCAAGCTGATCTCCTATCCTCGCATCCGCTCGGCGCTGATGGATTTCCTGACCGTGACGGTGATGCGCAACGCAGGCTTCGAGGCGTTCGACAACATCGCGGGTGGCGAGACGGCCGGCATCCCCTTCGCCGCGCTGGTGGCCGAACGGATGGCCCTGCCGATGACCTATGTGCGCAAGAAGCCGAAAGGGTACGGCCGCAACGCCCGGATCGAAGGCGCGATGACACCGGGCCAGCGGGTGCTGCTGGTCGAAGACCTGACCACCGACGGCGGCAGCAAGCTGTCCTTCGTCGATGCGATCCGTGAAACCGGGGCCACCTGCGGGCATACGGCGGTGATCTTCTATTACGGCATCTTCCCCGAAACCGAAGCCCGGCTTGCAGACCACGGCATTGCCCTGCATCACCTGTGCACCTGGCGGGACGTGCTGGCCGAGGCACGGGCGCAGGGGGCCTTCGACGCGGCCACCCTGGCCGAGGTTGAAACTTTTCTCGACGACCCCCGCGCCTGGCAGGCAGCGCGAACTTCCGCCTGACCTTGCGTCACTTCGACTTTCCGCAAGTCAACCACCCTGTGGACGCATGGGGAAAAGCCCGCATCGAATCATCCGGCGCGGTAAATCCCGCCCCCCTTTCACAAGATGTGGTAGTCTGACAGCCCGGCCCACCGGGCAAACCCGACTCGCCCCAAGCCTTATCCCCAGACTTGCCCATGGCTTGCGGGCGCACGCCGGATCGGGCATCGACCAGAGACTTCGCACCGGACGCCGAAGCCGGACCCGCATAAGGACGCGCAGGATGAACGAGATTGCCACGATCAGGACCATCATTCCCGGCCTGCCGGCACCCCTGCCCGACACCGACAGCCTGCCGCACAACATCGAGGCGGAACAGCAGTTGCTGGGCGCGATCCTGACCAACAACGACGTCTATGACCGCATCGCCTCTGTGGTGAAACCCGCGCATTTCTTCGATCCGGTCCATCAGCGCATCTTCGAACGCGCCGCCGCCCGCATCCTCAAGAACGCCCTCGCTTCCCCGGTCACGCTGAAGCCGTTCTTCGAGGAGGACGCCGGGTTGAAGGAACTCGGCGGCCCCGCCTATCTCGTCCGCCTCGCGGGTGCCGCGATCTCGGCCTATGCCGCGCGCGATTATGCGCAGATGATCTACGACCTCGCCGTGCGGCGCGAATTGATCAGCCTCGGGCGCGACATTGCGGCGGCGGCGGCCAAGGTCGAGATCGACAACGAACCGAAGGAACAGATCATCGAGGCCGAACAGCGGCTTTACAAGCTGGGCGAACAGGGCGTGGCCGAACGCGGGTTCCAGTCGTTCCTCAAGGCCGTGACTGACGCGGTGAACCACGCCAACGCCGCCTATCAGCGCGACGGTGGGCTGGCGGGCATTTCCACCGGGCTGGTCGATCTGGACAAGAAGCTGGGCGGGTTGCACCCATCCGACCTCCTGATCCTCGCGGGGCGGCCTTCGATGGGCAAGACGTCGCTGGCCACCAACATCGCCTTCAACATCGCCAAGGCGCACAAGCGCGGCCGCCTGCCCGATGGCGGCGAAGGTTCGGTCGAAGGCGGGGTGGTCGGGTTCTTCAGCCTTGAAATGAGCGCCGAACAGTTGGCGGCGCGGATTCTGTCCGAAGCCTCCGAGGTTCCGTCCGAACAGATCCGGCGCGGCGACATGACGGAAGGCGAATTCCGCCGCTTCGTCGAGGCGGCCAAGGCGCTGGAATCCTGCCCCCTTTACATCGACGACACCCCCGCCCTGCCGATTTCGCAGGTCGCCGCCCGTGCGCGGCGGCTGAAGCGGACGCAGGGGCTGGATGTGCTGATCATCGACTACCTGCAACTCCTGAAGGGATCTTCCAAGGAAAACCGGGTGCAGGAGGTGTCCGAGATCACGCAAGGTCTGAAGGCCATCGCCAAGGAACTGAACATCCCCGTCATCGCGCTGTCGCAGCTTTCCCGTCAGGTCGAAAGCCGCGAGGACAAGCGCCCGCAACTCAGCGACCTGCGCGAATCCGGGTCGATCGAGCAGGACGCCGACGTGGTGATGTTCGTCTACCGCGACGAATACTACCGCGAGCGCGAGAAGCCCGGCGATCACGAACTGGAAAAGATGGCGCAGTGGCAGGTCATCATGGAATCGGTGCATGGAAAGGCCGAAGTCATCATCGGCAAGCAGCGCCACGGCCCGATCGGCACCGTGGAACTGGCCTTCGAAGGGCGGTTCACCCGGTTCTCCAATCTGGCGCAAAGCTGGCAGAAGGGACGCGACGACGTGGGCTTCTGATCCGCCCCGCCGTCGGACCATCCCGCTGGTGCGCGATGCAACGGTTTCACAGAATATCCACGGGGTGCGTCCGACTTTTTCTCTGCAAAAATATCCTCGCCGAAGGCCCTGCCTCGCAAAGGGCGCCGCCCTTCGGCGCCATTCCGCGCCAGCGCCGCCGCGGGGGGCTCGATGCCCCCCTCGGCGGCACCCCTGTTCCAGATATCCCTTGACCCCGCCCGCGCGCCTGTCAAAACCCCCCCATGGCATCCGGTACCCTCACCATCGACCTCGACGCGCTGACCGCCAACTGGCGGGCGCTTGACCGTGCCACCGCGTCCGGCGTGCAGACCGCCGCCGTCGTCAAGGCCGACGCTTATGGCCTTGGCATCACCCGCGTGGTGCAGACGCTGGCCCGCGCCGGGGCCCGGCGGTTCTTCGTGGCGATGGCCGAAGAGGGCGCGGCCGTGCGGCAGGCGCTTGGCCCCGGCCCGCAGATCTGCGTGCTGTCGGGCCACATGGCGGGCGACACCGAGATGATCGGCGATCTGGACCTGACCCCGATGCTGAACGCGCTCGATCAGGTCACCCGCCATCTCGAGGCGCTGCCCGGCCATGCCTTCGGCGTGCAACTTGATACCGGGATGAACCGTCTGGGCATGGAGCCTGCGGAATGGGAGGCGCTGGCCCCCTATCTGCTGGAGGCGGGTCCGGAACTTCTGATGTCGCATCTCGCCTGCGCCGACGACCCTGACCATCCGATGAACGAACACCAGCTTGCCCAGTTTCACGCGATGACCGACGGCACCGGCGTGCCGCGTTCGTTTGCCGCGACGGGCGGCATCCTGCTGGGCCCGCGCTATCACTTCGATCTGACCCGCCCCGGTATCGGCCTTTATGGCGGGCGGCCCTATGAGGGGGCTGCGACTGTCGTCACCCTGTCGCTGCCGGTCATCCAGACCCGGCAGGTCGAGGCCGGAGAGATCGTGGGATATTCGGCGACATGGGAGGCAGAGCAGCCCAGCCTGATCGCCACCGTGGCCGCGGGCTATGCCGACGGCCTGATGCGCGGGCTGTCGAACAAGGCCGTGCTGTGGGATGGCGATGTGCCCTGCCCGCTGGTGGGCCGGGTGTCGATGGACATGATCACCGTCGATGTCAGCCACCTCGCCGATCTGCCGCGCAGCCTCGATATCCTTGGCCCCTACCAGACGGTCGACGATCTGGCCGACGCCGCGGGGACCATCGGATACGAGGTGCTGACCAGCCTTGGCGCGCGGTACACACGCCGTTATGTCGAGCCGGTCACGTGACGCTGACGGGCTTTCTTGCCGCCATCGGCCGCCCTGTTCTGGCGGCGCTCGCCGGGGTGGGCCGCGTCAGCCTGTTTGCCGGGTCCGTCCTGTCGCATCTGGTCCGCCCGCCGTTCTATGCCCGCGAATTCGGCCACGCGCTGATGCAGATCGGCTGGTTTTCAATTCCCGTCGTGGGGTTGACCGCGCTGTTCACCGGCGGCGCGCTGGCGCTGCAGATCTATTCAGGCGGGGCGCGGTTCAACGCCGAATCGGTGGTTCCCTCGATCGTTGCCATCGGCATGGCGCGGGAGCTGGGGCCGGTTCTGGGTGGGCTGATGGTGGCGGCACGGGTGGCAAGCTCCATCGCCGCCGAGATCGGCACGATGAAGGTGACTGAACAGATCGACGCGCTGGTGACGCTTTCGACCAATCCGATAAAGTATCTGGCCGTGCCCCGCGTGCTTGCGGCCACGCTGGCGGTTCCGGTTCTGGTGGCGGTCGGTGATTCCATCGGCATCATGGGCGGCTGGCTGGTGGGCATCACCCGGCTGGACTTCAACTCGGCGGCCTATCTGAAAACCACCGTGGATTTTCTGGAAACCTGGGATGTGCTGTCGGGCATGGTCAAGGGTGCGGCCTTCGGCTTCATCGTGGCGCTGATGGGGTGCTATTTCGGCATGACGTCGGGGCGCGGGGCGCAGGGTGTGGGTGCGGCGACCAAATCGGCCGTGGTTGCGGCGTCGGTCATCATCCTCGCCGCCAACTACGTCCTGACGGAGGTGTTCTTTACCTCATGATCGAACTGCGGTCCGTCCAGAAAACCTTCGGGTCCAACCGCGTGCTGCGGGGAATCGACCTGACGCTGCCAAAGGGCCAGTCGATGGTGGTGATCGGCGGGTCGGGCACCGGCAAGTCGGTTCTGTTGAAGTGTATCCTCGGCCTCGTGCGCCCCGATGCGGGCACGATCACGCTGGACGGTCAGGACGTGGCCAAGGCCGAACGCGACGCGTTCCTTGCCCGGTTCGGAATGCTGTTTCAGGGCGGCGCGCTGTTTGACTCGCTAAAGGTTTGGGAGAATGTGGCCTTCCGTCTGATGCGGGGGGCTTCCGCCTTGCCAAAGGATCAGGCCCGCGCCATCGCGCTGGAAAAACTGCGTCGGGTCGGGCTGACCCCTGCCGTGGCCGACCAGTTCCCGGCGGAACTGTCGGGCGGGATGCAAAAGCGCGTCGGCCTCGCCCGCGCCATCGCAGCAGAGCCCGAGATCATCTTCTTTGACGAGCCCACCACCGGGCTGGACCCGATCATGTCGGGCGTGATCAACGACCTGATCCGCGAGATCGTCGTGGAAATGGGCGCCACCGCGATGACCATCACCCATGACATGAGTTCGGTCCGTGCGATTGCCGACCGGGTTGCCATGCTGCATGCCGGGGTGATCCAGTGGACCGGCCCGGTGACCGAAATGGACACGGCGTCAGACCCTTACCTGCAGCAGTTCATCCATGGCCGCGCCGAAGGCCCCATCGCCTCGGTCCGGTAGGGACATGAAATACGCCAACCTCGCCCTGCTGATCCTGTTTCCAATAGCGTGGTTCGCCCCGCTGATGCGCGCGGCTCTGTTGCCGGTGTTCGGCATGGACGAGATTTCGGTGGTTTCGGGGCTGCAAGCGCTGTGGCAAAGCGATGTCGTGCTGGCACTGGTGGTTACCGTGTTCGCCATCTTCGCGCCGTGGCTGAAGACCATCGGACTGGCCCTGCTGCACTTCGGGCTACTGTCGCCCAAGGTGCTGCCCGCCCTGCATATCCTTGGCAAGCTTGCGATGGCCGACGTGTTTCTGGTCGCGCTTTACATCGTGCTGGTCAAGGGCATCGGGATGGCGACGGTCGAGGTCGCCTGGGGAATGTACCTGTTCACCGCCTGCATCCTGGCCTCGCTGGCCATCTCGATCCTGACGGCGCGGGACCTGAAACCATGAGCAAGGCCCCCGCCTTCGTCTGCACCGCCTGCGGCGCCAGCCACCGCAAGTGGATCGGCAAATGCGAGGCCTGCGGCGGCTGGAACACCATCGTCGAGGAAGCCCCGCTGTCTACCGGGCCGAAATCGTTGGGCGGCAAGGGCAAATCCATCCCGCTGACCGACCTTGCGACGACCGAGGCCCCCACCCCGCGCGCCTCGTCTGGGATCGACGAGCTGGACCGCGTGCTGGGCGGCGGTCTGGTGCCTGCCTCGGCGATTCTGGTGGGCGGCGATCCCGGCATCGGCAAGTCGACGCTGCTGCTGCAGGCCGCCGCGTCCTTTGCGCGGCGCGGCACGTCTGTCATGTACATCTCGGGCGAGGAAGCGGCGGCGCAGGTCAGGATGCGGGCGCAGCGGCTTGGCCTGACCGATGCCAAGGTGGCGCTGGGGGCGGAAACCAACCTGCGCGACATCCTGACCACGCTCGACACCCACCGCCCCGACCTGTGCGTGATAGATTCGATCCAGACAATGTGGCTCGACACCATCGAGGCGGCTCCGGGGTCGGTCAGTCAGGTCCGCGCCGCCGCGCACGAACTTGTGACCTTCGCCAAGAAGCGGGGCGTGTCGGTCATTTTGGTGGGTCACGTCACCAAGGATGGCCAGATCGCCGGGCCGCGCGTTGTCGAACACATGGTCGATACGGTGCTCTATTTCGAAGGCGAACGCGGCCACCAGTTCCGCATCCTGCGCGCGGTCAAGAACCGCTTCGGCCCGGCGGACGAGATCGGGGTGTTCGAGATGACGGGCGACGGGCTGCAGCAGGTCGCCAACCCTTCGGCGCTGTTCCTTTCCGACCGGGGCAGCGCCACGCCCGGATCGGCGGTGTTCGCCGGGATCGAAGGCACAAGGCCGGTCCTGACCGAAATACAGGCGCTGGTCGCGCCCTCGCCGCTTGGCACGCCACGGCGGACGGTGGTGGGGCTGGACGGCGGGCGGCTGTCCACCATCCTTGCCGTGCTGGAGGCGCGCTGCGGCATATCCTTTGCCGGGCTCGACGTCTTTGTGAACGTGGCCGGGGGGATGCGCGTTTCGGAACCCGCCGCCGATCTTGCCGTGGCCGGGGCGATCCTCTCGGCGCGCGAGGATGTGGCAATTCCGCCAGACATGGTGCTTTTCGGGGAAATCTCGCTGTCGGGCGCGTTGCGTCCGGTCACCCAGACCGAAAACCGGTTGAAAGAAGCGTCGAAACTTGGTTTCACACAGGCCATTGCGCCCGCCCGGTCCAAGATGGGTCAGGCAACCGGAATGCGGGTACGCGAGATGCCCGATCTGGTGGCGTTCGTTGGGGACATGTTCGGCGCGGGCTAGCGCGCCCGGGGAGTGACGGATGGAAGGCTTTACCGTGGTCGATGCCGTCGTGGCGGGTCTGATCATCCTGTCGGCGATCCTGGCCTATTCGCGCGGCTTTGTGCGCGAGGCCATGGCGATTGCGGGCTGGGTCGGGGCGGCGGTGCTGGCCTTTGTCTTTGCCCCCTCGGCACAGCCGCTGATCAAGGAAGTGCCTTTCGTCGGCGAATTTCTGTCCGACAGTTGCGAATTGTCGATGATCGGGGCCTTTGCCGCGGTCTTCGCCATCGGGCTTGTGCTGGCGTCGCTGTTCACGCCGCTGTTTTCGTCGGTGGTGCAACGCTCGGCTCTGGGCGGCATCGATCAGGCGCTGGGATTCGTGTTCGGCGTCGCGCGGGGCGTCGTGCTGGTGGGCGTGGCCTTCCTAGTCTATGACCGGGCGCTGTCGTCCAACGCCATGCCGATGATCGACGAAAGCCGGTCGGCGCGGGTGTTTGCCAGTTTCCAGACCTCGATCGACGCGGCTGTGCCGGAAGATGCGCCGACGTGGATCGTCGACCGCTATACCGATCTGACAGCCGCCTGCGCTGCCCCCGCCACGCCCGTGGCGCCGACGACGCCCGAGGCGGCCGCCCCCGCCACAGGCGGCTGACACCGCGTTGTGCACAGGTGCCGGCGGATCGGCTGATGACACTCCGTCCGGTTAGGACTATCTAGTCGGGACACCATTCATGGATTCGGAGCGCGCCATTGCCCAAGCACATGCCGTCTGATCCCGCCTTCCGGTCGCATCCCTTCGACGACGACAAGTTGAAAGAGGAATGCGGCGTGTTCGGCGTGATCGGGGCCGCCGACGCCGCGAACTTCGTGGCGCTTGGCCTGCACGCCCTGCAACACCGCGGACAGGAAGCCGGCGGGATCGTCAGCTATGACCCCGTCGAGGGGTTCAACTCGGCCCGGCGGTTCGGCTATGTCCGCGACAACTTCACCAGCCCCGAGGTGATGCGCACCCTGCCCGGCGCGCTGGCCATCGGGCACGTGCGCTATTCCACCGCCGGGTCCAAGGGGGCCACGGCCATCCGCGACGTGCAGCCGTTCTTCGGCGAGTTTTCGATGGGCGGGGCCGCCATCGCGCACAACGGCAACCTGACCAATGCCGCGCAACTGCGCCGCGAACTGATCGAACGCGGCAGCATCTTTCAAAGCTCCAGCGATTCGGAATGCATCATCCATCTGATGGCCCGGTCGATCCAGAAAACCATCGCCGAGCGGATGAAGGACGCCCTGCGCCGCGTCGAAGGGGCGTTTTCGGTCGTGGCGATGACGCGGACCAAGCTGATCGGCGTGCGCGACCCGCTGGGTGTGCGTCCGCTGGTGCTGGGCCGGATCAGCGACCACGGCTGGGCGCTGGCGTCGGAAACCTGCGCGCTCGACATCATCGGGGCCGAATTCATCCGCGAAATCGAGCCGGGCGAAATGGTGGTGATCGAAGGCAACAAGGTGGAATCCACCCGCCCCTTCCACCCGGCGAAATCCCGGTTCTGCATCTTTGAACAGGTCTACTTCAGCCGCCCCGATTCCATTCTGGGTGGCCGGTCGGTGTATGAAACCCGCCGCCAGATCGGTGTCGAACTGGCGATCGAGGCCCCGGTCGATGCCGATCTGGTCTGCCCGGTGCCCGACTCCGGCACCCCCGCCGCGATCGGTTACAGCCAGCAATCCGGCATACCGTATGCGATGGGGATCATCCGCAATCAGTACATGGGCCGCACCTTCATCGAGCCGACGGAATCCATCCGCAACATGGGTGTTCGCCTGAAACTCAACGTCAACCGCGCCCTGATCAAGGGCAAGCGGGTGATTCTGGTGGACGATTCGGTCGTGCGCGGCACCACCAGCCGCAAGATCAAGGACATGATCCTTGAGGCGGGCGCAGCCGAAGTGCACTTCCGCATCGCATCGCCCCCCACGGCATGGCCCTGCTTTTACGGCGTCGACACGCCCGAGCGGTCGAAGCTTCTGGCCGCCACGATGAGCGAAGAGGAAATGCGGCAGTGGATCGGGGTGGACAGCCTGAAGTTCATCACGCTCGACGGTCTTTACCGCGCGGCGGGCGAGGCTGGCGGTCGCGACAATGCCGCGCCAAGGTTCTGTGATGCGTGTTTCAGCGGGGATTACCCTGTCGCGCCTTCGGACAAGATCGACGAAGGGTTCGAGATGAAGGCGGCAGAGTGACGGCAGAGGTGGAGGCCTATCTGGCGGCACTTCCGCGGGATCAGGCCGCCGCGCTGCATGCCCTGCGGGCCACCCTGCGCGCCCTGCTGCCAGAGGCCGACGAATGCATGTCCTATGCCATGCCGGGGTTCCGGATGCCGAACGGCCGGATGGCGGCGGGGTATGCCGCGTTCCGGCACCATCTGGGGCTCTACCCGCATTCGGGCAATGTCGTGCCCGGCATGGATTGCGGCCCATTCAAGACTTCGAAATCCGGGGTGCTGTTCACACCGGCCCAGACCCTGCCCGATGCGCTGGTACGCCAGATCATCGACGCCCGGCTTGCCGAGATCGCCTCACAGCCGGTCAAGCGCCGCTAGCACCACATCCGGATCGATCCGCGTGGCATAGTGGTAGCGCCGCAGGATCTTGCGCGGCAACTGTTGCAGACGCGCCCCCAAAGGCACCTGCGACGCCGGCACCAGCGGCGAAGGCAGGACCACATGGCGCAACCCCATGACATCGCAGCTCAGATCGACCCAGGGTTCGCACACCGGTTCGGGGCGGATTTCCAGCACGGCTGCCCCCGGCGGCGCAAAGACCGCATTCGCAAGCGCCGCACCTGATGCCGCCACCACGACTCGCGCCCCGCGCATGGCGGCAAGCTGATCTGCGACAGGCATCGCTTCGGGACGCAGGATGCGGGCTCCACGCGTCGCAAGCGCAGCCTCCAGCGCGGATTCGCCCACCAGAACGCGCGCGGTCCGGCGGCGGCGGGACAGATAGACCAGATCGCGCCCTTCCAGACCCTGCCCGCCCATCCGCGCGACAAGCGCCCGCAGCAGACCGTCGCAGCGGTGCAGGTAATGGTTCATCGCGGTGACAAAGATCACCTCGCCGATCCGTACCCGCCGGGCCGCAACTTCGGCCACCGGCAGCGCCGCAAGGTGCAGCGCCTGCTTCTGCCAGACGTGCAGCGGCCCCGCCATGGCCGGATAGCGGTCCAGCAAACCAAGGTCCGCCATCGCACCAAGTCCGGCCATTCCGTCATAGATGAAATGCCCATAGTTGCGCTGCGCCCCGAAACCCGCAAACAGCGCCGCCCGCTCGACAAAACGTTCCGCACCACGCGGCACCGACAGCGACCGCCCCCCCGCCGCCAGCACAGACGACTGGACCGCCGCCCCGTCCGGCCCGATCATCAGCCCCGTCCTCGGAGACCACACGACATCGCGCATCTGGCACAGCAACACATCCCCGACCGGATGGCCCATCCGCCGCGCCGAAGGCTCGATTTCCGTCCAGCCTGCGGCAACCCGGTGCCCCGCCCCCAGCCGCGCCACCAGATCGGGGACGCGCGGCAGGACCTGCCGCTCTGCCAAACTCTTCACCCGCAGCCCCCCTTGCCCACTTCGCGGCACAATGCGATATCCGCGGCCATGAACACCAGCATTCCCCCCCGCATCGCCCTTGTAACCGGGGCCTCCCGTGGCCTCGGGGCCGCACTGGCCGAACAACTGGCGCTGCGGGGCTGGCAGGTCGTCGCGGTCGCCCGGACGGTCGGCGGTCTGGAAGAGGTCGATGACCGCGTCCGCGCGGCCGGGTTGCCGGGCGCCGGGGCGCTGACCCTCGCGCCGATGGACGTGAACAACGAAGACGCGATGCGCCATCTGTGCCGTTCGGTTTTCGACCGCTGGGGCGGGCTTGGCCTGTGGGTCCATGCGGCAGTCCACGCCGCACCCCTGTCGCCGGCCGGGTCGCTGGACGGCAAGGACTGGGAAAAGTCCATTGCCACCAATGTTCGCGCCACCGGCCTGCTGATTCCGATGATCGAACCCCTGCTGCGGGCGCATCACGGCGCGGCGATGTTTCTGGAAGACCCCCGCGCGGGCGAGCAATTCTTCGGGGCCTACGGGGCCACAAAGGCCGCGCAGATCGCGCTGGCGCGCAGTTGGGCGGCCGAAAACGCCCGCATCGGCCCGCGGGTGATCATCGCCACACCCGCCCCGATGCCCACCGCCACACGGGCGCGGTTCTTTCCCGGCGAAGATCGCAGCAAACTGACCGATCCGCGGCAGGAGGCTGCCCGCCTGCTCGCGCTGCTTTAGCCGCGGTCCTTGCCTGACGTCCCTGTTCCCGCCGGGCCGCAGAACTATTGCTCCAGCGCCGCCGCCATCGCCGCCCACAGCGCCTCGACCGGCTCCAGCCCGACCGACAGCCGGATGAAGCCTTGCGGCACCGCATCGCCCCAGCGCACCCGGCGTTCCCCCGACGAATGCGTGCTGCCAAAACTGGTCGCCTGCGCGATCAGCGGGCATTCGGTCAGAAACCGTTCGGCCCGCGCCGCATCGGCCAGTTCGAACCCGATCAGAAACCCGAACCCCGACATCTGCCGTTTTGCCACCGCATGCGACGGGTCCTGACTGAGACCGGGATAGCGCACATTGGTCACCGCCGGATGTTCCGCCAGCCGCCGCGCCACCATACCGGCCGAGGCGCACATCCGTTCCAGCCGCACCTCCAGCGTCTCGATCCCGCGATGCACCAGCCACGCCTCGAACGCGCCGGGCACCCCGCCCGACAGCCGCCGCCAGTCGCAGACGCGCTGGATGAACGCCGGATCGCGTGACGCGACATGGCCGAACAGCACATCCGAATGGCCTGCCGGGGCCTTGGTATCCGCCGCGACCACAACATCCGCGCCAAGGTCCAGCGGGCGCTGCAACAGGGGCGTCATCGTGGTGTTGTCCACCATCACGATCGCCCCCGCCGCATGGGCACGGGAGCTGACGGCGGCGATGTCGCACACCTCAAGCCCCGGATTGGACGGCGTCTCGATGTAGACCACCGCCGCCCCGGTCATGTCGGCGGTGGCGATGTCGCGGGTTGCCACCTCGACCACCTCGACCCCGTAGGTCGCCAGAACCTGCGCCGACAGAAGGCGCGTCACATAGTAGCCGTCTGACGGGATCAACACCCGCTTGCCCGCGCCAAGGCCCGCGAACAGCGCCGCCGAAATCGCGCCCATTCCACTGGGGAAGGTCACGCATTCGGCGTCTTCCAGAATGCCAAGCTGGGCCTCCAGCGCCTCCCACGTCGGCATGCCGGAGCGGCCGTAGACATGGCTCAGGTTCGCGACATCGGGCGTGTGATAGGTGGCGGACGAGATGATGCCCGCCACCAGCGGATCGCCCGGTTGCAGCGTTTTGCTGCGGTGGTGCAGCATCGACGCCACCCGCGCCTTGGTCACATCGTCCATACTGTGGCTCCCATCTTCATGCGCCACATGAAACATTGACGACAAGGCGTTGACAAGTCGCTATTCCAGCCGTGCCGGAAAGCCTTCGGCCCGCAAGTCGGTGCCCAGCAGGTCTTCCAGCAGCTTGGCGATCATCGGCGATTGCGCCTCGCCGCCATAGGCCGCCTTGGCGGCGACATAGGTCTGGTTTGTCATCGAGGCCAGATCCAGCGGCACACCGAACTCGCGCCCGAAGCCCAGAGCAAAGCCAAGGTCCTTCAGCGCCAGATCGATGTTGAATGCGACGTCATAAGAGCCGTTCAGGATCAGTGCACCTTCGGTTTCATGCACGAAGGAGTTGCCCGACGACGCCGCAATCGCATGCCAGGACTGCGCAAGGTCAAGCCCGCCCCGCCTGGCCAGCATCAGCGCCTCGGAGGTGGCTTTCAGGTGGATGAAGGCCAGCATGTTGGTGATGACCTTGATGATCGACGCCGATCCCAGCGGACCCATGTGAAAGATCCGGTCGCCCATTGCCTGCATCGCCTTGTGGTGCAGGTCGAACAGGTCACGCTCGCCGCCAGCCAGCATGGTAATCCTGCCCTGATGCGCCAGATGCACCCCGCCGGTCACCGGCAGTTCCATCATCCGCACCCCTGCCCCGGCGGCGACGGCGGCCAGTTTCAGAACCTCGTCGCGGCCCAGCGTCGACATCTCGACCCAGGACGCGCCCTGCGCCGTGTGCGGCAGGATGTTGCGCAGCACCCGTTCGGACACCGCAGGGGACGGCAGGCAGGTGATCACGTGATCGACAGACGCCGCCAGCGTCTCGGCACTGTCGGCCAGGATCGCCCCCTGCGCCACCAAAGGGGCGGCAAGGGCGGGGTTCAGGTCATAGACCGTGACCCGAAAACCGTCCTTCACCAGACAGCCCGCGCAGGCGGCCCCCAGATTGCCGAGGCCGATGTATCCGTAATGCATGATGTCCCCGCTGGGTGGGGGCGGCCCGATGCCGCCCCGGATGGTTCAGGCCAGGTGCCGGGTCACGCCCCGTAGCCGACGATGCCCTTGACCTCGCAGAAGTCGTGGATGCCCCAGTCGGCATACTCGCGCCCGTTGCCAGACTGCTTGTAACCGCCGAACGGCGCAGAGGTATCCCAGTCGGGATAGTTCAGGTTGACGGTCCCCGCCCGCAGGCGATGGGCGACAGGACGCGCCTCTTCCAGCGGGCCGGCGATGTAGGCGGCAAGACCGTAGACGGAGTCATTGGCCATCCGCACGGCATCATCGACCGAGTCATAGGGCAGAACCGACAGCACCGGGCCGAAGATTTCTTCCTTCGAGATGGTCATTTCGTTCTGCACATCGCCAAAGATCGTCGGCTTGCAGAACCATCCCCGGTTCAGCCCGGCCGGGCGGCCAACACCCCCGGTCACCAGCGTTGCGCCTTCGTCGATGCCGCTCTGGATCAGCCGCTGCACCTTGTCGAACTGCACCTTCGAAATCAGCGGCCCCATCGTGGTGCCGTCGGCCAGCGGGTCGCCGGGGACGATGGCCTCGGCGGTTTCCCTGGCGATGGCCAGCGCTTCGGCCTGCTGGCTGCGGTGGACGAACATCCGGGTCGGCGCGTCGCAGGACTGCCCGGTGTTCGACATGATCGCGTTGACACCCGCGGTGACCGCCGCCTGCAGATCGGCCGACGGCAGGATGATGTTGGCCGATTTGCCGCCCATTTCCTGCGCCACACGCTTGACCGTCTTGGCCGCCGCCGTGGCGATCAGGATCCCCGCACGGGTCGATCCTGTGAAGGACACCATATCGACCTCGGGGTGCGAGGTGATGCGGGTGCCGACCCCCGGCCCGTCGCCGTTGACCAGATTGAACACGCCGGGCGGCACGCCTGCCTCGTGGCACACTTCGGCGAACAGCACGCCCGACAGCGGGGCGATTTCGGATGGTTTCAGCACCATCGTGCAGCCTGCGATCAGGGCGGGTGCCACCTTGCAGGCGATCTGGTTCATCGGCCAGTTCCACGGCGTGATCAGCGCGCAGACCCCGATGCCTTCGTAGACGATGCGCGTGGTGCCGCGCATGTATTCCCAATGCATCTCTTCCGCCGCCTTGATCGTGGCCTCGATATGCACCTGGCCCGCCCAGGCCTGCGCCCCGCGCGCCCATTCGATCGGAGCGCCCATCTCGGTCGACATGGCTTGCGCGAAATCCTCATAGCGGGCGTTGTAAACCTCGAGGATACGGCGGACCAGCGCGATGCGCTCGGCAACCGGGGTGACGGTCCAGCCATCGAAGGCGGCGCGGGCGGCCATGATCGCGGCATCCGCGTCGGCGTCATTGCCCAGCGCGACCTGGGCCACGATTTCCTCGGTCGCGGGGTTTTCCACCCCGAGACGGGCGTCCGACAACGGCGCGACCCAGGCACCGTTGATGTAGAACTTTGTCATGTTGGCAGAGATCATGTCGCCCTCACTGGAAGTAGATGTTGTACTTGGCCCGGATCGCAGCATCGATGTCAGGGTCGATCACGCATCTGGCCTTTGCCAGGATACTATTCTTGCGCGCAATCGCCGCGTCAAGCAGCAGCGGCTTGCCCGCCTCGTTCCATTCCTTCGGGCTCATCCGGTTGCCGACCGCGGGATAGATATACTCGGTCTGCATCAGCTTCAGCGTCTGGTCGCTGCCCAGATAGTGCCCCGGCCCGCCCAGACACACCTCTTTCATCGCCTCGATGCTGGTGGAATCCGGGGTCACGTCGATGCCGCGCACCAACCGCATCGCCTGCCCCAGAAGATCGTCGCCGAGGACAAGACTTTCCAGACAGAAGCCCAGCAGGCTGGCATGCATCCCCACCGCCTCGTAGCACATGTTCAGACCGGCAAGACCCGCCAGCGAATTGGTGATCCCCTGTTCCCACCCGGCCTGCATGTCGGGCAGCTTGCTGTCGGATATCCCCGACGCCGCCCCGCCGGGCAGATCGTAGAACCGGTGCATCTGTGCGCAACCGGCGGTCAGCAGCGCCTGTTCCGCGCTGCCCCCCGACATCGCACCCGTCCGCAGGTCCGACACGAACGGCCAGGTGCCGAAGATGCAAGGCGCGCCGGGTTTGATGGCATTGGCATAGACGACCCCCGCGAGACACTCCGCCACCGCCTGAACGATCGTCAGCGCGATCGGCGCAGGCGCTGTCGCCCCGGCCTGCCCCGCGCTCAGCAACAGCATCGGCATGCCGCGCCGGATGCAATCCTCCATCGTGATGCAGCTTTCTTCCGCGAACTTCATCGGCGGCACAACGAAGCAGTTGGAATTGCTGACAAACGGGCGTTCCAGCCATTTCTCCTCGCCGCCTGCCACGGTGTAGAGCATGTCGAAACAGTCGGCGACATGGGCAGGGTCGCTGAAGCTGGTGCCGACATGCTTCGTCGTTCCCGCCAGACAGCCATAAAGCGTGTTCAGGTCCATCTCGCGGTTGTCCATCACGTCGCGGCAGACCATCGTGCGCTGGTAGAAATGGATGTTGTCCAGATTGTCGACCAGCCGCGCCGCATCGTACAGGTCCTGCGCCGTGCTCTCGCGGTACTCCAGCGTGACCGGATCGACGATATGCACCGCCGCTCCCGCCGTGCCGTAATGCACGTTTGTGCCGGACAGATGCAGGTCCTGCTTCGGATCGCGGGCATGCAGCGTGATGTTGCGCGCCGCCACCGCCAGCATGTCCTCGACCAGCGCGCGCGGAAACCGAAGCCGCCCGTCGTCGCCCAGAACGGCCCCCGCCGCCGTCATGATCGCCACGCCGGAGGGCGGCGCCTGCGACAGCCCGATCACCTCCAGCGCCTCCAGCGCCGACTGGTGGATCTGTTGCACCCCCTCCTCGCTCAGCGGCTTGTAAAGCCCCCCTGGCATCCCGCCCCGTACCGGACGCACGTCATCGGCCAGCGGAGCCGCCCGCAGCGCCACCCGCGCCGACCGCCCGCCCGACCGCCCCGCCCGCGCCCGCGTGGGCTCGCAGGCCTCTCCGATCTCCACGATATCGCTCATCCTGCCCTCATTTTCTGTCAATGAATATCCCACGGGGGGTGCGCGGGGTGTGAAACCCCCCGCCTCTGCCGAACTCACATCCGCACCCGCTCCGATTTCGGATCGTACAAAGGCACCAGCGATGCCACCGCCGCGTGCCGCACCCCCGCCACCTCGATCTGATACGTCGACCCCAACACATCCGCCTCGCTCTCGCCCGCGCAGGGCACATAGCCGAGGCCCACCGCCCCGCCGAGGAAATGGCCGTAAGCCCCGGACGTCACCGGCCCGACGATCCGCCCGTCCCGCACGATCCCTTCGTTGTGGAACAGCAGCGGTTCCGGATCGGTCAACCGGAATTGCACCAACCGCCGCGACAGCCCCGCCTCGCGCTTCCGCAACACCGCATCGCGCCCGATGAAGTCGGGCTTCTGCGTCCGCACCGCAAAGCCTAGCCCCGCCTCCAGCACGTGATCCTCGTCGGTGATGTCATGGCCGAAATGCCGGTAGGCCTTTTCGATCCGGCACGAATCCAGCGTATGCAGCCCTGCCAGCGTCACCCCGCCCGCCTCCATCAGCGCCTCGAACACATGCGCGGCCTGATCGGTCGAGACGTAAAGCTCCCACCCCAACTCGCCCACATAGGTCACCCGGTGCGCCCGGGCCAAACCCATGCCAATCTCGATTTCCCTTGCCGTGCCAAACGGATGGCCCGGGTTGCTCAGATCGGCAGGCGACACCCGCGCCAGCACGTCCCGCGCCTGCGGCCCCATCACGCACACCACCGCCTCGCCCGCCGTGACATCGGTGATGACGGCAAACGCATCGCCCAGATGCCGCCGGAGCCACGCCAGATCGCGCTGCAGCGTTGCCCCCGGCACCACCAGCAGGAAGGCCGTCTCGCTCAGCCGCGTCACGGTCAGATCGCTCTCGATCCCGCCCCGCGCGTTCAACATCTGCGTGTAGACGATCCGGCCCTCAGCCACGTCGATCTCGTTCGCGCAGACCCGGTTGAGGAATGCGCAGGCATCGCGCCCCTCGACCCGGATCTTGCCGAAACTGGTCATGTCGAACAGCCCGCAGCCGGTGCGCACCGCCATGTGCTCGGCACGGGCATTGTCGAACCAGTTCTGCCGCTTCCACGAATAGCGGTACTCCGCCGCCTGCCCCGGTCTGGCGTACCAGTTCGCCCGCTCCCACCCCGCCACTTCGCCGAACACCGCGCCCAGCGCCTTCAGATGTTCATGCAGCGGGCTGCGCCGCACCCCGCGCGAGGTCGCCATCTGCCGATAGGGGAAGTGGTCAGCATAAAGCAGGCCCAGCGTCTCGCTCACCCGCTCTTTCAGATAGCGCCGGTTCCGCTGGAACGGTTGCGCCCGGCGGATGTCGACCTCCCACAGATCGAAAGGCGCCTCGCCTTCGGTCATCCAGTGCGCCAGCGCCATCCCCGCCCCGCCCGACCCGGCGATCCCGACCGAGTTGTATCCCGCCGCAATCCAATAGCCGCCCAGTTCCGGCGCCTCGCCCAGATAGTAGCGGTCGTCGGGGGTAAAGGATTCCGGCCCGTTGAAGAAGGTATGAATGCCCGCCGTCTGGAACAGCGGCAGACGGTTCATGGCGTGTTCCAGGATCGGCTGGAAATGGTCCCAATCCTCGGGCAGCGTGTCAAAGCAGAAATCCTCGCGGATGCCCTCCATGCCCCACGGCTTGGCTTTCGGCTCGAACGCCCCGACCATCATCTTGCCCGCATCACTCTTGTAATAGGCGCACTCATCCGGCACCCGCAGCACCGGCAGATGGCCCAGACCGTCGATCGGCTCGGTGATCAGATAGAAATGCTCGCAGGCGTGCAGCGGCAGCGTCACGCCCGACGCCCCGGCCAGGTCACGCCCCCACATCCCGCCGCAGTTCACCACGACATCGCAGGCAATCGCCCCCCGCTCGCCCGCCACCTCGTACTCGACTCCGGTGACGCGGCCTTGGCTCTTGGTCACCGCAACGACCTTCACCCCCTCGAAGATCTGCGCCCCCCGCATCCGCGCACCCCGTGCCAGCGCCATCGCGATGTTGGCCGGGTCGCACTGTCCGTCCAGCGGCAGATGCACCGCCCCCACCACATCCCCGATCTCCAGATGCGGATACATCGCCTTGGCCTCGGTCGGCGATATCTCGGCAACATCGACCCCGAAGATCCGCGCCACCGTCGCCTGCCGCAGCAATTCCTCGTGACGCTCGGCGGTCAAGGCGACCGAGATCGACCCGACCTGCCGCATCCCCGTCGCCACCCCGGTCTCTGCCTCCAGCTTCACGTAAAGATCGGCGGAATACTTCGCCAGCCGCGTCATGTTGGCCGACCCGCGCAACTGCCCGATCAGCCCCGCCGCATGCCAGGTCGTCCCCGATGTCAGCTTCTGCCGCTCCAGCAACACAATGTCTGTCCACCCGGCCTTGGCCAGATGATAGGCCACCGAACAGCCCGACACGCCGCCCCCGATGATCACCGCCCGCGCGTGTTTTGGAACTTCGACCATCGCCCTGCCCATTTTCTGTCTCCAAATATCCCGGGGGTCCGGGGGCTGGCCCCCGGTCCGCCGCCCGTCACGCGCGGATGCGCTCGTTCTTCGGGTCCCATTGCGCCCCGTAGCCCATCACTTCGGCCCCCAGCCGCTCGCCGAACGCCTCGACTTGCAGCGTCATCCCCGGCGCGGCCAGATCGGCGCGCAGCATCGCCAGCGCCACCACATGGCCCACCCGGTGCCCGAAGGCGGCCGAGGTGACTTCGCCCACGATCTGCCCGTCCGACCACAGGTTGGCCATGTAAGGCGGATCGCAGGGGCCGGTTGCGACCTTCAGGCTGACAAACCGCTTCGCCACTCCGGCCTGCTTCTGCGCGGCGAGCGGGGCCTTGCCCGGAAAGTCCTTCGTCCAGTCGATGAACCGCTCCAGCCCGCCTTCCAGCAGCGAATAGTCGGTCGACAGATCGCCCTTCCACGCGCGATAGCCCTTTTCGATCCGCAGACTGTTCAGCGCCCGCATCCCGAACGGCACGGCGCCCCCGGCCAGCAGCGCCTCGTAAATCGGCAGGGCATCGGCGCGGTCGCAGTGGACCTCCCAGCCCAACTCACCCGCAAAGCTGACACGGATCAGGGCGACGTCGCGGCCCGCCAGCTTGGCAAAGTACTGCACCGACAGCCACGGCAGGGTCAGGTCGGCCTCGCAGACGCCAGCCAGCAGATCGCGGGCTTTGGGACCGGTGACGATGAAACAATGGATGCGGTCGGTCCAATCCTCGATCACCACGCCATCGGGCAGTCCGGCCCGCAGCAGGTCAGCGTCGTGACGTTGGGCGACCGAAGCGGTGATCACGCCGATATCCTCGTCGCTGACGGGCAGGACGGTCATTTCCGTCACGATCCGGCCCCGTGCATCGGCGAAATAGGCCAGACCGATCTTGCCCGGTTCCGGCAGCCTACTTGCCGTCAGCCGGTCCAGATGCGCCCGCGCGCCGGGGCCCTGCAGCCGAAGCCGGGTGAACCCGGGCAGGTCCAGAACCCCCACCCCGTCGCGGACAGCCGCGCATTCCGCCGCGATCCGCGCCTCCCACGGGCCGGCGCGGTCCCATGTCTGGGCCGCTTCCCACGAGGTGTCATCGCCGGGACGGGCGAACCATTCGGCCCGCTCCCACCCGTTGTAGGGGGCCGTGACCCCACCCAGCGCCTTGATGCGGTCATGCACCGGCGACAGCTTCCTGTCCGGCGCCGCAGGCCAGCGCGCCATCGGGAAATGCATGCCATATTCGTGGCCGTAGACCTCCATCCCCTTGGCGACGCAATAGGCCTCATCCTCGTAGCCGGTGAACCGGCGCGGGTCGCAGGACCACATATCCCATTCGGTCGCCCCTTCGGTCACCCATTCGGCCAGCACCTTGCCCGCGCCGCCCGCCTGACAGATGCCGAAGGTGAAGACGCAAGCCTCGTACGCGTTCCGCACCCCCGGCATCGGGCCGATCAGGGGGTTGCCATCGGGCGTGTAGGGGATCGGGCCGTTGATGACCTTGGTCAGCGCGGCCTTTTCCAGCAGCGGCACGCGGGCCATCGCATCGGCGATGTGCCATTCCAGCCGTTCCAGATCGTCGGGGAACAGTTGAAAACTGAAATCCTGCGGGAAGGGGTCATCCGGCGTCGTCCAGTGCGCCCGGCAATTCGCCTCGTAGGGGCCAAGGTTGAAGCCGTTCTTTTCCTGCCGCAGGTAATAGCTGCTGTCCACATCGCGGAGCAGCGGCAGCTTGTGGCCGACCTCGGCGCTCCATGCGGCGAGTTCGGGGATCGTGTCGAACAGCAGGTACTGGTGGCTCATCACCATCATCGGCAGATCGCGCCCGAACATCTTTCCGACCTCGCGGGCATAGTATCCCGCGGCATTGACAACCTTTTCGCAACGGATTTCGCCCTTGGGCGTGGTGAGGACCCATTCGCCGCCATCGCGCCGCACGGCCGTGACCGGGCAGAACCGTTCCACATGCGCGCCCATCATCCGCGCGCCCTTGGCCAGCGCCTGCGTCAACTGCGCCGGGTCGATGTCGCCGTCATAGGGATCATACAGCGCGCCGGTCAGACCGTGGGTTTCAAGAAAGGGATAGCGCCCCCGAATGTCGTCAGGACCAAGGATATCAAGATCCATCCCCTGATACCGGCCCATCCCGACCACCCGGCGAAACTCCTGCAGGCGCTCCTTGCTGTGGCCCAGCCGCACCGACCCGGTGACGTGATAGTTCATCGGATAGTCGACCGCCGCCCCCAGCCCGCGATACAGTTGCGCCGAATAGCGCTGCATGTTCATGATCGACCATGACGCGCTGAAGGTCGGCACATTTCCCGCCGCATGCCAGGTCGACCCGGCGGTCAGCTCGTTCTTTTCCAGCAGAACGCAGTCCGTCCAGCCCGCCTTGCACAGATGATACAGCGCCGAAGCCCCGACGGCCCCGCCCCCGATGATCACCACCCGCGCCTGTGTCGGCAAATCGGCCATGCTGCCCTCCGTTCTGTCCCAGCGGACTATCCCGCGACAGCGGGGGTGTTTCAATTGTCACGTTCCCGGTCTATTGATCTGAAATACCGATCAGGGAGCGGGAATCGTGCAGATCGACCTTCTGGAAACCTTTCTCGACCTGGTCGAGACGCGCAGTTTCAACCGCACGGCCGAACGGTTGTCGGTCACCCAGTCCACCGTGTCGGCCCGGGTGGTTGCGCTGGAGACGGCGGTGGGGGCGCGGCTGTTCGTGCGGTCGCGCGCGGGCACCGAACTGTCGACCGAAGGGCTGCGGTTCGAACCGCACGCGCGGATGCTGCGCGCCGACTGGAACGAGGCGCTGCGCGCGGTCGAACCTGCAGGCAGTTCGGCGGTCACGCTGCGGCTGGGCATCCAGAACGACCTGGCCCCCGGCCACATCGGCAAACTGGTTGCTGGGGTAAAGCGCAACCTGACGCAGGTGGCCCTGTACATCGAGCCCGACTATTCGGCGCAGATGTGTGCCGACCTGACGCGCGGTGCGCTGGACTTCGCCATCCTCTATTCCCCGAAACCCCACCCCGACCTGCATTTCGCCAGCGTGGGGGAGATGACCTATCGCCTGATCGCGGACACCGCGCGCAGCCGGGCCGAAATCGACCCTGCCACCTACATCCGCGGGGCCTTTTCGCCTGCTTTCGAAGAAGCTCACCGCCAGATGCTGCCCGAACTTCTGGGCGTGCCGCTGGCCGCCGGGCAAAGCGGGATCATCGCATCGCTGCTGTCGACCATAGGCGGGGCGGGCTTCGTTCTGGCGGAAACGGCGGAACGCATGGTCGAAACCGGCCAGTTCGGCTATGTCGCGGATGTGGCCGAGGTCACGCAGCCGATCTACGCGGCGATGAACCTTCGCAACCGGACGGCCAAGATCTATCGGCGGATGTACCGGATCGCGCACAAGCATTTCTCGGCCCTCAGCCCCCGCGACGACAGGGACTGAGGCGCGCCGCTAGCGGCGGACCGGGTTCGACCAAGCTTTGCGACCTGCCGCATCCACCACCGTGACACGCAGCCAGGGACTGGTGTTCAAGCGGTCCACCGGCACTTCGGTCCGGGTCATCGAGTGGCCGTGCACCGCCCTGGCCCCGGTGCCGGCACCCTGCAGGATGACCGCCGCAACCGCCGAACTTTCGACCACCACATGCTTGCCTTCGATGCGCACGTCGTGCAGCGCGGGCCCCTGCGAGGAATAGAAGGTGCCCGCCTTCAGGCTGGCCAGCAGCGCCTCGGGCGTGTTTTCCTCGGCTTTGACCATCACCCAGCCGCCGAAATGGTCAGGCTCCGAGAAATGGGCATCGTCGGTTGCGATCATCGTCAGATCGCGGCCTTCCGTCAGCAGAAGGTCTGCGATGGCAAAACCGTCTGGCCGGTCGCAGCCCACGGCGCAGCCGTGGTTGTAGACTTCGACCGCGTGGGCGGCCGTGATCGACCGCGCATCGGCCAGCGTCAGCCCCGACCACTGCGGATGCGCGATGGCAACGAAGGCCCCGGCGGCCACGGCGCGGGCCGCGATTTCGGCCCCCGTCTCCTGATCCGCGACCGGATCGAAATGCGGGGTGTTCGACGGGGCGAAATCGGCGGGCAGGCCGACCGCCAGAATGTGCCACAACTCGCCGTTCGCCATCGCGCCGGAATGCAGTTCCGCGCCAAGGATCGTCGTGAACCGGTTGGTGCGCATCGGCACGGTATCGACGATCGGATAGCCCCAGAGCCCGACGAAGTGATCGGTCAGCGCAAGGAAGTCATAGCCTTCGGCCATGTAGCGACGGCAGACTTCCTCGGGCGACAGCACACCGTCCGACCGGGTGGAATGGGTGTGCAGATTGCCGCGCCAGAATCGGCCGGGGGCAGAAAAGGCATGAAGTCGGGTCATGGATCAATCCTTGTGGGAGGCCGTTCAAGAAAGGGTGAATTTTCAGGCATGTCGGGAACCTCTTGCGGCAAGATGCCCTTATTATGTCGTAAAGACATGGTGTCATAAAACATTCATGGCGATCTGCGGAGGAGCGATATGACAGAGTCCCTGAACCTTGCGATTCCCTTGGCCTTTGCCGGGCTGGCGTCGGCGCTGATCCTGATGCGCGCCTTGGTGGATGTGCTGCGCCGCACGTCGATCCGCATCACGAACCGTCACTGATCATCCCCGCCCGATATAGGGCATGTCGCGCGCCATGATCGTGACAAAGGGAATGTTCACCGACAGCGGCAGCGTCGCCATGTGCATGACGGCATCGGCCACGTGCGCTGCGTCCATCACCGGTTCAGTCCTGATCGCGCCGTCGGCCTGCGGCACGCCTGCGGGAAACCGGGCGGCCATCTCTGTCAGGGCGTTGCCGATGTCGATCTGGCCGCAGGCGATGTTGAACGCCCGGCCATCCAGTCCCAACGTCCGGGTCAGACCGGTGACCGCGTGTTTCGACATGGTATAGGGGACCGACCCCGGTCGCGGCACATGAGCCGAGATCGAGCCGTTGTTGATGATGCGCCCCCCCTGCGGCGACTGGCGGCGCATCTGGCCAAAGGCCGCGCGCGCGCACAGGAACATGCCGGTGATGTTCACCGCGTTGACCTGAAGCCAGGTATCCACAGCAATCTCGTCGATGGGTGCTGCCGGGGCAGACTGGCCTGCGTTGTTGAACAGCACGTCCAGCCGCCCCCACCGGTCAAAAGCCGCCTTGAAGGCAGCATCGACGGCGGCGGGGTCGGTCACGTCGCAAGGCAGGACCAGCGCCGCGGCATTGCCCCCGGCCGTTTCCTCCAGCGCGGCTTGCCGCCGTCCGATCAGCCCGACCTGCCAGCCCGCCGCCAGAAACGCCCGCGCCGTGACACGGCCGATGCCGGACCCTGCGCCGGTGATGAGGATGTTGGTCATGCCGTCTCCGATACCTGATAGGCCGCACGGTCAAGCCATGCGGGGTCGATGTCGATGCCCCAGCCCGGCGCGTCGGTCACCGTGGCATGGCCGTCGGTGATGGCATAGGGGTCGCCCAGAAACAGCCCCTCCTGCCACGGGTAATAGTCCGGACCCTCGATGGAAAACTCCAGATACTTGCCCGCGTTGGGGATCGCGCGCAGCAGGTGCATCGTGCACATGGTCACCAGCCCCAGATTGGCAGCGTGGGGGGTCACGGGCAGCCCCTTGGCGGCAGCCATCTTGCAGACCTGCAGGGTGCGGTGCATCCCGCCCAGATACATCACATCAGGCTGAACGATGTCGACGACATGTTCGTTGATCATGCTGCGGAAGGCGGTGAATTCGCAGTCCTGCTCGCCCCCGGCCACATCAAGGTTCAGTGTCTCGCGCACGATGCGGGTCTGGTCGAATTCCCAGTAGGGGCAGGGTTCCTCGAAATGGCCGATGCCGTTGTCTTCCAGCATCCAGCCCACCTCAACCGCCCGGCGGGGTGAATAGCACGAATTGCCATCCACCAGTTTTTCGATGCCGTCGCCCAGCGCCTTGGCCACCACCGGCACCACTTCCTCGGTCCGGCCGGGCCATTCGTCCTGATCGCGGCCACATTCCGCCCCCACCCGCCACTTGAAGGCGGTGAACCCCTTTTCGTCGCGCAGCCGGACAAAACGGGCGGCCTCGTCCTCGGGGGTGATGTCGCGCTTCATCGAACTGGCATAGGCCCGCACCGGACCGGGCGATCCGCCCAGCAGCGTGGCGACCGGTTTGCCCTCCAGCCGCCCGCGCAGGTCCCACAGCGCGGTATCAAGGCCCGTCATCGCCCGGCGCAGATAGCTGCCCGGAAACTTGTGTTCGCGTTCCTGGATCAGGTTCAGCGTATCTGCAAAATCGAGCGCATCGGTGCCCAGAGCATGCGGCGCAATCTGGCGGTGGAACACGGTGCAGGTGATGTCGGCGTTGTAGGTCGAAACCTGCCCCCATCCGGTGGCCCCGGTTTCCGATGTCGCCCGCACAAAGCCGACGAAGGGCGTGGCAAAGGTTTCCAGCTTGACGATCTTCATGCGCGCTCCCGGGTCGGCTTGGGCCGCAGGGTGCCGCAGACGCGGCGCGAAGTCAGGCGCAGTTTCGCCAGAAGATCGGGCAAATGCGACCTGTCGGCACAAAGGCTCGACGCGGCGCGCCTTTGGGATAAAGTGAACCGATCCGAATGGGAGCCGAACCGTGGCCGATACCGATGCCTTCCTGAAACCGACGATGACCCCTGAAAACGGGTTTCGCCGGATCGCCTGCCAGTGTGGAGACACCTTTGCCACCCAGTTGTCGCAGGTGATGACCGATGACAACCCCGAGGGGCCGCACAAGGCAAGGGTTGCGCTGCGCCGGTTCCGGTCGGCACTGACGGGATTTTCGCCGGTGATCGACCCGGATGCCCGGCGCGAAATGGCAGGCGAGGCGCGCGGACTGTTCCGCTGTCTTGGGCGGCTCCGCGATGCCGACGTGCTTCTGGCAGGCTGCCTCGACCCCGAGGCGGTAGCCGGTCTTGCCGCAGATGCCGACCGCATCCGTGGCGAAGTCCGGGCGGAACTCGTCGCCCTCAAGGCAGACGGCTTTGCGGCGGGCTTGCGCGCGAGGTTGAACGGCACCGGCTGGCAGCGGGGCGGCAGGCGGGGCAAGCAGTGGAACCGCCGGGGTCTGACACGGCTGGGGCGACGCGCGCTGGACCGGGCGCTGGAGGCTTGCATCGATCACGGCACCGATCTGGCGACGCTGGCGGACGAACCGCGCCACGAGCTGCGCAAGGACCTCAAGACGCTGCGCTATCTGTCCGAGTACTTTTCCCCCTTCTGGCCGGGGGACAGGCGCGAGCGGTTCCTGACCCATCTGCGCAACCTGCAGGACAGTCTGGGAATGCTGAACGATCTGGCGCTGGCCCGTGCCCTGACCCGCGAGCCGGTCACCTCGGACGCGGAAACCGCCGTGCTGACGGCGGCAGGAAAGGCCTGGAGGTCCCTGCAGAAGGCCGGGCCGTTCTGGGCCTAGGCGACCCGACGGCCCTGCACCCAGGTCCCCCGCAGCGCACCCGTCGCCCCGATCCGCGTGACGCGGATGACATCCGCCCGCGCCCCGATGTCCAGATGCCCCCGGTCGGTCAGCCCCGCCGCCGCCGCCGGGGCCTGCGTCACGGTTGCCACCCCGCGCGCCATGTCGCCCCACAGATCGCCCAGCATCAGCGACGCCGACAGCAGGGCCGAGGGCACATAATCGGATGACACGATGTCCAGAAGGTCCGCCTCGGCGAGCGCCTGCGCCGCGACATTGCCCGAATGGGAGCCGCCCCGGATCAGGTTCGGCGCCCCCATCATCACCTTGATCCCGTGGGTGCGGCAGGCCTGAGCCGCCTCGAAGGTGACAGGAAACTCGGCGAAATGCGCGCCATACCCGGCCGAGGTCCGCACATGCACCTCGGTCGTGTCGTCGTGGCTTGCCAGCACCGCCCCATAGCGCCGCGCCTCGGCCACCGCCGTCTGTTCATGGACCGTGCCCAGCCTATCCGAGATCGCCACCAGACCCGCGATATGATCCTGGAAATCCGCCTCGGTCGCACCGTGCTTGCCGGTGACGTATTTGCGCAACTGGTTGATGTCGCGGAACTGCCGCTCTCCGGGGGTATGGTCCATCAGGCTGACGATGCCGATCCGGTCGGCGGGGCCGAACTTGGCCATCTCCTCGATCAGGGTTTCGGAACAGATCTCGGCGCGCAGGTGCAGGAAATGGCTGATGCGCAGCGCATCGGCGGCGCGCAACGTCAGGATTTCGTCGGCAAGTTGACGGGCGTACTCTCCGTAGCCGGTGGTGGTGTTCGACAGCACCGAGCCGACCCGCAGCGCATCGAACACCGTGGTGATGCCCACGCTGGCAAGTTCCGCGTCATGCGCGATGATGGCGGCGGCATGGGGCCAGTCGACCTTGGGGCGCGGCTGGATGTGGCGTTCCAGATTGTCGGTGTGCAATTCGATCAGGCCGGGCAGCACCAGATCGCCACCGCAGTCGATGGCCCCCGGCGGCACGCCCGTGCCATGGTCGATGCCCGCGATCCGGCTTCCCGACAGATGCAGGCTGCCCCGGATCACCTCGGTCGGCAGGACGAGCGTGGCGTTGGCAAGGATGGTGTCGGTCATGCTATCGGTCATCGGGGGGTCGGTCCTGAACTTGACGCCGCACGGGCGATGGGATGTGGTGCACCGGGACTGTCACAGCCCTGTGACGCGGTGCCTGTAGCTGCCCCGGAAATGACGCGGATGGAGACGGCATGCAACGCTACGCGATCTATTATGCGCCCCCTGCGGGGGCTTTCGCCGATTTCACTGCCCATTGGCTGGGGTGGGATGCCGAAGCCGGGGCCACGGTGGCCCATCCTGTGGTCGCGGGGTTGCCCCGGCCTGTTTCCGATCTGACGGCAACGCCACGCAAATACGGCTTTCACGGCACGATCAAGCCGCCGTTCCATCTGGCCGTCGGCACCGATGCGGCCGGGTTGCAAGGTGCGGTCAAGGCGCTGGCTGCACGGCTGGCTCCGGTCACGTTGCCGGGGTTGCAACTGGTGGACCTGCACGGCTTTGTCGCCCTGATCCCGCAGGGCGACACCACGGCCCTGGCCGCATTGGCCGCCGAGGTCGTCATGGCGCTGGACGGTTTCCGGGCCCCGCCCACGCCGCAAGAGTTCGCCCGCCGCAAGCCGGACCAGTTGACGGCGCGCCAGCGCGACCTGCTGGCCGAATGGGGCTATCCTTACGTGATGGACCAGTTCCAGTTCCACCTGACGCTGACGGGCGCGCTGTCGGATGCCGACAGTGCCGCAACACTGCAGGCCCTGCGGCCGCATCTGCAACCGCTGGTGCCGCAGCCTTTCGTTCTGTCGGACCTGGCGTTGTTCGGGCAGGCCGACGACGGAATGTTCCGGATCCTGCACCGCTATCCCCTGCTGGGCTGAAGCGCGGCCAGAAGCCGCGCGACACCTTCTGCCGGCGTGCCGTCATTGATCACCTGCCGCACGTCCAGACCGGCGGGCAGGTCGAACCCCGCCCGTTCCAGCCGTGCGGCGATGTCCGCCGCCGTCTCGCGGCCGCGCGCGGCCAGACGGGCGGCCAGCACGGCCACCGGCGCGGTCACCAGCACCACGACGAGGGCCGGGAATCGCGCCTGTGCCGCGGGCAGCGCCGCGCGCGACCCGTTGAACAACACCGTCCGGCCCGGGTCGATCTGCGCCGCCGGGATGCCGTAGGACAGACCGTGCGCCTGCCAGTGCAACGCAAACGCCCCCGCCGCCATGCGCCGGGCAAACTCGGCTTCGGTGACGCCGTCGAACTCCTCGCCGCCCGCCTCGGTCGGCCGGGTGATCACCCGGCGCACCAGCACCAGATCGGGCCGCGCCGCCAGCGCCCCTGCCAGAAGCGTATCCTTGCCCGCCCCGGATGGCCCGACAATGGCGAACAGTCCCGGCATTCAGGCGGCTTTCGGGGTGAAGGCGGTCACATCCACGACCCGGTCGCACACCCGGTTCCGCGCGCCTTCGTCGTGGAAAATTCCAAGGATGGCCGCGCCGCGCGCCTTCGCCTCTTCGATCAGGGACAGCACGACCTCGCGGTTGGCCGCATCAAGGCTGGCGGTCGGTTCATCCAGCAACAGCGCCGGATAGGCATGGGCAAAGCCGCGCGCGATGTTGACGCGCTGCTGTTCGCCCCCCGAAAAGGTGGTGGGTGACAGCGACCACAGCCGTTCGGGGATGTTCAGCCGCGCCAACAGGGTTGCCGCACGCGCCCGCGCCTGATCTTCGGGCACCCCCAGCACGCGCAGCGGTTCGGCCACCACGTCGAGCGTCGGCACACGCGGCACGACACGCAGGAACTGGCTGACATAGCCCAGGGTCAGACGCCGCAGCGCGATGATCTGGCGCGGGGCCGCCTGCGCCACGTCGACGCCGTCCACCAGGATCGACCCCGCCTGCGCCAGATAATTGCCCCAGATCATCCGCATCAGCGTCGACTTGCCCGCCCCCGATGCGCCCACCAGACCCACGCATTCGCCCGGACCGACCGACAGCGCGCCATCCACCATCACCGGGATGACCGTTCCGCCCTGATTGTGCAGCGTGAAGCTTTTGCCCAGACCCGCGACCTGAATGCCGGAAAACGTTGTCATAACCAGTTCTTCCATTTGAAAAACGTATAGGTGGCCGCAGCCGAGGCCACCATCAGCCCAAGCGCCATGGGGTATCCCCATGCCTTGTCGAGTTCGGGCATGAAGCGGAAGTTCATCCCGTAGATGCTTGCGATCAGGGTGGGCGGCAGGAACAGCACCGCCACCACCGACACGATGCGCACGGCGGTGTTCTGCAGCAGGTTGATCATGCCCAGCGTCGCATCCGTCGCCTGCGCCACCCGGGTCGACAGATAGTCGCCATGCACCTCCAGCGCCTGCAAGTCGCGCATCATGCCCTTGACGACGGGGCGCAGCGCCTCGCCCACCGGGCGGTCGCCCAGCGTCTGGCCGAAAAAACTCACCGCCCGTTCCAGCGTCAGCAGCGACAGCCGGATGCGGGCCACCAGATCGCTTTCGCGGCCCACACGTTCCAGCGCGTCCTGCAATCCTGCGGCCGTTTTCTGCCGCTGGTCGCTGGCGAAGACCGCGCGCGACACGTCTTCCAGGGCGCGGCCCGAGCCTTCCAGAAGGTCGGCAAGGCGACCGATGATTTCCTCGATCAGGCCCAGAAAAACCTTTTCGGCGCAGTCGCAGCCGGGACCCACCTTGTCGGCGCGGTCGGGATAGGTCTCGAACGGCCGCGGCACGTGGTGGCGCACCGACACCAGCCGTGCAGGGGTCAGGATGAACGTCACGGGTCCCGACATCGGCTGCCGGGTTTCCGACATGCCCGGCAGAACCACCGTCATGTAGTCGATGCCGTTTTCGCGGTAGAGCCGGTTGGAAATCTCGATCTCTTCCATATCGGCCAGCGAAGGCACCTCGACCCCCAGCGAATTGGTCAGATCTTCCTGCCCCGGCAAGGGCTTGTACAGATCCACCCACAAGGCCGCGTCGATGGGCGCGCCCTGCGCCAAAGGCACCATCCTGCCGTTCTCAAACCGATAGGCTGCAATCATCCTTCACACCTGCAGAACAGAGGATACCAGCAACTGCGTATACCCATGCTGCGGGTCATCCAACACCTGATCGGTCAGGCCCTGTTCCACCACATGCCCCGATTTCATCACCATCAGACGGTCCGCCAGCAACCGCACCACCGCCAGATCATGCGTGACGATGATCGCCGAAAGGCCCATCTCGCGCACCAGTCCGCGCAAAAGGTCCAGCAACCGGGCCTGCACCGAAACATCAAGGCCGCCGGTCGGTTCGTCCATGAACACCAGACGCGGGCCCGTCACCAGATTGCGCGCGATCTGCAGACGCTGCTGCATGCCGCCCGAGAACGCCGATGGGCGGTCGTCGATCCGGTCCGCGTCGATCTCGACCCGGCCCAGCCAGTCGATCGCCTTGGCGCGGATGTCGCCATAGTGCCGCGCACCGACCGCCATCAGCCGCTCGCCCACATTGCCGCCTGCGGAGACGCCCATCCGCAACCCGTCTCGCGGGTTCTGGTGCACGAAGGCCCAGTCGGTCCGCGCCAGCCTGCGGCGTTCGGGTTCGGACATCGTCCGGGTGTCCCTCGGCCCCTGCGCCGTCTGGAAGATGATTTCACCCGTGTCGGGGGCGAGATGTCCGGCTAGGCAGGACAGCAGCGTGGACTTGCCCGAGCCGCTTTCGCCGACGATGCCCAGCACTTCACCCGGGTAAAGGTCGAACGAGACATCGGCGCAGCCGATCCGCCCGCCATAGGATTTCGACCCCCCGCGCACCGCCAGAAGCGGCAGGTCGAACGATCCATCCATCACGCAGCCTCCCCCAATCGCCCGACATGGCCCGCCGCACGCCGACCGGCACAGAAGTCTGTGTCGGAACAGACGAACATCCGCCCGCCCGCATCGTCGATGATCACCTCGTCCAGATAGCTGGCCCCTGCCCCGCAGAGGTCGCAATCATGATCGGCCTTGCTGGCGACAAAGGGATGGTCGTCGAAATCCAGACTGACGACCTGCGTGTAAGGCGGCACGGCATAAATGCGCTGCTCACGCCCTGCCCCGAACAACTGCAGCGCGGCGGACCCCGACAGTTTGGGGTTGTCGAATTTCGGGATCGGCGAAGGGTCCATCACATAGCGCCCCTCCACCTTGACCGGATAGGCGTAGCTGGTCGCGATCTGCCCGTGCCGCGCGATGTCCTCATAGAGCTTGACATGCATCAGGCCATATTCCTCAAGCTCGTGCATCTTGCGGGTTTCGGTCTCGCGAGGCTCCAGAAACCGCAGCGGTTCGGGGATCGGCACCTGATAGACAAGGATCTGGCCTTCTTGCAGCGGCGTTTCGGGGATGCGGTGGCGGGTCTGGATCACCGTCGCATCCGTCGTCGCCTCGGTCACCGCCACGCCTGCGGTGCGCGAAAAGAACTTGCGGATCGACACGGCGTTGGTGGTGTCGTCCGCGCCCTGATCGATGACCTTCAAGACGTCCTCGGGCACAAGGCAGGCTGCGGTCACCTGCACGCCCCCCGTACCCCAGCCATAAGGCATCGGCATCTCGCGGCTGGCGAACGGCACCTGATATCCCGGCACCGCGACCCCTTTCAGGATCGCGCGGCGGATCATCCGCTTGGTCTGTTCATCCAGATAGGCAAAGTTGTAGTCTTCCATCCTAGGCATCCCATCCGAGTCGGGGAGAGGTCAATTGTCGGGCGAGACCCTGTTCTACATGGCTCTTCTGGGGCTCATCTTTGCGGGCAGCGCGGCGCTTTACGGCTATCTGCTGAAGCGGCAGGTCAAGGCGGTCTGGCGTTCGATGATCGCCCTGCGCGACAAGATCGACGGCACGAAGCGCTGGCCCTGACGCAGTCATTCCGCCGCCTCGCGCGTGGCTTCGGCGCGCAGATGACGGACCATTTCCAGTTCCGCCTGAAAATCAACGTAGTGCGGCAGCTTGATATGCTCCAGAAATCCGGTGGCCTGGATGTTGTCGGCATGCATCAGCACGAATTCCTCGTCCTGCGCCGGGGCGCCCGAATTGTCCTCGCCCAATTCCTTCCAGCGCAGGGCACGGTCCACCAGACTCATCGCGATGGCCTTGCGTTCCGACTGGCCGAACACCAGCCCGTATCCGCGGGTGAACTGCGGCGGCTCGGTCTTTGACCCTTTGAACTGGTTGACGGTTTCGCATTCCGTCACCTCGATCTCGCCGATCTGGATGGCAAAGCCGAGTTCGGGGATGTCCATTTCCACCGGCACCGTCCCGATGCGCAACTCGCCGACAAAGGCATGGGTGCGCCCATAGCCGCGCTGGGTGGAATAGGCCATCGACAGGATGAAGCCTTCATCGCCGCGGGTGATCGCCTGCAGGCGAAGCGCGCGGCTTGCGGGCAGCTCCATCGGCTCGCGCGTCAGGTCCGGCGGGGTCGTGTCATTCGCCGTGTCCTGTTCGATCAATCCGTCGCGGTTCAGGAAATCCGCGATATGCGGCACGGCGGCAGGCATCGCCGGCGCTCTGGCGGCCTGCGGAGCCTCGCCTTCGGCCAGCAGCTTGAAATCCAGCAGGCGGTGCGTGTAGTCGAAGGTCGGCCCCAGAACCTGCCCGCCGGGCGCGTCCTTGAACGTCGCCGAAATGCGCCGGACGCAGGCCATGGCGCTGGTGTCGATCGGCTTCGATGCCCCAAGACGCGGCAGCGTGGTGCGGTAGGCGCGGATCAGGAACACCGCCTCGATCAGATCGCCGCGCGCCTGCTTGATGGCCAGCGCGGCCAGATCGGGGTCGAACAGCGACCCTTCGGCCATCACCCGGTTGACCGCCAGCTTCAACTGTTCGCGGATCTGGTCCACTGACAGTTCCGGAACGGAAACATCGCCGCGCCGTTCCTCGGCCAGAAACGCATGCGCATTGTCGATCGCCCGCTCGCCGCCCTTTACCGCCACATACATCAGACAGCCTCCACGCGGGTGGACCGGGGCAGACCGGCCAGCCGGTCGCCGCAGGTCAGGAATGTATCGAACCCCAGCGGGAACAGCGCGCGGTTGTGCTGAAAGGCCGCGATGTCGGGAAGCGACAGATGTGCCACGTCGGCGATCCCCGGCCCGGTCAGGCGCGCGCCTGCCGCTGTCAGATGGTCCAGTTCGACAATCAGGGTGGCTGATCGGTCGGGATAGTCGGCCCGCCCGATGGCAAACCGGCCGACGGGGTGCAGGGCTGACCAGTCCCCCACCGCAAAGGTTGCCGCATCGGACCCGACCAGCGGCGCGCCGCAGTGGAAGGTGATCCAGTCCCGCAGCACGGCACAGTCGAAAGCGCCCGCAAGATGGACCGGGGTCGTGCCGTCGGCCAGCGTCAGAAGCAGCACGCCCGCCGCCACTGACAGGGGCGCGGGCGGCTGCACGCCTTCCACCGCAACGATCCGGCCGGGCCGCGACAGCGCGTCCAGGGCCGCCCGGAAGGCGCGCGCCGACTGCACAGGGGCATCGGCAAAACCGCCCGTCATCGCCTGTGGTGCAAGGCTCATTTGTCTTCTCCCCGGACAAGGGTGAAGAATTCCACCCGCGTCGATGCGGCCTTTTCTGCCCGCGCCTGCCGACCGGCGGCTTCTTCGGCGATCAGCACATCCAGCACCGTTGCCTGAAGATCCGGGGCCTGCGTCGTCTGCATCAGCGCATCCAGCACGGCCGCACGGCGGGCGTGGCCCTTGTCACGTCCCTGCACATAACCGTGCCCGACCGCGCCGTCATCCAGCCGCACCGAACAGCGCGTCACGCTCATTTCGCCCAGGTTGAAGGGCGACCCTACCGCCCCGACCCGCCCGCGCACCATCACCGCCCCGACCTCGGCCGGGCGCAGCACGACATGTGCCGCGAGATCGGGCATCAGGGCGGCCAGCCGGTCCGGGCGGCAGCGGGCCAGAACGCCCATCCAGATCTGGCGCGCTGTCGGGTTGGGCTGGGGTTCGGGCATCGGCGTCTCTACAGCTTGCGAAGGTGTCTAGTAATCTATACAACTAGACAAATGCTATCCGACTCGACTGCCCCCCGCAACCTTTGCAACAAGAAACTTTTGTGACATGCCGCGCGCCTCGATCTGGAAATCGATTGCAGACACCCTCCTGGCCGAGATCGGCGAAGGCCACTACCGCCCCGGCGACCGCCTGCCGACCGAGGCGCAGCTTGCCGTGCGCTTTGGCGTCAACCGCCACACGGTGCGCCATGCCTTGGCCAGCCTGACCGAAACGGGTCTCTTGCATGCACGGCGCGGCGCTGGGGTGTTCGTCGCCTCCGAACCGCAGACCTACCCGCTGGGCCGCCGGGTCCGGTTTCACCAGAATGTGGCCGCCTCGGGCCGCACGCCGTCGCGGCAGGTGCTGCGGCTGGAAACCCGCACCTGCGACAAGCGCGAGGCCGAGGCGCTGCGGCTGACCGAAGGGGCGCAGGTGCATGTGATGGAAGGACTTTCCCTAGCGGATGGCGTGGCCCTGGCCGCGTTCCGGTCGGTGTTTCCGGCCGCCGGCCTTCCCGGACTTCTGGCCGAACTGGACCGCAACGGATCGGTCACGGCGGCGCTGGCCGCCTGCGGGGTGGCTGACTACACCCGCGCCTCGACCCGGCTGACGGCCGTTGCCGCCCGTGCGACGCTGGCCCTGCAGTTGCGCCTGCCCGAAGGTGCGCCGATCCTGCGGTCGGTCGCCATAAACCACGACGCGGCCGGACAGCCGATCGAATACGGCACCACCTGGTTTGCCGGTGATCGCGTCGAATTGACCGTAACTCCGGAATGATCCGTCATACAGCCGTTGCTTTGCCGGGTTATCCACAACCTCAACCCATCGCAAACCCTCGGATTCGTGCATGAACCTGTCCCTGCCTCCATTGCGCCTGACCGGCGCGCAGATCCTGCGCGACGGCGAGATGCAGCGCCGGTCCATCGGATTGGCAGACGGCAAGATCGCACGTGGCCCGCTGCCCGAGGTCGACCTGTCGGGATATCTGATCCTGCCGGGCATCATCGACCTGCACGGCGACGGGTTTGAACGCCACATCCTGCCCCGCCCGTCCGCGCCATTTCCGCTGGCGGTGGGCCTGGCTTCGGCCGACCGCGAGGCGGCGGCGCATGGGGTGACGACGGCCTTCTTCGCGCAGGGCTGGAGTTGGGAAGGCGGCCACCGCAGCCCCGCCGCAGCCTGCGCGCTGCTGGCCGCGATGGACACCTATCGCCCCCGGTCGCTGACCGATCTGCGGGTGCAGATCCGCGCCGAAACGCATCTGGTCGAGGCTGTGCCGGAACTGCTGGACGCGGTCCGGCGGCACAAGGTGCCCTATGTGGTCTTCAACGACCATCTGGAAGAAGGCTATGCGATGTCACGCTCTGACCCGACCAACTTTGCCGCCTGGGCGCGCAAGGTCGGGCGGACGGCGGCAGACATGGCCGAAACGCTGGACCGGGCGAAATCGCGCACGCGCGAGGTGCCGCGCCAGTTGTGCACGCTGGCCGAGGCGTTCGATGCGCTGGGAGTGGCCTATGGCAGCCATGACGACCCGGATGGCGAAACGCGCGAGTTCTATTCGATGATCGGCGCGCGGATCGCCGAGTTTCCCTTGTCGCGCAAGGCGGCGGCGGCGGCGCATGCGATGATGAACCCGGTGATCATGGGTGCGCCCAACGTGGTGCGCGGGCGCAGTCAGGCCGGCAACATCGCGGCGGCCGACCTGATTGCCGAAGGGCTGTGCGACGCGTTGGTGTCGGACTATCACATCCCGGCCCTGCCGATGGCGGCCTGGACACTGGTCGACAAGGGGCTTTGCACCTTGCCGCAAGCCTGGGCGATGATCTCTTCCAGTCCCGCCGAAATCCTGCGGATGCCGGACCGCGGGCGGCTGGAACCCGGCCTGCGCGCCGACCTGGTGATTGTCGAGGCCGCAAGCCGGACCATCGAGGCGACGATCTGCGGCGGGCGGTTGTCCTATCTGGCCGGCGAGGCGGCGCGGCGGTTCGTGGCGCAGCCGCAGGCCCTGCGCATCGCGGCGGAATAGTCAGCCGCCGTACTTTTCCAGAAACGCCTCGGCAGGCAGGCGGCGGAAATCGTCAAGGCTGGCGCGCAGGCGGTCATGCGGCCAGTCCCACCAGGCCAGCGCCAACATCCGGTCGGCGACGTTCCGGGTGAACCGTTCGCGCAGCGGTGTGGCGGGGACGCCGGCCACGATCATGTAGGGGGCGACGTCCTTGGTGACGACCGCGCCCGCCGCGACCACCGCCCCTGCCCCCACCGTCACCTCGGGCCGTATGATCGCGCCATGGCCGATCCAGCAGTCGGGGCCGAGCGTGGCGCGGCGGGACTGGCGGTGGGCAAAGAAGGCGGGGTCGTCGGTCGCGTCTTCCCAATAGTAGGACGAGCGGTAGAGAAAGTGGTGCAGGCTCGCGTTGCCCATCGGGTGGTCGGTGGGTCCGATGCGGGTCATCGCGGCGATGTTGGCGAACTTGCCGACGGTGGTGTTGGCAATGTCGGACAGGCGGTCGCAGTAGGCGTAATCCTGAAACGTGGAATGGGCGACGCGACTGCCCTGACCGATTTCCACATAGGCCCCGAAGGTACTGTCGGTGATCTGGCAGTCGGGGTGGATATGAGGAACGTCGGGCGAAAGTTTGGGCATGGCGTCCTTGGGTGTCGCGGATCGGGTGATCGGCCAACCCGTCATTTCAATGGGTTGACAGAAAACACCTTGGTGGAGGTTAATCGTCCGGCGCGAATGGCGTCAATGCCCGCCGCCGTCGCCCTTGATCAGTTTGCGGCGCAACCAGCCCGACAGGCTGTCCATGATCATCACCATCAGGACGATCAGCACCATGTAATAGGCTACCTCTTCCCAGTCCTTCTGGGTGGTGATGGCTTGCGTCAGCAACAGGCCGATGCCGCCGCCCACGATGGCACCGATGATGGTTGCACTGCGGGTGTTCGATTCGAGGTAGTAGAGCACTTGGCTGAGCAGGATCGGCGTTACCTGCGGGATCACGCCAAGGCGGGCGCGCTGAAGGGCGTTGGCGCCGGTGGACCGAACGCCCTCGACCTGCTTTTCATCTATGTTCTCAAGCGCTTCGGAAAAGGTCTTGCCGAAAGTGCCCGCGTCGGTGATCAGGATGGCCAGCGCCCCGGTCATCGGGCCCGGCCCGAAGGCGCGGCTGAGGATGATGGTCCAGATCAATCCGTCGACCCCGCGGATGAAGTCGAACACCCGGCGGAAGGCAAATCGAAGCGGTGCCAGCGGCATGAAATTTGACGCTGCGAGAAACCCCAGCGGCAGGGCCACGATGGCCGCCCCCATCGTCCCGAGGAAGGCCATCAGGATCGTCTCGAAGATCGCCCACATGACGTCGCGGTGCCGCCACATCTTGTTGTTCCAGACCTCGGACACCATGTAGCCCACGTTGCTGCGCGCAGGGTCCACACGGTCGCCCGAGACGGTCATGCCGACGAGTTCGAAGAACCCCTTGCCATGGAACGGGCTGTCGAGCGTGAAGAAGAACAGCTCCCACCCCGCTTCGTACTTGAAGGTTTCGACCTTGGATCGGGAATAGTTGAAGCGGCCCGCTTCTGCTGTCACCGAAATGCGGTTGTCAGAAACGGAAATCCAGTCGGGAACCGGCTGCGGCGCGTCCAGCACCAGCTTGCCATCGACCGGTTTGATGTCGATCAGGCCATAGTCCGGGATCACCATGCGCGCGCCTGCCGCGTCATAGGTCACGATGTTGCCCTGACCGAGGTCGATGGTCGTAACCTCGCCGTCGGTCCTGACCCAGTCGGGATAAGTGCCGGGGGCATAGGTGCCCTTGCCTTCGCCTTCGATCGCGACTTCCAGCGTGCCGGTGCGGTTGTCGCGGGTGACATGGGTCTTGTGCGACCAGAAGTCGGACAGAAGGATCGCGGCATTGTCCAGCCGCGCGCGGGCGGCAAGGCCGGGCACGTCGAAGGCGAAGAAGGCATAGGTGAGGTACAAAAGGATCACGGCAGGGACGGCGTAAGACACCATGCGCCGCTTGCGGAAGCTGCGGAACATGGCCTGGGCCAGCGGGCTGTCGGCAGTCATGGGCGCGTCGGTCGTGGCGGCGGTCATGTCAGGTCCCCTTCACGATCTTGGCGCGGTAGTGGTCGGAAATGCGGTCGATGATCACGATGGTGAGGAACAAGAGGATGAAGATCGCAACGACCTTGTCATAGCGCCCCTGCCCCCACTGCATCGCGATCTTGAGGTCATGGCCGATGCCGCCTTCGCCGACGAAGCCGAGGATGGCCGAGGCGCGCACGTTGATCTCGAACCGCAGCAGCGTGTAGGAAAGCCAGTTCGGCGCGACCTGCGGGATGACACCCAGCCACATCTTCTGGCCCCAGGTGGCCCCGACCGAGGACAGGCCCTCGATGGGTTTGAGGTCGGCATTCTCGCCGACTTCCGAAAACAGCTTTCCCAATGCGCCGCCGGTGTGGAAGGCGATGGCGATCACGGCAGGCACCGGACCGCCGCCCAGAATGTAGATCAGCACGAGGGCGATGACGATTTCGGGTATCGCGCGCAACGCATCCATGATGCGGCGGAACACCGGAATCATCCGCGGCCAGCGGGCGATCCCGCGCGAAGCCAGCAGCGACAGGAAGGCCGCGATCAGCGCGCCGACCAGCGTCGACACGGCGGCGATGTTGATCGTTTCGATCAGCGAGGGGAAGAATTCGACGAAGTAGCCCGGAATGTTGGCGCGGTTGGTCCAGGCTTCGGACACGACCTCGGACGGGAAATCGAGAAGCTGGCTGATGCCCGGCAGGAAATCACCGGCGTTGCGCTCTTCCGAGATGCGCCAGCCAGACGCAAAGATGGCCACGAACAGAACAAGCAGGATGCCGCCATACATGCGTTTGCGGCGGTTCATCGCGAGGTAGGCTTCGGTGGCGGTGTTCAGCGCGGGTGGGGTGCCACCAGTCTGTCCGATCGCGATGTTTGCCATTCTGGTCCCCCGGCACGAAAATGCCGGGCCCCCGAATGGGAGCCCGGCGACACGTCATGGAAAGCTTACTTTGCGGCTTCCTGCAGCTTGCGGGCTTCGACCACGCCGAGGAATTCTTCGTGAGCGACCGGAACGAAGTCCTTCGCCTCGCCTGCTGCGACGGCATAGGCGCAGGTCGGATCGGTTTCCCACATCGTGTCGACCAGAGCGTAGACCTTGTCCTTGACGTCCTGCGGCAGCGAGCGGCGGGCGACATAGGGGCCGTTCGGGATCAGCTTCGAGCGCCAGATTTCGACCATGTTGTTCATGTCGACGAGGCCCGAGTCGGCGGCCTTGCGGAAAGCCCCGCTGGTGAAGCCGTCTTCCCAGTTGCCCAGGCCGTCAGCCCACGACACGCCGGCTTCGATGTCGCCGTTGTGCACGCCGACGATGGTCTGCTCGTGGCCACCCGAGAACTTCACTTCGGCGAAATACTCTTCCAGCTTGCCCAGCGAGGCGGTCAGTTCGGCGGCGGGCACCAGATAGCCCGAGGTCGAATTCGGATCAGCGAAGGCAAAGGTCTTGCCCTTGGCGGTGGCCATGTCGGTGATGCCGCTGTCCTTGCGGGCGAAACCGATCGAATAGTAGCCGGTCGAGCCATCGACGTTCTGGGTGGTCAACTGCACGTCCACGGCTTCCGGGTCGGTCAGATAGATCTTGGCATAGGCGGAGGCGCCCAGACCGGCATAGTCGATGGTGCCGCCCAGCAGGCCCTGAATGACGCCGTCATAGTCGGCCGGGGTGAAGATCTTGACCGGCACGCCGAGGGCCTCTTCGACCTTGGCACGGAAGCATTCGTTCGAGGTCAGGCGGTCCTGGGCGTTTTCACCGCCGAGGATGCCGATGTTGAATTCGGTGATGGCGTGCGATTCAGCAAAGGCGGTGCCGGTCATCACGGTGGTGGCAGCCAGAAGGGCAAGCAGCTTTTTCATGGTCGTCTCCGGTTCAAATGGCCCCGAAGGGCCGGGGTGGAAAGGGGTTGTGGGGCTCAGGCCAGCAGGGTCGCCGCGTAGGTCGTGTCTGCCGGGCCGGTGTCGATGGCGGTCGATGTCGCCGCCTCGTTGAAGCTGGCGTCCGCGCCATAGATGTCGCGGGCCACGCCGGTGGTGAGTTGATCGGGCGTGCCGTCGAACACGATGCGCCCGTCGCGCATGCCGATCACCCGGTCGCAATAGCGGCGCGCGGTATCCAGCGTGTGCAGGTTTGCGATGACCATGCGGCCATCCTCGTCATGGATGCGGCGCAGCGTATCCATGACGATCTGCGCGTTCATCGGGTCAAGCGAGGCGATGGGTTCGTCGGCGAGGATCACCTTGGGGTCCTGCATCAGCGCACGGGCAATCGCCACGCGCTGTTGCTGGCCACCCGACAGGGCCTCGGCCCGTTTCGGGGCCTGTTCGGCGATGCCCAGACGGTCCAGAATGGACAACGCCTTCGTGATGTCGGCCTCTGACCACAGGTTGAACATCGTCGCCAGCGTGGATCGGCGGTTCAGAACGCCGTGCATCACGTTGGACGCCACATCCATCCGGGGAACCAGATTGAACTGCTGAAAGATCATCGCACACTGTCCCTGCCAGGCCCGCATCTCGGCACCCGTCAGGGTCAGCACGTTGCGGCCTTCGAATTCCAGCGCGCCCGAGGTCGCATCGGTCAGGCGGTTCATCATCCGCAGAAACGTCGATTTGCCCGCGCCCGAGCGCCCGATGATCCCGACGAAGGCCGAGCGGTCGACGCTGAAGGACACGTCATCAACGGCGGCCTTCTGGCCGAACATGCGGGTCACGTTCTTGACGTTCAGCAAGGGCAGCGCCTCCAGTTGCAGTGCGGTCCGGATAGACGGCATTTGTGACAGTCTGGCCTCTGGCCTGCGAAGCTTTTATGACAGACCCACAGGGCCACTGGACTTGTCGCGAACGGGTCGGCTGACTGCGCGGCATTTGCAAACAAAGGCGGCGACGTGCTGATCTACCGGGTTCTGATGGCGGTTCTGGTGCCGCTGCTTGTCGGGCTGACGGTCGTGCACCGGATGCGGGGCCGCACCGGGCCGGGGGCCCTGGCCGAGCGGCTGGGGTTTGTCGGCCGTCCGGGACCGGGCCCCGCACTGTGGCTGCACGGCGCGAGTAACGGAGAGTTGACATCGGCCCGCTGGGTGATCGAACGGCTGATGGCGGCACGGCCGGGGCTTTCGGTGCTGGTCACGGCGAACACCGGCACCGCAGTCGACATGGTGCGCGGCTGGGGTCTGCCTAAGGTTCAGGCGGCGCTGGCGCCGCTGGACGCGCTGGGGGCAGCGGCGCTGGTGTTGCGACGCTGGCGGCCTGCCGCGCTGATCGTGGTGGAAAACGAACTTTGGCCCGCTCGGCTTGCGGCGGCGCGGGCGGCGGGGGTGCCGGTCGTGCTGATCGGGGGGCGGATGTCGGAACGGACGGCGGCGGCCTGGGCGCGGGTGGCACCGGGGCTGATGCGGCGCATGCTGGAAGGGCTCGCCTATGCCTCGGCGCAGGATGCCGGATCGGCGGCGCGGTTGCAGGCGCTGGGGCTGCCGAAGGCAGTGACCGGGCCGGTGGTGGTGCTGAAGGCGCAGGGGGTGGCGGAGGCCGTGTCCGCGCCCCAGCCGATGGCGCGCGAACGGGTTCTGCTGGCCGCATCCACCCATCCGGGCGAGGAGGCGGTGATCCTTGCGGCCTTCGCGCAGGCGCGCGGGCAGTTCGATCTGCTGATCCTTGCCCCTCGCCACCCGCGCCGCCGGACCGAGGTGGCAGCGGCGATCCGCGCCTCGGGGCTGACCTGGGACCAGCGGTCGTTGGGCGATGCGATGCCACGGGCCGAAGTGCCGGTGTTTCTGGCAGATTCGATGGGCGAGATGGCGTTGTGGTACGCCATGGCCGGGGTGACGGTGATCGGCGGCAGTTTCGTTCCGGTGGGCGGGCACACCCCCTACGAGCCTGCCGCCTTCGGCTCTGCGATCGTGCATGGACCGCATATGGAGAATTTCCTCGATCCTGCGGCGGCCCTGCAGGCGGCGGGCGGGGCGCTGGCGGTGGCCGCCGACGGTCTGGGGGCGGCACTGGCCGGATTGGACGAAAGGCGGCAGCGCGCGTTGTCGCAGGCTGCCCAGCTGGCCCTTGCCGCGGAACCTGCGGCGGACCTGCTGCTGACGCGGTTGCTGGCCTTGCTGCCTGCCGGAGTTCAGGGCCCGCCCAGCGGATAGGCCGCCAACAGGTCGTGCCGCGCGCCCTTGGGCGACAGGGTGGACTGGTACAGGTGCATTTCCGTCACCTTGAAGGGGCGGCTGGTGAATTGGGTCAGGGCGATGGCGCGCTCCAGCCGGGCCAGATTCGCGGGCGGCGGCGGGGGAAAGTGGCCAAGCGTGACATGTGGTACGAACCGCTGGCGGTGCAGGTCGCATCCCGCCTCGACCGCGCGACGGTGGGCGCGGGCTTGCAGATGGTTCAACGGTTCGGACGGGCGCAGGCCGGCATAGGCGGCACGGGCGCGCGCACCGCCGAACAGTCCAAAGCCGTGCAGGGTAAGCGTCAGGTCTGGCGCGCGCAGGGTCTGGAACCCGTCATGCGCGGTTTCAAGCATCGCGTCGGTGCAGTCGCCCAGAAACACCAGCGTCAGGTGAAACTGGTCCGGGTCGGCGCTGCGCGGCAGGGGCAGCAGATATTGCTGCACCTCCAGCGCATCGCGGATATCCTGGGGCAACGGCAGGGCAAGAAAGGCGCGGATCATCGGGCGGCCAGCCGTGCCAGACGGTCGCGCAGGTCCGGGCGGACTGCCCCTTCGCGCGGGGGATCGGCCAGCGTGGACAGCAGCGTCGGGTCCGGCGGCGGCCTGCCCCCCCCGCCCCACCCAAGCGCAAACAGAACGTCTGCGGCCGGTGCGGGCAGCCGGTCTGGAACCGCGTAACCGGCAAGATCGGCCCAAAGGGCGGTCCAGCAGCGCCCGACCGACCAGGGATTGTAGCCGCCTCCCCCCAGTAGCATCAGGCGGGGGGCCAGCGGGCGGATCGCGGCGAGAACCGCACGATGCGCGTTGTTCGACAGGTTCAGGCGCGACAGCGGGTCTTCCGTCAGCGCATCCGCTCCGCATTGCAGCACCACCGCATCGGGGCGGTGCGCGGCAAGCCGTGGCAGAATCAGCGCGTCGGTCACCGCCCGCATCTCGGTATCGTTGAAGCCCGCCGGGACGGGAAGATTGAAGACATTCCCCGCGCCGCAGTCCTCCAGCGCGCCGGTAAAGGGCCAGCGGCGTTCTTCGTGGGTCGAAATCATCAGGACGTCGGGGTCTCCGGCAAAGGCAACCTCGACCCCGTCGGGGTGATGCGCGTCGATGTCGACATAGGCGATGCGCCGGAACCCGGCACGCTTCAGCGCAAGAATGCCCAGCACACAGTCGTTCAGGTAACAAAATCCGTTGGCACGGTCGGGCAGGCCATGATGCGTCCCGCCGCCGGGGACATGTACCGCATCGGCCGCGCCCGCCGCCAGCAGGTCTGCCGCCAGCATGACGCCGCCCACCCCGGTCGCCGGGCGGCGGTACATCTGCGCGAAAACCGGGTTCGACGGCGTGCCAAGCCCATGGCGATGGCGCACCGCCTCGGACACGGCACCGGTCGCCTCGGCCAACTGCAGGGCAGCGATGTAGGACGCGCTGTGCCACACCCTCAGGGCCGCTGGCTTCGCCCGCGGGGCGCTGCGGTACCTCGACGCGGGCAGCCAGTCCAGCGCGCGGGCAAGGTCGATCACGGTCGACACGCGGGGCACCCGCAGCGGATGCGCGGTCCCGTAGGACGAGCCGCGATAGACCTCGGACCCGATGAAGATGGCCGTCATGGAACAGGGAGTCCTTGTCGCGCGTTGTAACTGCAACTTAATGCATCAAAGGACCCCGGCAACGGGCCGGCGGACGCGGAATGCAATACGGGCAACAAGGTGCAATGACGGATCACGGCTGGATTCCGGCGACCGGAACGCAAGTGTCTCTGTGCATTTTCGCCTGCGCGTGAGATTATAGCGACAACTAGACAACTTTCCGTCTTGTCCATGAACAGGATACCTGCGCGATCAATGAACCGGCCTGATTCCAATGCATTCCGTGACGGGCAGGACAGTCCCAGCGGGCAATTCGGCGCGCTGTGCTGGCGCAAGCATCGCGGCCATGTGCAGGTTCTGCTGATCACCAGCCGCGACACGGGGCGCTGGATCATCCCCAAGGGGTGGCCGCATCCGGACAAGTCCGCATCGGGGTCTGCCGCCGCCGAGGCCTGGGAAGAGGCCGGCGTCGAAGGGGTGGCAGACGAGGCACCGATCGGGCTTTACAGTTACGACAAGGTTCTGCGGCCGGGGGTGGTGCAGCCTTGCATCGTGTCGGTTTTCGCCTTGCGTGTCGCGCGTCTGCGCCGCCGGTTTCCGGAACGGCGCGAGCGGCGGCGCAAGTGGTTCGACGCCGCCCGCGCGGCGCGAAAGGTGGCCGAGCCCGAGTTGCGGGCCCTGCTGTTGGAACTATCCGAAAATGCCGGGTTGCTGTCGCCCCGCCCTGCTGAAGGGTGACGGGGTGCGCTGCAAGCCGCCCTTGCAGGCACGGTGCCGTTGTGGAACGTTGCCCGGATGATCAGCTATACCCTGCGCTGCCCTGAAGATCACCGGTTCGACAGCTGGTTTCAGTCTGCCGCGGCTTTTGACACGCTGTTGCGGGGCGGGCATCTGGTGTGCCCGGTCTGCGGATCGGGAAAGGTCGAGAAGTCGCTGATGGCTCCGGCCGTGCGACCGGCGCGGTCGGCAGCGCGCGGCCCCGCCGCGCCCGGCGTGCCCGTTTCGGACGCCGAACAGGCGCTTGCCGCGCTCCGGCGGCATGTCGAGGAAAACTCGGAATATGTCGGGATGAACTTCGTGACCGAGGCCCGCGCGATCCACGAGGGCGAGGCACCCGAGCGGCCGATCTATGGCGAGGCGAAGGCCGACGAGGCAAAGAAGCTGATCGAAGATGGCGTGCCGGTGGCCCCGCTTCCCTTCCTGCCGGTGCGCAAGACACATTAGGCCCTGCTGGCTTGCGGTGGCGGTCCGCGCGGTCTAATCGGGCCTTGCCCCTGTTCTTGCGAAAGCCCTGCCATGATCCCGCGCTATTCCCGCCCCGAGATGGTTGCCCTGTGGTCGCCCGAGACCAAGTTCCGCATCTGGTTCGAGATCGAGGCGCATGCCTGCGACGCGCAGGCGGCGCTTGGGGTGATCCCGGCTGAAAATGCCGCGGCGGTCTGGGCGGCCAAAGACGTGCCCTTCGACGTCGCCCGGATCGACGAAATCGAGGCGGTGACCAAGCATGACGTGATCGCGTTCCTCACCCATCTGGCCGAGATCATCGGGCAGGACGCGGCCCGGTTCGTGCATCAGGGGATGACGTCATCGGATGTGCTGGACACCACGTTCAACATCCAGCTTGTTCGCGCGACCGACCTGCTGCTGGTAGGGATGGACCGCGTGCTGGCAGCGCTGAAAACCCGCGCGTTCGAGCACAAGGACACCGTGCGGATCGGGCGCAGCCACGGCATCCACGCCGAGCCGACCACGATGGGCCTGACCTTTGCCCGGTTCTATGCCGAGATGACGCGGGGCCGCGCACGGCTGGTGGCGGCGCGGGCGGAAGTGGCGACAGGGGCCATCTCGGGCGCGGTGGGCACCTTTGCCAACATCGACCCTTCGGTCGAGGCGCATGTCTGCACGGCCCTGGGGCTGACTCCCGAACCGATCAGCACGCAGGTGATCCCGCGCGACCGGCACGCGATGTATTTCGCGACCCTGGGGGTGATCGCCAGCAGCATCGAGAACATCGCGACCGAAATCCGCCACATGCAGCGGACCGAGGTGCTGGAGGCGGAAGAATTCTTCAGCCCCGGCCAGAAGGGCAGTTCCGCCATGCCGCACAAGCGCAACCCGGTGCTGACCGAAAACCTGACGGGGCTTGCGCGGCTGGTGCGGATGTCGGTCATTCCGGCGCTGGAGAATGTGGCCCTGTGGCACGAGCGGGACATCTCGCATTCATCGGTGGAGCGGGCGATCGGGCCGGACACGACGATCACGCTGGATTTCGCGCTGCACCGGCTGGCGGGGGTGATTGAAAAGCTGGTGATCTATCCGGCCAACATGCTGGCCAACATGAACAAGTTTCGTGGCCTGGTGATGAGCCAGCGCGTGCTTCTGGCCCTGACGCAGGCGGGGGTGAACCGCGAGGACGCCTATCGGCTCGTGCAAAGGAACGCGATGAAGGTCTGGGAGAAGGGCGCGGATTTCCAGACCGAATTGCTGGCGGACCCCGAAGTGACGGCGGCGCTGTCACCCGCCGAGATCGCCGAAAAGTTCGATCTGGGCTATCATACCAAGCATGTGGACACGATCTTTGCCCGCGTTTTCGGCGCAGACTGACGTCACGCAAGCGTGATGGCGGCGCGCGCAAGAATCCTGCGCGCGGTCATGGTTGCGCGTGATATTCTTGCGGAAGGATCATGCAAGGAGACGCCGATGACCATCCGCCTGATTGCCCTCTGCCTGTGCCTGCTGCCCACCGCCACCCTGGCGCAGCAAAGCACCTATCCGGGGTCATGCGACCATGCCAAGGCCTGCCCGGAAGGCCAGACGATGGACAGCACCAGCAAGACCTGCGTCGACGTCAGCGCCTGACGGCCTTCAGTCCCGGTTAACCGGCCTCTGGCACCCTTGCAGATGCACAGGGAATCGGGGGCCAGAATGGCACAGGACGGAACCGCGCTGGCAAGGGTCACACCGGCGCAGCGCATGGTGGCGGTGACGCGGCCAGTGGCCCGCGCCTTGACGGCGCGCGAAAAGGCGGCGGTCATCGTGCGGTATCTTCTGGCCGAAGGGACGGCGATCCCGCTGTCGTCGCTGCCCGACCAGATGCAGACCCAGCTTGCCGAACAGATGGGCCAGATGCGCCGCATCGACCGGACGACCTTGGGTGCGGTGGTGGAAGAATTTCTGGGCGAACTGGAACAGTTGGGCCTGTCCTTTCCCGGGGGTCTGGACGGCGCACTTTCCGTGATGGGCAACCACATCTCTCCGAATGCCGCCAGCCGGTTGCGCCGGATGGCGGGGGGCGTGTCGCGCGCCGATCCGTGGGAACGGCTGATGGTGATGACAGCCGATGACCTGCTGCCCGTCCTGCAGGAGGAAAGCACCGAAGTGGCAGCGGTGATGCTGTCAAAGCTGCCCGTACCCAAGGCTGCGGAACTGCTGGGAAAACTGCCGGGCGACCGGGCCCGCCGCATCGCCTATGCGGTGTCGCAGACCGGCAACGTCGACCCCGACACCGTGCACCGGATCGGGCAATCGCTGGCCCTGCAACTGGACCAGAAGCCGCCCCGCGCCTTTGACACCGGCCCGGTGGAACGGGTTGGCGCAATCCTGAACGTCTCGGCAGCGGGCACACGCGAAGATGTGCTGCGCGGTCTGGAAGAAGAGGACGCCGGTTTTGCCGAACAGGTGCGCAAGGCGATCTTCACCTTCGTGCACATCCCGGCCCGCTATCCGGCGCGCGACGTGCCCAAACTGATCCGCAGTCTTGATCCGCCGGTGCTGGTGACGGCGCTGGCCGCTGCGCAGGCGGTGACCGAGTACGAACCAACCGTGGAATTCCTGCTGGCCAACATGTCGCAGCGGATGGCGCAGGGCCTGCGCGAAGACATCGCACAGCGCGGCAAGATCAAGGACCGCGACGCGGACGAGGCGATGGGCGCGGTCGTGCTGGCGATCCGCACGCTTGAGGCGAGCGGAGAGGTGGTGCTGATCACCGACGAGGAGTGAGGTCGCGCGGGAAAGTGCTCGGGCGCGGACTGGGTTCAGACAAGGAATGATCCCGGGCGCGGCTTGCGGCGTGGCGCGGGGCCGCCTATGGTTCCCTGCGGTCGTCTGGGGCCGGCCTTCTGGATGGTTCGCATGCCCCGCCCCCGCTCTGCCGCGACTGACGCCTCTCGCGGCATCCTGTTGATGCTGCTGGCCATTCTGATCTTCACCTCGATGGATGCGCTGGCCAAGGACATGGTCGCGCGCTATCCGGTGCCGCAAGTCATCTGGGCACGCTTCACGGGGCAGCTTGCCATCGTCGCATTGATTCTTGGGCCACGATTGCGGCAGGCGGCGCGCACCGTCTATCCCGGGATGCATGTCTGGCGATCGGTGACGCAACTGGGGGCGACATCGCTGTTCTTTCTGTCGCTGAACCATATCGGGCTGGCCGAGGCGACGGCGCTGACCGACACCAATCCGGTGCTGATCACGCTGGGGGCGGCCCTCTTTCTGGGCGAACGGCTGACGGTGCCGCGGCTGATCGGGGTTGTTGTCGCCATGACGGGGGCACTGATCGTGATCCGTCCCGGCAGTGACGTGTTCACCGTCGCCGCCCTTCTGCCGCTGGGGGCGGCGGTAAGCTATTCCATCAGCGCGCTGCTGACCCGGCATGTCGGCGCGCGCGAAAGCCATTGGGCGTCCCTGATCTGGGCGGCGCTGTTCGGCACGCTCGCGACATCGGCGCTGCTGCCTTGGGTCTGGCGTCCAGTCGATCCCGCCGACCTGTGGCAGTTCGGTCTGATCGGGGTGCTCGGGGCCGGGGCGCAGCTGTGCCTGATCCGCGCCTTCACGCTGGCCGAGGCGTCGGTGGTGGCACCCTTTACCTATACCGGAATCCTGTTCGCCACCGGCTGGGGCATCGGGCTTTACGGCGAATATCCGGACCGCTGGACGGTGATCGGCGCAGTTGTGATCGTGGCGGCGGGGCTTTATGTGTGGCGCATGGAAACTGCGGGGGTGCGCGCCCCCGCCCGACCGGAGCGATGATGCCCGCAGGACCCGCTTTTCAGCCTGCCGAATTCGCCCTGAACATCGCGTTTCGCGGGCTTATCAGGGCGGCGCTGCTGCTGCCCTACCGGTGGCGCGTTCCGGCGATGGGCTGGTTGATGGCGCGGGTGATCGGGCCGCTGGCCGGGTATCGCCGCAGGGCGCTGCAGAATCTGGCACTCGTCTGGCCGGAAATGCCGATGGACCAGCGCGAACGGATCGCCACGCAGGCGCTGGACAACGTGGGGCGCGCGCTGATCGAGAACTATTCCTCCGGCCCGTTCAAGGCCCGGATGGCGCAGGTCACGCCGCGCGGGCCGGGGCTGGCGGCCCTGCAGGCGGCGCGGGCGGCGGGGCGGCCGGTCTTGCTGCTGACGGCGCATTTCGGCAACTACGAGGCGGCGCGGGCCTGTCTTCTGGGCCAGGGGGTGCCGGTGGGCGCGCTGTACCGGCCGATGTCGAACCCCTATTTCAACGCGCATTACATCAAGACGCTGAACGCGATGGGCGGACCCAACCTGCCCAAGGGGCGGCTGGGGCTGGCGGGGTTCGTGCGGCAACTGAAGACCGGGGGCACGATGGCGCTGTTCTTCGATCTGCATGCCGCCGACGGCACGCCGGTTTCGTTTCTGGGCAAACCGGCCTTGACCGCGCTGTCGGCGGCGCAGCTTGCCCTGCGCTATGACGCGGCGATGATCCCGGTCTATGCGACACGCCGCGCCGACGGATTGCACTTCGACGTCGACGTCGAAGAGCCGATTGCGCAGGGTTCCGCCCTTGAGATGACCGAAGCCGTCACCCGTTCGCTGGAAGCGCGGATTGCGCAGGCGCCGGGCCAGTGGTTCTGGATCCACCGCCGCTGGAAATGACTACTTGATCTGCGCCGCGGCGACGATGCTGCCCGGCCCTGCGTGCTGGACGATCACCACGATCGGCTGATCCCCTTCCGCCGGCGCCTTGGTGACGAAATCCGCGCTGCCATCCCAGCCGCCCAGACTGCTCCACGCCGTCACGATGTTGTGGTAGGTCATCTTGCGGCCGGCATTCTCGCCGCTGTTGATTTCGACCGTCGCCTCCGGGCGATAGCGGACAAGCTGCACGTTCATCTCGCCCGAAAGCGGTTCATCCGCCACCGCGCGGATCACCACCATGTCGCCCTGCCGTTCCAGCCACAGGCTGACCGACTCGCCGCGATGGACGGCATCGACGATCCGCGCCGCCACCTCGGCCGGTGCGTTGCCGACAACCCGGTCGGTGCCGCCGACGATGAACTGCGGGGTGTAGATCGTCTTGCTGCCCTCGGCGCGGGCATAGGCCTTCTGCCGTTCGGTGAACTTCGGGTTCGCAAACTTGTCGGCCCAGCCGATGTAGTCCCAGTAATCGACATGCAGCGCGAGGGGAATGACGCCCGGATCGTCCGCAAGGCCGGCAAAGAAGTCATCGGCGGGCGGGCAGGACGAACACCCCTGCGAGGTGTATAGTTCGACCACGACCGCGGGCTGCGTCTGGGCCAAGACGAGGCCGGAACAGGCCATCCACAGACCGCAAGCTGCGGTGGCAATCGGTCGCATCATGGGTGCATTCTTCCTGTGCTGGGAATTCCTTCTAGCCACATCCGCGACCATCTGCCAATCAAGGTTTTGCGAGGCGCAACCGTCGCCGTCAAGGCTGGCGGTCGGGCCACGGAAAGGTCTGGATTTTCGGCATACAATTGCATACAAAGCCGATGATTCTCTTGCGCCCCCTGCCCCGTTTCAGGCAAACATGGGCCATCCGCAGCCTCAGGAGCCACGCCATGACCGTTACCGTCGGACACGACAGCGCCAAGACCCGCACGACCCTGTCCGCTGGGGGTGCCAGCCTTGACTACTATTCCATTCCTGCGGCGCAGGCGGCGGGACTGGGCGATTTCAGCCGGCTTCCGGCGGCCCTGAAGGTTGTGCTGGAAAACATGCTGCGGTTCGAGGATGGCAAGACGGTGTCACTGGACGACATCCGGGCTTTCGGGGTCTGGGGCGCACAGGGCGGGCAGAACCCGCGCGAGATCGCCTATCGCCCCGCGCGGGTGCTGATGCAGGATTTCACCGGGGTTCCGGCCGTGGTGGACCTTGCGGCGATGCGTGACGGGATCGTCGGTCTGGGCGGCAATGCCCAGCAGATCAACCCGCTGGCCCCGGTCGACCTTGTGATCGACCATTCGGTGATGATCGACGAATTCGGCACGCCGCGCGCGTTTCAGGCCAACGTCGACCGCGAATATGAGCGGAACATGGAACGCTACGTGTTCCTGAAATGGGGGCAGAAGGCCTTCAACAACTTCCGCGTCGTGCCGCCCGGCACCGGCATCTGCCATCAGGTGAACCTGGAATATCTGGCGCAGACCGTCTGGACCGATACGGACCAGAACGGCGCGATGGTGGCCTATCCCGACACGCTGGTGGGGACCGACAGCCATACGACCATGGTCAACGGACTGGCCGTCCTGGGCTGGGGCGTCGGCGGGATCGAGGCCGAGGCCGCGATGCTGGGGCAGCCGGTGTCGATGCTGATTCCGGAAGTGGTCGGCTTCAAGCTGACGGGTGCGATGGTCGAAGGCACCACCGCGACCGATCTGGTGCTGAAGGTCGTGCAGATGCTGCGCAAACACGGCGTGGTGAACAAGTTCGTCGAATTCTATGGCGAGGGGCTGGACCGTCTGCCCTTGGCCGACCGCGCCACCATCGCCAACATGGCACCAGAATATGGTGCCACCTGCGGCTTCTTTCCGATCGACGGCGAAACGCTGCGCTATCTGCGCAACACCGGGCGCGACGAAGCGCGCATCGCGCTGGTGGAGGCTTATGCAAAGGCCAACGGCATGTGGCGCGATGCAGGGTATGACCCGATCTACACCAGCCGCCTGAGCCTTGACATGGGGACCATCGTCCCGGCCATCTCGGGGCCAAAACGGCCGCAGGATTTTCTGCCACTGACCGAAGCCGCGCAGGCGTTTGGCGATTACATCCGCACGACCCGCAAGCTTCCCGAGGTGTCGCCCGTAGTCACGGCAAAGCTGGTGGGCGAGGGTGGCAACCCGGAACCCGAGCATCTGCCGGGCAAGCATGCGGGCTTTTCATCGGCCCCAGTCGCGGGCGAGGATTATGTCCTGCGCGACGGGTCCGTGGTGATCGCGTCGATCACCTCCTGCACCAACACGTCGAACCCGTCGGTGATGATCGCGGCCGGTCTGGTTGCCCGAAAGGCCCGGGCCTTGGGCCTGACACGCAAGCCCTGGGTCAAGACGTCGCTGGCCCCCGGAAGCCAGGTCGTGGCGGAATATCTGAATGCCGCCAACCTGCAGGAAGACCTCGACGCCATCGGGTTCAACCTGGTCGGCTTCGGCTGCACCACCTGCATCGGCAACTCGGGCCCGTTGCAGCCCGAGATTTCGGCGGCGATCAGCGAGGGTGATCTGGTGGCGACCGCCGTCCTGTCGGGCAACCGCAACTTCGAAGGCCGGATCAGCCCCGATGTGCGCGCCAACTATCTGGCCTCGCCGCCGCTGGTCGTGGCCTACGCGCTGGCGGGCGACATGAACATCGACATCACCACGGCCCCCTTGGGCATGGGCACGAACGGCCCGGTGTTCCTGCGCGACGTCTGGCCCACGAACCACGAGATCGCCGAACTGGTCGAGGCGACGGTGACCCGCGCGGCGTTCCTGAAGAAGTATGCCGACGTGTTCAAGGGCGACGAACGCTGGCAGGCGGTGCAGGTGACGGATTCGGAAACCTACGACTGGCCGGCCTCGTCGACCTACATCCAGAATCCGCCCTATTTCAAGGACATGGCGCGGACGCCGGGGGTGATCTCCGACATCTCGGGTGCCCGTGTGCTGGCGCTTCTGGGCGACATGATCACCACTGACCACATCAGCCCGGCGGGGTCGTTCAAGGCGGGCACCCCCGCGGGACGCTATCTGAACGAACGGCAAGTTCCGGTGGCCGAGTTCAACAGCTATGGCTCGCGGCGCGGCAACCACGAGGTGATGATGCGCGGCACCTTCGCCAACATCCGCATCAGGAACGAAATGCTGGACGGGGTCGAAGGCGGCTATACCCTGGGCCCGGACGGCGCGCAGACCTCGATTTTCGACGCAGCGATGGCCTATCAGGCGGCGGGCGTGCCGATGGTCATCTTTGGCGGCATCGAATACGGTGCCGGGTCCAGCCGCGACTGGGCGGCAAAGGGCACCGCCCTGCTGGGCGTCAAGGCGGTCATCGCGGAAAGCTTTGAACGCATCCACCGGTCGAACCTGGTTGGCATGGGGGTCATTCCCTTCGAGTTCACCGAAGGCATGACGCGCAAGTCGCTGGGCCTGAAGGGGGACGAGGTGGTGTCGATTTCGGGGCTGTCGGGCGATCTGAAACCGTTGGCGGTCGTTCCCTGCACGATCACCTACGGCGATGGAACCGAGAAGACGATCCAGATCCGCTGCCGGATCGATACCGAGATCGAGATCGAATATGTCGAACATGGCGGCGTGCTGCACTACGTGCTGCGCGACCTCGCCGGGGTCTGACGGACTGACCGCCTGAAGCTTTTCGGACAAGGGGGGCTCCGGCCCCCCTTAACCTTGTGCGGTCACGTCGTGATCGTAAAGCCAGTCGAACCGTCGCAAGGCCAGTCCGGGTGCAAGCCTGGCTCCGATCCGCAGTCCGGCGTGGCCCACGACGCGCGGCAACCCGCGCAGGTGATAGGCCCGTGCGTTGCCGTTGGCGGCGGCAACGACCCGGCCGGCCCGCGCCGCCCGCGTGGCCTGATAGGCCGCAAGCCCGGCCGCCAGCGTATCGTGCGCGCCAAGGGAAGCCGCCAGGACCCAGGCATCCTCCAGTGCCAGTGACGCGCCCTGCGCCAGAAACGGCAGGGTCGGATGCGCCGCGTCGCCAAGGATCGCCACCCCCCCTGCCCGAAGTGCGCGCTGCCAGACCGGGGCCACCGGATGGCGGAACAGGCCCCACAGCCAGACATCCTCGATCCGGTCCAGCCAGTCCCGCACGCGCGGCGAAAACCCGGCGAAGGCCAGCCGCAAGTCGACCGGGTCATCGCGCAGTGTCCAGCTTTCCTCGGCCCAGCGGCTGCGCTCTTCGACGGCGACGATGTTGCGCAGGGTGCCGTGCCGCAGCGGATAGGACACCAGATGGCGGCCCGGCCCCATATGCACCTCGGCCACCGCCGGGGCGTTCGCGTCGCACGGGATCAGCGCCCTCCATGCGACCTGTCCGGTGAAAAACGGTTTCGCCGCGGCGTTCAGCGCGGCCCGCGTCGCGGAATGCAGCCCGTCCGCACCGATCAGCAATCCGGTTTCGTGCGGCCCATCCAGGGTCTGGATCACCGGGCGGGCGCCGTCCAAGTGCACCGAAGTGACCTTCTGCAGCAACCGGATGTCCACCCCCGCCGCCTGTGCGCCTTCGGCCAGCAGGGCGATTAGATCGGCGCGGTGCACGAAATGATAGCCATGGTCCGGGCGCAGCGCCGCCAGATCCAGCCGCAGCACCCGGTCATCGGTAAAGCCGTCCTTCAATTCGATCGCAACCGCGCGGGTCGCGCACTGTTCCAGCGCCGCCGACAGACCCAGCGCGCGCAACACCCGGCCGCCGTTGGGCGACACCTGCAGCCCCGCCCCCACCTCACGAATCGCGTCGGCCTGTTCCAGAACGGTCACGGCAGCCCCGCGCAAGGCCAGCGCGCGCGCCACGGCCAGCCCCGCCACCCCTGCCCCCAGAACGGTGATCCGCTGCCCGATCAAAGTCATCGCCGCCCCCGAATGCAAAACGCCGGACTTGTCAGCCCGGCGTCAGTCAATCCCTGCCGTGGCCGGCACGCAATCCGGTCAATCGTCGCGGTGCACCTTTTCGCGGCGTTCGTGGCGTTCCTGGGCTTCCAGCGTCATCGTGGCGATGGGGCGGGCATCCAGACGCTTGAGACTGATCGGTTCGCCCGACATCTCGCAATAGCCGTACTCGCCGTTTTCGATCCGCCGCAGGGCCGCGTCGATCTTGCTGACCAGCTTGCGCTGGCGGTCGCGCGTGCGCAGTTCCAGCGCGCGGTCGGTCTCTTCCGAGGCGCGGTCGGCGATGTCGGGCACGTTGCGGCCCGATTCCTGCAGGTTGTCGATGGTTTCGGCCGACTGGCTGATCAGTTCCTGCTTCCAGACGATCAGCTTGCGCCGGAAATATTCCAGCTGCCGGTCATTCATGAAAGGTTCGCTTTCGGCGGGACGGTAATCTTCGGGCAGAAAGACTTCGGCTTTCATCGCAGCTCTCTCCTGGTCGCCGGATCGCGCCGACAGGTGGGCTTCTGTCATCGCGCACTCCTGATTGCCGTCCCTCTAGCCCAAAGCAAATGGCTTGTCACTACCGGTTGCGACAAATTCATGGGGCCGTTACGCTGGCCGGGTTCCCGTCATACAGGCTTGATGCACCGATGAAATTCGCCACGACCGATGCTTACGTCGCCACCGAGGACCTGACCGTCGCGGTCAATGCCGCCGTGACCCTGCAACGCCCGCTTCTGGTCAAGGGGGAACCCGGCACCGGCAAGACCGAGTTGGCGCGGCAGGTGGCGCTGGCCTTGGACCTGCCTCTGATTGAATGGCATGTGAAGTCCACAACCAAAGCGCAACAGGGCCTTTACGAATACGACGCCGTCAGCCGCCTGCGTGACAGCCAGCTTGGCGAGGCACGGGTGCACGACGTGTCGAACTACATCCGGCGCGGCAAGCTTTGGCAGGCGTTCGATGCGCCCGGCCGGGTGGTTCTGCTGATCGACGAGATCGACAAGGCCGACATCGAGTTTCCCAACGACCTGTTGCAGGAACTGGACCGGATGGAGTTTCACGTCTACGAAACCGGCGAAACCGTGACGGCGCGGCATCGCCCTGTCGTCATCATCACGTCCAACAACGAAAAAGACCTGCCCGACGCCTTTTTGCGCCGGTGCTTCTTTCATTACATCCGTTTCCCCGATGCCGAAACGCTTGCCGCGATCGTCAGGGTTCATTTTCCCGACATCAAGCCGGCCCTGCTGACCGCTGCGCTGACGCAGTTTCTGGACCTGCGCGAGACGCCGGGACTGAAGAAGAAGCCATCGACATCGGAAGTGCTGGATTGGCTGAAGCTTCTGCTGGCCGAGGATCTGGGCCCCGAGGATCTGAAGCGCGATGGCAAGGCGATGTTGCCCCGGCTGCACGGTGCGCTGCTGAAGAACGAACAGGACGTGCATCTGTTCGAAAGGCTGGCCTTCATGGCACGGGCGGGGCGTTAAGGCCCTTGTCCATCGGCGCGAACCATCTGTCCGGTGTTCTGCGATTCGGGCGATTCTGCCTAGGTTTGGCCATAGTATTGCCACAATGTTATCACGCAAAGTCCATTTTATGAAGTGAATTGAAATATTACGTGATATCTGTGGACAACTTGCTGTGTTCTGCCCGCCGGTCGCGTCCATGGGTAGACTCGACCCGCGCGCGAAATTCCTTGAGATTGACACCATCATGCCGTCTTGCCGACACTGGCCTTGCGTCAAGTCGGACCCGGTGAACCCGAAGTCCTTTCGATCGAATGGAAAGCAGGTCGTGCCATCCGTTCCCCCCTTGCCAGGGCGGGACGTGGTGGAAAAGCCCGGCGGCATCTGCGCCGCCCGGTGAAACACGATGTGCCGACCGCCCTCTCGCTGCTCGCCGGGGGTTGATTGAACGGATGAAGGGGCCACCGGGTCGGGGGACGGGCATCTGGGGAGATGCACGTCCTTGATACGGAATGCTGCAACCGAGGGGGCGTCCGCGCCCTTTCCACAGACGAAAAGCTGCCAAGCTCATGCGCCTCCTTTCGGTTATCGCCTTGTGCGCCCTTGCGGCCTGCACACCTGCTCCGTCGCAGGAAGTGTCCAAGAATTTTGTCAACCCCACCGCCGCAAGCGCGCAGCGGTCTGCGCCGGCGGGATTTTCGGGTGCCTCCGGCAGCGCGCCGCAACGCAGCAATGTTGAAATCCAGGCGGATTTCCTCGATCTGGCCTTCCGGATGGAAAGTGGCCGGTCGCTGCCCGCGTTGACCCGGTTCGACGGACCGATCCTGATCGCCGTCGCCGGAGAAGTGCCCGCGACGGCCCGCACCGACCTGACCCGCCTGATCGCACGCTTGCGAAACGAAGCCGGGCTGGATGTGCGCAACGCGGAACCCGGGCAGCAGGCCTCGATCACCATCAGCTTCTATCCGCGCAGCGAATTGCAGCGTGTCGTGCCGACGGCTGCCTGTTTCGTAGTGCCGCGCGCGACGACGCTATCCGACTATCGCACCCGGCGGAACACGGCCTTCGTCGATTGGGGCACCCTGAGCCGCCGCGAGTCGGTGTCGATCTTCGTGCCGTCTGACACCAGCCCGCAAGAGGTGCGCGACTGCCTGCACGAAGAGGTGGCACAGGCGATGGGGCCGCTGAACGATCTGTACCGGCTGTCGGATTCGGTGTTCAACGACGACAACTTCCACACGGTGCTGACCGGCTTCGATATGCTGATGCTGCGCGTCCATTATGCGCCGGAACTGTCCAACGGAATGAACGAGGCCGAAGTGGCGTCGCGGTTGCCCACCTTGCTGGCGCGGCTGAACCCGGCCGGGCAGTACGGCGGCACCCGCCCCGGCCAGATCGCTCCGCGATCCTGGAATGATGCCGTGGCAGCCGCCTTCAGCACACGCGGCGGGGGTGTCGGCGGGCGCAAGGCGGGCGCGGACATGATGCTGTCGATCGCCAAGGCCCAAGGTTGGCGTGACAGCCGTCTGGGCTTTGCTTATTTCGCGCAAGGACGGGTCCATGCCGCGTCCGATCCGCAGACCGCCATCGCGGCGTTCAGCGAGGCCGCCCGCGTCTATCGCAGCCTGCCGGGGGCCACGATCCATGCCGCGCATGTCGACATGCAGATGGCGGCACTGGCGCTGTCCTCCGGCCAGCCGGAGCAGGCCATGCAGTTTGTCGACCGGGCGTTGCCGGCGGTGAAGCGGGCCGAGAATGCGTCGATGCTGGCCACGCTGATGCTGATGAAGGCCGAGGCCTGTGACGCGACGGGACGCAGCGCCGAGGCGCAGGCCCTTCGCCTCGACAGTCAGCCCTGGGCACGCTATGGCTTCGGGGCAGAGAGCAACGTGCGCGCCCGCACGTCGGAAATCGCCGCGCTGGCGGCGCGCGGCAATCGCAGCTAGGGGCCGGACGGTCCCGTCGGGGGACGTCATGATCACCATCATCGCCGCGGTTCTGGGTGCGGCCCTTGGGGCCGTCACGGCCCTTCGTCGGGGGGGCAAGACGATGGACGCCCTGCAGTATGGCGCGGGCTATGGCATCGCCTTCACCCTGCTGGGAATGCTCGCGACCATCATCCTTGACCGCACCCTGCTGGGCTGACCCGTGTTCCTGCCGTTCTTCCAGACGCTTCGGAAGACCGGTGTGCCCGTCAGCCTGCGCGAGTATCTGGCCTTTCTGGAAGGCATGGCGGCGGGTCTGGTGACCTATGACGCGACCGGGTTCTACTACCTTGCGCGCACCGCGATGGTGAAGGACGAACGGCACCTCGACCGGTTCGACCGCGCCTTTGCCGAAAGCTTCCGGGGGCTGGAGGCGATCGGCGCGCAGGATGTGCTCGATGCGCTGGACCTGCCCGCCGAATGGCTGAAGAAACTGGCCGAAGCGCACCTTACCCCCGAGGAACGCGCGGCGGTCGAGGCGTTGGGCGGCTTCGATGCGCTGATGGAGACCCTGCGCAAACGGCTGGCCGAACAGACCGGACGGCATCAGGGGGGCAGCAAATGGGTCGGCACGGCGGGCACGTCGCCGTTCGGGGCCTATGGCTATAACCCCGAAGGCGTGCGGATCGGGCAGGACGGGTCGCGTCACCGGCGGGCGGTCAAGGTGTGGGACAAGCGCGAGTTCCGCAATCTGGACGGGTCCGTCGAACTGGGCACGCGCAACATCAAGCTGGCGCTGCGTGCGTTGCGGAAATGGGCGCGTGACGGCGCGGCGGACGAGTTGGACCTTGACGGCACGATTCGCGCCACCGCCGAGCATGGTTGGCTGGACGTGCAGACGAGGCCGGAACGCCGGAACGCGGTAAAGGTGCTGCTGTTTCTGGACATCGGCGGGTCGATGGACCCTTACGTGAAGGTGATGGAAGAGCTGTTCTCGGCGGCGCGGTCCGAATTCAAGCATCTGGTGCCGTTCTATTTTCACAACTGCCTGTACGAAGGGGTATGGCGCGACAACCGGCGCCGCTGGGACGACCAGACGCCAACCTGGGACGTGCTGCGGACCTACGGGTCCGACTACAAATGCATCTTCGTCGGCGACGCGGCGATGAGCCCCTACGAAATCCTCCACCCCGGAGGGGCCAACGAGCACTGGAACGCCGAGGCCGGGCAGGTCTGGCTGGAACGCGCCTGCGCCCAGTGGCCGCGCCATCTGTGGATCAATCCGGTGCCCGAGGCACAATGGGGCTACAGTCATTCGACCAAGTTGATCCACGGCATCTTTGGCCAGGCGATGGTCCCGATGACGCTGGAGGGCATCGCCCGGGGGATCAAGGACCTGCGCTGACGCCGCCGCGTCAGACTGACCCTTTTCGCGGGTCGCAGCGTGCCCCATATAGGGATCATGTTGAAGCTGACCCCGATCCTGCTGGCGCTGGCCTACGCATTCGTCGTGATGCGGTTTTCGGTGTGGCGCACCAAGCAGATGCTGGATTCGCAAAGCCAGCCCCTGACCGATCCGTCGATCATCCGGCTGGCCGACCGGATGGCGCAGGCGCTGGACCTGCCCGCGATCAAGGTGCATGTGTTCGAGGTTGAACCGGTGAACGGCCTTGCTGCGCCGGATGGCCGGATTTTCATCACGCGCGGATTTCTGAACCGCAAGATGCGCGGCGAGGTTTCGGCCGAAGAACTGGCCAGCGTGATCGCGCACGAACTGGGCCATGTGGCGCTGGGGCATACCCGGCGGCGGATGATCGACTTTACCGGGCAGAATGCGGTCTTCGTGATGCTGTCGGCGCTGCTGAACCGGTTCATCCCCGGTCTTGGAGTGTTGATCGCGAACACCATTTCCAGCGTGGTGATGGCCCGCCTGTCACGGCGCGACGAATTCGAGGCGGATGCCTATGCCAGCGCCCTGCTGTTGAAATCCGGCATCGGCACCGCGCCGCAGAAAAGCCTGTTCCGCAAGCTGGAGGCGTTGACCGGCAACCGGGGCGCGGGCACCCCGGCGTGGCTGCTGAGCCACCCGAAAACCGCCGACCGCATCGCCGCCATCGAAGGCAACGAGGCGCGCTGGATCGCGGCGGAAGGCTAGACCTTGCGCTGCGGCACGCCGGGCAGGATGCACAGCATCTCGTACAGCAGGTTCGCGCCGATCAGCGCGGTGTTGCCCGACGGGTCATAGGGGGGCGACACCTCGACCAGATCGCCGCCGACGATGTTCAGACCCGCACAACCGCGCACGATTTCCAGCCCCTGCCAGATCGTCAGCCCGCCGGGTTCCACCGTGCCGGTGCCCGGTGCGAAGGCCGGATCAAGGCTGTCGATGTCATAGGACAGATAGCAGGGCGCATCGCCGATCTTCGCGCGGACGGTTTCCATCAAGGGCTTCAGCGACTTGTGCCAGCACTCTTCGGCCTGCACCACCGTCCAGCCCTGTTTGCGGCCCCAGTCGAAATCATCGGGCGAGTATCCGGTGCCGCGCAGGCCGATCTGGAACACCTTGTCGTTGATCAGGCAGCCTTCCTCCCATGCGCGGCGAAAGGGGCATCCGTGGGCGACCTTTTCGCCGAACATCGTGTCGTTGATGTCGGCGTGCGCGTCGACGTGGATCAGCGCGACGGGGCCGTGTCTTTCCTTCATTGCGCGCAGGATGGGCCAGGTCAGCGTGTGATCCCCGCCCAGCGTCAGCGGAATGGCGCCGTGACCAAGGATGCTCCGGTGGAAATCGGCGATGATGTCGACCGTCTTTTTCAGATCGAAGGTGTTGATCGGAACATCGCCGATGTCGGCCACCTGCAGATGCTCGAAAGGGGCTGCCCCGGTCGCCATGTTGAAAGGCCGCAGCATCCGGGATTCGTCGCGGATCTGGCGCGGGCCAAGCCGGGTGCCGGGGCGGTTCGACGTGCCATGGTCCATCGGGATGCCGACAAAGGCCACATTCAGCCCGGCGGCGGTGGCCTGCGACGGCAGGCGCATCATGGTCGCGGGGCCGCCGAAGCGGGGCATGTCGTTGCCGCCAAGCGGTTGATTGAATTGGGTCATCTGATCCTCCGGTTTGCTGCGAGAGTGTCGCGGGGCCGGGGGATTTGCAAATGCAAAAGGGGCACCCCGAAGGATGCCCCCTGATCCGAAACGCCGATTGAATCAGGCGGCTTCGGTGATGAATTTCACGGCGTCGCCGAAAGTCTGGATGGTTTCGGCGGCGTCATCGGGGATTTCGATCCCGAATTCTTCCTCGAAGGCCATCACCAGTTCGACGGTGTCCAGGCTGTCCGCGCCCAGATCATCGATGAACGAGGCGTTCTCGACAACCTTGTCGCCTTCGACGCCCAGATGCTCGACGACGATCTTCTTAACGCGGTCCGCGATGTCGCTCATGTCAGTCCCTCTTATACCGTTGCGCCGAAGGTCCGGCTGTCACTCTGGTTCCCGCCCTGTCGCACAGGTCCGGCTGCATTGTCGCGGGCCTATAGCAAGCGCCCAAGCCCGTGGCAACACCGCAATCACAGCATATCGCCGCCGCCGTTGATGTCCAGCGTGGCCCCGGTGACATAGGCGGCCTCATGGCTGGCCAGATACAGCACCCCGGCGGCGATGTCCTGCGGCTGCCCCATGCGGCCCACCGGCACCACCGAAAGGATGCGCGCACGCTGATCGTCGTTCAGTTTCGCGGTCATCGGCGTTTCAACGAGGCCGGGCGCGACACAGTTGACCGTGATCCCGCGACTGCCGACCTCTTGCGCAAGGCTTTTCGACATGCCGACGATCCCGGCCTTCGCAGCGGCATAGTTGACCTGTCCGGGGTTGCCCGATTGTGCGACGACCGAGGTGATGTTGATGATCCGGCCCCAGCGGGCCTTCATCATGCCGCGCAGCGCGGCACGGCACAGGCGGAAGGTGGCGTTCAGATTGACCTCGATCACCGACAGCCAGTCGTCATCGGACATCCGCATCATCAGCCCGTCACGGGTAATGCCCGCGTTGTTCACAAGGATATCGACCGCGCCCATCGCTTCGGCCGCCTGCTTGATCAGCGCCTCGACCGCGACGGAATCGGACAGGTCGCAGGGCAGGACGTGCACGCGACTTCCAAGTTCGCCGGCCAGTGTCTGCAACGGTTCGACCCGTGTGCCGGACAGGCCGACCGTGGCCCCGGCGGCGTGCAGGGCGCGGGCTACCTCTGCCCCGATACCACCCGACGCGCCGGTGACCAGCGCGCATTTTCCCGTCAGATCGAACATCGGTACCCCCGCAATTGGTTTCGCGGCTTTTAGCAGCCGCAGGTCGGATTTGCCACCCGGTGGCGCGTTCAGCCCACCACCGCCGCCTTTGCAGCCAGCACATCTTCGGGGGTCCCGACCGCGCGGGTGGCCGCGCCGGAGGCGATCCGCCGGATCATCCCCGACAGCGCCTTGCCTGCGCCGACTTCCCAAAAGTCGTCCACACCCGCCCCCGCCATCCACTGCACGGATTCGCGCCAGCGCACGGCACCGGTGATCTGGGCAATCAGCAGGGCGCGGATCCGGTCGGGTTCGGTCACCGCCTCGGCCCGGACGTTGACCACCACCGGCACCGACGGGGCGGCGATGGCGACCGCCGCCAGCGCCTCGGCCATCACGGCGGCGGCGGGCTGCATCAGGCCGCAGTGGAACGGGGCCGAGACCGGCAACAGGATGGCGCGCTTGGCCCCGTGCGCCTTTGCGACGTCCAGTGCGCGGGTGACGGCGGCGGCGTGGCCAGAAATCACCACCTGCGCGGGGTCGTTGTCATTGGCGGCCTGACACACCTCGCCCTGCGAGGCTTCGGCGGCCACGGCGGTCACCGCCGCCAGATCAAGGCCAAGGATCGCCGCCATCGCGCCCACGCCGACCGGCACTGCCGCCTGCATCGCCTCGCCGCGCACGCGCAAAAGACGCGCGGTATCGGCCAGCCCGATCGCCCCCGCCGCGCACAGGGCCGAATACTCGCCCAGACTGTGGCCCGCCACGAAGGCCACATGGTCCATTCCCAGCCCTTCCGCCTCTAGCGCGGCCAGCGCCGCCATCGAGGTTGCCATCAGCGCGGGCTGTGCGTGCTGGGTCAGCGTCAGTTCTGCAATGTCACCATCCCAGATCAGTGCCGAAAGACGTTCGTCCAGCGCGTCGTCCACCGCCTGAAACACCGCCCGTGCGGCGGGATAGGCATCGGCCAGCGCGCGTCCCATGCCGATGGTCTGGGCCCCCTGCCCGGGAAAGACGAATGCGCGGGTCATGCTGCTTCCTTTGTAAAACTGTTTCAGAACTATCGTGACGCCGTGTGTCCTGCAACCGGTCTGGCCGCCGCTGCACAGCCGATGTGCGCCGGAATCCCTCTGCCCGTACCGGGCGCCATGCTAGAACCTGCACCAGTCAAACCGAAGGAGGCCACCATGGCGCTGTTCAATTCCCCCGACCGATTTGGCAGCGTGACGCGCAGCCTGCACTGGCTGACGGCGCTTTTGATCCTGACAAACTTTCCTCTGGGCGTGATCGCAAACCGTCTGCCCTATGACACGGCCGAGGCGCTGGCGCAGAAGGCGCAGTTGTTCTCGCTGCACAAGACCCTGGGCGTGGCGGTGTTCTTCGTGGCCTTGGTCCGCATCCTCTGGGCATTGAGCCAGCCGCGCCCGGCGGCGCTGCATCCGGACCGCAAGGTGGAAACGGCGCTGGCGGGTGTGGTTCACTGGGTGCTTTACATCTCGCTGGTGGCGGTGCCGCTGTCGGGCTGGGTGCATCACGCAGCCTTGGCGGGCTATGCGCCCATTCTTTGGCCGTTCGGGCAGGGCCTGCCCTTCGTGCCGCTGGACAACACGGTGGCGATGGTAGCGGGATCGCTGCACTGGGTGTTCACCAAGCTTCTGATGGCATCTATCCTGCTGCATGTGGCGGGTGCGCTGAAGCATCATCTGATCGACAGGGATGCGACCTTGCGCCGGATGTGGCGCGGGGTGGCAGCACCCGCGAACCCGGTGCGGGGCGGGCACGGCGCGGCTCCGGCGCTGGCCGCCGCGGTGGTCTATCTGGCCGGTGCGGGGTTGGCAGGGTCGCTGGTCGAACCTGTGGCGGCCCCCGCGGCCCCTGCCCCCGTCGTTGCGCAGGCAGAGGGTGCGGGCAACTGGGCGCTGGAGACGGGGACGATCACCTTTACCGTCGCGCAGATGGGCACGGATGTAGCGGGCACCTTCGGCAGCTTTACCGCCGACATCCGGTTTGACGAGGCCAGCGGCACGGGTCAGGTCAAGGTCAGCATCGACACCACCAGCCTGACACTGGGATCGGTGACCAAACAGGCCAAGGAGACCGAATTCTTCGATGTGCTGACCCATCCGGTGGCGGTGTTCGAGGCCGAGATTGCGCCGGGGGCCGAGGCGGGAACGTTCCTTGCATCCGGCACGCTGGCATTGCGCGGAGTGACGTTGCCGCTGGACCTGCCGTTCAGCCTGACGATCACCGGTGACAAGGCGGTCATGTCAGGCACGACGCAGATCGACCGGCGGGCGTACAAGATGGGTCCGTCCTACCCCGACGAGGCGTCTGTCGGGTTCATGGTGCGGGTGACAGCCGAGGTGACGGCGACGCGTCTGTAAGGCGCCACCCGAAGTGATGACGCCGCCCGGATCGCTCCGGGCGGCGTTTCTTTTCGGGCGGTGTGGATCAGTCCAGTTTCATCGCCTCGAACGACATTTCGACCTGCACTTCGTCGCTGATGAACGGGGCGAAGTTGCCAAGGTTGTAGTCGCTGCGCAGAAGGGTCGTGGTCGCATTGAAACCGATCGCAGGTTTGCCTTCGAACGGCGGCAGCGGGTACGGGCCTTCGGTGGTCAGCACGGCATCCAGCACGACCGATTTCGTCACGCCGTTCAGCGTCAGGTCGCCGGTGATCTTGCCGGTCTTCTCGCCCGTTACCTCGACGGCGGTGGAGGTGAAGGTCACCATCTCGTCATCCGTCGCATCAAAGAAGTCGGGCGACATGAAATGCTCGAAGCGGGCCTGCCAACCGGTCAGCATCGACTTGGCTGGAAACGACACGGACACCGACGATGCGGTCGGTTCGGCGGAATCATAGTTCACTTCGCCGGCGAAGCCCGAAAACATGCCGTAACCGGTGGAGTATCCCAGATGGTTGTAGGTGAACACGATCTGGGCATGGCTGCTGTCGATGGTGAACTTCTCGGGCGCGGCAAAGGCCGGGGCAGCGACCAGAGCGGCGGCAAGGGCCAGTGGGGCAAGGCGGATCATGGACAGTCTCCTTTGGGGCGGCGCAAGGGCCGGTGAACGTGGTGCAGACATGCCAAGACCGGCCGGTCCATACAATCCGCCAGCGTCGAACAGCCGATGTTCGCACCCGCACAGCACCACGCGCCGCTTGCCTTTGCGCGTCGCCCCGTGTAAGGCGACGCATCTTTCCGCAATTCCATGAACCGGCGCAGGCTCTCGTGGACGGGCCGCGGAAAGTCATTGCCCGTCCTATGAAATGCGCCCTGAAAATGAACGGAGACCACATGCCGCTTTACGAGCATGTTTTCATCTCGCGTCAGGACCTGTCCAATACACAGGCCGAAGCCCTGATCGAGCATTTTTCCGCCGTCGTGACCGACAATGGCGGCAAGATCGTCGAGCATGAATACTGGGGCGTCAAGACGATGGCCTACAAGATCAACAAGAACCGCAAGGGCCACTATGCCTTTCTGAAATCGGATGCGCCTCCCGCAGCCGTTCTGGAAATGGAACGCCTGATGCGGCTGCATGACGACGTGATGCGCGTCTTGACCATCAAGGTCGACAAGCATGGCGAAGGTCCGTCGGTGCAGATGCAAAAGCGTGACGACCGCGAACGCGGGGATCGTCCCGAGGGCGGCTTTGGCGGCGGTGAACGTCGCGAGCGCAGCTTTGGCGACCGTCCCGACCGGGGTGGTGAACGTTCGGGTGGCGGCGGCTTTGGTGGTGACCGTGGAGGCGACCGCGCAGGCGGCGGCTTCGGCGGCGCGCCGCGTCGCTGATCAGGCAGGAAAGGATTTAGACCATGGCAAACAAGCCCTTCTTCCGCCGCCGCAAGGTCTGCCCGTTCTCGGGCGACAATGCTCCGGCGATCGACTACAAAGACACCCGCACCCTGCAACGCTACATCTCCGAGCGTGGCAAGATCGTGCCGTCCCGGATCACCGCCGTTTCGGCCATCAAGCAGCGTGAACTGGCCCGTGCGATCAAGCGCGCCCGCTTCCTCGCCCTGCTGCCCTACGCCGTGAAGTGAGGACAAACCGATGCAAGTAATCCTCCTTCAGCGCGTGGCCAAGCTGGGCCAGATGGGTGAAGTCGTCAACGTCAAGGACGGCTACGCCCGCAACTACCTTCTGCCGCAGGGCAAGGCGCTGCGCGCCAACGAAGGCAACATCAAGTCGTTCGAGGCCAAGAAGGCCCAGATGGAAGTCCACAACCTGGAGACACGCAAGGAATCCGAGGCTGTCGGCGCCAAGCTGGACGGTCAGGTGTTCATCGTGATCCGTTCGGCCTCTGACGCAGGTGCGCTTTACGGGTCCGTGACGACCCGTGACGCTGCCGAAGCGGCAACCGAGGGCGGCTTCACCGTCCATCGTGGCCAGGTCGTTCTGGACCGTCCGATCAAGGAACTGGGCATCCATTCGGTGTCCGTGACCCTGCACCCGGAAGTGACCGTGAAGATCAAGCTGAACGTCGCCCGTTCAGTCGAAGAGGCCACGCTGCAGGCGTCGGGCAAGTCGATCCAGGAACTGGCCGCCGAAGCAGAGGCCGAAGCGGAATTCGAGATCGCCGAACTGTTCGACGACATCGGGGCCGCCAACGACTTCGACCCGCGCGACGCGCGCTGATCCGACTGGAAGACATGAAAGCCGCGTGGGGGAAACCTCGCGCGGCTTTTGTTTGCGTTCCTCTGAGTTGACAAAAGGGCCTGCGGGGCGCGCGTCGCAACGGCTTTGGCCGGGGTCGACGCCGGATCAAGAAGCACCAAAGAAACCCGGTCCCGCACCGCCCACACTGGGCATGGCGCGACTCCGCTTCACTTAAGCCGCGCTTTGACGGGCCCGTGTCGGAAACGCTCAAGTCGGCCCGGTTCCGCCCGGTTAGGGTTGTGGCACCGGCAGGGAAGAGCGCAGAATGTCCGTCGAACAAGGCCACAACAACAGCACGGGCATACTGTGCCTTGTGGTGGGGATCGCCGTCTTTTCGGTGCAGGACCTGATCCTGAAGCTGATTTCCGGCGACTATCCCCTGCATCAGGCGATGGTGCTGCGCAGCCTGACGGCGATTCCCTTCATGCTGGCCATCGTGTGGTGGTTCGACGGCACCTTGCGCACCTTGCTGACGAAAGGGTGGCCTGCCATGCTGGGCCGCGGCCTGCTGAACTTTTCGGCCTATACCGCTTATTATCTGGCGCTGGCGGCGCTGCCGATGGCAACCACGGTGTCGCTTTACTTTACCGCGCCGCTGATGATCACCATCCTGTCGGTCGTGATGCTGCGCGAGAAGGTGTCGGCGCGGCGATGGCTGGCAGTGCTGGCGGGGTTTTCGGGCGTGCTGATCATGGTCCGGCCGGGAGGGGCGATGTTCGACTGGGCCGCTCTGCTGCCGATCTTCTGCGGCTTTGCCTATGCGCTGTCGATGGTGCTGGCCCGCACGATGGGCACACGTGACAGTGCAGCGGCGATGGCGTTCTGGGGCAACATCGCCTTTCTGATCTGCGCCACGGGATTGTCGGTTTGGTACGGGCCGGGGCACCACACGGGCGACATGCACCCCAGCCTGGCCTTCCTGACCCGGGGTTGGGCGATGCCCGGCCTGCGCGATCTGCTGCTGATGTGCTCTTGCGGGGCGATCGCGGCGGTGGGGCTGACGCTTCTGACCCAGGCCTACCGGATCGGGCAGAATTCGGTGGTAGCCCCGTTCGAGTTCACCTTCGCGTTCTGGGGGCTGATGTGGGGCTGGCTGTTCTGGGGCGATCTGCCCGATGCGCTGGGATGGGTCGGTATCGCGGTCATCATCGGCGCGGGGATCTATGTGCTGCGGGCGGACGCAGACCGCAAACCGCCGGAAGCGGCGGCACAGCACCCATGAAAAAGGCCGCACCCAAGGCGGGCGCGGCCTGTTTCAGGAATGCACGGGATCAGATTTCGTCCAGCGCCTCGATGAAGGTCTGAAGTTCGTCCTTGGTGATCTGCTTTTCGGTCACCTGAGCTCCGGCGACGATGAAATCCACCACCTTGTCTTCGAAGATCGGCGCGCGCAGTTGCTGCTGGATCTGCTGGTTCTTCTGCACGAACTCGAAATACTGGCGTTCCTGACCGGGATACTGCCGCGCCTGCGCCAGAACGGCCTGCGTCATTTCGGCGTCGGTCACGGTGATTTCGGCCTTGCGTCCGATTTCCGCCAGCAACAGCCCCAGACGGACCCGGCGCACCGCCAGCTTTCGGTGTTCCTCGGTCGTTTCGATATGGTCATGGTTGTGGCCATGTTCCTGCGGGTTTTCCTCGTGCCACAACTGGTGCGCGATCTGCCCGGCCTCTGCCTCGACCAAAGCGGCAGGCAGATCGAACTGGACCATGCCATCCAATTGATCAAGAAGCGCACGCTTCATCACCGCCCGCGCAGCGCCCTTGTATTCGGCCTCAAGCCGTTCGGTGATCTGGCCCTTCAGCGCCGCAAGGTCTTCGGCGCCGTATTTCTTGGCCATCTCGTCGTCGATCTCGGCCGCGATCGGCTTCTTCACGGCCTTGACGGTGCAGGCGAAAACAGCCGCTTTGCCTGCCAGATGCGCCGCGCCATAGCCTTCGGGGAAGGTCACGTTGACCGAAACCTCGTCTCCCGCCGCGTGGCCCACAAGTTGCGCCTCGAAACCGGGGATGAAGCTGTTCGAGCCCAGCACCAGAGGATAGTCCTCGCCCGAGCCGCCTTCGAACTCGACTCCGTCAACCGATCCCTTGAAATCGATCGTCACCTGATCGCCGTCCTTGGCCTTGACGCCGGCCTTGCGGTCCTTGAACGACTTGGCCTGCCCGGCGAGGTTGGTCAGCGCTTCGGTCACCGCAGCCTCGTCGGCCTTCACGATCAGGCGGTCCAGCACGATGCCTGACGCGTCCAGATCGGGGATCGCGGGCAGCGCCTCGTAGACCAGTTCGACCACGACGTCCTGACCTTCCTTCCAGCTGTCGCCACCGGCCATCTTGACCTCGGGCTGCAGCGCGGGCCGGTCACCCGTCGCGTCGAAATGCGATTTCATCGCGGCATCGATCGACTCCTGCATCGCGTCGCCCATCAGGCGCGGGCCGTACTGCTTGCGCAGCATGGCCATCGGGACCTTGCCCTTGCGAAAACCCTTCATCTCAATGTCGGGCTGCGCCTCGACCAGCTTTTCCTGCACCTTGGCATCAAGCTCGGCTGCTGTCACCGTGATGGTGTAGGCGCGTTTCAGACCTTCGTTCAGGGTCTCGGTGACCTGCATGTTTGCGTTCTCCCACGTCTTCCAGGGCCACGCGATGCGGCCTGTCCCAAATCAGCCGCCCTTCTAGGGGGGGTTGGGCGTCGGTGCAAGGTCAATCCGGCAGGATGGTGCGGGTGAAGGGACTTGAACCCCCACGCCTTGCGGCGCCAGAACCTAAATCTGGTGCGTCTGCCATTTCGCCACACCCGCGCGGTAACGGGTGTAGCAAATGTGGCGGGATCGGACCAGACCCAAAAGGTCGGCCACAAAGGCACGGAAAAACCCTCGCTCTTAACGTCGTGTTGCCATATTCTGCGGGAAAAAGAAACGAGCAGCAGAGCGAGGCAGGCAGATGGCACAAGCGGCTTCTGAAACGGTATCGGGAATTTCGCAAACCCTTGAGGGGGTGGTGGCGGGGACGGCGGTTCTGACGGCGGACGGCGCGTTGCCGGTCGAGCATCTGGACGCGGGCGACCGGATCGTCACGCGGTCCGGGATGCGGGTGCTGCGCGGGGTTTCGGTGCAGTTGGTGCACCGGGCGGCGATGGTGCGCATCGGGGCGGATACGCTGGGCGTCGGGCGCCCGGCGGATGCGGTGCTGGTCGCGCCCGGCACAGGCATCCTGATCCGCGACTGGCGGGCGAGGGCGCTGTTCGGCACGGCGCAGGCGATGGTCCCTGCGCGGCGTCTGGTCGATGGCGCGCTGATCCGGACCGAGGCGATGTCGGATGTGCGGCTGTTTGCCCTGCACTTCGACCGGGACGAAGTGATCTATGCGGGCGGGCTGGAAATCGGCTGTGCGCCGGAAAAGGTCGCCGCTTAAAGCCCCAGCGCGCGAAATACCTTCGGCAACTCCTCGGGTAGATCCTCGGCGATCAGACCGGGGCCGAAACTGCGGGCGCATTCCACATGCAGCCAGGCGGCGGTTTCCGCAGCGTGCATCGGGGCGAACCCGCGTGCCAGAAGCCCGGTGATGAACCCCGCCAGAACGTCTCCCGACCCGGCTGTGGCGAGCCAGGGTGCGCTGCGGTCGTAGGCCGCCGAGTTGATTGCGCACCGACCTGACGGATCGGCAATCACCGTATCCGGCCCCTTGAACAGCACGACGCACCCAGCGCGGGCGGCAGCCTCGCGGGTTGCATCCACCTTGGAATAGGCGGGGCCACGGGTCGCGGGTTCGGCCAGCTTGGCGGCGATGTCCGGGAACAGCCGGGCGAACTCTCCAGCATGAGGTGTCAACACGCAGCGGTCGTGCAGCAGGGCGACCAAGGCTGGATTGCGAGACAGCAGCGTCAGCGCATCGGCATCCAGCACGGTCGGGCGCAACGCAGACCCCCTTCCCTGACTCCGCACGCGGGTGAGGGGAAGCGTTTCGCCCACAGGTCCGGCCCCGTGTTCCGGGTGCCTCCCCTCCCCCTCGTAGGGAGGGGATGGGGGTGGGGGGCCACCGAGTGCCATCGCCAACAAGGCTGCCTCTCTCGGCCCGGTGCCCATTCCCGGCCCCAGACACAGCGCGCTGATCCGCGTATCCAGCAACGCCTCCGCCAACGCCGCCGCATCCCCCATCCGCCGCAGCATGATGGCGTTTAGGTGCGCCGCATGTTCGCAGATGGCGTCTGCCGGTGCCCCCATTGTTACCACCCCCGCCCCGATCCGCAGCGCCCCCCGCGCGGCAAGGCGCGCTGCCCCGCCATTGCCGGGAGTGCCAGAGAGGATTAGAGCGTGGCCGTGATCGTATTTGTGGCGCTCCTTCCCATACCACCCCTTGTCCAAGGAACTCGGGGTGCCTTGATCGCTTCGGCGCAAGTAATGTCCTTCTTGGAGGCTAACGATAGCAGAGTTATCGGCCTTCTGCCTTGTCTCGCGTTGGTAGGGGCGACCGAGAACCGTGAAAGCAATACGCGATGGCAGGCCGATGTCGCAAACCACGACACGTGTGCAGTGATCCGCGCCTTCGGAAAGCACGTGCCCATGTTTCAGGTAGCCGAATGTCACCGTCAAGTGCGGCTCCAGACAGAAACCGATTGACTTGCCGGAGTCAGCGCACAGGCCACTTGGAACGTCAACGGCGACGCAGCGAACCGCAAAGCTATGCTCGTCATTCATGAAGGTCGCCGCGCCGTCATAAAACTCGTGCCAGAACAACTGGAGCATCGGATCAATTGGGCGCGTCAAACCCAGCCCGAACAGCGCATCGATCATGATGTGCGGCATAAAGACGGGCGGCACCCACTTCTCAGGCGAGGACGGGACGACGAGCACTCGGTCGCCTTCCACCCACCGCTCATAGTTGACCCTCGCATCTGGCGGCATCCTATCAGGGTCGCCGTACAGGTACACCTCCACCTCCCACCCCCGCACCTTCAACAGCCGCGCCACCACAAACCCGTCGCCGCCGTTGCCCCCCGGCCCGCACAGCACCACGGCGCGGTGCGACCCTGCCGCCAGTTCTGGCCATTCGGCGAACACGGCGTGCACCACGCCGTGCCCGGCACGCTCCATCATCTCCAGCCCGGTCACCTCGCCGCTCGCGATGGCCGCCGCTTCGATGGCGCGCATTTGGGCAGCGGTCAGAACTTCGGCCATTTTTCACCCAATCATGTTCTTAAATCGCACTTTTTTTGGTCGCATAGATCATTTTATCGGCAAATGCCCCTTTTTCCCGCCCCTTCCCCCTGCATCCGTCCGCTGCCCGATTGTTACCGGAAAGGCGAAGTGGTCACTGGCAGAGGCACAGACCGCTGCCGGGGGAGTCGGCCCATGAAGAAGATCGAGGCGATCATCAAGCCATTCAAGCTGGATGAAGTCAAAGAAGCGCTGCAGGAAGCCGGCATCCAGGGCCTTTCCGTGACCGAGGTCAAGGGATTTGGCCGTCAGAAGGGGCATACCGAACTTTATCGCGGGGCCGAATATGTGGTCGATTTCCTGCCCAAGGTGAAGATCGAACTGGTTCTTTCGGACGATCTGGTCGATGCCGCCGTCGCCGCCATTGTGACGGCCGCGCGGACCGACAAGATTGGCGATGGCAAGATTTTCGTTTCGACGGTAGAGCAGGCTATCCGCATCCGGACCGGGGAAACCGGCGACGACGCGATCTGACGGCTGACCAAAACCACCGGGCCCGAGGCCCAAACCGCAACTTCAACACAAAGGCAGAATGATGAGCGCAGTCGCAAATGCTCTGAAACTGATGAAGGACGAGGACGTCGAATACGTCGACATCCGGTTCACCGACCCCAAGGGCAAGCTGCAGCACGTGACGCTGGTGGCCGATCTGGTGGACGAGGACTTCTTCGAGGAAGGCTTCATGTTCGACGGCTCGTCCATCGCCGGGTGGAAGTCGATCGACCAGTCCGACATGAAACTGATCCCGGATGCCGCGTCGGTCTACATCGACCCGTTCTATGCCGAAAAGACGATGTGCGTGCATTGCGTGGTGGTCGAACCCGACACGAACGAGGCGTACAGCCGCTGCCCGCGCCAGACCGCGCTGAAGGCCGAGGCGTTCCTTAAGTCGTCGGGCGTCGGCGATGCGTTCTACTGCGGCCCCGAGGCCGAATTCTTCATCTTCGACGACGTGCGCTATGCGGTCACGCCGCGCAAGGTGTCGTATGAAATCGACGCGGCGGGTGCCGCGTGGAACACCGACACCGTGCAGGAAGGTGGCAACTACGGTCACATCGCCGGGCACAAGGGCGGTTACTTCCCGGTGAACCCGGTGGACGAGGCCCACGACCTGCGCGGCGAGATGCTGTCCACGATGAAGCGGATGGGCATCAAGGTCGACAAGCACCACCACGAGGTCGCGACCTGCCAGCACGAGTTGGGCATGATTTTCGGCGGGCTGGTGCAGCAGGCCGACAACATCCAGAAGTACAAGTACGTGATCCACAACGTGGCGCACGCCTACGGCAAGACCGTGACCTTCATGCCGAAGCCGATGAAGGGCGACAACGGGTCGGGCATGCATGTGAACATGTCGATCTGGAAAGAGGGCAAGCCCCTGTTCGCCGGCGACAAGTACGCAGACCTTTCGCAGGAGGCGCTCTACTTCATCGGCGGCATCCTGAAGCACGCCAAGGCGCTGAACGCGATCACCAACCCTGCAACCAACAGCTACAAGCGTCTGATTCCGGGCTTCGAAGCACCGGTTCTGCGGGCCTATTCGGCGCGCAACCGGTCGGGCTGCGTGCGCATTCCGTGGACCGAGTCGCCCAAGGCCAAGCGCGTCGAGGCACGCTTCCCCGATCCGGCAGCGAACCCCTATCTGGCCTTCGCCGCGCTGCTGATGGCGGGTCTGGACGGGATCATGAACAAGATCGATCCGGGTCCGGCGTCTGACAAGGACCTGTACGATCTGCCGCCCGAAGAACTGGCCGCAATCCCGACGGTCTGCGGCAGCTTGCGCGAGGCGCTGGAGGAGCTTGAAAAGGATCACGCCTTCCTGCTGGCAGGCGACGTGTTCACCAAGGACCAACTCGAAGGCTACATGGCGCTGAAGTGGGAAGAGGTCTACGCCTACGAACACACTCCGCACCCGATCGAGTATCAGATGTACTATTCCTGCTGATCGAGAATACCGATCAAAACGAAGGCCGCCCCACCGGGCGGCCTTTTTCCGTTCCGGAGTGTCGCCACAAAGCTGCCTTTTTCCTGCCGTGCTCTGGCCCATCGCACGGTGCATGATCTTTACCATCCCGGATCATCCATGGCGCATCCCATGTCCTTCAACCGCCCCACTGCCCGGCCGGACCGTTCTGCCGACCGAAACCGCCCGTCCCTGTGGGTCGAAGGCAGCCAGCAGCCGCGCCTTGATCTGCGGGCCTTCGGTCGGGTCAGTCTGATCCTGTCGCGCCAGACGGCACGGCCGGTTCTGCTGTGGGTGTCAGACCTGACATCGGGTGGCGCGCAGCGGATGGCCGCGAATGCGCTGGGACCAAGGCTGGCCCGGCTGGGGCGTGTTGGTCGCGCCTTGCCACCGCGTGAACGCGTGGCCGCCGGTCTGCAAGGGGTCGCCCGGCTGCTGACATCCGCAGCCGATGTCGCCGTACCCCCGCCACCCGTCGCAGCCCCCGCCCATCCCGATCTGCCGGACCCAGTGCCCCTGAACCTGGCGCGCAGGCCGCGCCGTGCCGCGCCGCGCCTTGATCAGCCCGATCCCGGACCTGCCCCCGCACCGCCGCCGCCAGATCGCCCGGCCGGAACGGAGGATTTCGATGCGCCGACGCTGGCAGCCATCCGTGCCATGATCGATGAAATGCGCGAAGCGACCCCGGTTGTCCCGCACCGCCCGACCGCAGCCCCCGCCGAACCACCGACCGGGCGCGTTCTGTTGACCCACGCGATACCCTTGACCCCGCCCGAACCCCGCGCGCCGGGGATCGGCGAGCGGGCAGCGGCCCGCGCCATGTACCTGATGGCCGTGCTGCTGGCGTGGAGTGTCACATTGATGGCCTCGCCGGTCGGTGCGGTGAAGGCAGTCCTGATCCACCTGCAAGGCGACGATCTGCGCACCTGGCCCTGACGGATCGTGGCCACGGATTGTGGCAGGATTGTTCACACGATCACGGTTAAGAACGCCTAAAGACCACAGTCGTTGCGCATTCACGGCATAATTTCTTGCAAGAGTTGCAGACATCAGCAGTGGAGAAACGCCATGCAGAATGTCGCGCAAAGTACGATTGCCCAGGCCGTGTACGCCAATCCGCAGGACTGCAACTTTGTTCGCGTCGTGACCGAGCTTGAAACGATGCTGTCCAGATCGCGCAGGGACATGCTGCGGACCCGCTGGGACTACGAAGATGTCGTGATCTTCGACGTCGGGGACATGCGGATCGTTCTGGCCTGGTCCGAAGACGTGACCGACGACATGCCCGCCTGTCTGCTGATGTCGGTCGGCCCGGTTCCGGGCGGGACAGACCGGGCCGACGACCCGGAACATGCCGTGATGTGCAGCCGCCTTCTGGAACGCATCCAGCACCGCTATCCGCCCGACGCGGTGCTGTGGCGACAGCTTCCGCTGGCGATCGAGGCGGACCTGGTGGATGCGCTGATCGATTGTCTGCCAACGATGCGGGATGTTCTGGGCTATGGTCAGCAAGAGGCGGCAGACGACGCCAGTGATCCGCCCGCCGCGCTGCCCGCCCCCGATGCGGAACTGGTGCTGTCAAGCGCCGCAGCCAACGACCGACCCGACCTTCCCCGCCGCAGGGATGAGGACCTGGCCCGGATCCGGGCCGCCCTGTACCCCGAACCCGAGGCCCTGCCTTCGGAAACCGCCCAGATGCGGCTGGCTGCGCAGGCGATGAATGCCACCCTGATCGTGGTGTTCATGCCCCTTGGGGTTGCCGCGATGACCTACAGCCTGATGAAGGGGGAGAACATCGGGTTTTCGGCCCGGATGATGGCCGTGACAGGCACCTTGCTGGGTCTGTCGCAAACGCCCCTCGCGCAGCAGATCACGACCTTCAGCGGCGTGTAGACCGGGCTACAGGCGGGCTTCCTCCAGTCCGGTTCGCTCGGCCTCTGTCAGCGCGTCGGTCCGCACCACATAGGTGTGGATGGAAAACACCACCGCGCGCGACACGGGCAGCCGCACGAAGCATTGCCGTTCGGCCCGCACATAGCTGCCGCCCCGCCGGTTGGTGCGGGGGTCGGCCTCGCGCCGTGGCTGATGCAGGGTCGGGTCGACATAGACCAGCGCGTTCATCCGCCAAAGCGGCTGTTCCACCCGAACCGCATCGAACATCCGTTGCACCCGGCGGGCAATGTCGGCGTCATAGCTGGGCACCGGCACATGGATGCCGGTCAGCGGCCGTCCGATCTTTTCCGCCAGCCACCAGCTTGCCGGAAAGCAAAGCGCGGCCCCGGTCAGCAGATGCTCGTCTCCGTCACGCTCCATCAGGCACAGATCTTCCTGCACCAGTCGTCCAAGCGTCAGCAAGGGTTGATCGGGGTCCAGCGGGACCACAACCCCATCCGGGCGCCGGACCGACGTCGGACCGACCTCATAGCCTGCCACTTTGCACAGGCGGCCAAGAATCACGCTGTAAAGCTCGGTCGCGGCCGGGCGACCCCGGTCGAGCAGGGCGTGCACACCGTCCGGATTGATTGCGAACAATCGGTCACGTTCCGCCATCTGCCCGGCAAAGGCATCGTCCACCCGCAGCCAGTCATCGCCCTCCACCGGCAGCACGCCCGGCAGCCGCGCCGTGCGCGGGTCCATCCAGGGCGAGAACGGCAGGCGGGATTGCAGGATCGGGGTCATCCTGCGGTTCTAGCCGCGTCCCTGCCCCGTGGAAACCCGGATTGCGACATGGCCCGTCGCACCGGGAACAGCCGCAATGGCCCGCTTGCGAAACCCTGCCGCAAACAGGGGGCCGCCATGAACGAGCACTACGCCGACCGCCGCAAGATCGACCCGAGCCGGGGCGCGGTGCTGGCCGACGGGTCGCCCAATGACAACAACCGGGTGGAAATCGGGCCGACGCAACTCGCGTTTTCCGAATGGGCCAAGGCGGGGCTGACGCTGCCCGATCTGGGGCGCATGCGCGAATACCGCTGGGCGAGGCTGGTGCAGGCCCTGGCCGACCGGGACTATGGCGGGCTGTTGCTGTATGATCCGCTGAACATCCGCTATGCGACCGACACCACCAATATGCAGTTGTGGAACACCCACAACCCGTTTCGCGCCTGCCTGATCTGCGCCGACGGGCACATGGTGATGTGGGAATACAAGAATTCGCCGTTTCTGGTGACGTTCAATCCGCTGGTCAAGGAACTGCGGTCGGGGGCCACGTTCTTTTACAACTCGACGGGGGATCGGGGCGAAGCGGCGGCCAAGGCCTTTGCCGCGCAAGTGGACGAGGTGATGCGCGCCCATGCCGGAACCAACCGGCGGCTGGCGGTGGACAAGATCATGGTCCACGGCCTGCGCGCGCTGGAAGCTGCCGGGTTTCAGGTGATGGAGGGCGAGGAGGTCACCGAGCGGACCCGCGCCATCAAGGGGCCCGACGATATCGCCGCCATGCGCTGTGCCCATCATGCCTGCGAAAGCGCGATCGCCGAGATGGAAGCCTTCGCGCGGCGCGACATTCCGCTGGGGGGTGTTTCCGAAGATGCGGTCTGGGCCGAACTTCACGCCGGCAACATCCGGCGCGGGGGCGAATGGATCGAGACGCGACTGCTGGCGTCGGGACCAAGGACAAACCCTTGGTTTCAGGAATGCGGCCCGCGGATCATCCAGAACAATGAAATCGTGGCTTTCGATACCGATCTGATCGGGGCCTACGGCTTTTGCATCGACATCAGCCGCACCTGGTGGATCGGGGATCAGCGGCCGACCAACGCGATGATTTCCGCCATGCACCACGCCCGCGACCACATCGACACCAACATGGCGCTGTTGAAACCGGGCGTGTCGATCCGGGAACTGGTGTTCGGCGGGCACCAGTTGGACCCGCAGTATGACCGGGGCAAGTATTCGTGCCGGATGCACGGGGTCGGGCTTTGCGACGAATGGCCTTATGTGACCTACCCAGACGGCTGGACCGAAGGCGCCTTCGACGCGGTGCTGGAACCGGGCATGGTGCTGTGCGTCGAGGCGCTGGTGTCACCCGAGGGTGGCGACTTTTCGATCAAGCTGGAGGATCAGGTGCTGATCACCGAAACCGGGCATCAGAACCTGACGACCTATCCGTTCGATGCGGCCCTGATGGGGCGGTGATCAGGGGCAGGCTGCCTGCCACGGGGCGGTGCCCTTCAATGGACCTGCCTCCCGGGTCACAACCTGCCCTGCCTGCAGCCGCACGGCCATCCGCTGTGTCCAGTCGGCGTTGGCGACCAGCAGCGTGTCCGCACCGTCGCACCGGACCGCTCCGCCCGAGATCACCTCCTGCCCGAAGCGGTGGTTGGTGAACCCGGTCGCGCGGGCAATCTCTGTCAGTGTGCCCGTGTCATAGCGCAGAAACACCAGTTCGTGCGCCAGATGCGGACGGTCGACATAGGCCACCTCGACCCTGCCATCGCCGTCGAAATCACCGATGCCTGCGGGGGCCAGCCAGCGATGAGTCTGGCCTACCGGCCGGGTGGCGGCCCGCTTGCCCGACGCGTCATAGACCGCCAGCGTGGCACCGCGCGCCATGTCGGTTTCCACCACCACGACCTCGTCCCGGCCATCGCCGTCCAGATCGGCGACGCGCGCCTCGATATCTTCGAACACATGGGTTGGCGGCAGGGTCACGATCACGTCTGACAGATGCAGCCCGACACAGTCCAGACAGGTGTTCACCGTGATGTCCAGCCGCCCCCAGTCCGGACCGGCCCCCAGCACGCGGTGGTCATACCGATCCACCGGATCAACCAGCCGGGCGCGCATCACCTCGCCCTTTTCCAGCGGAACCGGCTGGGCCTGCGCAGCCGCCGCGCCCGCCAGCATCATGAGACCGGCCAGCGCGCCGCAGCGCATCAGATCTGCTTTTGCGGCATCTGCACGCGCAACCCGTCCAGCGCCGCCGACACCTTCAGCTGGCAGGTCAGGCGCGAGCGGACCGGATCGGGCTGCCATGCGAAATCGAGCATGTCCTCTTCCATCGCGTCCTTCTTGGGCAGCCGGTCCACCCAGGCGGGATCGACATAGACATGGCAGGTGGAACAGGCGCAGGCGCCGCCACAATCGGCCTCGATTCCGGGAATGCCGTTGTCGCGTGCACCCTCCATCACCGTCAGGCCGTTGGCCACCTCGACCACGTGTTCCTTGCCGCCATGTTCCACATAGGTGATCTTCGCCATTGCCGTGCCCTGTCCCGCGCTGTGATTTCCTTGGACATAGGCGAAATCGCGGGCCTTTGCCAGTGGCAGCGGGGGTTGCGCCGCGCCGCAGATGTTCTATCTTTGTTCACATGAGTGCAGATTGGTTGACCCCCACGCCGCGACCCGGCCGCTGGCCCCGGCCCCCGGCCGCGCTGCCCGCGGCACGGCTGAACGAACCCCCTGCCGGGGCGCGGGTCTGCGTCGCGGGTCTGGTCCTGCTGCGGCAGCGTCCGGGCACGGCCAAGGGGGTGATCTTCGTCACGCTGGAGGATGAGACCGGAACCGCGAATGTGGTGGTCTGGGCCAACATCTATGAACGCTTTCGCCGGGCGGTGATCGCGGGTCGGCTGTTGCGCGTCACCGGACGATTGCAGCGCGAAGCGGGGGTGGTGCATGTGGTGGCAGAGGTGATCGAGGATCTGTCGCCGCTTCTGGACCGCCTGTTGCGCCCGGCTTTCAAGCCGGACGGTGTGCGCGCAGGCGATCAGCCCTAGGCTTTCGCCGGGCGCGAATTCCCGCTATGCTTATAGCAGAAGCCGGATCGCAACCGGCGCAGATCGGGCATCGGGCATGGCACGACGGACACTCGGCATCGGCATGGTCTGGCTTTCGCTGGCCGCCTGCCAGCCCGCGCTGGTCGAGGCCCCGTCCCGGGCGGAACTGGCGGACGAGATCATCCGCCGAAGCCCGCCCGAAGGCGACGAAAGCACCTGCTGGGCCGCCGAGATCAGCCCGGCGGTGATCGAAACGGTGACCGAACAGGAACTGGTGACACCCGAAGTGCGCGATGGCGCGGGGCAGGTCACCACGCCCGCGACCTTCCGCAGCACCACCAGCCAACGCATCATCGCGGATCGCGACGAAGTGTGGTTCCGCGCGCCCTGTCCGGCCGAAATGACGGTCGAGTTCATCGCCACCCTGCAACGGGCGCTGAAGGCGCGGGGGCTTTATCTGCAACCGCTGACCGGCGTGATGGACGCGGCCACCACCGACGCCGTGCGCCGCTTACAGGCGGAACGCGGGCTGGACAGCCGCCAGTTGTCGCTGGCGGCGGCGCAGGAGCTTGGCATCGTGTCCACCGATCTGGGCGCGCTCTGACCCCACCGCGCAGCAAAAGGGCGGCAGGTTTCCCCGCCGCCCGTTCGCCGCCTGCATCGGGACCTATTCCAGCGACAGCGCCACGAAACGCGGATCCCCGGCCCGCCGCACCAGAAGCAACAGCGACTTGCGCCCCGCATCCTTTGCCTCGGTCACGCGGTCTTCGATGTCGCGCAGACGCACCACCTTCTGCTGACCGGCTTCGGTGATCACGTCACCTTCACGCAGACCTTTCGCATAGGCTTCGGTCGCCTCGTCGACATTGCTGACCACCAGACCGGTTGCAGACGCATCCAGCCCCAGTTCGCTGGCCAGTTCGGGGGTCATCGGCGTCAGGGTCATGCCAAGAACGTCGGCTTCTGCCGCCTCGGGCGAGGGTGCGGCGGCAACCGGTGTGCTTTCGGCCTCGGCGTCTTCGCGGCGGCCCAATGTGACCTGCAGCGTCTGTTCCTTGCCGTCGCGCAGCACGACCACATCCACCGCTTCGCCAATCGGGGCGTCGGCCACCCGGTTCACCAGATCGCGGGTGTCGTCGACCGGGTTGCCGTCAAAGCTTTGAATGACATCGCCCGCCAGAATGCCCGCATCGCGTGCCGGTCCTTCGGGAACGTCGGTGATCAGGGCCCCCTTCGCATCGGTCAGGCCGATGGCTTCGGCCACATCGGGCGTCACATCCTGAATGCGCACGCCGAGCCACCCGCGCCGGGTTTCGCCGAATTCCTGCAACTGGCTGACGACCTTGGTCACCACGTTGGACGCCATCGAGAACCCGATGCCGATCGAGCCTCCCGTGGGCGACAGGATCGCGGTGTTCACCCCCACAACTTCGCCCTGCATGTTGAACAACGGGCCCCCGGAATTGCCCTTGTTGATCGCGGCATCGGTCTGGATGAAATCATCGTAGGTGCCCTGAAGCTCGCGGCCGCGGGCCGACACGATACCGGCGCTGACCGAGAAGCCCTGGCCCAGCGGGTTGCCCATGGCCACCACCCAGTCGCCGACCCGCATCGCGTCGCTGTCGCCAAACCGCACAAAGGGCAGCGGTTCGGGGCTTTCGACCTTCAGCAGCGCAATGTCGGTCTTGGTGTCGGTCCCGACCAGTTTGGCATCCAGCCGCTGGCCCGAGAAGAACTCGATCGAAATCTGATCGGCTCCCTCGATCACATGGTTGTTCGTGACGATGTAACCGTCAGCCGAGATGACAAAGCCGGATCCCAGCGCCTCGGAACGGCGCGGTTCGGACTCGCCGGGCCCGCCGTTGCGATCCTGAAACTCGCGGAAGAATTCTTCGAAAGGGGACCCTTCGGGCACGATCGGCCCCCCTTGCGAGGGGGCGGCGACCAGCGCCGACGTGGTGATGTTCACCACGGAAGGACTGATTTGTTCGGCAAGATCGGCAAAACTTTCGGACGCGCCCTGGGAAAACGAAGGGGTGACCTGCGACAGGGCAAGCGCCATGCCCAGCCCCACCGCCAGCGTCAGGCGCGCGGCGGCAATGCGGGGGGCGGAATAGGGGGCGGTAAGGGTGGCGGATCGCATGACGTTCCATTCTCCATCTGATCGCGGCGGACCACAGCGGGTTCCGTGCATAGCCGGATAATTGTGGTGCGCCCTGCCAAAGCGCAAGGGAAACAAGCCTCGCACGCCGTCAATCCGCCGTGATGCGCAACGGCCTGCCGGGTCGGGCGGATCAGGCGCCCAGCCAGCGCGCCAGCGCCACAAGCGCCACACCCGCCGCGACCGACCCCAGCCCCAACATGCGCCTCTGGTCGCGCGACAGGGCAGCCAGCATGGCAAGCACCTGCTCCAGACGCGAAGGGGCCAGTGCAAGCACCAGCCCCTCCACCACCAGAACCAACCCGAAGGCCAGCAGGATCATCGTCACGGCGTGGGGACCACCGCCGCAGGTGCCGCGGCTTCAGGCGCCGGGGCCGCAGCTTCTGGTGCCACCGCCGCCGGGGCGGCAGCTTCGGGCGCTGCGGTCGCGGGGGGATTTGTGGCGCCGACGACGCCCTCCGGAACCCGTTCCGACCGCAGATATTCGAAGAACTCGCTGTCCGGCTGCATCACCATCGAAGTATTCCCCGATTGCAAGGCACGTTCGTAGCTGGTCAGCGACCGGGTGAAAGCGAAGAACTCCGGATCGCGGCCGAAAGCTTCGGCATAGATCGCGTTGCGCTCGGCATCTGCCTCACCTCGGATCACCTCGGCGTTCTTGCGCGCCTCGGACGTCAGCTCGACCACGGTGCGATCTGCGCTGGCCCGCACCCGCTGGGCGGCTTCGTTACCGCGTGCGATTTCGTCGGCAGCTTCGCGTTCCCGTTCCGCCCGCATCCGGCTGTAGGTTGCGGCCAGGTTCTGTTCGGGCAGATCGGTGCGGGTCAGCCGCACGTCGATCACATCGACACCCAGGGACTGCGCCTCGCGCTTGGCGATGTCGCGGATCTGGTTCATCAGCGCCGTCCGGTCTTCGGACAGCACGCGGTTGGACGGAACCTTGCCCAGCACTTCGGGAATGGCGTTGTTCAGAATGCCCGCAAGCAGTTGCTGCGCCCGTTCGACGCCGACGACACCGACCGATTCCCGGAACCGGACCAGATCGGTGATCTGCCAGCGGGCAAAGGCATCGACCACCAGACGGCGGTCATCCGACATCGTGACTTCCAGCGGCGGGGTGGGCAGGCTCAGGATGCGCCCGTCATAGCGCACGACATCCTGTATGATCGGAATCTTGAAGCCAAGGCCCGGCTCTTCCTTGACCTGCTTGACCTGTCCGAACTGCAGCACCAGCGCCTTGTCGCGTTCATCGACGATGAAGAGCGACGACAGGATGCCGAAGACAACCACGGCCAGAACGGCGGGAATGATGAAGGGGCGCATCAGTTGGACACTCCATTGGTCGCTGCAGCGGCGGCAGGGGCCGGTGCAGGGCGGTTCAACTCGTTCAGCGGCAGGAAGGGCACGACGCCCTGCCCGCCTTCGCCTGTCGTCACGCCGTCCAGGATCACCTTGTTCATGCCGCCAAGCACGCGTTCCATCGTTTCCAGATACATCCGCTTGCGGGTCACGTCCGGGGCCTTGACGTATTCGTTGTAGACCGACAGGAACCGGCTCGCCTCACCTTGCGCGTTGTTCACGACCTGCGCGCGGTAGGCTTCGGATTCCTCGGCCAGACGGGCCGCTTCACCGCGCGCACCGGCGGTGACACGGTTGGCATAGGCGTCCGCCTCGTTTTCCAGCCGCACGCGTTCCTGCTGGGCCGCCTGCACTTCGCGGAAGGCGTCGATCACCTCGGTCGGCGGGGCCGCCTTGGCAAAGTTGACCCGGACCACGTTGATCCCGGCGCGATAGCTGTCCAGCGTGGACTGCACGGCCACGCGCACATCATTCGCGATCACGCCCCGGTCGCGGTTCAGGATCGGCGACAGTTCGGACCGCGCGATGATGTCGCGCATCGCGGATTCACTGACGGCGCGGATCGTGTCGGCGGGGTCGGACAGGTTGAACAGGAATTGCGCCGGATCGGCGACGCGCCAGACCACCTGAAACTCGATGTCGACGATATTCTGGTCGCGGGTCAGCATCAGGCCGGTGTCCAGCTCTCCGCCCAGCCCGGTGCCGATGTCGGTCGACCGTTCGCCCGTCACCTGCACGATTTCCGCCTTGACCAAAGGCCACGGCGCAAAGTTGAGGCCCGGCGCCCCGATCGTGCTGAATTCACCCAGAAAGAGTTCAACCGAGCGTTCTTCGGGCCGCACCGTGTAGACCGACATGAAGGTCCACAGCGCCACCGCCGCCAGCCCGCCGAGGATCACCCCGTTGCGCGTGACCAAGGGGCCCGGAGGCCCTCCGGCAGGCCCGCGACCGCCGCCGCCGCCGTTGTTCCCCCGGCCCCGGCCGCCCATCAGGACGCGCAACTGCTCTTGTCCCTTGCGCATCAACTCGTCGATTTCCGGGATCTGCGGTCCCTCGCCGGGCCGCCGCGCGCCGTTTGGTCTGCGACCCTCGGTGTCGCGTCCGCCGTCGCGGCCTTCATCTTCCGGGCCTTTGCCCGAACCGCCGCCACCGCCCCAAGGACCCCCGCTACCTGCCATCGACTGTCTTCCTCTTTTTGCGTCTTGCACTCTTAACTGGGCATGACGGCGTTAAAATCAAGCTGTTTCGGTCGGATATGCCCTGCGGCGTTCAGCCCGTCCGGGTCGGCTTTCGCATCGTCACCAGCTCTTCGGCCATCGTCGGATGCACCGCGACGGTCCGGTCAAAATCATCCTTGGTCGCACCCATCTTGATGGCAATGGCCGCGAGCTGGATCATCTCGCCCGCGTCCGGCCCTACGATGTGGCACCCCAGCACCCGGCGGTTGGCGGTGTCGACCACCAGTTTCATCATCACCCGGTCTGGGTATCCGGCAAAGGCGGTGCGCATCGGGCGAAATGTCGTTACATAAACGTCGATCGGCCCCGCCTCGCGCGCGGCTTCTTCGGTCAGGCCCACCGAGCCGAGTTCGGGCTGGGTGAACACCGCCGAGGCGACAAGGTTGTGGTCCGCGCGGGTCGGAATGCCGCGAAACACCGTGTCGGCAAAGGCATGGCCCTCGCGGATGGCGACCGGAGTCAGGTTGATCCGGTCCGTCACGTCACCTACAGCAAAGATCGAGGGGACTGCGGTCTGGCTGTAATCGTCGACCACGATCTGCCCGGATCGTCCGAACCCGACGCCCAGCGCCTCCAGCCCCAGACCGGTGCTGTTCGGCCGCCGCCCCGTCGCGTAAAGCACCAGATCGAAGCCGCGCGACGACCCGTCGGTCGCCGGAACCACGATGCCGTCCGATGACTTTTCCAGCCGCATCACATCGGTGCCGCAATGGATGGCGATGCCCCGATCCTGCATCGCGTTGGCGACCAGACCGCGCGCCTCGTCATCGAACCCGCGCAGGATCTGCGCGCCACGGTAGTACTGCGTCACAGCGACGCCAAGCCCGTGCAGGATGCAGGCAAACTCTGACGCGATATAACCGCCGCCCACCACCAGCGCGCGTTTCGGCAGCTCCGTCAGGTCGAATATCTCGTTCGAGGTGACGGCAAGCTCGGCGCCCGGAATGTCGGGCACGAAGGGCCGCCCGCCGGTCGCGATGAGGATGTGCTTGGCCGTCAGCCGCTGCCCCCCGGCAAGTTCCACCGTGTGCGGATCGACAACGACCACGCGGGTGTCGTGGATCGTGACGCCCGCCTTGGTCAGCGTTGTCCGGTAGGCGGTTTCCAGACGTGTCAGCTCGGCGGCCAACCTGTTGCGGAACCGCGGCCAGTCGAACCCCGCGTTCGAGACATTCCAGCCATATTCCTGCGCCTCGGCCATTGCTGCCGGATAGCCAGACGCGAAGACCATCAGCTTTTTCGGCACGCAGCCCCGGATCACGCAGGTGCCGCCCATTCGGCTTTCTTCGGCCAGGCCGACCTTCGCGCCGCCCTCGGCACTGGCGATGCGCGCCGCGCGCACGCCGCCAGAACCGCCCCCGATGACGAACAGATCATAGTCGAAGGCCATGTCAGTCTCCCAGATCGGCAAAGATATTGGCGCTGGGGGCGAATTCGATGCGGTCGTCGTGTTCGGAGCCTGCGTTGATGTCACGTACGGTGACACGCCCGTCGCCATGGCCGATGATGACGATGTCGCAGATGTCGATGAACAGCCCGTTTTCCACCACGCCGGGGATCTGGTTCAGCACCATGGCCAGCTGGCGCGGATTGGCGATGCGCTTCAGGTGCAGGTCCACCAGGTAGTTCGCCTCATCTGTCACCAGCGGTGCCGCGCCGTTCATCCGCACCGTCACGTCGCGGCCCATCACGTCCATCGACACCAGCACCTCTTCGATCAGCGCCTTGGTGGTCTGCCATCCAAAGGGGATGATTTCGACCGGAAGCGGGAAGCCGCCCAGTTGCACGACCTCTTTGGCGGCATCCGCGATGACGATCATCTGGTCACTGGCGGTCGCCACGATCTTTTCCTGCAAGAGCGCCGCCCCGCCGCCCTTGATCAGGGCGAGGTTGGTGTCGAATTCATCGGCCCCGTCGATGGTCAGGTCCAGCCATTTCGCCTCGTCCAGGCTGACCACTGGAATCCCCACCTGCCGCGCAAGTTCGGCCGTGCGCATCGAGGTCGGCACGCCGACGATGCGCAGTCCTTCTTCGCGCACCCGCTCTCCCAGACAGCGCACCATCCAGGCTGCGGTCGATCCGGTGCCAAGGCCCACCTTCATGCCGGTCTGCACGAAGTCGACGGCGCGCTTGGCGGCGACGAACTTGGCTTTGTCGATCGGTGACAGTTCGGCGGCCATCGGATGCTCCTGCAAGGTCTGCCCGCTTATAGGCAATCCACAGGGCGGGGGCAACGTGCGGGGTCAGGCGGCCGGGTCGAGGGCGGTCAGGGCGCGCCGGACCTCGGCCATAGTGACCTTGCGGTCGCCGTCCTGATCACAGGCCAGCACCGCGCGCGACATCGCCGCGTCCGCTTCGGACACCCGCGACAGGCTTTCGGCGGCAGCATGGGCTGCCAGTTCGTCGGGGCCGACCGACCCGTCGCCATCGGCGTCGGCGCGGGCGTGGGTGGTGATCAGCCGCGCACGGGTGGTGGCACTGGCCGCCGTCGCCGCAACGGCCAGTTCGGCGGGGGCGATCGCACCGTCGCCATCAAGATCGGCGGCCAGCAACCGCCGCAGCGCCGAAGCCCGCGCCCCGGCCCTGTCGAGCGCGATGGACCGCTCGATTTCGGCGGCATCGATGCTGCCGCCCGTCCCGAATCCATGAATCAGAAGCGCCGCCAGATCGACAAAGCGGTCAGGCGCGGCCTTGATCCGCTTCAGCATCGGTTCGGGCAGCACCGGGGGCACGTCGGCGCGCAAGGGAGCCGCCCACAGAAGGCAGGACAGGATCAGGGCAATCAGGCGCATCGCAACCTCCATCGTTGTGAGGTCAGTCTGCCGACAGACTGGTTAACGCCATGTGAACGGATCAGGAACAAATCGCAGGTTAAAGGGGACGAATGCCGCTTTCCCGCTGCCCATGTCGGTTTGGGCGTGCCTCTGCCGTCGGGGACGGCCATACTTGCCGCAACCCTCGATCCCGGACCCGAAACGCCTGACCCTGCAAGGACCCTACCGATGTACGTGCTGTATTCTTCGCCCGATGCCGCCTCGCTGATCGTCCGGCTGGTGCTGACGGAACTGAACCTGCCGCATGACTGTCCGGTTCTGGACCGGGCGGCGGGCGACATGGACACCCCGCAGTATCGCGCGATGCAGCCCCTCGGGTTGATTCCGGCGATGGAAACGCCGGATGGCCCGATGTTCGAGACGGCGGCGATGCTGCTGTATCTGGCCGACCGGCACGGCGGGCTGGCACCTGCCCCCCTGCATCCCGACCGCGCCGCATTTCTGGGCTGGTTCATGTTCACCAACAGTTCGGTGCACACCACGCTGCTGCACCTGTTCTACCCCGACCGCGTCGGTGGGCCGGATTGCGCGGCGGCGGTACTTCAGGCTGCGCGCGCCCGGATGCAGACCTATCTGACGCTGCTGGACGCCATGGTGGCCCGCGATGCGCCCGGCTGGCTGTCCGCCGACAGTCCGTCCGTGCTGGGCTATTACCTTGGCGTGCTGATCCGCTGGCTGGCCATCAATGGCCCCGGCCATCCGTCCTATTTCCGCAGCGCGGACTTCCCGGCGCTGCATGCGGTTCTGGCGGCGCTGGAAACCCGTCCTGCGGCGATTGCCTGCGCCGAGGCCGAAGGTCTGGGGCAGACCCTGTTCACCAACCCCGCCTACTGACCGGAGCCTGCGCATGTTCCTTTCGGTCTTCGACATGTTCAAGGTGGGGGTGGGTCCTTCATCGTCGCACACCATGGGGCCGATGGTGGCGGGCGCGCGGTTTCTGGCGCTGCTGCGGGCCTCGCCGTTTCACGTCAAAGGAGTCCGGGCGTCGCTGCATGGCAGTCTGGCCTTCACCGGGGTCGGCCATGCGACCGACCGCGCCACGATCCTGGGCCTTGCCGGATTCGAACCGGCGACCTACGATGCCGCAAAGGCCGAGGCGGCGCTGCAGACGATCCGCGAGGGCAAGACCATCCACGTGCCTGACCTGCCGCCGCTGGCCTTCGACCCCCAGCGCGACCTGCTGTTCGATTACGGCCCCGCCCTGCCCGGCCACGCCAACGGGATGATCCTGAAAGCCACCGATGCGCAGGGCGACGTCATCCTGCAGGAAACCTATTACTCCATCGGCGGCGGCTTCGTTCTGACCGCCGAAGAGATGGCCGAGGCGGGCAGCGCGAAAGGCAAGGTCCGCGCCGATGTGCCCTATCCGTTCGAGAAGGCCGACGAAATGCTGGCGATGGCCCGCGCATCCGGCCTTTCCATCGCGGCCATGAAACGCGCGAACGAACTGCGCTTCCGGTCGGCAAGCGATCTGGAGGCCGGGATGGCACGCATCTGGGCGGTGATGAACGACTGCATCAGCCGGGGCATGGCGGGGACGGGCATCCTGCCCGGCGGGCTGAACGTGCGGCGTCGCGCCAAGGGCATCCATGACGCGCTTCTGGCCGAACGCGGCCTGAACCTGACGCCGCCGCATGTAATCAACGACTGGATGAGCCTTTATGCCATGGCGGTGAACGAGGAAAACGCCGCCGGGGGGCAGGTGGTGACCGCGCCCACCAACGGCGCGGCGGGCGTGGTGCCTGCGGTGATCCGCTATTACCTTGATCATGTGCCCGGCGCGTCGCAGACGAAGGTCGGAGAGTTCCTGCTGACGGCGGCGGCGGTGGGCGGGCTGGTCAAGCACAACGCCTCGATCTCGGGCGCGGAATGCGGCTGTCAGGCCGAAGTCGGCGCAGCGGCGGCCATGGCGGCGGCGGGATTGGCTGCGGTGCTGGGCGGCAGCCCTGAACAGGTGGAAAACGCCGCGGAAATCGCGCTGGAGCATCATCTGGGCATGACCTGCGACCCGGTGCGCGGTCTGGTGCAGGTGCCCTGCATCGAACGCAACGGGCTGGGGGCGATCAAGGCGGTTTCGGCGGCCAGCCTTGCCCTGCGCGGCGATGGCATTCATCTGGTCAGCCTTGACAACTGCATCGAGACGATGCGCCAGACCGGGGCAGACATGCACGAGAAGTACAAGGAAACATCGTTGGGCGGTCTGGCCGTCAACGTGCCCAATTGCTGACAGGGAACGCGACATGAAGATCATCGTGGTGGGGGCCGAGGGTGACATCGGCAAGACCATCTGCGCCGAACTGGGACCGCGCCATGACCTGATCCGGGTCGGGCGCACCAGCGGCGACCTGCAGGTCGACATCACCGATCGTGCGTCGATCCGCGCGATGTATGCCGCCACCGGCCCGGTCGATGCCGTGGTGTCAGCGACCGGCAAAGTGCATTTCGGCCCGCTTGTGGAATTCACCGAGGAACAGTTCCTGCTGGGTCTGCACAACAAGGTGATGGGCCAGATCAATCTGGTGCTCGAAGGCCTGCCGCACGTTTCCGACGGTGGGTCCTTTACCCTGACCAGCGGGGTTCTTGACCGCGACCCGATCCGCATGGGCACGGGGGCTGCGACCGCCAACGGGGCTTTGGGCGGCTTTGTGACTGGGGCGGCGATCGAGATGCCGCGCGGCCTTCGGGTCAATGTCGTCAGCCCCGGCCTGTTGCAGGCATCGGTGCCCCGCTATGGAAGCTGGTTTCCGGGGCATGATCCGGTCGCCTCTGACCGGGTGGGGCGCGCCTATGCGAAAAGCGTCGAGGGCGCGATCACCGGGCAAGTGATCATCATTGGATAATCCCGAAACCATCTTGCGGACCGGACGGGCTTGGCCCGGTGCCGTCCAACGACCCGACCGGGCCTCTTGCGCATGACACAGGACCGCATCCTGCCGGGCGTCGCGCTGATGCTGGCGTTCTGCGTGCTGGCCCCGCTGCTGGACGTGGCGGCAAAGCTGGCGACCGCCACGATCCCCGTCGGACAGATCACCACGGCGCGGTTCGTCGTGCAGGCGGCGCTGATGCTGCCCGTCGCATTGATGATGCGCCTGCCCCTGCGGCTTGCCCCCCGGCTGTGGGGCCTGATGGCGGCGCGGGCGGCGGTGCTGATCGTGTCGACCTACTGCTTTGTCGCCGCCACGCAGGTCATGCCGATCGCAGACGCCTTGGCCATCGTGTTCGTCGAGCCGTTCATCCTGCTGATCCTTGGCCATCTGATCTTTGGCGATGTCGTGGGTCCCCGGCGGATCGGGGCCAGCGTCGTGGGCTTTGTCGGTGCGCTGCTGGTCATCCAGCCCTCGCTGGCCGTGTTCGGCTGGGTCGCGCTGTTTCCGCTTGGCACGGCGGTGCTTTTTGCGGTCTACATGCTGATCACCCGGGAAATGTCGGTCGCGGTGCATCCGGTCACGATGCAGTTGCACACGGCGCTGCTGGGCTCTGCGATATGCCTGCCCGTGCTGTGGCTGGCGCAGGGCAGCGGCTGGAGCGAACTCGATCCGGTCACACCTGTCGCTATCGAATGGCTGTGGCTGTTCGGCGTGGGGTTCTGGGCGACGATCAGCCACATGTGCATGACCTATGCATTGAAATTCGCGCCTTCGGCCACGCTGGCCCCGCTGCATTACCTTGAGATCGTCACGGCGGTGGCGCTTGGCTATGCCGTGTTCGGCGATTTTCCCAATCCGATGACCTGGGCGGGGATCGCGGTGATCGTGGCCTCGGGACTGTACATCATCTACCGCGAGAGGCTTGCCGCAGCCCGAGACCTGCAAGAACCGCAGGCAAGCTCCGCTGCGGCAAGATGACCAGCATTCCCGCCGCGTCGAACGCCAGCGTTACCTCGGGCGCGGCCACCTCGTTCGAGGTTCCGATCATCGCATCCGGGGCAAAGCGCAACCCGTCAATCGGCCAGCGCAGTCCGGACGACCGACCCGTGACCCCCCGCATCGGAAACAGCGACAGGCGTGACCCCACCGGCAGGCGCAGGGTGATCTGCGGCGGGGCCAGAAAGGTCACATCCCCCTGCCCCACGATCAGACAGCGCCGGTCGGGATGCCGCACCAGCGTGTTCAGTACCGCCAGCCCGTGGTCAAGCCGCGCGCCGGAAAACCCCAGGCCCAGCACGAAGGGGGCCGCGATGTTGCGCAGCGCCTTGTCGAAATCGGTGGTCTCCTGTTCGGGCACCAGATGCACCGCATCGCCCAGGTCTTCGCGAACCGCGGACGAGATCGAATCAAGATCACCGATCACCGCCTGCGGCCGTTCCCCGAGTCGCATCAGCCGGTCGGCCCCGCCATCCGCCGCGACAAGCCCCGGCGCGAAGGACAGACTGCGCCGCAACACCGCACGCGACACCGGGCCGCCGCCGACCAGCGTTATTCCCAGCAATGATTGGACAATCGGTGTCGTCATCTCGATAATGTTTATCCAATTGAGGCACGGGGCCGGTTGCGGGGACACAATCAATCCTTCAAATGACCCTGTTCTGTCCATGGAATCGAACCTGTCGGCGGCGAATGTGGCGGCAACGACTTTGCAAAAGGCGAGCATCCCATGATCGGTGCGAGTAAAATCCTTACGGTTTCCTACGGCACCTTCTCGTGCACCTTGGAGGGATTCGACGATCCGTTCAACACGATGCGGGCGATTGCCGAGTATTTCCGAGACCTTGCCGCCGAGGACCGCTATTTCGGAGCCGAGCCGCCCACCCCCGACGCCGCCATGCTGCACAAGATCGCCGAGCGCGAGATCCAGCGCAGGGTCGAGGCTCGGGTGCAGGACAATGGCGTGATCCTGCGGGCAGGCGACGTTAAGGTGATGGCTGCCGAACCGGCGATGGCCCCGCAGGACGTTGTCGCAGAACCGGCCTTTGCCCTCACCCAGACCGCCAGCGAATCGGTTGTGGCCCGGCTTGCCCGATTGCGCGACGCCGAAGCCGCGGCGCAGGCCGTCGGGGCGGTCGTCGTGGATCCACAGCCTGCGGCACACGTTGATCAGGTTGCCGAACAGGCGGAACAAGCGTTCGAACTGGCCTCGCAACCGGACATGCAGGTCCATGATGACCCGGAAGCTGCCAACGAAAGCGAGGCACCGACCGAACAGTCGCAGGACCTGACCACCGAAACGGAAGAGATTGCCTTCGCCGCCGAAGGTGCGTCCAACGACGCGTTTGCCGCAGATGAAACCGACGACACGGATGCGAACGACATCGCAGCCGTGATGGAGGCCGCCCGCCCCAAATCCGAGCCCGCACCCGCAGACGCAGCGCCGTCTTCTGCGCCGACCGTTGCAAAGTCAGATGACGACATCCTGCTTGCGACGCTGGGCGCGATGATCGACCCTGAAGGCGACGACGAATTCGAAGACGTGATCTCGCCGGACTCGCCCCATGCCGCAGTGGATGCGGATCTGGTCGCGCGTTTTGCCGCAGACCCCGAACCTGCCGACGCGGCAGGCCCGGAAACGTCGGACGAAGCAGAGGATGTCGCCGCGGCGACCGGTATCGCGGTGGCAGAGGATGCCTTTGCGGACACTGGCTCCGACTCCGTGACCGATCCGGTTGGGGCATCCGCGGCAGAACCCCAAACCGACGCGGCGCAGGAAAGACTGCAGCGCGCCCGCGCCCGGGTGATCAAGATCCGTCGGATCAACGCGGCCGACGCTATCGCACCGGTCGTTCCGGCACCGTTTGCGCCCCCGGCCCAGCCCGCAGAGCCTGCGGCCCCCGCCGCCGACCTTTCCGCGCCACAGTCGGTCTTGTCGCCCGAAGCCGAGGCGGAACTGCAGCGCGAACTGGCCTCTCTTGAAGCGGACCTGTCACAGCCCGAAACCGCCGCCAGTCTTGCAGACCCCGAAACGGCCACCGACCCGACCGAGGCCGCGCCAGATGAACCGCAGGAGGCCGCCGCTGCCGAACCGCCCCGTCATGCCGAACCGACCCCGGCGGATGACGCGGTCAACCGGTTGATCTCGCAGACCAACGCGGCTCTGGAAGGGCCCGAAAACAAGCGCCGCCTTGCGGCGATTGCGCATCTCAAGGCGGCGGTGGCCGCAACGTTCGCCGATCGCAAATCCATCGCCGGACCGTCACAGCCTGGCCCGACCGAACGGATGGACCCGTACCGCGACGATCTTGACCGCGTCGTGCGCCCGCGCCGCCCGGCGCTTGTGGCGCCTTCGGGACAGGAAAACGCAGCCCCTTCGGCCCGCCCGCAGATCGACACCCGCCCGGCCCCCCTCGTGCTGGTTTCGGAACAGCGCATCGACCGCGCCACCTCGGGACGTCCCTCAGTTGCCCCGGTCACGCCGGTGCGCCCGCGGCGGGTGACCACGGCCCTGCTGACCGCCGCCGACCAGACCGACACCGCAAACGTCGAGACGGACGAGGACGATGAGGACGGATATCTTCAGGCAGGCGGTCTGGAGAATATCTTTGCCGACCCGAGCCAGCCGTTTTCCGACTTTGCCGATCGTCTGGGCGCCTCTTCGATGTCGGAACTGATCGAGGCGGCTGCCGCCTATTGCGCATTGATGCTGGGCCGCGACCAGTTCACCCGGCCGCTGCTGCTGCAACAGATCGCCGACCTGCCGGAAGGGTCGCAACTGACGCGCGAAGACTGCCTGCGCGGCTTTGGCACGCTTCTGCGCGACGGCAGGATCGAAAAGATCAAGCGCGGCCAGTTCAAACTGTCGGAACAGTCGCGCTATCTGGCCGAAGGCAAGCGGCTGGCCGGATAACCCACACCGGGCCGAGGCTGCCACTCAGGCCCCTGTTCAGGTGGAAGGAGGTTCTCCTTCCACCTGTTCCTTTTCCGGATCGGCCTGCCCGACTCCGAGGAACACGAACCGGAACGGCAGCATCCACAGGAACCCCAGCACCAGATAGACGGGCACCTCGATCCAGATCGGCGGGCGGTCCAGCCAGTTCACCACGGTGACAGCCAATATGATGTAGACCGGAAGGCCGACCAGAAGGATCAGCAGCGACAGGCGGCGACGGGTTTTATATGCGAGCATGCAGGGCAACTAGTCCGCGAAGGGGTCGGTGACAAGGATCGTGTCATCGCGTTCGGGCGAGGTGGACAGCAGGGCCACCGGGCAGTGGATCAATTCTTCGATGCGGCGAACATACTTGATCGCCGCCCCCGGCAGATCGTTCCAGCTGCGCGCCCCGGCGGTGTTTTCATTCCAGCCCGGCATTTCCTCGTAAATCGGCTGGCAGCGTGCCTGCTGATCGGCGGCGGTCGGCAGGTAGTCCAGCCGGACCCCGTCCAGATCATAGCCGACGCAGATCTTCAACGTTTCGAAACCGTCGAGCACGTCCAGCTTGGTCAGGGCGATTCCGCTGACGCCGCTGGTCACGCAGGTCTGCCGCACCAGCACCGCATCGAACCAGCCGCAACGCCGCTTGCGGCCGGTGACGGTCCCGAATTCATGCCCCCGCTCGCCCAGACGCGCGCCATCGGCATCATGCAACTCGGCAGGGAACGGACCTTCGCCCACCCGCGTCGTGTAAGCCTTGACGATACCCAAGACGAAATCGACCGCCCCCGGCCCCATCCCGGTGCCGGTGGCCGCCTGCCCCGCGATCACGTTGGACGATGTCACAAAGGGATAGGTGCCAAAGTCGATGTCCAGCAGTGCCCCCTGAGCGCCCTCGAACAGGATGCGCTTTCCCGCCCTGCGCGCCTCGTGCAGCACCTTCCACACCGGTTTCGCATAGGGCAGCACCTGCGGCGCAATGGCGTGCAACGCGGCCATCAGCCCGGCACGGTCCACCGGCGCGATCCCGAGGCCCCGGCGCAGCGCGTCATGGTGGCCGATCAGCCGGTCCACCCGCAACTCCAGCGTTGCCTGATCGCCCAGATCGGCGACGCGGATGGCCCGCCGCCCGACCTTGTCTTCATAGGCGGGGCCGATGCCGCGTCCCGTGGTGCCGATCTTGGCGACCGAGTTCTGACTTTCGCGCGCCCGGTCCAGTTCGCCATGCACCGGCAGGATCAGCGGCGCGTTTTCAGCGATCATTAGGTTGTCGGGGCTGATTTCGACCCCCTGCCCCCGCAGCTTGGCGATCTCTTCCACCAGATGCCACGGGTCCAGCACCACCCCGTTGCCGATGACGCTGAGCTTGCCGCCCCGCACGATGCCGCTGGGCAGCAGCGACAGCTTGTAGACCTTGCCGTCGATCACCAGCGTGTGGCCGGCGTTGTGCCCGCCCTGAAACCGCGCGATCACGTCGGCGCGTTCGGACAGCCAGTCTACAATCTTGCCCTTGCCCTCGTCGCCCCATTGCGCGCCCACAACTACCACGTTGGCCATGACAAACCCCTTCCGAAAAGGAAAACCCGGCGTCATATAGACGTCAGGCGCGGGATGCGAAACAGCATAATGCGCGGCCCCACACAGGAGACTTGAATGGGAATCCTTTCTCGCTGGCTTGGAGCCCTGTTCCTTGTGGTCGCGACCTTCAACCCGACGCCCTACAACTATGTCCGATGGGCCGAGGCGAACTGGGCCACGCAGACGCCGCTTGCGGTGTTTCTTGGCCTTTTGCTGGGGGTTGCTATGGCGGTCTATGTGATTGCAACGATCCGCAGCATCGGGGCGATCGGCGTGGTCCTGATTTCGGCGATCCTTGGCGCGGGGCTTTGGGTGCTGATCGACTACGGCGTCCTGTCACTGACCAGTTCAGGGCTGAACACGTGGCTTGCGCTGCTTGGCCTGTCGATCATCCTTGGCAACGGCCTGTCGTGGAGCATCATCCGCCAGCGGCTTTCCGGACAATCCTCCGTCGATGAAATCGAGGGCTGACATGTTTCTTTACATCACGCTGGGCACCAATGATCTTTTCCGGGCAAGGGCGTTCTACGACGCGGTCATGCCGACCATCGGCCTTGCCTTCCGCGCGGCCGACGACAGCGAAATCGGCTATGGCCCAGGCGACGACAGCCGCATCCGGCTCTGGATCACCCGTCCGTTCGACGGCAAGCCTGCCAGCATCGGCAACGGGTCAATGCCTGCGTTCAACGCACCCAGCCGGGCGGCGGTAGATGCCTTCCATGCAGCCGCCCTTGCCCACGGCGGCACCGACGAAGGCGCGCCGGGCCTGCGCTACAAGCCCGACTTCTACAGCTGTTATGTGCGCGACCCCGATGGCAACAAACTGTCCGCCGTCTGCGAGACGCCCGAACCGGCCTGAACCGCCTCTTGCACCGCTGCGCGCATGGCCCTAGATAGGCGCGTCACCTTGCGGGAAGCCTCATGCAAAACGTCGTCCTCACCATCCACCTGATCCTTGCGCTGCTGCTGATCGGGATCGTGCTGTTGCAACGGTCCGAAGGTGGTGGCCTCGGGATGGGCGGCGGTGGGGCCGTATCCGGGCGGGCACAGGCGACGGCGCTGGGGAAACTCACCTGGATCCTCGCGGCGGCCTTCATCGCCACGTCGATCACGCTGACGATCCTTGCGGCGCAGTCGGCATCGACGGCCTCGGTGATCGACCAGATCGGCGGTACCGTTCCGGCCCCCGCCGCACCCGAACTTCCCGGCCTGGGCGGCAACCTGCTGCCGCCTGCCGCGACCGATGCGCCGGCGGCTCCACCCCGCGCCGCTGACTGACCACAAGTTTTTGAGCCTTTGCGCAAAAGCGATCCCGTATCTAGCGGTTCTGTTGCGCATGGGCAGACCTTACGGTATCTCTCCAATCCCGTGAGCAGCGATTCCCCCGACCATTCCGGGGCCACAGAACCAGCACGGGAGCCTCTATGGCACGCTATATCTTCATCACCGGCGGCGTGGTGTCCTCGTTGGGCAAGGGGCTGGCCTCGGCCGCGCTTGGCGCTCTGTTGCAGGCACGCGGCTATACGGTGCGGTTGCGCAAGTTGGACCCCTACCTGAACGTCGACCCCGGCACGATGAGCCCGTTTGAACACGGCGAGGTGTTCGTGACCGATGACGGCGCGGAGACCGACCTCGACCTCGGCCACTACGAACGCTTCACGGGCGTGTCGGCACGCCAGACAGACTCGGTGTCCTCGGGGCGCATCTACTCCAACGTGCTGGAGAAAGAGCGCCGCGGCGACTATCTGGGCAAGACCATTCAGGTGATCCCGCATGTCACAAACGAGATCAAGGATTTCCTCAGGATCGGCCAGGACGAGGTCGATTTCATGCTGTGCGAAATCGGCGGTACGGTGGGCGACATCGAGGGGCTGCCCTTCTTCGAGGCGATCCGCCAGTTCGGTCAGGAACGCCCCCGCGGGCAATGCATCTTCATGCACCTGACTCTGCTGCCCTATCTGGCGGCGTCGGGCGAGTTGAAGACCAAGCCCACGCAGCATTCGGTCAAGGAATTGCGCAGCATCGGCCTGCAGCCCGACGTTCTGGTCTGCCGGTCCGAACATCCGATCCCCGAAAAGGAAATCGCCAAGATCGCGCTGTTCTGCAACGTGCGCCCCGAGGCGGTGATCCCGGCCTATGACCTGAAATCGATCTACGAAGCGCCCATGGCCTACCATCGCGCCGGGCTGGATCAGGCGGTGCTGGATGCGTTCGGCATAGCACCGGCGCCCCGCCCCAACCTCGCCCGCTGGCAGGACGTGATGGACCGCATGACCCACGCCGAGGGCGAAGTGCGGGTGGCGGTTGTCGGCAAATACACGCAACTGGAAGACGCGTACAAATCCATCGCCGAGGCGCTGACCCATGGCGGGATGGCCAACCGGGTGCGCGTCCGGGCGGAATGGGTGGACAGCGAGACCTTCGAACGCGAAGACCCGGCCCCCTACCTGGAAGGCTTCCACGCGATCCTCGTCCCCGGCGGGTTCGGCGAGCGGGGCACCGAAGGCATGATCCGCGCCGCGCAGTTCGCCCGCGAAAAGAAGGTGCCATACCTCGGCATCTGTCTGGGCATGCAGATGGCGGTGATCGAAACCGCGCGCAATCTGGCGGGCCTGACGGATGCGGGGTCAGAAGAATTCGACCACGAGGCGGGCCAGAAACGCTTTACCCCCGTCGTCTACCACCTGAAGGAATGGGTGCAGGGCAACCACGTCGTGGCGCGCAAGTTGTCGGACGGCAAGGGCGGCACGATGCGGCTGGGGGCCTATACGGCGCTGCTGGCGTCTGGGTCGCATGTGGCGCAGATCTACGGCACGACCGAGATCGAGGAGCGTCACCGCCACCGCTATGAGGTGGACGGGGCCTACCGCGAGAAACTCGAAGCGGCGGGGCTGGTGTTTGCCGGCATGTCGCCCGACGGTCGGCTGCCCGAAACGGTCGAAGTCAAGGACCACCCGTGGTACATCGGCGTGCAGTTCCACCCCGAATTGAAAAGCAAACCCTTCGCGCCGCATCCGCTGTTCGCCGACTTTGTCCGCGCGGCGGTCGAAGGGGCGCGGCTGGTCTAGGCCCCCCGCACCCCGAAAGAACCGGGGCGCGCATCGCGGCGCGCCCCTCGTCCCGAACGCTTACTGTTGCGCCATCATGACATCGACCACCAGCAGGTCGGGCGTGGTGGTGCACGAGGTCGCCGTCAGCGCGGCCACTTCCGCAGAGGTCAGTTCGGCACCCGAGGCGGTGGTGGAGGCGTCCACACCGGTCGTGCTGCCGTCGGTTCCGCCCGGCAGCGCGCCGGTTTCGTCGGTCTGGCCTTCGGCGATGTCGGTCGACTGCGTGCCGGTCGACTGGCCGGTCGTGGTGTCGGCGACCGTGCCGGTCACGGTGCCGCCGCCGGTGCCTTCGGTGGTCGACCCTTCAGCCACGTCGGTCGACTTGGTGCCCGAGGACTGACCGGTCGAGGTGTCGGCGGTCGCCGTGGTGCCGGTGGTGGTCGAACCGGTCGTGTCGGTCTGGCCGTCGGCGATGTCGGTCGCCTTGTTGCCCGCGCTTTGCCCGGTCGAGGTGTCTGCCGATGCGGTGTCGCCCGAGGCCGACATCATCATCGCCGCATCGATCGCCGCAGTCTGACCGGCGGTGTCCAGCGCCGTGAACTCGGCACAGGTCATCGCGCTGACATCCATGTGGCTTTCCGCATAGGACGGCAAGGCCACGCCCGCCATCAGTCCGGCGATGGCGAAGAGTTTGGTTGCGTTGTGCATTGGACTTCCTTCCAGAGTGGAGCGCCGCAGGAGGCGACGCACTGCCGGGTTAACCAGCGAGGGGGGAAGAGTGTTCCCGATGGGAAGGGTCACCAAACGGTGATCGGCTAAGGTCCGCAGGGTGAGCCAATGCAAATTGTCAGAGCCGAACCAACCCACTTTTCAGGCGAAGGTTATCGAGTACTTCTCAATATTAATCGAATCACCTTTCGGAACTGATAAGAAAACTTCGCCTAATTTACCTACGTCAAGTTTTACATGCCAGTACTTTCCGCCTTCTGCGCGCTCGGTTACATTCAGCTTTGGAAGCACTTCTTGCAGCTCTGTTATTGGGATACCAAATGCGCGGTTCAAGTTGATGCAACCAAGATAAAAAACACCACCATCACCCCCACTCAAGAAATCAAGCCATAACGGGTGAAATGCATACCAGTAATCGTTCCCCGTTTCATACTTGTTAGACACAGCACATGCGATTCTGAAGCTATGGTCAGAGGTCCAATACATAGCGCGTGTTTTCTTTATGAGACTAACTCCTCGCTCTTTACTTACTGATGCAACAATGGCTTCCCGAATTTTCTGAATAGCAACAGGATCAGTAGAATACGAAATGATTTGACTAGGGGCCTCAATATCTACCGCTTGATCGTGGGCTGGAAGGGCAATACTCTCTTGTGCATCACTTGCCGCGGCAAAAACAACGTCAACTAGTCCATCTACCCGAGTATACTCGATCGGAACCAATACGCTTCTAATCTTTTTGCCTGTCTCGTTATCCTCTGAATTTTCTTTTATTTGCACAAGCTTTATCAACGCTTCAACACTAATGAGTCGAATGTCCCAAGCATGCCTTGACCCGCGAACTTGCGCTTCAAGTTCACCCGTGTCCTCACGCCCTACAACAATCAAAATGGATGACAAGCCATCGATTTCTCCTGCTGCAACAAGGTGCGATCGATATTTGGCAATTACATCCAGGGGAATTCTATATGCATCGGTTGTCTTTACTTCTACAACAATGGAGTGTTTCTCGGGTGAAAACCAAAGACCATCGTTTCCTACAGCATTTTTCTTTCCAGCGTAAAGACCATTTGTGGCTTTATAATCAAGTCTACGGCCAAACTCATTAACTATATCTTGCAAAACTTGCCCACTCTTTTCAAACTTCTCAGTAAGGCAGTAGTCAGCGTACTTTGCAAGTGTCGCGGAATCAATGCCGGAAAAATACTCCCTAAGTTCTTGCGAGCACAACGATGAGTCTGCAAGTTTTCCGTTTCCGGCGAAGGAAACTACTTGCTCGATAGTAAACTGCGCGACTGTAGCTGGATCACTTTTCCAAAGTGCAATTAGTGGCATTACTATCCCCAAACCCCCTCAAACTCCCGCCATTCCCCCTTGCTCATGCCGCTCGTCTCCTGCGTCACGGTCTCTCCGGCCAGCCGCCGCTTCAGCACGGCGATGGCCTTGGCCGACAGCGTCACCCCGCCCATCCGGTAATCCTCGAACGCGGCGTAGGCCAGGGGGACCCAGTCCTTCACGCAGGCGGCGATGGCTTCGGCGTAGACGCGGATTTCGTATTGGGCGTGGGCGTCGGCCCGCAGGCGCAGGAAGTGGAACAGGTTGTGCAGGTCCACCTTCCAGTACCACTGCGTATAGATGTTGGCGGGCAGGTTCATCCGGGCCAATTCGCGGGCCAGGCCCTGCTGGCCGTCCTGCGACAGCATCCCTTCATAATGGTCATAGGCGCGGTTGGCGTCGGATTTCAGCAGGTCCAGCACGCGGGCGGCCTCCTCTCCGGCCAGAACCTCGCCCCGGCCCTGATTGTTGACCACCGACTGCGCCGCCAGATGTTCGGGCGCGGGGATATAGAACTCGCGGTCAAGGATCGAATAGCGGCCCGAGATTTCGTTGACGTTGGCGGTGCGGTGGCGGATCCATTGGCGCGCCACGAAGACCGGCAGCTTGACGTGGAGCTTGACCTCGCACATCTCGAACGGGGTCGAATGCCAGTGCCGCATCAGATAGCGGATCAGCCCCTCGTCGTTCTGCACATGCTTCGTCCCCGCCCCATAGGACACCCGCGCCGCCTGCACGATGGCGCTGTCGTCGCCCATATAGTCGATGACGCGGACAAAGCCGTGATCCAGAACCGGGTGCGCCAGATACAGATGCGCCTCCATTCCCGGGGCGGTGGCGCGCAGGGTCTGGCGCGGGGTGCCGCGCTGTTGCGCGATTTCGGACAATTGGTCGGGCGTCAGGGGCATGGGCGCAACTTTCGGGCGGGATGAGTCGAGGACCACTATAGTTTGCGGTCAGCTTCGCGACAAACCGCCATATGCGGCGTGATGCGCCGGGGGCACAGGAGGGGCGCCAACCTGTGGACAAGTCTAAATCCCTTTGACTTTCAGTATGTTTGACGCCAAACTTCGCGTAAATATGTGCAGATCGGGCAACAAAATGAACGCTTCCAAGATACTGCTATTCGCCTGCATGTTGCTGGCCGCCTGCGAGGGAAATCCGTTTGTCGAAGAGACCGATCCCGTGGACCCCGATCCCGATCCGGTGGTGACAGATGGCGGGATCAACGGTGCCGGTGCGCCCGTCACGACGGGCACCCCGTCGCGGGAACGCACAATCGTGCGGCGCGAGGCGCGCAACGAGGAGAATGGCAGCGGCTATGTCGCGGACGTGACCTATACGGCTGCGTCGGGCGGCAATCCCGAGACGTTCACCGTCGACGGCCTGGCCTTTGACGGGGGCAACGTCTATCAGCGCGACGATCAGGTCGGCAGTCTGGGGCCCTTTGCCGTCTACGAGGCGGACGCGCTCTACAACGACGATGTGACCGGTGTGCCGATCAACCAGTTCACCCATCGCGCGATCTACGGGGTTTCCCAGTCGGGCCGCACGCAGTTTGCGCTCGTGCGGACGGGGGCCTATACCGGCTACGGGTTTGGCGGGTTCGTCTATCAGCGCAATGGTTCGGTGACCCTGCCTGCGACGGGGCAGGCGCGCTACACCGGGGCCTATGCGGGCCTGCGGGATTTCGACGGGGCGGGCGGGCTGGAATACACGACGGCCGACATGACGATCGACATCGATTTCAACGACTTCAACGAGGGCGACGGGGTCAAGGGCCGGGTTTACAACCGCGCGATCCGCGACATGGACAACAATGACATCACCCAGGAGGTGGTGGACGCGCTGAACACCAAGTTCGGCACGTCGCTGCTGCAGTTGCCGGTCCTGCTGTTCCAGGTCGGTCCGGGGTCGCTGGACGCCAACGGCGAAATGGGCGGGGGGCTGGACAGCACCATCAGCCCGCCCGGAGAGGCCGCCGAAGTCTATGAGGACGGCACGACGGAAGAGAACGGCGGCTGTTCGGGCTGCGGGTACTATGCCGTCATTTCGGGGGACGCGACCACCGGCGGGCAGGACGAGATCGTCGGCGTCATCGTGGTGGAATCCGAAGACCCGCGTATCGATGGCGTAACCGCGCGCGAAACCGGTGGGTTCCTGCTGTACCGCGCCCCCGCGGCGCCGTGAGTCTGCGGCGCGTCTGCGGCTGGCTCGTTGCGGGCCTGCTGCTCGCCGGGGTGGCGATGGCGCAACCTCTTACGCTCGATGCCCACGCGATGCGGCAACTGGCCTATACGGCGGTGAAGGCGGGGTTTGCCACCGATGCGCTGAACTTCACCGATGCGCTGTTGCTGCGCGACCCCGAGGACACAACCGCGCTGACCATCCGGTCGCAGGCGCTTCGGGCACTGGGGCGGACGGGCGAGGCGCGCGCGGCGGCGCGGGCGGCGTGGGATGCGGCGTCCAACGATCCGGGCCGGTTCGGGGCGGCCATGGCAATGGCGCAGGCGCTGTCGACGGACGGGCGGCGCACGGCGGCGCAATGGTGGCTGCGCCGGGCGGGCCAGCATGCGCCGAATGATCGGGCCAAGGCCGTGGCGCGGCGCGACTTTGGCTATGTCAGATCGCGCAACCCTTGGGATATTCAGATCACCGCCAGCGCGGCCCCGAGTTCCAACGTGAACAACGGCAGCCGGCAGGACAGCCTGACCCTGTCGGGCCTGCCCTTCGAGTTCGAGATCCCGGCCGGATCGCAGGCTTTGTCGGGCTTTGAAACCGGACTTGGTCTGCGCGGCAGTTACCGGTTTGCGCCCACGGTTGCAGGACGGCAGACCAGCGCGACCTTCGCGTTGCTGGGTCAGGCCGTCACGCTGTCGGATAGCGCACGGGCGGCGGCACCGGACCTGTTAGGCACGGACTTTTCCTATGCGGCGGTCGAGGCGGGGCTGCGGCATCGGCGGGCGCTGGACCCCAAGGCGCAGACCGTGGGCAAGCTGTCTGCGACGGCGGGTCACAACTGGTACGGCGGCGAACCCTTGTCGGATTATCTGCAACTGGAGGCCGGTCTGGACCGCAAGCTGCAGTCCGGGGGCATCCTGAGCTTTGGCCTTGCCGGGGACCGGGTGCACCGGATCGACAGCCCGGCGCAATCCTCTGACCGGATCGAGGTCAGTCTTGGCTATGACCGCGATCTGGCCTCGGGCGATGCTGTGTCGGTCGGGGTCAGCGCGGCGCGGGCCGTGTCGGACTCGGCCGAAATCGGGAACGAGGCGGTGGGCCTTTCGCTCGGCTGGACCCGCGCGCAACCGGTTGCGGGAATCGGCCTTTCGGCGGGTCTGGGAGTCGAGACCAAACTGTTCGCGCAGTCGCGCTACGTCGACGGCGGGCGCGAAGACGTAAAGCTGACCGCCAACCTGACGCTGACCTTCGAGCAGGTCGATTACATGGGATTTTCGCCGGTTCTGGACCTGCGGGCCACGCGCAACCGATCGAACGCCGCGCTGTACGACACGCAGGATCTGGGCGTGACCCTGGGAATAAGATCGTCGTTCTGACTGCCCGCCCTGTTCATCCGACACGGGTCTGCTAGGTTTCCAGCAGTCAAACAATGGAGGACGCGATGGCGATCCGATATCTGCACACCATGGTCCGGGTTCTGGACCTTGACGCCTCGATGGCGTTTTATAAATTGCTGGGGCTGGAAGAGACCCGGCGGATCGAGAACGAAGGGGGCCGCTTCACGCTGGTGTTCATGGCCCCGCCCGGACAACCGGACTGCCCGGTGGAACTGACCTACAACTGGGATGGCGACACCGGACTGCCCAGCGATAGCCGTCACTTCGGGCATCTGGCCTACGAGGTGGACGACATCTATGCGACCTGCGCGCATCTGCAGGCGCAGGGCGTGCTGATCAACCGGCCCCCGAAAGACGGGCGGATGGCCTTTGTGCGCAGCCCTGACAACGTCTCGGTGGAATTGCTGCAAAAGGGCGGAGCGCTGGCTCCGGCAGAACCGTGGGTGTCGATGGGCAATACCGGGCATTGGTGAGTGTGGGGGGCGGCGCCATTGGCGCGGCCCCCAGCACATCCGGCACCAGATGAAATCAGGCAAAGGTCCAGCAGGTTTCGGTATCGGGGCCGATCGTCCTGCTTGAAATCAGGGTCATGCGCGGGGCGTCCTGCAGGCTGGCAAGGTGCAAGGGGCCAAGGGCGGGATGCCCTTCGGCACCGATCATCGCGCCCGCCGTATAGGCGATCAGGTCATCAACCAGACCGGCCCGGATCAGGGCGGCCGCCAGTGTCGCGCCGCCTTCGCACAGGATGCGGGTCAGGCCAAGCCCGGCAAGGCGGGTCAGCGCCGTGGGCAGATCGATCTGCCCCGACAGGGTTTCGGCCGTCTCGATCAGTACGGCCCCGGTGGCAAGCCAGTCCTGCCGGGCCTTGTCTGTCGCGGCACCGGTATGCATCATCCAGACCGGCGCGCGTTGCGCGGTCAGCCCAAGTCGGCTGTCTGGCCGGTGCGTCAGGCGCGGATCAAGCAGGATGCGCACGGGCTGGTGGTTGGCCCCGATGTCGCGGGCCGTCAGGTCGGGGTCGTCGGCCCGTGCAGTGCCCGCACCGACCATCACGGCGTCATGCGTCAGCCGCAGCCCATGCGTGGCGCGACGGGCAAGACTGCCGGTGATCCAGCGCGACTCGCCGGTGGCGGTGGCGATGCGACCGTCCAGCGTCGTCGCAAGTTTCAGGGTGACGAAGGGCAGGCTGCGTGTGACGCGCTTCAGGAACCCGGCATTCAGCCGCCCCGCAGGGCATGAAAGCACCCCTTCCGTCACCGCCACCCCAGCGCCACGCAGCGCGGCGTGACCGCGCCCCGCCACCCTCGGGTCGGGATCGGTGAGGGCGGTCACCACGCGGGCGACCCCGGCCGCGATCAGCGCATCGGCACAGGGCGGAGTCTTGCCGTGGTGTGCGCAGGGTTCCAGCGTGACATAGGCGGTGGCACCCCGTGCAGCCTCCCCCGCCTGCGCCAGCGCCATCGTCTCGGCGTGCGGACGGCCGCCGGGTTGGGTCCAGCCGCGCCCGACGATGCGGCTGTCCCGCACGATGACGCAGCCCACGGCCGGGTTGGGCCAGGTTCGGCCCAGACCGCGGGCCGCAAGGCCCAGGGCATGCGCCATGTGGTCATCGTCCTGCAGGGGTGCGGTCACTCTTCGGGCTGGCCCGAGGGCCGCAATTCCTGCACGAACCCGTCGAAATCGTCTGCCGACTGGAAGTTCCGGTAAACCGAGGCAAAGCGCACATAGGCCACGGTGTCGATCCGCGCGAGGCTTTCCATCACGATCTCGCCGATGGTCTTGGACGGAATGTCGGTGTCGCCCAGCGATTCCAGCCTGCGCACGATACCGCTGATCATCTGGTCGATGCGGTCGGGGTCGATAGGGCGTTTCTGCATGGCAATGCGGATCGACCGTTCCAGCTTGGTCCGGTCGAAATCCTCGCGCTTTCCGCTCGATTTGATCACGACCAGATCGCGCAACTGGACCCGTTCATAGGTGGTGAAGCGTCCTCCGCAAGCCGGGCAGAACCGGCGGCGCCGAATCGAAACGTGATCCTCGGCGGGGCGGCTGTCCTTCACCTGTGTGTCGATATTCCCGCAGAATGGGCAGCGCATGGCGTGCCTCCCCTTGTTGTCTGGTGCCTGCCTCAAGCGCGGGGGTTGGCCCCCGTCATCTGTACCAATTATAGGGTCAGCTTGCAGAGTTCGGGTAGGAGTATTTTGCAGCTACAGCATCTGGGGGCGGCACCTGTGGCATGGACGACTCAGGGACAGGTAGTTGTCCAACCTTCGGCGTCCTGGCTCCAGCACAGCCCAAGGGCCTGCATGCCATCCTGTGCCGCGAACAGGCCCAGTTCGGCGCTGCCCGGATCGCAGGCGATATAGGCAATCTCGGCCCCGTCGCGGGTCACCGACACGCTGCCCTCGCTGGGGTGGTTTTCGTCGAGGCGGTCCACCGAATAGAACACCTCATAGCGGAAAGGACCGTTGGCGAATCCGATGCTTTCGGCAATGGCACGTCCGAACCCCTGCCACGGGTAAAGCGTGCCGTTGGCCAGCGGTTCGCGCAACGTCAGTTCGGGCGCACGGCCGACCGGGCCGTAGGCGTAGGTGAAGGCGTCACCCTCCAGACACACCTCCAGCGCGCGCGTGCCCCCCTTGGCGGTGCACGACAGGATCAGATCGCCCGGACAGGCCTGCACCGGAACCGGAAGGCAAAGGGCGGCGAAAAGAACGGCGTGGCGCATAGAGAATCCTGAAAAGGCCTGGACCGAGGCTAGCCGCCCTTCCCCGTCAAGGCGAGGAATTTGATCATCCCGCACGCCGCCGCTGACCGGGCAGACGGGCCGCGTGACCTGACGAAAGCGTGATCGGGCCGGACGCGCTTGGCAGTCCGGAAACCGCGCAAACCGGGTTAATCTCGGGCAACCTTTCCACAGGAGATCATGATGACCCGGATGACCGCCAAGGACTTTTCCCCCGAACTTCTGGAACTTTACGATTTCTACGCCCATGGCCGGATCACGAAACGCGAGTTTCTGGAGCGTGCCGGCAAATTCGCGGTGGGCGGCGTGACGGCGATGGCGATCCTGTCGATGATGAGCCCGGACTACGCGCTGGCGCAGCAGGTGGCCTTCACCGATCCCGACATCCTGGCCGACTATGTGATGTATCCGTCCCCCGATGGTCATGGCGAGGTGCGCGGCTATCTGGTGCGCCCGGTGGGGTCGGCCAAGGCCGGGGGAGTCGTGGTCGTCCACGAAAACCGCGGGTTGAACCCCTATATCGAGGATGTGGCGCGCCGGGTGGCCAAAGCCGGGTTCGTCGCCTTGGCGCCGGACGGTCTGACCAGTGTCGGCGGCTATCCGGGCAACGACGAGAAGGGCAAGGAGTTGCAGGCGACCGTCGACAGTACCAAACTGATGAACGATTTCTTCGCCGCCATCGAATGGCTGACCGCGCACGAGGCGGTCAACGGCCGGGTGGGGATCACCGGTTTCTGCTATGGCGGCGGCGTGGCGAATGCGGCGGCGGTGGCCTTTCCCGACCTCGCAGGTGCAGTGCCGTTCTATGGGCGGCAGGCCGCTGCGGCAGATGTGCCCAAGATCAAAGCGCCCCTACTGCTTCACTATGCCGAACTCGACGAGCGCATCAACGCGGGCTGGCCCGAATACGAGGCGGCGCTGAAAGCGGCGGGCACCCGGTACGAGGCGTTCATCTATCCCGCCACCAACCATGGTTTCCACAACGACAGCACACCGCGCTATGACGCGGCTGCGGCGAACCTGGCCTGGCAACGGACGGTCGATTTCTTCAAGGCCAACCTGGCGTGACCCCACTGGGTGCCGGGGGCCGACAGGCCTCCGGCAGCCGATTCGACCCGGCTAGAAATCGGGATCGAAGACGAAGCAGAACTGCGCATAGGCCCCGCCGGCCGACATGCTGCCATCCTGCGGGCCGCCGAAGGTAGAAAGTCCGGTTTCCCCGGCACTGCGGCTGGCATCGAGTGTAAAGCTGATCCCCTGCCCCGCCTTGCGCGGCGGCGGCGACAGGCGGTAGACGCGGGTGCTGTCAGGCAGGCCCAGCGTGTTGGTCACGAAGTTCCCCGCCGCGCACCAGTAGTCGGTCAGCTTGGCAGTGGACCGGTAGCCGACGGTGAAGTCGGCATTGCTGGTCTGGGTGACGCGCAACCGGCTTTCAGGTCCGAGGGCCGCAGCCGGGCTGGCAAGGGCAAGGGCGGTCAGCAGGGTCAGGATACGCATGATGGCTCCACGTTGATCCTGCGCAGTATCCACCTTATGTGCCGCACAGACACATCAAGAAGTCGCGATTGCGACAACGGTGATGGCGGCCTGAGGCACACCACCGTTGCAGAATATACAACTCACTGGTCGAGGAAACTCCGCAACTTCCGGCTGCGGCTCGGATGCTTCAGCTTCCGCAGCGCCTTCGCCTCGATCTGGCGGATGCGTTCGCGGGTGACGCTGAACTGCTGGCCGACTTCCTCCAGCGTGTGGTCGGTGTTCATGCCGATGCCGAAGCGCATGCGCAGCACGCGCTCCTCGCGCGGCGTCAGCGACGCGAGAACCCGCGTCGTGGTTTCCTTCAGGTTCTCCTGAATGGCCGAATCCAGCGGCAGGATCGCGTTCTTGTCCTCGATGAAGTCGCCAAGCTGGCTGTCTTCCTCGTCGCCGATCGGGGTTTCCAGCGAGATCGGTTCCTTGGCGATCTTCATCACCTTGCGGACCTTTTCCAGCGGCATCTGCAGCTTCTCGGCCAGCTCCTCTGGCGTCGGTTCGCGGCCGATCTCGTGGAGCATCTGGCGCCCGGTGCGGACCAGCTTGTTGATCGTCTCGATCATATGCACGGGAATGCGGATCGTGCGAGCCTGGTCGGCGATCGACCGGGTGATCGCCTGCCGGATCCACCACGTCGCGTAGGTGGAGAACTTGTAGCCGCGGCGGTATTCGAACTTGTCCACGGCCTTCATCAGGCCGATGTTGCCTTCCTGGATCAGGTCAAGGAACTGCAGCCCGCGGTTGGTGTATTTCTTGGCGATGGAGATCACCAGACGCAGGTTGGCCTCGACCATTTCCTTCTTGGCCTGACGCGCCTCTTTTTCGCCCTTCTGGACCTGATTGACGATGCGGCGGAATTCGCTGATGTCGACGCCGATGTACTGGCCGACCTGCGCCATGTCGTTGCGCAGTTCCTCGACCTTTTCGCGGGATTTCTCCATCAGTTGCTGCCAGCCGCGACCCGACTTGGCCGCCATCCGGTCGCCCCAGCCGGGGTCCAGCTCGTAGCCCTGATATTCATCGATGAATTCGCGACGGTTGATGCGGGCGGCGTCGGCCAGCTTCACCATGCCGGAATTGATCGCCATGATCTTGCGGTTGATGCCGTAAAGCTGATCGATCAGCGCTTCGATCCGGTTGTTGTGCAGGTGCAACTCGTTGACCAGCACCACGATTTCGGACCGCAGCTTCTGGTACGACGCTTCGTCGGCGGCCGAAAACCGGCTGGCCGAGTTCATCGTGGCGTGCATCCGCCGGTCCTGCATCTCGGCAAGCGTCACATAGTCACGCGCGACCAGGTCCAACGTTTCCAGAACCTTGGGCTTCAGGGCAGCTTCCATCGCGGCCAGCGACAGCGACTGTCCCTCGTCATCCTCGTCGTCGTCATCGGCGCGCGACAGCGGGTTGCCGTCCGCGTCCATCTCCGGTTCGGCTTCGTGGCGGGGCGTGGCCGTGGCGCTGACGTCGACGCCTTCCAGATCGGGGCCGACCATGTCTTCTTCGCCGTCAAGGCTGCGCCCGAAGGTCGCCTCAAGGTCGATCACATCGCGCAGAAGAATGTCTTCGGACAGCAGTTCGTCGCGCCAGATGGTGATCGCCTGAAAAGTCAGCGGGCTTTCGCACAGGCCCAGGATCATCGTGTTGCGCCCGGCCTCGATCCGCTTGGCAATCGCGATCTCGCCTTCGCGGGACAGGAGTTCCACGCTGCCCATTTCGCGCATGTACATCCGGACGGGATCATCCGTGCGGTCCAGCGTTTCGGTGGTGGACCCGACCACCGCGACCTCGCGCGAGGTCGACGTGGTTTCCACCAACTCGCCGCCCGCTTCGGCACCCTCGTCGGCCTCGTCGTTTTCGATGATGTTGATGCCCATTTCGGACAGCATCGACATCACGTCCTCGATCTGTTCGGACGACACCTGTTCGGGCGGCAGCACCGTGTTCAGCTGGTCATAGGTGATGTAGCCGCGCTCGCGGGCGTCGGCGATCATCTTCTTGACGGCCGTCTGGCTCATGTCGAGCGAGACATCGGCCTCTTCGCTGTCGGGTTTGCCGTCGTCGGTGTCTTTGAGGGCCATGGGGACTCCTTGGTCGCGAATCGGGGTGCCGTGATTCGGAGTGATAGCGCGAATCAGCGGAATGGTCAGTGGGTCAGTGCCTTTTCTTTTCCCAGATGCGGGAATCGATCAGGTTCTGCAAATGGCTCAACAGGGCGTTGCGGTCTTCGCCCAGATCGGTGGCATCGGTGCGTGCCGGTTTGTCGGCACGGTGGCGGGCCGCGGCGGATTGCGCGAGCCGCCAGGTCAGGCCCTCGTCGGGCAGATGGTCCATGTCTTCCACCGCCTCCTCGATCTCGCGGCGCGCGCCGCGGCGGGCGTCCAGCTTGGCGAGTTCCTCGGCAAGGCACAGGGTGGCAAGATCGGTGTCCGTGGTGTTGCGCACAGGTGGCGCAATCAGGACGTGGGGTTGGGCAAGCAGGGCGTCAAGGGCAGCGGGCGCGTCGGTATGGATCCGGTCACGAATGTCGGGCGCATCGGCATGGGCCAGGATGAGCGCGCACAGACGGTCATGCCCGGGGCCGGTGAAGTCGATCCGTTCCAGCGCGGTCAGGAATCGGCCGATCAGGACCGGGTGGGTGATCAGCGTGGCAAGGATCACGGCCTCGCGCAGCGTTTCCTCCACCGGGCCCGAGGCTTGCGCCAGAAGCGAGCCCTTGGTGGCCGACATCGCGTTCAGGGGTTCGGGCGTGTAGGGCCCCCTGCGGCGCGGGGTCACAGCGCGCGGTTTGGTTCCGAACAGGTCCCAGCGCAGGCGCTTCATCTCTTCGCCGTAGTGGCTGCGGATCGACGGGTCCGCGATCCGGGCCAGGGCCGCGCGCAGGGTCTTGTCCAGCGCAGCGCGGCGTTCGGGGCTGTCGAACACCCGGCCTTCGGTTTCACGCTGCCACAGCAGGTTGACCATCGGCTGCGCGCCGTCAACGACGCGCTGCATGGCGGGCGCGCCTTGCGCCCGGATCAGGTCATCGGGGTCCTGCCCCGGAGGCAGCACCGCAAAGCGCAGGCCCTTGCCCGCCTCCAGCAGAGGCAGGGCAAGGTCGATGACCCGCAACGCCGCGCGGATGCCGGCGGTGTCGCCGTCCAGTGCGATGATCGGTTCGTCATGAATGCGCCACATCAGTTTTAGCTGATCCTCGGTCACGGCGGTGCCGAGCGGGGCGACGGTGGCGCGGAAGCCTGCCTCGCTGAGCGCGATGACGTCCATGTAGCCTTCGGCCACGATCAGCGGCTGGCCCTTTCCGGCGGCCTCGCGCGCCGGGGCATGGTTGTAAAGATTGCGGCCCTTGTCGAACAGGTCGGTTTCCGGGCCGTTGAGGTACTTGGCGCGCGCGTTGGGGTCCAGACTGCGTCCGCCGAGGCTGATCGCCCGGCCCCGCCCGTCGCGGATCGGAAAGATGATGCGGCCGCGAAACCTGTCATAGGGGGTGCCGCCCTCCTCGGGCCGGGCGCAGAGCCCCGCGTCCACCAGCATGTCGGGTGCGATGCCTTTCGCCGTCAGGGCGGCAAACAGCGCCTGCCGCGCCTCGGGCGCATAACCGATGTGCCAGCGGTCCTGCGCCTCGGGCGACAACTTGCGCTTTGCCAGATAGTCCCGGGCGGCGCTGGCGGCGGTGGTTTTCAACTGCATCCGGTAGAAGTTCACCGCCTCTTCCATCACCTTCGCCAACTCGCCCCGGCGGTCGGACTTCTGCGCGGCCACCGGATCGCGGGCGGGCATCGGCAGGCCGGCCTCGGCGGCCAGAATCTGCACGGCCTCCATGAAGCCGACATTCTCGGTTTCCTTGACGAAGGTGACCGCGTCGCCCTTGGCGTGGCAGCCGAAGCAGTAGTAGTACCCCTTGCGGTCATCGACGTGGAAGCTGGCGGACTTTTCCTGATGGAACGGGCACGGTGCCCACATGTCGCCCTTGCCCATGTTGGACCGGCGCATGTCCCACGTCACCTTGCGGCCGACGACCGAGGCCAGCGACAGGCGGGTGCGCAGTTCGTCAAGGAAACCGGGGGGCAGGGACATGGCCCGTTTATCGGGGATGAAGAGCCGACTGTCGAGTGGGCGACGGCGGTCGGACCGGGGGCCAGCCCCCGGACCCCCGGGATATTTGTGGACAGAAAATGGGGGGCGTCCGGCGGCGGCGCGGTTTGCCTTAAAGATGCGCCCTTGCCGCCAGTGCCTGCAGCGCGGTTTCGAGTTCGTGCCAGGCGGTTTCGGCCATCGACCGGAAGGTCAGGACCAGGAACCCCTCGGCCTCGCGCACGAGGATCAGTCCCATGTGGTTCAACCCGCTGCGGGCTGATGTGCTTGGCGGAAAGGACGCAAGGCGCAGGTCCAGCGGAACCAGCCGCATCAGGGCCGCTTCGGCATCCGGGCCGGTCAGGCGCAGCGCCGACCAGGCTCCGGTCTGGTCGGTGGTGGCGGCAAGCCCGGTCAGGTCGGGGGCCTGTCCCATCAGGAAGGCCTGATCACGCCCGGTCCAGATCAGCGGCCCCGACGTCGTGTTGGGCGCGGGAAACGGATGACCCAAGGCGGCGGATACCGCCGCCCCCTGCCCGGGAAACAGCGCGATCGACGTCAGCGGTCCCAGCGAAGCTTCGGCCAGCGTGGTTTTCCCGACGGTCAGGGTCCGACCGCCCAGAGCGGATTTGGCGAGAAGTTCAGGCACGCAGTTTCTCTCCTGTCTTGTCGAAGAACACCGGGTCGCGCACCTCGCACAGCACGTCGATCTTGCGCAGATGGTCCACCAGCCGCACCTGCTCGCCGATCCGGGCGCGACCGTTGTGCAGGAACCCCAATCCGAGATAACTGTTCAGCGTTGGCGAATGGCACACCGATGTCACATAGCCCAGATCGTTTACACGAACCGCCTTGGCTGACGGCGCGAACAAATGCGCGCCGGCGGTGATCTGCGTGTCGGTCAGCGGCTTCAGCCCGACCAGTTGCTGGCGGTCCGGCCCGATCATTCCGGGCCGCGTTGCGGCGGCCTTGCCGATGCAATCCTTCTTGGCGCTGACCATCTTTTCCATGCCGATGTCGAAGGCCGTCGTGCGGCCGTGGATTTCGGCATGGGTGATGAAACCCTTTTCGATCCGCAGGACGTTCAGCGCCTCCATCCCGTAGGGGCCGCCTCCCAGCGTTTCGGCGCGGGCCACGAGGTCGCGGAACAGCGCTTCGCCATAGGCCGTCGGCACGGCGATCTCATAGCCCTCTTCGCCCGAGAACGAGATGCGGAACAGCCGCGACTGGACGCCCTGCACCGTGACCGGTGCCATGCCCATGAAGGGCAGCGCCGGGTCATGATCGAGAAGCGAGGTCAAAAGCGCGCGCGACTTCGGCCCGGCGACGGCGAACTGCGCCCAGGATTCGGTGACCGAGATGAACCGGACGTCCCATGTGGCGCAGAACGCCTGATGCACGAATTCCAGATGCCGCATCACCAGACCGGCGGCGGCGGTGGTGGTCGTCATCAGGAAATGATGCTCGGCCAGACGCGCCGTGGTGCCGTCGTCCAGCACGTGCCCGTCCTCGCGCAGCATCAGCCCATAGCGCACCCGGCCCACCGGCAGGGTCGAGAAGGTGTTGGTGTAGACAAAATCGAGGAAGCGCGCGGCGTCCTTGCCCTGCAGGTCGATCTTGCCCAGCGTCGAGACATCGGCAACCCCCACCGTCGAGCGGACCATGTTGACCTCGCGGGTGCAGGACTGCTGCCACGACGTCTCGCCGGGTTTGGGGAAATAGCTGGGGCGGTACCACATTCCGGCTTCGATCATCGGCGCGTTGCGGTCGACGCTGGCCTTGTGGCTGGTCAGAAAGCGTTGCGGGGCAAAGCCCTTGCCGCGCGCGCCTGCCCCCATCGACGCGATGGAAACCGGCGAATAGGGCGGCCGGTAGATCGTGGTGCCGGTTTCGGGGATCGCACGCCCGGTCGCATCGGCCAGAACGGCCAGCGCGCCGATGTTGGAATTCTTGCCCTGATCGGGCGCCATCCCTTGTGTCGTGTAGCGCTTCATGTGCTCGACCGAGCGGAAGCCTTCTTGCGCCGACAGCCGCACGTCCTTGGTGGTGACGTCATTGGCAAAGTCGAGCCAGGCCCGCGCCTTGCCATCCACCGCCCAAAGCTGCGTCAGGCGGTAAGGCGCATCTTCGGCCTGCGGCAGGGCGGTGTCGTCCGCCGTCTTGCCAAGGTTTCCCAAGACCCGCGCCGCCGCATCGCGCCCGGCGATCAGGCAGGCCCAGGTGGAAAAGTCGCCGTTCGCAGCCCCGGCCGGGGTGAGGTTCGGCACCGAACCCGGGGTCGGCACGAAGGCCGCGATGTCCTCGCGCCAGGTGGGTCTGCCGTTCATGTGGCAGGTCAGGTGCAGCGTGGGGTTCCAGCCGCCCGACACGGCCAGACAGTCGGTTTGCAGCGTCAGCGTGCCGCCCGCATGCGCCACCTCGATCGAGGTCAACCCGTGGCGTCCCTCGGTGCCCGTCACCGTGGCACCCAGATAGACCGGGCAATCTTCCAGCACGCTGGCATCCGGCCGGCTGTCCAGTATCGCCGCGACGGTCACCCCCGCCGCCATCAACTGCCGCGCGACGTGGCGGGCATTGTCGTTGTTGGCAAACAGCGTCACCCGCTGCCCCGGCACGGTGCCATAGCGGTTGAGGTAGGTCTGCACCGCCCCCGCAAGCATGATGCCGGGTCGGTCGTTGTTCGGAAATGCGATGGGCCGTTCCAGCGCGCCGGTGGCCAGGATCGCCTGCGCCGCCCTGATCCGCCAGAAACATTCTCGCGGCAGATGCGGGCGATGCGGAACATGCAGGCCCACCCGTTCCAGAGCGCCGAAACTGCCGTGGTCATAGGCCCCCGTCACCGTGGTGCGGGACATGATCCGCACGTTGGGCAGGCTGCGCAGTTCGGCTTCGACCTGCTCAACCCAGTCGATCCCCGCGCCGTTGTCGATCTGCGTCTCGTCCGACAGAAGCCGCCCGCCCAACCGCGAGTCTTCCGTCGCAAGGATCACATCGGCCCCCGCGCGGGCGGCGGTCAGCGCCGCCATCAGCCCCGTCGGACCGGCCCCGATGACCAAGAGGTCACAGAAGGCATAGGCCTTTTCATAGTCCGCCTCGTCATGCCGCCCCGAAAGGGACCCCAGCCCCGCCGCGCGGCGGATCATCGGCTCGTAGACCCGTTCCCAGAACGCGCGCGGCCACATGAAGGTCTTGTAGTAGAAGCCCGCCGACAGGAACGGTGCGGCATAGTCGTTGATCGACAGCAGGTCCCAGCGCAAGGACGGCCAGCGGTTCTGGCTTTGCGCTGAAAGCCCCTCGAACAGTTCCTGCATCGTCGCGCGGGTGTTCGGGGTCTGCTGACCGTCTTCCAGGATTTCGACCATCGCGTTCGGCTCTTCCGACCCGGCGGTCAGGATGCCGCGCGGGCGGTGGTACTTGAAGCTGCGCCCCACCACCTTGACCCCGTTCGCCATCAGCGCCGAGGCGAGTGTATCGCCCGCGCACCCCATCAGGCTTTTCCCATCGAAACGAAAGCTGATCGGGCGGGTGCGGTCGATCAGGCCCTTGCCGTCGATCCTCATGCTGTCGTCCCCCGTTCGGCCACCGGTTCGACGGCGTGGATGTCATGGGTGACGGTATCGCGCGTCACGACCAGCCAGGACGTGCATCCCATCTCGTGATACCACAGATCGCGGGTCATCCCCGCCGGGTTGTCGCGGTTGTGCAGATAGTCGTCCCATGCCGAGGGCGGGGCCGCTTCGCCGGGACGGTTCAGATAGTCGTCCGAGCCATAGTAGTAGAACTCGCGACGGTCGCGGGGGCCACAGAGGGGGCATTTGATCAGCATGGCGTGTTTCCTTGGCCGCAGCCTCCCCACCCTCTTCCTACCCCAAAAAAGAGGAAGGAAGCGCAGAACAGGCTCCGGTCGGTCGGTGCGGCGGGTGGATGGGCGGCACCCCTCCCCCCCGAAGGGAGGGGATGGGCGTGGGAGGCTCGCATAGGGGACATCGGGCGCATGTTGCCTCTTCAATGCAGGTTGTGCTGCGACCCGGAACCTTCTTCATCCAGAAGATGGCCGTTCGCGAAGCGGTCGAGGCGGTACTTGGCGGCGACCTCGTGGGTCTGCCCGGTGGCCATCAGATGGGCCATGCACCATCCGCTGGCGGGCACGGCCTTGAACCCGCCGTAGTTCCAGCCGCAGTCGATGAACAATCCGTCGACCGACGTTTTGTCGATGATTGGCGATCCGTCCGGTGTCATGTCCATGATGCCGCCCCAGGACCGCAGCACCTTGGCGCGGCCGATCATCGGCATCAGGGTCATCCCGGCTTCCATCACATGCTCGACCATCGGCAGGTTGCCGCGTGCCGCGTAGGATGCGTAGAAATCCAGATCACCGCCGAACACCAGGCCGCCCTTGTCGGACTGGCTGATGTAGAAGTGCCCCATGCCGAAGCTCACGACATGGTTGATGACGGGTTTCAACCCCTCGCTGACGAAGGCCTGCAGGATGTGGGATTCGATGGGCAGCCGCAGGCCCGCCATGGCGGCGACCTGCGATGACCGTCCGGCCACGATGATCCCGACCTTCTTCGCGCGGATCGCCCCGCGCGTGGTCTGCACGCCGGTCACGCGGCCATTCTCGATGTCGATGCCCGTCACCTCGCAGTTCTGGATCAGGTCGACGCCCCGGCTGTCGGCACCGCGCGCATAGCCCCAGGCCACCGCATCATGCCGCGCCGATCCGCCGCGCGGGTGGTAGAGCCCGCCGTAGATCGGGAACCGCGTCTGTTCGAAGTCCAGATAAGGCAGTTGTTCGCGCACGCCCTCGCGGTCCAGCAGGATCGCATCGTCGCCCTGATTGATCATAGAGTTGCCGCGCCGCACGAAGGCGTCGCGCTGGCCGTCCGAATGGAAAAGGTTGATCAGCCCGCGCTGCGAATGCATCACGTTGTAGTTCAGCTCGGCCTCCATCCCCTCCCACAACTTCAGGGAATGGCTGTAGAATTCGCTGTTGCCGGGCAGGAAGTAGTTGGCCCGCACGATGGTGGTGTTCCGCCCGATGCTGCCCGACCCGAGGTGCGACTTTTCCAGGACGGCGATGTTGGTCATCCCATGGTTCTTGGCCAGATAGAACGCGGTCGACAGGCCGTGCCCGCCGCCCCCGATGATGATCGCATCATATTCCGCCTTGGGGGCCGGATCACGCCACGCGGGTTTCCATCCCTTGTTGCCAAACAGCCCCTCGGTGATGACTTTCAGACCGGAATAACGCATCGGGGCCCCACAAAATCTGCGGACCCCACAAGGCCCTAATCCTGCGCCATGTTCAATATCTATCATGCAAAACCTTTCCCGCCTGCGACATTTGGTGTCGCCCCGTGCCTGCGGACGCACCCGGCACCGCTGACGAAAACGTAACGGCGGGAGCACCCGAAAAGGGCCAAGGTGATTCGAATTTGCGACGAATTCCCGTCAATCCCGCGGCACGCCCGCGCCGGTCTGTCGCCCGCCGCGGGACAATCGCGCGCACGTCCGGGCAGTGTTTCCGGTTCGCATCGCACCAGCCGTGCTTTGCCCCTATTGCCACAATTCTGCCGCAACTTCTGGTCAGCCCGGTGTCGTTGGGGTGACTTTTTGCAGGCCGCGTTTGCCCGGCCTGCCTGTACCAAGGACCGTTGCGATGCTGACCAGACCACGTACCCTCCTTGCAACCCGGGCTTGCGGCCTTCTGCGGCGGTTTCGCCGCGACGAGGGCGGCGCGCTGATCATCTTCGGGCTGGTGATGTTCCTTCTGATCACCATGATGGGCGGCTTTGCCATCGACCTGATGCGCTACGAGGAAAAGCGGACGCATCTGCAGAACAGCCTTGACCGCTGCGTGCTGATGGCCACCAGCCTGACCAACTCGCTGGACCCCGAAGCGGTGGTGGTGGACTGCATGGACCGCTCGGGACTGGCGGGCGAGGTCGAGAACATCCAGGTTCAGCAGGGTCTGAACTTCAAGAACGTTCAGGCCCAGGGCACCGTGCCGACGAACCCGATCTTCATGCACATGATCGGGATCGACGAGTTCGATGCGCGGGGACTTTCGGCGGCCGAACAGCGGATCAGCAACGTGGAAATCGTGCTGGTGCTGGACGTGTCGGGATCGATGAGCGGGGCCAAGATCGACAACCTGCGCATGGCGGCCTCCGAATTTGTCGAGACGCTGCTGGCCGAAGACGACGAAGACCGCTATACCATCTCGATCGTGCCCTACAATGCGCAGGTCAATCTGGGCGCAACCCTGCGCGGCAAGTACAACGCCACCCACCTGCATGGCGTGGCCGACGTGAACTGTCTGGAAATCCCCGCCAGTGCCTATGCCACTGTCGGCATCTCGCGCACCTTGGCTCTGCCGATGGCGGCCTTTGCCGACGTGACCTCGGGCACGATCGGGGGTACCAGCTATACCGCCCACACCGACACATCCTATGCAACGATGAACGCCAACGCCCCGTTCTGCCGCAATAATCCGGCCAACATCGTGCGTTTGCCCTCGAACGATATCGATCAGTTGCAGGCACAGATCAACGCGCTGACGGCGGGAGGCAACACGTCGATCACGCTGGGCATGAAATGGGGTGTCACCCTGATCGAGCCGGGCGCGCGCGCGATGTTCACCGAACTGGTGGCCGACGGCGCCATCCCCGCCAAGTTCGCGGGCCGCCCGTTCGACTGGGGCGACGAAGAGGCCATGAAGGTGATCGTCCTGATGACCGACGGCGAACACGTGGCCCACAACAAGACCAATGACGCGGTCAAGACCGGCGCGTCGCCGATCTGGCGGTCGACGGGGGACAACCACTATTCGATCCTGCACACCACCCGGCCTGCGCCCAACCAGTATTGGGTGCCGCACCGGAACGAATGGCGGGCGGCCCCATGGGATTCAGGCTCGGGTGCGACGCAGCAGACCTGGCAGTCCATCTGGGCGGCGCAGCGGCAGACCTGGGTCGCATGGCAGCTTTACGCACGGGCACTGGGAACCACGAATGCGACGCGCAACACGGCCTACAGCAACGCGATGAACATGTTCCAGTCGCAGTACGCATCGGTCTCGACGATGAACACGCAATTGCAGCAGTCCTGTACGCTGGCCAAGAACAATGGGGTGATCGTTTACGGCATAGCATTCGAAGCCCCGACCAACGGCCAGACGCAGATTTCGCAATGCGCCAGTTCTGCCTCGCACTACTTCGACGCGCAGGGGCTCGAGATTCAGACGGCGTTCCGCACGATCGCCAGCAACATCAGCCAGCTCAAGCTGACCCAGTAAGGCGCGGTCCGATGCAGGCAGGCCTGATTCGCGACCGGCGCATCAACCCGATCCCCTCGGAACGACCGTCGCGGCCATTCCGGAGGTGGCGAAACAATGGCAGGTGCGGGACAACATTGTTTCCGGTCCTGTCTGATTTGCCAATGGACGGAAAGCGCCCTCCTTCCGGTTGCCTCATTTTCGCCCCATGCCTGCGCGTACCTCGTTCCAGCAGCAATGCCGCCTTTCCCATCGGGAATCTGCGGCGCGGCTTTCCGAAGGAACGAGCATATGAATGGTGTGTCTGTAAAGAATGCGGTCTTTTCCGCCTCGGTGCTTTTGAAGCCCCGTCCCGGAACTTTCCGGGACGAGGCGGGCACCGTGACGATCTTTGCCCTGATCCTGTTCCTGCTGATGACCATGATGGGCGGCCTCGCGGTTGACCTGATGAAATACGAGCAAACCCGCACGACGCTGCAGAACACGCTGGACCGGTCCACACTGGCCGCGGCGTCGCTGACGCAGGAACTGGACCCGGAGTCGGTGGTGCGCGACTATTTCCACGCGGCGGGCATTTCCGAAACGCTGCGTGACGTCGAGGTGACCGACGGCATCAACTTCCGCGAGGTGATCGCGCAGGCGACCGCCGACACGCAACCGCTGTTCATGCACATGCTGGGCATCAACGACCTGGACGCGCCGGGCCGGTCGGGTGCCGAACAGCGGATCACCAACGTTGAAATCGTGTTGGTTCTGGACGTGTCGGGTTCGATGAACGACAACAACCGCCTGACCAACCTGAAGTCGGCCGCGCGGGAATTCGTGACGACCGTGCTGAATTCGGACGTCGAAAACCGGATTTCCATCGCACTGGTGCCGTTCAACGGGCAGGTGAACCTGGGCACGACGCTTGCTGCGAAGTACAACCTGATCGACAATCCCAACGTGACAGGTGTCACCTGCGTCGACCTGCCTGCCAGCGTCTACACCACCTTCGGCATTTCGCGCACCACCTCCATGCCGATGACCGCCCATGCCGACACCTATTCCAACACCAGCGGCGCGCAGGGAACCTACACTTCCGCCACGTCGCCCACTTCCGTGACGGTGATCTCACCGACAAGCGCCGACCACGCCCTTCCGAGCCCGGGAAACCGCTGGTGCCCGCCCACCAACAGCACGGCCACATCCGGCAACATCGTGCGCCTGCCGTCCTACAGCATCACCCAGTTGCACGGCTACATCAACGGGTTGACCGGCGTCGGG